>CAYUXW010000020.1:0-31806 GCA_964449115.1 uncultured Erysipelotrichaceae bacterium | reverse complement strand
TTCTTCCGCTAATGTTTAATCTATTTCAGGACAATTTCGAAAAATATTGACAATACTTTGTGAAGTATTTTACATAATCGCCAACAGTTTATCAACATCTTCTTTTTCTGTGGCCCAGCAGGTTGCCAGACGTATTACCGTTTGATGTTCATCATATTTTTCCCAAAATGAAACAACAACTTTCTCTTGTAATTTCTTTAATTTTTCATTTTCTAAAATAATAAAAATCTGATTTGTTTTATTTTCAATAAAAAACCTGTATCCTTTTTCTTTTAAACCTTTTCTTAAATAAGCGGCCATTTCAACAGCATGCTTACCTATTTTCAAATAAAGATCATCAGTAAATAACGCATCGAACTGTACTCCTAAAACTCTTCCTTTAGAAAGTAAGGCACCATGCTTCTTGATCAGGGTAATAAAACAGGCAGGAACATTATTTTTAGTAAAAACTACCGCTTCACCACAAAGAGCTCCAACCTTGGTGCCACCAATATAAAATACATCACAGTTATCGGCGATATCCTTTAAAGTCATATCACTATCCTGAGCCATTATTCCATAACCTAATCTAGCTCCATCAATATACAAAGGAATCTGATACTCTTTACAAACCATATGTAAAGAAACCAGTTCGTCTTTGTAGTAGATGGTTCCATACTCGGTAGAAAATGAAATATATACCATTCCTGGATAAACCATATGCTCATGATTTTCATCAGCGTAAAATGTTTTCAGATACTCTTTCAAATCGACACTGCTAATTTTTCCCGCAACATGTCTAATAGGTAATACTTTATTGCCTGTAAACTCAATTGCCCCAGCTTCATGAGTAGCAATATGACCGGTATCAGCTGATATTACCCCCTGATGTTTTTGTAACATACTATTAATAACTACCTGATTGGTTTGAGTTCCGCCAACCAGAAAGAAAATTTCAGCTTCACTGTTTCCAATAGCCTTTTTTATTTTTTCTTTGGCGGCAGCACAAAAGATATCCTCTCCATAACCACTTACTGAAATCATATTGGTTTCTACTAAACGCTCCAATATCGCGGGATGAGCACCCTGACTATAATCATTGGAAAAATATAACATCTTATACACTCCTCTATTTATTAATATATATATTACTATTTTTCTTGATATTTTCAAACAGACTAAAAAACATTATAATAGAAAAGAGACCAAACTAGATAAGGGAGGGGAATTTATAATGTTAACCGATATTCAAATAGCTCAAGGCTGTCAAAAAAAGCATATTTTAGAAATTGCCAAAAAGTTAAATATTGATGAAAAATACATTGAACAATATGGTAATTATAAAGCCAAAATAGATTATCGCTTAATGGAAGAATTAAAAGATAAAAAGGATGGCAAGCTGATTTTAGTCACTGCCATTAATCCTACCTCAGCTGGAGAAGGCAAAACTACTACTACCGTTGGTTTAGCCGATGCTCTAACAAAACTGGGTAAAAAAACCATGGTCGCTTTAAGAGAACCTTCTTTAGGACCGGTCTTTGGAATAAAAGGCGGAGCTGCAGGTGGAGGTTATGCGCAGGTAGTTCCTATGGAAGATATCAACCTGCACTTTACCGGTGATTTTCATGCCATATCCGCTGCTAACAATCTTTTGGCAGCGCTTATTGACAATCACATCCAGCAAGGAAATCCTTTAAATATCGATCCAAGACGAATAAGCTGGAAAAGAGCTGTTGATATGAATGATCGTCAATTAAGAAATATTGTCTGTGGATTGGGTGCCAGAAGTGATGGTACTCCAAGGCAGGATGGTTTTGATATCACCGTAGCCAGTGAAGTTATGGCTATCTTATGTTTAAGTAATGATATTGCTGATTTAAAAGAAAGACTTGGCAACATTACTATCGGTTACACTTATGACAACAATCCAGTTTTAGCTAAAGAACTAAAAGCTCACGGAGCTATGGCAGCTTTATTAAAAGATGCTTTAAAACCTAATCTGGTTCAAACCTTAGAAGCCACACCTGCTTTTATTCATGGTGGCCCATTTGCCAATATTGCTCATGGTTGTAATAGTGTTACAGCTACTAAACTAGCCTTAAAACTGGCTGATTATACCATAACTGAGGCTGGTTTTGGCGCTGATCTAGGAGCAGAAAAATTCTTAGACATAAAATGTCGCATTGCCAATTTAAAACCTGATGCTGTCGTAATTGTGGCTAGTTGCCGCGCTTTAAAAAATCATGGTGGTGTTTTAAAAGAAGACTTAAAGCAGGAAAACTTGGATGCTTTAAAAAAAGGCTTACCTAACCTTTTACAACATCTTGAAAATATTAGAAACATCTTCAAATTACCTGTGGTTGTCGCTATCAATAGATTCCCTGATGATAGTGCAGCAGAACTGAAACTGATTGAAGATAAATGTAAAGAGCTAAGCATCAGCGTGGCCTTAAGTGAAGTCTTTTCAAAGGGTTCAGATGGAGGCATTGATTTAGCTGATGAAGTAATTAAACTTACAGAAATTAAAAACGAATTTGAATTTGCTTATGATTTAAATGACTCGATTTATGATAAATTAAATAAAATCGCAACCAAGGTTTACCATGCTGATAAAGTCGAACTTACTGCCGCAGCTTTAAAACAAATGAAACAGTTAGAAGAACTTGGGTTTTCCAACCTACCTGTCTGCATGGCTAAAACTCAATACTCATTTTCTGATGATCCAAAAAAACTGGCAGCGCCTACAGATTTTGCTATTACCGTAAGAGAACTAAAAGTAGCCTCAGGGGCAGGATTTATAGTGGCCTTGACTGGTGATATTATGACAATGCCTGGACTGCCAAAAGTTCCAGCAGCTGAAAGTATTGATGTTGATAATAACGGTATTATTACCGGCTTATTTTAAAAGGAAAAAGATATTTATGTATAAACAGTCTATTGAACAATTTACTATTGATTTATCTAGTAAAGCTCCTGTCCCTGGTGGTGGTGGAGCATGCGCTCTTGTGGGAGCTTTGGCTTCATCATTAGGAAGTATGGTGGCATCTTTAACCATTGGCAAAAAAAGGTATCAAAATGTAGAAGAAGAAATAATTGAATTAAACAACAAATCTGAAACCTTGAGAATTAAACTGCTGGAAGACATCAATTTGGATGCTGAAAGCTTTTTACCACTTTCAAAAGCTTACAGTCTGGATAAAAATAACCCTGATAGAGATAAAATTTTGGAGAACTGCTTGATCACCGCCAGTGAAGGTCCTTTTACTATTTTAAAAGACATTGCCAAGGTGATTGAACTTTTAGAAAGATATTCTCAGATCGGTTCAAAATTAGTGATATCAGATATAGCTACAGCAGCAATGCTGGCTTATGGAGCTTTATATGGCTGCAGCATTAATATTAAGGTTAATACTAAATTTATGAAAGATAGAAAATTCGCCAATAAAAGAAATACAGAAGTTGATGAACTGGTAGAAAAATATTCTAAAGTAGCAAAATCAATTTTTGAAACTATTAATGGAGAGATGATATAATGGCTAAAATTTTATATGGAAAAGCTGTCAGTGACAGCATCAGTACAAAAACCAGAAAGACAGTACAAGAGCTTAAAAATAAGGGCAAAGATATTTCTTTAGCCATCTTAAGAGTTGGAGAAAAGGCTGATGATCTCTCTTATGAAAAAGCAGCTGTCAAAAGGTGCGAAAAGTTAGGCATCAATGTCAATACAATTGCTTTGAATAATAATGTTGAATATGATTATTTTTATCAGGTTCTGGACTCCTTAAACAATGATGACAATATCGATGGCATATTAATGCTACGACCTTTACCAAAGCATCTGGACAATGAAAAGGCTAGAAATTATCTAGATCCAACCAAGGATATTGATGGTGGCAGTGATATTGCCTTGTCTTCTTTATTTAACAATACTGGCAAATATTTTGCTCCATGTACTGCTCAGGCTGTTATTGAAATGTTAAAATACTATGACATTCCTCTAACTGGTAAAAAAGCTGTAGTTATTGGTAGAAGTTTAGTTGTTGGAAAACCGGTAGGCATGTTACTTTTAAATGAAAACTGTACCGTTACTATCTGTCACTCAAAAAGTGAAAACATTCCTTCTTTAACCAAAAAGGCTGATATTATCGTTGCCTGCAGCGGGCAGATGGAATCTTTAAATAAAGATTACTTCAGTCCTAATCAAACTGTTATTGATGTAGGAATTAACTACAATCATCAAAAAAAGAAACTGTGTGGCGATGTTTTATTTGATGAAGTAAAAGAAATTGTGGAAAATATTTCTCCTGTTCCAAAAGGAGTAGGTTCAGTTACTATTGCCGTATTATTAAATAATTTGGCTATTTCAGCTGCAAGAAAGCTGTGATATGATATTTACATCATAAAGGAGAACCATGACAACTAAACGCTTAACAACCATATCAATGTTAATAGCTATGAAAGTAATTTTATCAATATTAACTCCTATAAAACTATTGAACTTCAAATTCACTTTTGAAGCTTTTCCTGTTTTAGCAGCGGGTTTACTCTTTGGCAAACTTGATGGTTTTATGGTTGGTTTTATTGGCAGTTTTTTATATCAGTTGCTCTTTTCGGGATATGGTTTTACAGCTACTACCATCTTATGGATTTTGCCTCACGCTATCAGTGGATTTATGGTAGGATATATTACTGAAAAGAAAAAGAATGATTTAAATTTTAAAACAATTTCTCTAATAGCTATATTTTCAGCCTTACTGGTCACAACCTTAAATACCCTGGCTCTATTTATTGATGCTAAGGTATATGGTTACTATTCTGATGCCCTGGTATTCGGCTCTATTCCATTAAAGATTGTTTCTGGAGCAGTTTTAGCCGTTATTTACGCCACGGTATTGCCAAAAACAATTGAGCTGATAAAGAAAGGTGCCAAATAAACTGATCCGAATTAAATTAAGAAAGGAATGAAAACATGGACAGAAACAGTATAAGAGCTTTGCTGATAATGTATATCTCGTTTTGTATCTTACTATTCATATTGATTATAGTAGGAATTATTCATGTGTTTAAATTCTGGATATTATAGCTGATAAATGTCCATAAATAATCTTTATTAAATACTGTCACTGTTTGATAGTATTTTTCTTTTTTCTGCCTATATTCCATTACTGCTCTTTATCTGGAACTTTTTTCTTTTCTTTCTCTTTTAATAAAAAAAGTCAGGTATGACCTAACTTCTGTTTAAATTACGATATTTTTCTATCACTTTTTTATCATAGTTGATAGCCAGATAAGCCTCTTTCATCTTATAGCTGTCAACATCTTCATGAACATAAATATTAGTATCCGCTGATTCTCTGCTCATCTTTCCTTTTCTTTCACCATCATATTCAAATGTAATTCTAACCGGCTCTGCTTCATCAAACAATTCCGGATTAAACATATACATGGCAGCTACCAGATCATGTAAAACACAGAATGTCTTTCCTATTGCCTGATAGGTTTTAACCAGATAGTGATTTTCAAAAATATCAGCTACCAGATTACCCCAAGCACCACCTTCATATCTTAAAAAGGTAAACTCATTAACATCAAAATAGACTTTCATCGTTACATCTAACGGAAACATATGGAAAACAACTTTGTTTTCGTTTAAAGCCTTCATCACAATATCCAAAGCCTTTAAATCGAAATAATAGTTAAATTCACAATACGGAGTAATATTACCCATCGTAAATGTTCCACCCATCGAGTAGATAGCTTTGACATTTTCAAATGCCTGAGGATTTTTTAAAATCAGGGCTGCCAGATTTGATAATGGTCCTAAAGCCAGGATTTCAACTTCACCAGGATACTTTAACAACATTTCCTCTAAAAAATCAACAGCATTGACATTGCTTAGATTTTTCTCACTATAAGGTATCTCAACATCCCCAAAACCATTTACACCATGAAAGAAACTGGTTTTAATATCAGGGTCAATTGATAAGGGTTCTACTCCCTTATAAACCTTGACGTCGCTGTTAAAGAAATCTACTAAACGCAAAGCATTTTTATAAGTGTACTCTAGGGGTCTGTTACCACCAACACAACTAATACCCAATACTTCTACTTCTTCCTTTAAAAGTAAAGCATTAATAGCTAAGGCATCATCGACACCAGGATCACAGTCAATAATTACTTTCCTTTTATTTTTCATCTTGGTTCTCCTTGTATTGTTTCAGATAAATTTGAAGCGTTATTATATCAGCTGGATTTACTCCGGAAATCCTTGAAGCCTGACCAATAGTTAAAGGTTTTACAGCTAATAGTTTTTCTTTAGCTTCAATAGATAAATTTACTATTTTATTGTAATCCAAATCATATGGTAGCGGCTGCTTCTCTAATCTGATAAGATTAGCTGCTTCCCTTCTAGTTTTGGAAATATAGCCTTCAAATTTAATTTCAATATCCAGCTGATCAGCTAAATTTTCATCAATTTCAATGTCATGCAGCTGACAGATGACTTTTGTTTCCACATTTGGCCTTTTTATCAGATCATGACAGTTGCCTTGAGTTTTATTATCACCATAACCTTTTTGGGCAAGATATTCTATCAGCTTTTGGCTATAATCAACCTTTGTTTCAACTAAAAGTTGTTTGAAATGTTCCAGCTGGTTTACCTTAAAAAGATACTTCTGATATCTTTCTTCACTTATCAGCCCAACCTGATAACCATATTCAGTCAGTCTCTGATCAGCATTGTCGTGTCTCAATAACAAACGATATTCAGCTCTACTGGTTAACAGACGATAAGGCTCCTTTGTGCCCTTAGTAACTAAATCATCAATCATTACTCCAATATAAGCTTCATCTCTTCTTAAAATCAGTGGTGGCTTTCCTTTTAGCTTATTTACAGCATTAATTCCTGCTAGAAGTCCCTGACCAGCTGCCTCTTCATAACCAGAAGTACCATTAATCTGACCGGCAGTAAACAAGTTTTCCACCAGTTTAGTTTCTAAAGATGGTTTAAGATGTAGTGGATCAATTGCATCGTATTCTATGGCATAGGCATATTTATCAACAATATGATTTTTAAATCCTGGTAAGGAATATAGCATCCTATCCTGAACATCATAAGGCATACTGGTTGAAAAACCCTGAACATAGGTTGTATCCAATGATAAGGATTCAGGTTCTAAAAAAATCTGATGTCTTTCCTTATCAGCAAATCTGACAATTTTATCTTCTACTGATGGACAGTATCTGGTGCCAATTCCTTCAACAACTCCTGAATACATACTTGATTTATGCAAATTTTCCTGAATTATCTGATGAGTTTCAGGTTGAGTATAGATTAGATAACATGGTATCTGATCTTTTAATGGCAATGTTTTTTCACTCTCAAAAGAGAAAGCTTCTGTTTCAGTATTGCCAGGTTCTAAAGTAGCATAGGAAAAATCAATAGAAGCCGTTTTAATTCTGGCTGGTGTACCTGTTTTCAATCTAAAAATCTTAAAACCAAGCTCTCTTAAATTACTAGAAAGATTTTTTGTGGTTCTTTGATTATCTGGTCCAATTGATGTAACATGATCTGAAACCATTATTTTAGAATTCATAAAAGTGCCTGTAGTTAAGATAACTATCTTAGATGCTAAAAATTCCTTTGTTTCAGTTATTACTCCTTTAATTTTACCATCTTCTACCACAAGCTCTTCAACCAGACATTCCTTGATGGTTAAATTATTTTGCTTCTCTAAGACTTCTCGCATTTTCTTTTTATATAAAATCTTATCTGCCTGAATTCTTAAACTTCTAACCCCTGGTCCCTTGGTTGTATTCAGCATCTTGAACTGTAAAGCAGTTGCATCTGCTATTTTAGCCATCTGACCACCTAAAGCATCAATTTCTCTGACGACTACTCCTTTTGCTGGTCCACCAATAGAAGGATTACATGGTAAAGAGGCCATAAAGTCTTTATTTATGGTACATAAAACAGTATTAAAACCTAGCCTGCTTGTGGCTAGTGCAGCTTCACATCCAGCATGTCCTGCTCCTACTACGATTACATCAACCATACTTGTTTCTCCTACTGTATAAGTATATCACATTCGAAAACTAGACAATAATAAAAGGTGAATCTAATCTGATCCACCTTTAATAATTTCAAATTGTTTAGCAGCCTTGATTTTTATATCCTGATAATCAATTCCTTTTCTATCAAATAAATCAATCAAGCTATTATAAGCTAGCTCTCTGGTATTTGCTTCTTCTGAAATGTGAGCCAGAACAATTTCTTTAGTGTCTTCATTAATACATTGCAACAGGGCATAGCCGCAATCTTCATTTGAAAGATGACCATAATCAGATAGTATACGATTTTTAATACCTTTTGGTCTTCTGGTATTCAATAACATTTCCGGATCGTGATTACTTTCCATGATATAATAATTAGCATTTCTGATAATTTTAATATTTCTTTCTGACAGATATCCGGTATCCGTAACAATTACCAGCGTTTCAGTCCCATCATAAATAACATAACCGACTGTGATATCAGTGTCATGAGAAAGAGGTATGGCTAAAATCTCTAAATCATTAATAGTAAATACATCAATTGGTTCAATTAAATGATTCCTGTTTAATCCACTTATCTTAAAGGGAGAATAGACATTCAAGTCTTTAATAATTCTGGTATTATTCAAATGATCACTATGACTGTGAGTAATTAATACGCCATCTAAATCCTGATAATCAAGTCCAATTTCTGCAAATGACTCTTTCAGATACTTTTGGGTTATACCACAGTCAATCATAATTGTAGTATTCTTACTTTTTACAACTGTACAATTTCCCTTTGAACCACTAGCCAAAACATAATACTTCATTACTGCCTACCAGCCTGTTCACATGGCAATACCCAGCAAGGGTCAACAAGCTCACCATCAATATAAATACCGATATCCAGATGCGGCCCAGTACTGATACCAGTGCTACCAATTCGACCAATTACCTGACCCCTTAAAACCAGATCTCCAACTTCATAATAGCCTGGTGTATACAGGTGTAAATATCTGGCAACGATTCCATTGCTGTGGTCAATATAATAATAGTATCCCATCGCAAAATGGTATCCCTTTTCAATAATTGTTCCATCTGCAGCTGCTAAAACATCTCCATATGGATTATATCTATCGATAAAGTCACAGCCATGATGATTGGCATAGCAATAGAAGTCACAGGTAATAACTGGATTGTTTACAGGCAGTGAAAAGAATACTCCTCTGTCACTATAATCCTGCATATTATATCTATACTGTCCAATTGTCGGTTCAACTTTAACTACTACACTATCCTGACGATAGCTTGTCAAAATACCATTTACATAGATATCTGTATAAGTGGCATCATTATATCCTGTTGCCGGAGCAACATCTTCTACAACTTCTCCTCTCTGCAGTTTAATATCAAAAGTATAAACGCTTTCGGTTGGATAAGTTACTTCTTTAGCTAAACGCTGCTGTTCAACAACTATCGTAATCGGTGGAGTAAAATAGGTAACAACCAACTGCTGACCAGGTACAAGGGCCTGATTGATATTATCAAGGTCATCATTAATAGCTAAAAGCTGCTTCGCTAACAAGCCCGCTTTTGAAGCCACCCCACTTATTGTATCGTATTCTACAACAGTATAATATTCCAGTTGATAGTCTCTTCCATAACACAAATACATAAATATCGCTTCTTCATCAGCAAAGAGTTCTTTTGTACTGGCTCCTGTTGGTGTTGCTTTGATAGTTTCTTCAATATAAATATTTCTATCCTGAATGCCATAAGTTGTTAAATCAGCAATCTCTTCATGATTTTCCAAGGCAATATAAGCTTTTTCATCAATAAAACATAGAGCAAATCTTCTTAGAGCATTTGAAAAATCCTCGATAGATTTGACATATATCGTATCAATAACAACATCTTCTTTAACAATTTCTATTTTAACTGCCTGAACAACCAGAAGATTGTTACTGGTAATATAAGCTAATATTTCCTGATCTTTATTCTCATATTTCCAGAAGGACTTCTCTCTGAGAATATAAATCTCATCGCTTATATCTACTTCATATCCCTCAAACTTTGTTCCAGCCAGTTTTGCTTCTTCCATGTCGATGGCCTTCTGAACAAGATCACCATCATATAAAATCCCTATCAGATTACCCTTGTGATATACCTTTGTAACATCAATAGGCTCTAATGAAACATATTCTATTTTTTGTGTAATGTATGATTTTTCCTCATTCAAATTAACATTTGATATCAAGGCCTGCTTTCCTATATTTGAAGGAAAAAACATCACGATTATAATGGAAAAAACAAGACTGATAAATATTGAAACTAATTCTTTTTTTCTTTTCATAATAATCCTCGTTTTTTCTAATTAATTATTTTCTTTATGGTAAGAAAGTGATTTATTGAAGGCTTAAAAGAAAGTGGAAAACCACCAGTTGCACCATTACGATGCTTGGCAATAATCAACTCTATTTCCTTTACAGTATCTTTTGATGGCATATCTTCAACGCCTTTATTAGCTTCACTATCCTTGTCATAATGTAAAAATATAACAATATCTGCGTCCTGTTCAATAGCTCCAGATTCTCTTAAGTCAGAGAGCATCGGTTTTCTTTCCTTATTTTTCTCAACATTTCTTGACAGCTGAGATAAAGCGACCACTGGAATCTTTAGTTCTCTGGCCATTTGTTTTAAAGAGCGAGATATCTCACTTACTTCTAATTGTCTATTATCTCCTTTAGATACTGAAGGAGCAATTAATTGTAAGTAATCCACAATAATCATATCCAACCCCTGATCTTTCTGCAGTTTTCGACATTTAGCAAAAATTTCGTTCACCTTGATAGTTGGTGAATCATCAATATAAATCTTGGCATTTGACAACCTGGTTCTAGCCTGATCCATCTTAAACCAATCATCATTGTTCAAATTTCTAGCCGTTCTGATTTTATGTATTTCTACCTTGCTTTCAGATGCCATCATTCTTGTTGCCAATTGAATAGAAGGCATTTCCAAGGAAAACAAGGCAACACTATGATTATATTTGACTGCTGCATTGCTGGCAACATTTAACGCAAAGGCTGTTTTCCCCACTGAAGGTCTGGCAGCTACAATAATAAGATCGCTTTCCTGAAAACCATTGGTAATGTTGTCTAAATGTTCAAAACCTGATGGAACTCCAGTCATCCCACTTTTTTCCTTTAACAGGTTTATTCGATCAATTAATTCGTCAAAGGCTTCTTTACTGTTTTTAAATTCTGTAACCTTTCTATCTCTGCTAACCTTCAAGATTAGACTTTCAGCCTCATTTAAAACATCTATCGGTTCATGCTGACTTTCAAAGCTTTTCTTTTTTATCTGTTCTGATACTTCAATAAGCTTTCTTAACAGGGCTTTTTCTTTCAACATCGTTATATAGTGAACCGCATTGGCACTGCTGATAGCTAAATCAGTTAAATGCATAATATAATCTACCCCACCGACACTATTCAATTCCTGAATATCCTGAAGTCTGGTAATAACTGTTGCCACATCGGTTGGTTTTCTTTCATTATTTAAATCTATCATTACCTGGTAGATTTTCCTATTTGCGGCAACAAAAAAATCTTCAGGTTTTAAATTCTCTTCTGAAGTAAAATTCATTGTTTCTGGGTATAAAAATAGTGAGCCTAATAACGCCTGTTCAGCATCAATACTTGCTGGTACCTGTAAAGTCATAAATACCCTCCTATAAACTAATTACTTCTATTTTGAATTTCGCAATTACATCTTTAAATAATTCGACCTTCACCTCATAATTACCTAATCTGGTAATATTTTCGCTATCAACAAACTTACGTCTATCTACCGTAATATCATATTGTTTTAATAATTCATCAGCAATCTTGCCAGTATTGATACTGCCAAATAGTTTGCCATCAGTTCCGCTTTTAACTTTAAAAGTTAAAGTTAGCTTTTCAAGTCTTTCTTTTAAATCCAAGGCTTGTTGCTTTTTTGCTTTCTGTTTTGCTGCAGCTTCATCCTTTTGATTTTGCAGTATTTCCAATGCTCTTTTAGTAGCTTCAACAGCTAATCCGTTTTTAATCAGATAGTTACGAGCATAACCAGCTGCTACCTCTTTAATTTCATTTTTCTTTCCAACGTTTTTAACATCAGTCAATAGGATTACTTTCATTACTACTACCTCCCTGATAATATTCATCAATTATCAAAATCAGCTCATCCTTCAAATCTTTTAAACTTGTATTGGCTCTCTGCAGTCCGGCAGCATTAAAGTGACCTCCACCACCCATTTTTTCCATAATAATCTGGACATTAATATCACTATTACTTCTGGCTGAAATGGCAAAGGTATTACTGTCAATTTGCGCAATAACAAATGATGCTTTTATTCCCTTGATTGAACCAATGTGATTAGCTCCTTTAGAAAGGGCTGTTCTTGATAAATATTTTCCTTCTTTTTTAACCGCACTTATGGCGATACCTTCTCTAACAATTTCCATATTCTTAGAAATCATTGTCTTGTCGATAAAATCCTGAATTCCTTCTTTTAACCAATAATAGGCTAAAGAAGTATTGCTTCCATTCTTTTTAAGTGTTGCACAGGCTTCAAATGTTCTGGCATTTGTTCGTGTCTTTAATTCGTCTGTATCCACTAAAATACCGGCATACATAATAGTTGCCTCCAGCTCTGTTAACTCAATAACATTTTTAGAATATTGCATTAACTCTGTTACCAGTTCTACTGTTGAAGAAGCTGATGGTTCATTGTAAATCAGCATCGCACTGATATTGGTATCACTTTTTCTACGATGATGGTCAATAATGATAATCTTTGGAGCATTTTCCACCAACTTAGGCGTGCTTGTTAAATCTAAACTGTGATGATCAACTGCTACCACTACTGACTGTTCATCCATAAAGGATAATGCTTCCTCTTCAGTTATGAAAATATGATTTTCAATTAAATTCATAATATTTTCTTCATAAATTCCCTCTGTCACTGGTTCAATATTAATGCCATTAAACACAATATAAGCTTTCTTTTCTAAAGAGAAGACAATCCTGCTGACACCTAAACAGGCCCCAAAACTATCTAAATCAGCTTCATTGTGAGGAATAATGAAGACACCTGAACTATCATTAAAGATTTTTTCTAAACTTTGAGCCATAACTCTAGCTCTTACCTTAGAAGTTTTTTCACTGGCTTCAGAAGATTGACCAAAAAACTCAACTTCTTTACCATGTTGTTTTACAGCTACCTGGTCTCCTCCTCTTGATAGTACCAGTTCTAACATATTGTTTAATGTACTATCCAACTCATCAAAACTGGCATCTCCATAACTGTAAGCCATTGAAGAGGTTATCGAAACATTAAGTGTTCTGGCAGCCTCTTTAATTTCGTTTAAGATGGCAAATTTACTGTTGAGCATCTTCTGGAAATTTTCATAATTTATTACCACAAAAAATCTGTCACTTCTGATTCTTCTAATAATCGCTCCATGACCTATTGCCCAGGATACTATCTTCTGGCGGATATTGGTATTGATATGAGCAATCTTCTGCTCATCTTCATTACGAATGGTTTCTTCATAATTATCTAAACTTATCAAACCTAAAACAATCTTTTCATTTTGATAAGCTTTTTTAACATCATATATTTCAGTAATATCCTTAACAAATACTACCTGTGAACTCTCCTCTTTTACACATTCATATTTTGTACCATCTTCATTGGTAATTACTGCGCGATGCTTATTTCCTGAAAATAAGACACCCATTTGCGGGAAAACCTTGGTAATTTTTTCGCCAATAATATTAATCTGACGATTTTCAAAGAAATCTGAAGCCCAGCTGACAGCGTAGTTATCATCATAAATTAGAATACCAACCATTCCATACTCTAAAGCTTCCTTGGCTTCAGTTCCTAAAACTCTGTTTATATCAACAGTACGTTTTCGCTTATCTAACTCCATTAACAGGAAAATATAAATCATTAGAACAAAATTAGCCGCAATGAAAACATAAACTAGAAAATCATAGTCAATTTTTAACACAAACTCAAAAAATAAAGCTAAAGCTGTTTCAATAAATAAAAGAATCAAAGCAACAAGTTTAAGCTTGTCCATTTTGTTTAACATAATTTTTCAGCTCCTCTATTAATGTTTTTCTAAATGAAGTAAAGATATCGAAAATCCCCACTCCAATGACTAATACTGATAAAAATAACGACAACAGCAGTACTATAACTGCCAGACTGGCTCTTTTTCTGGCATCAGGCACCCTGATAGCTATAAGTGTTGAAATCAAAATATAACCAAACATGAAACAGACAATATAGGCAATAACCGTTATCGGAAAGATAAGATTTTTGTATTGAGCTACAGCCGGAATCTGATTCATCAGAATATTTCCTGCCAATCCCACAAGAACTACTAATTTTAACCATAACGGAGCATATAGCTCACTTACTGATTTCATTGGTGGAATAGTCATCTTTAATCTTCTTAAAACGATAAAGGCAATACTATGTACTAAAAAGCCTTCTAAAAGAGCGCTTAATACTGAAGAGATAATGATAATTGAAAATAAAGCATTATTATCAAAAATCGACATCAGAGTTGAAGCCACACCTGCATCTCCTTTGGCCATTCTATCAATCAAAACAGTCATTGTCTCTTTCATAAAATCCATTTCTGCCAGCAAGTCATAACCAAAAAACTTAGCAAAGACAAAATAAGAAATAAACATCATGATAAGAGAAACTACTACAACTGAAGAAATCAGAAAGGTAGCACTCTTTTGTTTAATCAGTCCGGCGCCATAAACAGTGCCGGCAATAACAGATCCCAATACATAGAAAGCGCTTGTTGATATAGGCCCAGCAATAATCATTGTCATCAGCAACATTGCTACATTCATAACAATCGCCTGTTTTACATCAAACTTAACGATATAAATAATTACCACTATTGGAATAATCCAAAAGAAGTATAGTTCCAAACCATTAGCCAAAAGGCGATTTATATATACTAACACACCTACCAGGGCACAAAATAGTGCTCCATAGGTTATACTGTTTACTCTTGATTTTCGCATTTTCAATTTCTCCTACAACAAAAACATCTTTCCACATAAAGATACACAATAATTATAAAACATTATTGAAACGTTGTAAAACTCAAAGACCAAACAAAAATCCCCAGATAAGGGGATTGTTTCACTGATTAGTCAACAACGTATGGTAATAAAGCCATTTGACGAGCACGTTTGATAGCTGTAGCTAACATACGTTGATACTTAGCGCTTGTCCCAGCAACTCTTCTTGGGATAATCTTTCCATTTGGTGAGACAAATTTCTTTAATAATTCAGTATCTTTATAGTCGATATAGGTAATGTTATTTTTAGTGAAATAACAAACTTTTCTACGACCAGGTCTATTTCTTCTAAATGCCATAATAAACTTCCTTTCTAGAATGGCAAATCATCACTTGAAATGTCCAGTTTAGGACCATCTGCCATATCTGTATAACTTTCATCTGGATAGTAATCTGTTGTATATGATGTACTTGCCATTGATGTGTTGCTCTTAGAATCTAAGAACATGATGCTGTCTACCAATACTTCGACAACATAAACCTTTCTTCCTGGAACATTAGGATCATCATAATTTCTAGTCTGAATCTTTCCTTCAAGTCCAAGCTGAGACCCTTTACGCAAGTAGTTGGTAATCAACTCTGCGGTCTGATTCCATGCCACACATGGTACAAAATCAGCATCTGGCGTATTTGTATCATTTTTGCTTTTTCTTCTGTTTACTGCTAAAGAGAAGTTGCAAACTGAGGCATTTGGTGTTTTACGTAACTCTGGATCTCTGGTCAAACGACCAATTAAAACAACTCGATTAATCATTTTACTTCACCTATTCTTCAATTTTGACAATCATGTGGCGAACAACATTTGTATTGATACGACTAATACGGTCAAATTCATTCATAGCATCATTATTAGCTTTAATAGTGATTACTACATAATATCCTTTTGTCATGTCTTCAATTGGATAAGCAAATTCTCTCATACCCCATTCATCTACTTTTTCGATTGTACCATTAGCATCTGTAATGATCTTATGTAGAGTTTCAATGGTTTCCGTACGAACTGCTTCTTCAGCTGAAGCGTTAAGGATATACATAATTTCATATTTTCTCATGTTTTTTTCCTCCTTTTGGTCTAGCGGCCTATTTCTAGGCAAGAAGTAAATATAAATTTACCCGAACGCTGTTATATTTTATCAAATTTCACCCCTATTGTAAAGTCAAAATTCCCTTTCTATAAATAATATTTTATGTTTTTTATAACTCCTAATTTTTATTCATAAATGCTTCAATGTCTTCAATTTCCTTAATTATGTTTTTACTTAAGTTGATGCATCCATCTTCAGTAATCAGCAAATCATCTTCAATTCTGATACCGATATCTTCATCTTCCAAATACAGTCCTGGCTCATTAGTGATTACACAGCCTGGTTTAAGCACCATATCTGGTAAAAAGACATCATGGACTTCTAAGCCCAGCAGATGTGAAACATTGTGATAATAATAATCTCTTACTGTCTTGCCATTATCTAATAATCCAATCGCTGCCAGTTCTACTTCATAAAACTTAACTACTTCATTATTTAATTCTTTAGTAGTAATTCCAGGTCTGGCTAGAGCTTCAACAAGTTTATTGGCTCTTAAAACTATATCATAAATCTGTTTTTGACGATTAGTAAATCTGCCATTGACTGGAAAGGTTCTAGTAATATCAGCATTGTAATACTTATAGGCGGCGCCCAAGTCACACAAGACCAGATCATCTGTTTTCGCAAAATCATTATTATCGGCATAATGCAATATCGTCGCATTTTTACCGGTAGCACAGATGGTCGTAAAAGCGTTTTTACACTGCTTGCACTTTAAAACAAAGTCAAAATAAGCTTCCAGTTCATTCTCCCAGACATTGCTGTGAGAGTATCTCATCATCGTCTCAATTCCCTCCTGGGTTACATCTATCGCATTTTTAATCATTTCAATTTCATGTTCATCTTTAATCATTCTCATTGCACAAATCTTGTCATAAATGTTGGTATAGACTACTTGTGGCTGAAGTTCTTTGATTTTGTTAAATAAATCAATTGTATCATTTGGCTGGTTCAGCTCTTGCTTGGATAAGTCACCACATAAAACGAAATCCACAAGCTTGCCATAAGGATTTAAAAATGAGCCCAATGTTGGCATTAAATCCTCAAGATAGCGGATATCTTCAATACCGCTTATCTCTTTGGCCTGTTTTGGCCTAATTCTTCCACCTACCCATTTAGCTAAAAGTTCATCATAAGGTTCAATAAAGAGGATTTCTTTTGTAGTGTTTTCATCCAGTTTAACTAGAACTAAAATCAGGTTTTCCCTATCCAGACCAGTATAGTAATAAAAAGATCTGTTTACTTCAAATGGATACTTGGAATCTCCAACACTATAAGGAGCCCTGCCAGCCATAAGCACAGTAATTGAATACTGCTCCAGCATCTCTAATAATTGTTCTCTTCTTTTTGCGTACATATCTTTTTCTCCTATTTTATATCATCAATTGTGGTTATTTTTTCATTGTGATGTTTAGAAATAACACACTTAATTTTGGTATCACTATATTTTTCAATAACTGATGCCTCATCAGTTGGTGAAAAACCTTCTTCTTTGGCCTTTATATAACAGTCCATTAATTCATCAATATAAAAAGCTTGAGGAGTCTGAGCTCCATTCAAGGCGTTGCGATCAATCGTTTTGACAATGTAACCATCACTTACTACCTTGATGGTATCAACAATTGGCTTACTCAGGATAGCTGCTCTTTCAGTTTCCATTGCTTTTTTCAGATTATTTAAATCTTCACTTTGCAGATAACATCTGGCACCATCATGAACCAAAACGATTTCTTCTTTAACAGCCATTAGACCATTAAAGACCGAATCACTTCTAGCTGCTCCACCATGACAGTACATCTCTTTGCCCGTAGCCCTGTTTTTAGCTAAATAGTCAATCGTCTCTGAATTAGTAACTAAAACTATCTGACTGCAGTCCTTATCCTCTCTAAATGGCTGCAGTGCCCTGTCAATGACAAGTGAGCCATCAGATAGCTTATATAATAATTTATTTGTTGCCGACTCAAATCTTTCTGATTTACCCGCTGCAACAATAACTGCTGTATACTTCATAAAAACTCCCATAACTTATTGTCTATTTAATTTTAGCACAATAAAAAAGTTATATCACATATTGTTTCAATTATTGTTTATACTATAATAAAGAGGTGGTTTAAATGAAGATTTCAACTAAAAAAGGAGATTATTTATTTACCGATATAAAAAATAAGCGAATCCGAAAAGATGATAAAACAATCATCGCTCTTGGGACGATTGATGAAACAATCGTTGCTCTTCTAGAAGCTGACAGCTACGTAGATATTCCCTATCTTAAAGAAATTATCGAAACTTTAAGTGGCATAGCTGGTTATGTGGCAGGTTATAAGGAAGCTTTTGACATTTCTTCTCTATTGACTTTGATAGAAAAAGATATTGAAAATTGTCCGACCACTTTCAAATTCAACTATCCTTACAAACAAAAGGATAAGATTGCGATAAGTAAGGCACGATGTAAAATCAGAGCTTTAGAAAGAGCTCTGGTAGCGATAAATGAAAACGAAGTTTTTTATTTACCTTTTGTTAATCGACTTTCAGACTTCTTATATTATTTACAAGTAAAAATGTAAAAATTTTCATCCCCATTAAATGACTTCTATATGTTAGAATATAAATACACTGTTGGAGGGACCTATTTATGTATAGTCAAAACTTAATCAAAAAACTAAATTTGGACATCAAAAATAATTTTCCACTAATCTATCCTATCGAGGATAATTTTAAAATTACTCATGATGGCGTTTCTAGGCTTGTAATGTTAGATAGATATTCACAGAAGGATATAGATTTAAAAACATTATCAGTTGGTGACTTAGTTTTGACTGTTGTTAAGGAAGATCCTGTTTACCCTTCAAGAGGAATTGGCTACATAAAGGAAATCGCAGACAATGATTGTATAATAGAACTTGAAGAGGACTCAAGAGGCTCATTGACTGACCTGGAAGAAATCGAAACAGGTTTAATAAAAAGATCAAAAGGTTTAATTGATAAACCCGTTGAAATATATTGGGAACAGATAGCTCTAAGAGTTGGTAATGCTCTGGCAGAAGTTGAAAAAGATGACTTGAAAGCTAAATATGGCAGTATCTTCGCTAAACAGTTGGCAGATTTAAACATCATCCCTGCTGGAAGAGTATTATATGGAGCTGGCAGTGGTACCCAGGTAACCTATTTCAACTGTTTTGTTATGCCCTTTATTCACGACTCAAGAGGTGGTATTGCCACCCATCGTCAGGAAGTTATGGAAATCATGTCTAGAGGTGGCGGAGTTGGGACTAACGGCTCTACTCTTAGACCTAAAAACGCTCTGGCAAAAGGTGTTGGGGGTAAAAGCTCAGGAGCTGTCAGCTGGTTAAATGACATTGCCAACTTGACTCATCTGGTTGAACAGGGTGGCTCTAGAAGAGGAGCTCAAATGATTATGCTGGCAGACTGGCATCCTGATATTATAGAATTTATCGTTTCTAAAATGCAGAATCCTCGAGTCTTAAAATGGCTGGTTGATAATTCAAACGATGAACAAATCAAATATCACGCCAGCAATAAGCTTAAATTCGTTCCACTGACAAACCAGCAGATTGAAATCTATGAAACTATTACCAGAGATGCTAATGCTGATATCAAACTGGTCAACTTTGCTCATGAACAACTGATGAATGGTGGACACTTTGAAGTAGTAAATCAAGATTTTCTTTCAGGAGCCAATATTTCTGTAACTTTGACAGATGAATTTATGGAAGCTGTAAAAAATGATTCAACATATGATTTACGTTTTCCAGACTTAGACAACTATACTGTTGAAGAAAAACAATATTACGATAATCACTGGATGGAGGTTGGTGATATCCACCAATGGCCTCTTCCACTTAAAGTATATAGAACTGTAAAAGCTAGAGACATTTGGGATTTGATCTGTTTCTGTGCTACCTATTCAGCTGAACCTGGTATCTTCTTTATTGATAATGCCAACAAGATGACTAATGCGACAGCTTATGGACAAAAAGTTGTTGCGACAAATCCTTGTGGCGAACAGCCTTTAGCTCCTTATTCAGTCTGTAATCTGGCAGCTGTCAACCTGGCAAACTTTGTCAATAAGACAACTGGAGAAATCCTCTATGATAAACTAGCTGAAACTGTTCAGATTGCGGTTAGACTGCAAGATAATGTTATCGATTCTACCCCTTATTTCTTAAAACAAAACGAAATTCAGGCTTTAGGAGAAAGAAGAGTTGGTTTAGGGGTTATGGGTCTACATGATTTATTAATCTGGGCTGGCAAGCGCTATGGTTCTAAAGAAGCATTGGATACCATTGATGATGTATTCCACTGTATTGCGACAAATGCCTATAGACAATCAATTGAACTGGCTAAAGAAAAAGGAAGTTTCCCATTTTTGAAAGATAATCATGAAGCCTTCATCAACTCTGGCTATATGAAACAGATGGATGAAGATATTCGTCAGGATATCTTAAAATATGGTATTAGAAACTCGCATCTTCTGACTATTGCTCCAACTGGTTCTACAGGAACTATGGTTGGTGTCTCTACCGGCTTAGAACCTTACTTTTCATTCTCATATTTCAGAAGCGGAAGACTTGGTAAATTCATCGAAGTAAATGCTCAGATTGTAGATGAATTCTTACAGTTAAATCCACAATATACCAGAGATACTCTTCCAGAATTCTTTGTCAGCGCTATGGAACTGACTCCTGAAGAACACGCTGATTCACAATGCAGAATCCAACGTTGGATTGATTCATCTATCTCTAAAACTGTCAACGCTCCTAAGGGTTATAGTGTCAGACAGGTTCAACAGGTTTATACCAGACTGTATTATGGTGGAGCTAAAGGTGGAACAGTCTATGTTGATGGCTCAAGAGACTCTCAGGTATTAACCCTGTCTAATGAGCAGGAAGCTGAAACCTTCGCTCAGATGGATATTGTCAAAGACTTCGGTATCATGGTAAGTGAAGTCCAGGAAGAAGAAAAGAAAACTGGTTTAAGAAGTGATAGACAGGATAGAGAAATTGGTGTTGAAGTTGGTAATATCTGTCCAATATGCCTGGAAGGTATTGTGGAAGAAATCGGTGGCTGTAACACCTGTACCAACTGTAATGCTCAATTGAAATGTGGATTATAAGACAAAACAAAAACAAGATCGTTAAATCTTGTTTTTTGTTTTTATTGATTAAACTTATAATCCTTTAGACCAGCTCGATGTAAAGAAATAACCCCAGCCAAAAAAGCTCCCTGACTGATGATGTTGATTCCCTGAGCCAACCAGTTCATAAAACTCTGACTGAAATCTCTGCTTGATAGATAACCCATCATCAAAGAACAGACAAAAGAAACAATAAAGAAGATTACTGACTTCTTTTTATTTAACTTTTTAGCCAGAATACTTAAACAGGCGTTGATTGCTCCAAGGCCTAATACCATTATAGTTATAAACAAAAATGTTCCACTGAATACAGCTGGAGCAGCAGCTACAATTACATCTTTTTTCTGGACTAAAGCTAAAATCAATCCCAGTCCAGCTAACATAAAACCAATGGCCTGAGTAGCAAAAAACATATCGGTCAAGGTTTTGAAATCACAGATGTTAGCGGCATATAAAAGTTTATGGGTAGCCTTTAATAAACCTGCCAGTGCTACATTGGTTGTGCCAGTAGCAAACAGGCTGAACGCTGTTCTACTCATCTTATTGTGTAAATCTCTATTCAGTATTGCCACTGCAATAATAAATAAAATTACTGGAATATAATCTACAATTGCCATTGGTATGGAAAAATTATTCATCTTTGTTCTCCCTTTCTATTTTACTTAAATGATAAATCGGTACAAATGGAAATAAAATCGGTGTACTGTCAGCATATTTACGATATTCTGGATCTTCTCCATAATTCTTTTCATGACGTTTTTCTAATCTATAGGCTCCATGAATCATTACAAAAACAATCAAAACATAACCAACAAAAGCCATAATCCACTGACCTTTAACTAAGGTGCCAAAACCGCTGATGAATAGTCCGGTCCAAAAAACAATCTCTGAAAAATA
The DNA here is from genome assembly GCA_964449115.1 of uncultured Erysipelotrichaceae bacterium. Taxonomy (GTDB): domain Bacteria; phylum Bacillota_I; class Bacilli_A; order Erysipelotrichales; family Erysipelotrichaceae; genus UBA1783. Next base: position 9,492 of record CAYUXW010000020.1, on the reverse strand, counting down.
GTTTGGACAACGTACAATTTTATAGAGGCCAATATCACAGAATCTTTTTGGATTGATTGTCTTAGCAGCAGATTTCTGTTTATCAGCAATCGTTTCACCAATAATTCCTATAGCCATCAGAATTACACCAATATAACCCCAGATATCTCCGCTTGTTTTATTGGTATAACGATAGATTGCTGGAGAAGTTTGTGACATATACATCCACATTGAATATGCCCACATTATAAGGTTGACAAATATTGGCATTTTCTTAGTTGAACCTGTTGATTCTAAAGTTTTCTTATAGTGAGCATTTTTAAGTTCACGAGAAAGTAAGAAATATCCCAATCTAAAACCATAAATCATCAGCAAAACACTCATCATGATAACAACAGCAGTAGCTGAGCCGCTAGTTAAAGCATAGATCAGCAGTCCTAAGCCTATGCCCATAACTGCAAAACCATATCCTACTGACATGAACCAGACAAACTGATAGAAACCACATAGTGTCATCACGGCACTGATTGCCAGCAAAATCCACCATAGAGGTGAAGGTAAAACTTTTCCTACCATGATTTACCTCCAAAATATTCTTCTACATATTCTTTAAAACTAGCCTCACCTGTGACATCCTTGCCAACTAAATCATTAGTCAAGGTCCACTTAGAAAACAGGATAATATCTCTTTTACCTTCCTTTTTAATTTTAGGAAGTTTTGCCAGAATATCAAACATCCAAGGTGGTGCATATTTTATCTTGGTTTCTTTACCTGCTGCCTCAAAACAAAGTTTTGCCATTTCTTCATAAGTATAGGTTTCTTTTCCACCAACTTCATAAATTGGATTACCCTCATCATTCATATGCTCAACAATGAAACTGGCAAAATCTTCACAGGCAACAACATTCGCCTTTATAGTGCCATAGCCTTTCAACAACTGCATCTCTCCCTTATCAATGTATGGTCTAAAAACTTTGGCAATATCATAAAAATAACCAGTTGGACGATAGATAACATGAGCCATCTTTGATTTTCTTAACTCTTCTTCTAACAGCCACTTGGCATGCAGCATTGGAACTTTTTCTGCTCCCTTTCTTTCACAGGCAATAACTGAAACATAATTAAACTTTTTAACACCAGCTCGTTTGGCCTCTTCTAATAGATTCAAATTACCCTGATAATCAATATCGTAGGCGGTAAATTTTGTGCTTGAAGTGGTTAAACCTATAGTAGTAATAACTAAATCAGCACCATCACATAAGCCTTTTAAAGTCTCTGGCTCTGTGGCATTGATTGCTTTAAAAGTATATTTGCCCTCATAACCATTATCTGCTTTTTCCTTTAAGTCAGCAGCAACAACTTCATAGCCTTTTTCAATCAACTTTTTGAGAATTTCAAAACCCAAATTTCCAAAAGCTCCTGCTAATACAATTCTCATATTTTTCCTCCCTTGAAACATTATTATATATTGAATTTTTTGAATAAACTTTTCCAAAAAAATAAAAAAAGATTACCCTATATATATTATATTTTCATATTTATCTGTTGTCAAAATATTAACAAATATGCTCTTGAAAATATTTTATTTTTTTATAATTCAATTCTATGCAAAATTTTAAAATTTATTGCAAACATTTAAAATATATCATATAATTAAGTCGAAAGGAGTGATACTGATGTTTCAATGGTTAAAAGGAAACGCCTATTCAATGATTGTTACCTTAAGTGACAACTATATCACTCTGAATAATTGTGCTGCCAATCGTTTTTCCGACATCAGATGGTGTCTGATTGGGCTGGACCAAAAAAGCAAAAGACTTGCTATCAAGCCTGTCACTAAAAGTGATATTGATTTAGGCTTATACCCAACAGAAAAACTGCATCGAGTCAATCTGGGTAAGGGGTATGCTCGAATCGCTAACAGAAATCTAATGAAAACATTAGATGAATTAACAGAATATCCATTAAGTGATAATGCAAAGTATAGCGCAACATTCGATGAAAAGGATATGATGTTAATAGTCGATTTGACAAGTAAGGAGGATTAGCAAATGTTAACTATGTGGATTATTGTAGCAATCGGCGCATTCTTGATAGAAATCTTCACATTAGGCAATTTAATTTGTGTTTGGTTTATATTTGGTGCCCTTGCTAGTGCATTACTCGCTTGGTTAAAAGTACAGGCAATCTGGCAATATATAGCTTTCTTTGTTGTCTCGGTTGTTTCAATGTTAATCATTCGTCCGCTGGCACATAATTATTTAAGAGGAAATGTTGTTCCAACAAATTCTGACCGTTTAATTGGAAAAAATGCTATACTGACAAAGGAAATCACCTCAGAAAACTGGGGAGAGATTATTAAAGGTGGAATAAGTTGGAGTTGTGTCAGTGCTGACAATCAACCTATCGCTGAAGGCACTAATGTTAGAATTATTGCCATCGAAGGCGCTAAACTAGTTGTTAAAAAAGTGGATTAAAGAAAGGACATAAATTCATGGAAAAATTAATTATCTTCTTGGTACTATTTGTAATTGTTGCAGCTGTATTAATGTATACAGTCAGAATCGTACCTCAATCGGAAGCTTATGTCGTAGAAAGACTTGGAGCTTATCATGCGACTTGGACTACAGGAGTACACTTTGTATTGCCATTTGTTGACCGCATCAGCAATAAGGTCACTTTAAAAGAAGTCGTTAAGGACTTTGACCCTCAACCAGTTATCACTAAGGATAACGTAACTATGCAAATTGATACGGTCGTATATTTTCAGATTACTGACCCTAAACTATATACTTATGGTGTTGTCGGACCAATCAATGCTATTGAAAGTTTGACAGCTACAACTTTGAGAAATATAATCGGTGACCTGGAGTTAGATGATACCTTGACAAGTAGAGATATTATCAACGTTGAAATGCGTACAATCTTAGATGAAGCAACTGATCCTTGGGGTATCAAGGTAAGACGTGTCGAAGTTAAAAACATCCTGCCACCAAAAGATATCCAGGAAGCAATGGAAAAACAGATGCGTGCAGAACGTGAAAGACGTGAATCAATTTTAAAGGCTGAAGGTGACAAGCGCAGTGCTATCTTAGTAGCTGAAGGTGAAAAAGAGTCAGCGCTGTTGAGAGCTGAAGCTAAAAAGCAATTCTTAATTGCTGAAGCTGAAGGTCAGGCAGAAGCCTTAATCAAGGTCTATGAAGCACAGGCTAAGAGTATTGAACTGATTAACAATGTTCAACCTTCGAAAGAATACTTAGCACTTAAATCGTTAGAAGCTTACCAGAAAATGGCAGATGGTCAGGCAACTAAAATTGTTGTTCCAAATGAATTACAGAATGTTGCTACACTGCTGACTTCTGCTAAAGAAATTGTTAAATAATTCTCGATAAAAAGGCTGGCTAAACCAGTCTTTTTTGTCCCTTAACAGGATTTAAATCTCAATCATTTTCTATAGATTATTAAAAAGGGAAACTTATGAAATTTTCCCTTTATTATTTTAATTGCTGACTATACAACTTGGCATAAACGCCGTCACTTTCAATAAGTGTGTCATGATTACCTTGTTCAATAATTATTCCCTGATCAATAACCGCAATTTCATCAGCATTTTTTATCGTTGATAAACGATGCGCTACAACCAGCGTTGTTCTGCCTTCACATAATTCATCCAATGATTTTTGAATCATTATTTCAGTAGCATTGTCCAAAGCGCTTGTTGCCTCATCAAGTATCAGGATTGCTGGATTTTTTAAAAATACTCTGGCAATACTTAATCTTTGCTTCTGTCCCCCTGATAGTTTTACTCCTCTTTCACCAATTTGAGTATCATAACCTTCAGGTAGTGTTTCGATGTAATCATGAATATTGGCTCTTTTAGCTGCTTCAATAACCTCCTGGTCAGAAGCACCTAATTTACCATATAGGATATTGTTTTTAATGGTGTCGTTAAATAAGAAGACATCCTGTTGAACAATGCCAATATTCTTTCTTAGAGATTCTCTGGTAACTTCTCTGATTTCTTTATCATCAATAAATATTTTGCCTTCCATTATTTCATAGAAACGAGGAATTAAATGACAGATAGTTGTCTTACCTCCTCCTGATGGACCAACAAGAGCAAACTTCTGCCCTGGATTAATAGTTAAAGAAAGACCCTTTAACACTTCAGCATCTTCACTATAACCATAACTGACATTTTCAAAGGTAATCTTTCCTTTAACATCAGTCAGTTCAGTCGCATTTTCACTATCTTTTTCCACTTCAATATCCATTATTTCACAGAATCTTTCAAATCCGGTAACACCATTTTGAAACTGCTCCATAAAACCAATCAGTCTGTTGATAGGTGTAATGAACAAACTGATGGAAACAACAAAAGCACTGTAATCAGCAAAATTAATTTGACCATTATATAAAAATATCCCACCAGCAACCAATACCACGACATTAAAAATATCTATTACAAAAGCTGTTGAACTATGATATTTAGCCATAGCCTTGTAAGAATCTCTAGAAGCCTTTTGAAACTCCTCATTACCTTCTTCAAATTTCTCAATTTCTTTTTCATCATTAGTGAAGGCTTTAGTAACTCTAACTCCTGAAATACTTGTCTGAAGCTGACCACTAATTATACTGGCTGCTACTCTGGTTCTTCTTCTAGCTGAAGTATAGGCTCCCCTTATTTTAGTTGCGATAAAAACCAGAATCGGTATAATTGTAAAAACAATTAAAGAAAGAGGTACATTGATAGTTAACAGATAACTGAATGACAAACCTAGGGTAAAAAATGAAATAATAATATTTTCTGGACCATGATGAGCCAGCTCACAGATATCAAATAAATCACTGGTCATTCTGGTCATAATTTTACCTGTTTCATGATCATCAAAAAATGAAAATGGCAACAGTTGAATATGCTTAAACAAATCAGAACGCATATCTGCCTGCATGGCTACTCCCATTAAATGACCATAATATTGAATGAAAAAGTTTAAACCCATTTTTAAAAGATATATCAACAGTAAGACAATCCCAAAAATTATGATCATATCAAACTTTTTATTTGGAATTAAATCATTGAGCATTTCCCTGGTAATAATCGGATACACTATAGCTATAATCGCTACTGAAAGGGAAGCCAGCATATCCAAAATAAAAATCTTTCTATAAGGTTTATAATAGCGGACAAATCTTTTTAACATAACTTACACCTTCCCTTTTGTAAACTCATAAAGTGCAATACTGACTGCATTACACAGATTTAGTGAATCAATCGTCTTTAAATGTTTAATCAGAACACTTTGACCATAGTTCTGATATTCTGAAGGCAGGCCTGTGGCTTCATTGCCAAAAACCAGCGAATACTTTTCACTTATCTTAATTTCATCCAGATGTTTAGCTCCATCTAACATGAATGGGAAAATATCTCTGTTTTCTACTGCCTTTAAGTACTCGTCAAAGCTTTCAAAATATTGAAAGTTTAAATTGAATAAGGCTCCCATACTGGCTCTAACCGTTTTAGGATCAAAAATATCAACAGCAGGAGTAATAATTGCCATATCATTAATACCAAAGCCAATGGAAGTTCTGATAATAGTGCTTAAATTACCCGTATTTGAAGGATTAACCAGAACAATATGATTGCTATTTGGATTTATTTTACTTTCATATTTTTTAAAAGCACCAATAATATAACAATTTTCTTTATTTGAAACAATATTGAATATCCTATCTGAATAAATTATTTCTATTTTATGTTTAAGACATAGGTTTTTAATACGATAAAAAATCTCATTTTCATCCTGTTTAGAGTGAATATAGACATTTATTACTTCTTGTGGATAATTCAAAAGTAACTCCAGTGTCAGTTCAGTACCTAAAGCATAAGAATAGTCAAAATTCTTTTTATATTTTTTCATTTTTCTTTTCCTTTACTGTTTTAAAAAGCCCCTAAGGGCTGTTCATTTTTAATATATTAAGCACCAGTACTAACGACGTCTTTTAGTGACAAAACTAGGAATATCTAATTCATCTCTTTGTTCGTTAGATTCTGACTTCACTTCCAGACCAGCTGTTTCAAAAACCGGTGTTTCAACCTGGTCAAAACCGGTTGCAATTACCGTAACAATAATTCTATCTCCCAGTGCTTCGTTGTAAGCCACACCAAAGACTGTATCAATTTCATTACCTGCAACTTCATTGATATAACCTACAGCTGCTTCAGCATTATCAATAGTCAAAGAAGTAGCTCCACTGACATTGATAATCGCATTTTTAGCTCCTTTAATATCAGCTTCCAATAGTGGACAATCAACTGCTCTTTGAGCTGCAACTCTAGCCATATCATCTTTACTTTCAACTTCACTGGCATCAACTTCACCAACGCCAATTAAAGCTGTTCCCTGACCTGCTAAGACTGATTTAATATCAGCAAAATCCAGGTTGATTAATGCATTATAGGAAATTAAATCCGTAATAGTCTGTACAGCCTGTCTTAAAACATTGTCAGCTTCTAAAAACGCCTGATTGATTGGATAGGTACCCAAGTTAACGCCAACTTTTTCATTTGGAATGATTATTAATGAGTCAACATGTTTTCTCAGTTCATCTAATCCATTGATTGCCTGCATGGTTCTCTTTTTACCTTCAAACCTGAATGGCTTTGTGACTATTCCAATAGTTAAAGCTCCGGTTTCCTGAGCACATTCAGCGATAATTGGTCCTGCTCCTGTTCCTGTACCACCACCTAAACCAGCAGTAATAAAAATCATATCAGCATCCTGTACAGCCTCTTTAATTTCATCAATTGATTCTAAAGCAGCAGCTTTTCCCACATCTGGTTTACCACCAGCACCTAAGCCACCAGTTGTATTTGAACCAATTAAGATTTTATTTTCTACTGGAGAAGAAGAAAGCACCTGTCTATCAGTGTTGACAACATAAAAATCAACACCTACCAGATTTGCTTCTACCATGCGGTTAACAGCATTACATCCGCCTCCGCCTACACCAAACACTTTAATTCTTGTTACTGGATTAAAACTATTCATAATTCACACCTCATTCAACTTTATCTACAAACAACTTGTCAGTAATATTTTTAAATTTATCAGCCAGATTTCCATCATGTTTTTCTTCAACAACTGGAATCAGGTTTTGTCTATATGTGATCATATCAACACAATCAACCATTGGTGTAGTAATGCTACACATATCCTTGTATTGATACAACATTCCCAATGTTGATGCCCATTTTGGATCTCTAGCTCCAAGTATATCTGGGCAATAACATTTAACTGGTTTTTCAAATTTTTCACTTAAGGCCTTATCTAAACCTTGAAGTTGAGCACCTTGTCCGGAAACAACTATAGAAACATTATCGTGAGCAATGATTTCGCTACAATATAGATAGAAATTCTCGATCATTTCCTGACTTTCTTCAAATATTGTCTCTTGAATATCTTTATATGTCAAACTATGCTCAATATTATGTTTATCAAGCCAGCGAATGATGATTCTATCTTCACCATCACTTTGACCAATAACCGCGTATCTGAATAAAATCCTTAGTGCATTTGTATAATTGAAGCCGAATCTAGTTCTTATTTTTTTAATAAGTTTATTATAACCAGAAATTTCTGTAAATCCGGTAATCAGACGGCCGTTATAGATTAATAAGAATACGGTATGATCTGCTTCTAAATATATATTGACAACATAATTGTTATAACTTTGTTCAAACAGCGCCGCTTCACCACAACTGCTATAACCATCCTGATAGACATCCAGAACTTTAAGTCCAGCTTTTTCTACAATTGACAGATACTCATACATAAGCATTCTATCGCCACAGATGAAGTCAACATCACAAGACAGTAGTTCACTTCTCTCATTAATAGGTGCCTTAGGATAAACTATTGAGTTTATTTTATAGCTGGCACAGCTCAGATTGAATATTTCATAATCTGATCCAACATTGATTTTATGTGCTTCATCAAAAATTTCTTTGATATCCTCTTTAGTTACCTTAGCTTGAGTCAGCAATTTATCGAACTGTCTTCTTTCTTTCTTGAAACGATAACCAGGAATTGATAATAGTACTGCTTTTAATGGCGTTTTAAGTCTGGCTGATATATTGGCAGCTGCTTCTCTGATAGCTTTGACTACCAGATTTCTGTCTATGATTCTATAGCCATCAACACCCTTGCATTCAACTTCCTCTTTAGCGATTATATATAAAAAGTCACTAGAAAATTCCCCCACGATTAAACGGACTTCTCTATTGACAATTTGTAAAGCTGCTAATATGTTGGTTTTATTTTTCAAGAAACAATACTCCTATTCTGTCTATAATTTTATCACATTTATGAGATAATTGAAGTGGTATTTCAGATATTAAACAATGGCCATACCCCTTTTTTATCTGGAGTATGCTCTGGCAATTGATAAATATCATGACCTGGGTATTCATTGGCTTCAACCAGTAATGGACCCTTATTAGAAAACCCGACATCCCAGCCGACATAGCCTACTTCAGGCATTACATGACTGGCTTTTTTACACATTTCCAAAGCTTGCTGCCAATCAGGAAATTTAAAGTCTTTTATTGGATAGCCAGTCTGTGGATGAGTTACATACAAGTTTTTCATTTTATCAATTGCGGCATGCTTAACAGTTCCTGTTTCAATATCTACTGGAGACATCATGCCACCACTGTTAAAGTTATCTACAAACTTGCCATTACCAATTCTAAAATAGGCGCAGATGATATTCGGATTACCATCTTTTAAGATTGTTACCACCCTGACCGTATTTATTGAGCCTGGGTAAACTTTATTAACCTCATCATGTTGAATGATCAGCTCTTCAAGTAAGAAATCCTTATTTATAAGATATTCATAAAGCGCTTGAGAACTTTCGTAGTCATTAACCTTAATCTTTTCTATCCCTTTGCCACATTGTCCGTTAATTGGTTTAGCCATAAAAACATCATGTCTTTCAATAAAGCTGATGACATCTTCCTTATTAACTCCATCAACCTTAATCCATTCGCGCTTTAAAAACTCACCATATCTTTGGTTGAACTCCACCTTGTTATCCAGATATTGCATATATTGTTTATCATTATATTTTTTGACCAGATCATCATTTCTGCCCCTTGTTATATAGGTGTTTCTTTGCTCATCATTTAAATTATACATCTCAAAAAGATCATAATCACTATATCCGGCACCATACTTGACTGCACATTCGCGCATATCATTAAAAATAGCCAGTCTTGATTTACCGGTCTTCTTATGAATTCTATTAATTCTTCTAAACATTTCCTTGTGGTCCATGTTTAAAAATCTCTTTATCAAATAGTTTAATTTAGCCATATTCTCACCTCTTTTATTCTACCATACTTTCACGAATATGCCATTTTATTAGAAAAATAATCTTGCATTTTATTGTAGTTAATGTTATTATAATCAAGCGTATGATTGAAAGGAGGTCACGGAATGTCAAGA
>CAYUXW010000019.1:0-33553 GCA_964449115.1 uncultured Erysipelotrichaceae bacterium | reverse complement strand
ATTTTGGGACATTTTCCCATGATACTACTTAGGACATTATCACTTATTAATCACATTTTCTCAAAAAAAGTTTATTAAAATATTTACTTATTTAAATTGATATAGTATAATATTTATAATAGTAAATAGAAGTCAATTCTTTAGACAAGTAGAAAGTGGGTCACGAAGAATGGAAACATTGAAGAAAGTAGGCAACGGGCTATCAACTTTCGTTGTGGTCTGTGTTACAGTTTTTGCTTTATTTTTAGCGGGCACAAAACTTGCAGGAATAAAAGTTTTCACTGTGCTTTCAGGGTCTATGGAACCTATGTATCGGGTAGGTTCTTTAATTTTTGTTAAACCTGTCGAACATACAGAAGTTAAGGTTGGGGACCCTATTACATTTGTTTTGGTTGATGAAACAGCAGCCACTCATAGGGTTACTGCTATTTCAGATGATTATAAATGTTTTACTACTAAAGGGGATGCAAATGATTACGAGGATGGAAGTCCTGTTTATTATGAAAACCTGATTGGCATTCCTTTTTTTACTATTCCTTATCTGGGATATATAGCAAACTACATTCAAAATCCCCCAGGAATGTATATAACAATAGCATTTTGTGCGGTAATGATACTGTTGGTGTTCTTGCCTGATTTTTTAAATGGATCTGATTCCAAAGAAGAAAAATCATTGAAAAAAACAATAACACCTAAATATCATAAAATATAAATTTCATAAGATAGCAAAGGAGGAAAAAATTATGAAAAGAAATTCAAAAGTCTTTGCATTAGTATTGGCAATGGTCTTACTGGTAGTCGTCTCTGTAGCAGGAACTTATGCTTATCTAACAAGCAAAACAAATGCTGTAAAAAACACTTTTACAGTTGGTAATGTTGCGATTACATTAGATGAAGCAGATGTAGATGAAAATGGAAATAAGATAATTCCTGAAGTACGTGTTACAGCAAATGAGTATCACTTAATTCCAGGTCGCAGTTACGATAAAGACCCTACAGTACATGTGCTTGCTGGAAGTGAAGATTGCTGGGTATTTGTTCAGGTACAGGTAACTGATTCAGTTGATTTAGAAACATTGCTTGAAGCAGATGCAGTTACTGCAGGTGTAATTACTGGATTAGATTTGAGCAAATGGTCAGTTGTAAGCAACACTCTGGATGGAACTGTAAGAACATATGTCTTTGCACACAATGCTAAAGCTTCAGCAGGACAGGATTTAGTATTATTCACTGGTTTAAAAGTGCCTACTGGAATTACTGGAGCAGAACTGGATACAATCGCTGATCTGACAATTGAAGTAAAAGCTTTTGCAATTCAGGCTGATGGATTTGCAAGTTGGACAAATGTTCCTGCAACTGAAATTAAATTTGCTGAATAAAATTATTTCCTCTTTGAATATAGATGTTCAGGCATCGAAAAAGTTATTAATTAAAACTTATTTATGAAAAGGAAAGGGAGAAATATGACAATTCAAACAAAAAAATTGCTGATTGCGATTGTTGCATTGTTGATTCTCATTACGGGTACCATTGGTGCAACTTTAGCCTGGTTAACTGATGAAACAGCTGCAGTTAAAAATACTTTTACAGTAGGTGACGTCAATATTACACTGACGGAAGAAGCTGGTGGAGCAAGTAAAGAATTTAAAATGGTTCCGGGCACTACTATTACTAAAGATCCTAAGGTAACAGTATTAGCGAATTCAGAGCCTTGCTGGTTATTTATTGAAGTAACAGAGTCAAGCAATCTGGATTATTTTATCACTTATGGAATTAGACTGGGAACTGATGGTTGGTCTGAATTAACTGGACATGATAATGTCTATTATCGTGAAGTAGATGCAAGCATCGAAAATCAGGAATTCTTCATATTGACCAACAATACTGTCACTGTTAACCAATCAGTCACAAAAGCCGACATGGAGGCATTAACACAAGATACACTACCAACATTAACTTTCAAAGCTTACGCGGTTCAAAAGGCAGAAGTTAACACGGTAGCAGAGGCTTGGGCAATTGCAAAGCCTACGCCATAAAAAAATTAACAATTAATGTAGAAAGAAAAAAATTATGAAAAAGAAAATTTTAACAATTGCTATTGCACTAATTTGTGCTTTGCTGGTTGTTGGTAGTTCATTGGCTTATTTCACTGATACCGATGCTAAAAAGAATACTTTTGAAGTTGGAAATGTAGAAATAGAATTAATTGAAAGTTTTGGAGATGATAATCCACAAACTCCAGAAAAATTAATACCTGCTACCGGATCAGCACAAGCTGGCACTTTACAAAATGGAATCAAAAAAGAAGTAACAGTAAAAAATATTGGAACTGAAGACGCTTATGTTCGTGTACATATTGCTATTCCTAATATTTTAGATAGTGGTAATCCTGAGTTTGATGCTGGTAAAAATGTTTTACATTTCAACTTCTCTTCTGAATCAGTTACAGGTGGCTTATGGAACTGGACTACATCTGTTGGTTCACCATATTATGGAAACCCTTGGAACTATTATGAAAAGGTAATTGATGGTGTTAATTATAATGTTTATGTGGTAACTTATGAACCAATTTTATCACCAAATGAAGTAACATCAGAAAAAGCAATGACTCAAGTATACCTAGATTCAAAAGTAACAAATGCAGACGTGGAAGCTATTATTGCTGCGATTGGTGAAAACTGGAATATTTTGGTAATTGCTGAAGGTGTACAGGCTGCAGGCTTTAATGATGCTTATGCAGCACTGAATGCAGCATTTGGAGTTCCAGGAAGTTACGATGCATTTGCAGGGGCTACTTTTGTACCACAATAAAAAAAGATTATATGCACACCTAACTAATTGTTAGGTATGCATAGATGAGTAATTAAACCAGATTTGATTATTCATCTATGCATAAAATGTGATATGCATAGAAATTAACTATATTTGCAAAAAGGAGAGATATTTATGAAAAGGAGAGTCTTTGTTACATCTATTGTAGTGATATTACTTTCAATAGGTGTATTGGGTACTTATGCTTATACTGTAGCAGAAGGTACAGCAACCAATGTCATCACAACAGGTTGTGTAAACATTGAGTTAAAAGAATATACATTGAATGAAGAAAATGAAAGAATACCATATGGTAATACCGCAATAGCTGTCATTCCTACATCAAAAGTAGACAAGATTGTTAATGTTGAAAATACCGGCAATCAACAAGTATTTGTCAGAGTATTGGTAACAATTACAGTCAATTCAGAAACTGGTGAGGATTTCGATTTAAGTAACATTATCATTGATTACAACTCAACTGATTGGACACTTAAAGATGGTTATTGGTATTACAATAATATTTTAGATGTTGCAGATACTACTGAGGACCTTTTCACTTCAGTAGAGTTTTCAGCAAATATGGGTAATGATTTCATGAATAGCACAATAACAATAAATGTAAAAGCCGAAGCAACACAGGTTGCAAATCAAACTGCCAGCAATGCAACTGAAGCAGTTGGCTGGCCAGAGTAAAAGGGGGTAAATAAGTATGAAGTTATCATTTAAAAAATTATTATTTATCTTATTAACTTTACTGACAATTACAACTACAGCAGTATTAGCTGATGGAGAAGTAATCTATGATGGTGATGCAAAAGATTTTATCTTCTTACCAGGTGATCCAAAATCAGCAACAGACCTGTTTGATGGATTTAAAAATATGATGCCTGGAGATAAAAGAACTCAACAGATTATCATAAAAAATCCAGCAGATAAGATGGTAAACATTGATGTTTATATCAAGTCAACAGGCGCTATGGATGGAAGTGAAGACTTTTTAAGTAAATTCAACCTGAAAGTAACAGCTAGTGGTGGAACCATAGACTTATTTGAAGCTCCAGCTGATCAGACTGCTCAACTGACAAATTGGGTTTACTTGGGTAGAATCAATTCAGGCGGGCAAGTAATTCTAGATATTGAACTTGAGCTTCCAATTGATGTTGGAAGTGACTATAAGTGCGGTACTGGGTATTTGCAATGGCATTTCAAGGTTGAGGCTTATGATGTTCCAGATACTGGTGATAATTATAACTTTACACTCATATATGGTGTAATGGGCTTATCACTTGTAGGAATCGCAGCGATGTTATTCCTTAAAAAGAAAATGTTAAAAGATTAATTATTGTAAATATGAGATAAAACCATAATATATGGTGCTTCTCAAATAATAGACCTGATAATAATGATTGAACCTTTGACATTATTATCGAAAACAAGTAAGTTAACAACCTGCTAATAAAGGCATCAAAGACAATAGTCAAATGCTTATATTAAATAATAAACAGAGACTTACTTAAACTTAAGTAGACAAGCAAAAAAGTTGAAAAAGTGATTATCAAAGGTTAGAAAGGAAAAATTGATATTCATGATAAAAACCATGATTATCATAAAGGGTTGCTTATGAAGAAAAAAATTGTAATATCCCTATTGCTGATTCTATCGTTTATTAGTTCGATGATAATTCCAATCAAGGTAGCTAAGGCAGGGAATGGCAATGAAGATAATGGAATGGTCATCGACAAAACTGTTACAGCTAATGCTGATGGTAGTTATACCATTACGCTGGAAGCCTATGCTACTGGTACAACAATCATCAGCGAGATTACAGAGGATGTTCCTACTGACATCATTTTGGTGCTTGACCAATCTGGATCGATGGATTATGCGATGGGTACTGTAACATATACTGCTTATAGTAACAATCAAAGCACAAATACCTTGCATTATGGCCGACGTCATAATGGTGGAAGTGCAAATCTTTGGTATCCACTAGGTGGTGGCACATATGTTCCTGTCAATGTGACAAGGCAGGAGTTTTTGGAATATCATGAGTTGAGTGATAATCTTCCAAACCATAGTGGTGGGCTTACTCCAAATGCTAATTGTTATTGGTATTACAGGAATATATTGTATGAAAAAGATGATTTAGATCAGTATAAAAAAGTTACATTGACTAGAGATTTAGATTTTTTAACTTGGGTTTATACTTATGAGTTCTCTAATGGAGATATTGTCGTTAGTAGAGGGAACAATACCAGACCTCGTAATGACAATACATTTGTATTGCACACACCTCTTTATTATTCGACAACTAATTATCTGTACACATATACTTATGTAGATAACAATGGTGTAACCCAAACCATTGGAACTTCAATAGGTGATAGCACTAGATTTACTACTACTCTTTATCAGAGGATAATTGACGAAAATGCTGGTGGTACAAGATTGGCTGCTTTGAAAACAGCAGTTACTAACTTCGCCAATGCCGTTGCAAATAAGGCAGCTGGTACAGATGGAGTGCTTGGTACAACTGATGATATAAACCACAGAATCGCTATTGTTGGTTTCGCTAGTCAATCTGGGCACGGAAACAATACGGAATTATTATCTATTAGCGGAAATAATAGTGGAACTGTAGGTGTTGCCTACAATAATATAACCAATCAGAATTTGATAGACGTTCTTCAAAGCATGGACACAGCTGCTGGACAGACTATGGTAACAAACGCTATCAATGCATTGGCTGCAGAAGGAGCAACAAGGGTTGACCTTGGTATGGATATGGCTCAGGATATCATAAATGCAAATCCTATTGGTGCAGAAGAACAACGTAATCGCGTTATAATTGTTTTTACTGATGGTGCTCCAACTTCGAGCAATGGGTTTGAAAAGGCAGTTGCAAACAATGCGATTTCCATCGCAAATACTGGCATTAAAGGGGCTGGTATTGAGGTATATACAATAGGTATTTTTGCTGGTGCAGATGCAAGCAGTCCAGGAGTTGAACCAACCGGAGATTTGAGTGGTTCAAGTTCAAGTTTACCTGCTGCTTCTAACTGGTTTATGCAGAGTTTATCAAGCAACAATGGTGTTGTTCAAAATCCTAGTTATTATATGGCTGCTGCCGATGCAGATACATTGAATAATATCTTCCAGCAAATCAGTCAGCAGATTGAAGATGGAAGTTCAAGTACGACTTTAAATGCTGAAGCAATTATCAAAGATATAATTGCTCCTGCCTTTACATTGCCTGAAAATACTACAGCAGATGATATTGTATTGGAAACTTGGGCTTGCACAGGGCAAGATATTGACAACAACTATACTTGGTCAAAGAACCCTGATGCAATGGGCGCAACTGCAGTAATAGGCAGCACAAATCCAGGTGATCCTACAACTACTAACAACCACTTAAGTATTACAGGCTTTGACTTTTCTGATAATTATGTCAGTCCAATTTTTGATGAAGATGACAATATAATTGGTTATCGTGGTCATAAGTTAGTAATAAAATTTACTGTAAAACCACGACCTGGTTTCTTGGGTGGAAATGGTGTTGAAACTAATACAAGTGCAGGTGTTTATGAAAATGCTTCTGCTACTGACCCAATTCTTACTTTCCCAAAACCAATTGTTGATGTAGCTGTTGCTGATATTAATATAACTACTCCTTCAGAAGCAAAGAATGTCTATCTTCTACATGATGTTACTTTTGATAATATTCATGAAGGCATTACAGTCAAAATTGGAACTGTTTCACTTGATTTAGGTCCAAGTGCTGTAAACTGGGGATTGCAACCTTGGCAAAATGAATGTTTGGATATAGCTGTAACATATTCTGATGCTAACGGGAATCCACTTCCATTAGAAGGATGGCAAAATATTACTGAAGACATGATGTATTCAGTAACTGTTACCATTCAACCTAAGAAAACAGGAACGATACCAGCGACAGGTTCTACACAGACTGGTAATACGGCAATAAACGTATTCAAACCAGAGCTAAATTTTAAAGATATTTCAGTCTATTATGGAGCTGCTGCTCCTACTGATTCAGAGTATGCTGGAAGCCTGGCTACTACTTTATGGAAACATGGAAATGTTCTATCAACTGATGTTATCATGATTGGAGATGCTCCTGTTCTAGATTTAACCTATACACCAGAAGCTGGAAAGATTTCAGCTGGCAAGATAAATACTAAACAGGATATCAAGGTGGATGTAGCGGTAGCAATCGGAACAGAAGATGTAATGGAATATACCACATTTGTGCACACTCCTTGTGATCCTGCCTGTGGATGGAATGAACCAGCTCCTTTAGATGGAAGTCCTGCATTTTTGCTTCATGTCAATACTTGTAGCTTGACAATCACTAAAAGTGGTGGAGCTGCAGATGAATCTTATGTCTTTGACATCTTAAAGGATGGCACAAAATATTCTGAAGTAACTATCTGGGGAAATGGAAGTAAGACAATCTATGAGTTACCTGTTGGTAATTACACTATTCAAGAAAATACAGGATGGAGCTGGAGATATACTGCTAATAATGGTAGCGGTGTAAATTTAAACGCTGGTTCTCCTGCTGGAAGTATTACTTGTCTAAATACAAAGAGTATAAATAAATGGCTAAATGGCTATAGTCCGGTGGTTACAAACATCTTCGGTGTCAGTCATTAAGGAAGGAGGTAGAAAATATGTATTACGAAAAAAATAAATCAAACAATAAAAAACGTAGACTAAGAATTAAAAAAACAGCCTTACCGCTATTATTGACCTTCCTGCTTATAGCAATTTCCATAACAGGAATTACCTTGGCTTATCTGGCTACTCAAACCAGCGAAATAAAAAACATCTTTAATCCATCTGCAGTCACCTGTCAGGTAGAAGAAACTTTTGATGGTACAACAAAGACAAATGTGAATGTAAAAAATACTGGTGATACTGAAGCCTATATCAGGGTAAAATTAGTTACTTATCGGGTAAATGCTGCTGGCCAGCAAATCGGTGGCACAGCTGAAATTCCTGATTTCACTCCTGGTGCTGGCTGGGTATTGTATACTGATGGCTTTTACTATTACACATTACCAGTTGCACCTAATGGAAAACCTGCCAATCCACTGATTAGCAGTATAACTTTAGTTGGTTCTTATTCAGATGCTGATGGAGGCAAACAAGCTATTGATGTTATAGCTGAAGCTATTCAGAGTGCTCCTGCTGAAGCAGCTGGTGAAGCCTGGGGTGTCAGCATCAGTGAAGGCGTAGTTTCTAACTATCAATAAGTTTTTAATTATTTAATAGAAAAATATTAAAGGTAAAGCAACCCAATACCTACTTTACTTATAGTATAAAAAGAAATGATTCTTGCCTAGGAGTCGTTTCTTTTTTTAGGGTAATCATTAGGAAAATTAATGTGTTTCTTAAATTAGGAAAATTAATGTGTTTCTTAAATTGTACTAAGAGACAAATTATTGATATAATAGTAGAGTTGAGTAGGTGAGTGTGTGAATAAAGCTATAGAGGTTAAGAATTTAAAGTATCGATACAATGATGACAGTCTAACGATTGATGATATTTCTTTTTCCATTGAAAAAGGTAGTTACACAACAATTATCGGCCATAATGGTTCAGGTAAAAGTACTATTGCCAAACTGCTTTTAGGTTTATTGGAAAAACAATCGGGATCAATATTTATTGATGGTATTGAACTTAATTATGAAAACTTGAATCAGATAAGAAATAAAATAGGTATCGTCTTTCAAAATCCAGATAATCAGTTTATCGGATCAACAGTAAGAGATGATATTGCTTTTGGTTTGGAAAACCATTGTGTAGATAGAGAAAAGATGGATTCAATTATTGAAAGTTTTGCCAGAAAGGTTAATATAACGGAGTTTTTGGAAAGTGAACCAACAAAATTATCAGGTGGTCAAAAACAGAGGGTGGCAATTGCTTCGGTTTTAGCTATGGATTTAAAAATTATTGTTTTTGATGAAGCTACCAGTATGTTAGATCCTACTGGAAAAAGAGAAATCAATAGATTGATTAAAGAATTGCATCAGGAAAATGAGATTACAGTAATTTCAATTACTCATGATATTGAAGAGGTGGCTCAAAGTGATAATGTCCTGGTCATTGATAATGGCAGACTGGCAATGTCAGGAAGTCCTGAAAAAGTATTCAGCAATGAAAAAGTAATGGTGAAAATGAAATTAGATATTCCTTTTGTCTACAAGCTAAGAAACAGTTTAAGAGCTAAGGGAGTTAAGGTTTCTAATACCCTGGATTTAGAAAGGTTGGCGAGTGAAGTATGTCAATACATTTTGAAAAACTAGATCATATCTACAGTCCCAACACTGTCTTTGAATTCAAGGCTTTAGAAGATGTCAATCTGGATATTGATTTGGGGAAAATTACTGCGATTATTGGTGCTACCGGCTCAGGTAAAACAACGCTGGTTCAGCATTTAAATGGCTTACTTTTGCCTTCAAAAGGGTTTTTAACAGTCAATGATTTTACTATCAAAGCTAATGAAAAGCCTAAGAAGATTAAGGATTTAAGAAAGCAGGTTGGGCTGGTTTTCCAGTTTGCGGAATATCAGTTGTTTGAAGAAACCCTGATTAAAGATGTAGCCTTTGGCCCTAAAAACTTTGGTGTCAGTGAACAGGAGGCTGAAGAGATTGCCATCAGAGCTTTAGTTACAGTAGGGCTTGATCCCAAAGATTTTAATAAATCACCACTGGAACTTTCAGGTGGTCAAAAAAGAAGAGTAGCAATTGCTGGTATTTTAGCTATGGCTCCTTCAATTCTGGTATTAGATGAACCTACTGCTGGTTTAGATCCGCAGGGAGCTAAATCAATGATGGAACTTTTCACTATGCTAAATAAAGAAAAAGGAATTACAGTACTGATTGTTACTCATAATATGGAGCATGTGTTAGAGTATTGTGATGAAGTGGTTGTTTTAGAAAGCGGAAAAGTAATTATGCATACGGACAAAAAAGAGTTTTTCAAAAATGACCAGTATATGGAAAAAGCTTCAATTGACCCTCCAGTAATCATCGCCTTTAAAAATATGTGTCAAAAGCAGGGCGTCAGCTTTGACAGTGATGTTTTAACTATTGATAAACTTGTCAGTGAAGTTGTTAAGAAAAGAGGTAAAAGATGAATAATATAGCTTTAGGTAAATATATTCCTTTGAACTCTTTTGTTCATAGATTAGATCCAAGAACTAAAATTGTCGCAATGATGATTCTTTTAGTTGCGATATTTATTCCAGTAGGGTTTTTAGGGTATGGTATTATTGGTGTCTTTTTATTAATTTCATTAATTTTAAGCAAACTATCTTTCTCCTTTGTCTGGAAAAGTTTTAAGCCATCATTGTTCATGTTGGTATTTTTGCTTGTTATTAATATATTTATAATTAAAACTGGAGATATCTGGTTAACTATTGGTACATTCAATATATATAGTGGAGCAATAATTCAAACTATCTATATTGTTTTGAGACTATTGTTGATGATTGTTATTACTACAATGCTGACAGCGACAACCAAGCCACTGGATTTAACGATGGGACTGGAAGACTTACTTTCGCCACTGGCAAAGCTGAATGTTCCAACTCATGATATTGCGATGATGATTTCTTTGGCTTTAAGGTTTATACCAACATTATTAGAAGAAGCTCAAAGAATTCTGAAGGCTCAGGCATCGCGAGGAGTTGATATGGAAAGCGGCTCTTTTAAGGAAAAGATTCAGGCTATTCTTTCATTAATTGTTCCCTTATTTGTTTCATCATTCCAAAAGGCTGATGATTTAGCTGATGCAATGGAAGCCAGAGGTTATGTTGTCGGAGCTAAAAGAGTTAGATATAAACAGCTTAAATTTACTTTCAGTGACTTTATAACTTTGGTTGCTGTTACAGCGATACTGGCAGGTTTGATTTTATTAAAGGTATTGTAAGATGAGATATAAATGCGTAGTTCTTTATGATGGCAGTAGATATTCTGGCTGGCAGAAACAGGCAGATTCTTTGACAATTCAACAAACTATCGAAAAGGCTATCGCTAAAATTGTAAATCATGAAGTATCAATTGTTGCCAGTGGCAGAACCGATGCTAAAGTGCATGCCTTAGGACAGGTCTTTCATTTTGATACGGAAAAAAAGATTAATAACTTTAAAAAAGCTATCAACTCACAGCTACCAAAAGACATTTATATTAGAAGTATTGAGGAAGTCTCAGAAGACTTTCATAGCCGATTTGACGCTAAATACAAGAAATATGAGTACTTTATCAACAATGGTGAATATAACCCTTGTAAAGTAAATTACAGCTGTCATATCAAAGATAAATTAAATCTTGAGCTGATAAAAAGGGCTAGCAGGTTATTTGTAGGGACCTTGGATTTTACCAGTTTTAATGCGACAAAACTGACGGAAAATGAAAATCAGGTGAGAACGATTTATAAGATATCTATAAGAGAAGTCAATGATGATGTATATATATCTTTTGTTGGTGATGGCTTTTTAAGATATATGGTTAGAATGCTGGTTCAGACTTTAATTGAAGTAGGATTGGATAATGTTTCAATTGAGGAGGTACAGCAGATGTTAGATAGAAAAGATAAGACTGCCTGCAGTTATAACGGACAACCTCAGGGTTTATACCTGATTGAAGTAGGGTATGATGAATATCAGCAAAACATGGATTAAACCATGTTTTTATTTGTCTATTGTAAATATAGAAAATTAAGCAATGAAATGATATTATAATAATGCATCAGGCATCGGTGGCGGAATGGAAGACGCGTACGTTTGAGGGGCGTATAGCAATTGCTGTGTGGGTTCAAGTCCCATCCGATGCACCAAAATAAAAAAATCCGAACTATTTCTTAAATAAGAAATAAATTCGGTTTTTTTATTACTTTATAAATTTATGATATGTTGGTCTTTAATCTAGTGTTAAACAAACGCTGAAACAGATAATGTTTTTTCTACTTCTGTCCTTTAGGGTATTGATTCCCATTTCCATGTCCCGGACCACCGGGTTGACCTTTTGTATTCCAAAGTCCAGTCAGTTGAGCTGAAAAAATTCCACCGATTAAAACTATTATAATGATGACAGCGAGAACCTTTTCTTTAATTTTTATCTTATTTCCATTTTTTGATTCTGTTGATAACAAGAGAGTGTCTTCAACTGGACAGCAATATTCAGAGGAACATTTTAGACACCCAATACAATTGGTATGACGTACGGTATTTTGGTTGCTGATTTCAATGTTCATTGGACACTCGCGGTCACAGTTTTTGCAGTTGATACAGCTATTGGAATTTCTTTTTAAAGAAAAAATACTGATTTTGGAAATTAATCCCAGAATTGCTCCAAATGGACAAAGGTATTTGCACCATGGACGCTCGATAAACAATGAAGCCAGTAGAACCAAAATCAAGATGATTATAGCGCTGACTGCTACTTCCCCTGTCCAGAAATTAAATAAAGCATAATATGGATCAATTGATTTAAAGGCTAATTGTGCTGTATTGATCGTGGCATAAAGAACCCAGATCAACATACCATAGCGCAGATAACGCAGAACTTTATCAATCTTGACAGGTACAAAATGATTGAATCTTTTAGAGAATAATTTCTTACCTATTTTACCAATCCATTCTTGAACACTTCCCAGCGGACAAACCCATCCACAGAAAACAGCACCAAACAACAGCGTAAGGATTAAAACTAAAATCATAAGAACAAAGGAAGAGTCATGGATTCGGTGGATATAGCTTCCTTCTGTTAGAAATTGATAAATGCTGACTACTCCACCAAATGGGCAGATAGCATGGATACTGGTTTCTGATATAAAGGGTAAACTATATCCATAGTTAGCAAGTTCTTTGTTGGTAACTATCAAAGCTACCAATAAGAAGAAGAAAATTTGTATCACTGTTCGCAAGGGAAATCTTTTCTTTTTCATTTTTATACCTCTCATTATAAAAATTGGCTTATTTTAACTTATCTACTTGTTTTTGGAAGGCCAGCAAATGGCTTTCAGAAGCATTCTTCAAAGCAGTAAATACTTTAGCAATGTTTTCAGGTAAATCGTAAGTCAAGAAAAGCTCATACATTGCAATATTGTCAATTTCAGCCTGAACACCTGTTTGTGCTGCTTCCAGTAAACTGGCAGGTACAACAACATGATAAGAAGAAGTGTCTTCTGGAAAATCAAGTCCATAGGCAAGATAAATCTCTTTTAATAGAGCTAGGTGGGTTTCTTCAGATTTAGCAATATTGGAATAAGGTTTCTGGACATCAAAAGCATCCATAATTAGCATATATTCAGCATGTGCCATGTATTCATCTTGAACTGCATACATAAGCATATCTACAATTGTTAAATCTTTATCTACTAGAGCTCCTTTTGAACCATATCCTTCAAGAGATAGTATCATTTCATCTTCATTCAGGACTGCTGGATTCATATCGATGTTATGATTAATAACTGGCTTATCGTTAGTGTTTTCTTCAACTGCAGTATTACAACCCGATAGTAGTAGAACAGCTAGCATGCAGACAATAATTGTCTTGGATAAGTTATGGGTTAACGAAATTTTATTTTTTTCATAGTAGTTCCTCCATTAATTAAATTTCATTTTTAAATAGCTTGGTCTTTATTTTTCGCTACATATAATTAATGCAATAAGGAATGAATTTATTGCATGTTTATTAAAAAAAATTAAATATTTTACTTATCTGTTTTTGAACCCATCAAAATGACAACTTGATTTATCAGAAGCCAAATAATACTACTGCTGGTTTTAAATAGAAAAATCATACCATCTTTAAAAGTGGGCAAATAATATTGAAAGTTATAAAAGACCACAATAAAAAAGCCCTGAATCAGTCAGGGCGATTAATCATGTTATGAAACGGTCCATCCTTTGTATAAGCCGTTGTATTCAGTTAAGTCTTGAGCTAACTGCAAGATAGATTTGCATAATAAGATTTTATCAGTGTCTAAAGTATTTAAGATAATCAGTTCATTTTCTCTATCGCTGTGCAGGACATGATGGCCTTCAATAGCAGCGATATTGGCATATCTTTCTTTATCTTCAACGCTGGCAAATACTGCAAAGTGCTGTAAATTGATGGTGTCAGTTACTTCGATAGTATCTAACATTATGCCAACCTGTTTGATAATCAGTCCAATCTTGTTTTCTTTGATACCGGTATATAAGTTAATACATCTATCTAGGAACTCCTCTTCGGTTAATAGTGAATCATCGACAACAGGTTCTTCATAGATTGCTGTTTCAACAATGTCTTCTAAATCTTCAATTGATTCTTCAACAGAGTTATCTTCATCCAGACTTTCAATGATGTCATTAATTAGATTGATTTCACCAACTGTTTCATCAACGACCTTTAAGATAGTTTCATCATCATTTTGCTGTAAATCAAGTGGTGCCAAAGAAGGTGTTACAGGAATATTGTCCATCGTCGCAGATAGTACTTCTTCAATATGCTCCTGTTGAGCCTGCAAGGCGACTTCTTTTATTATTTCATCAACTGAAATCTCTTCTTCAACGGTTTCTTGCTCAGAAACTTCTTCTTTAACAGGTTCAACCACTTCTTCTTCAATTACTTCATCAATAATTTTTTCTATTTCCTGGGTAATAGCCTCATTGATAAGTTTTTCTTCTTCAGTGATAATATCAGCTACGATGTCGTTGATAAGAAGTGCTTTTTCTACAGTATCATCAGCTTCGACAACTATTTCCATTTCAGTATCTTGGAAGTATTCGCTGTTTTCTTCATCATTTTCTTGTTCGATGTGAGGTTCAGTTTTAGCAAAGAAATCTTCAATTGGTTCAACAATATCTTCATCTTCTTCATCGCCATGTTTTGCTTCAGAGATGATTTCTTTTATTTCATCAACGCCTTCTTTAATCTCATCAATGATTTCTCCAAAATCTGTTGGGTCTTCAATAAATGCTTCCACTACATCTCCAACGGTATCAACAGTTTCAATAAGGATTTCTTTTCCTGCAGAAACGATAGTTCCGGCAGCGTCACTGATTTTTTCCAAGGTTTTTTTGCCAGTTTTTTTAGTTTTAATTTCAACCTCAATAAAATTAACTTTATTTTGCTTATCTATTCTCTTCTTGATGTAAGTTGCAACTGCCACAACCGCAGCGGCTGTGACTACTACAGCAGGTATTATTTTCCTCATAATATTAACCTCACTTTTCTTATTTATATAAAAGTATTATAATATAAATGTGACTATTTTGCACATAAATATGGAGGTTGATTAAATGCGTAAAAAAATTGTAATAGCATTATCGATATTATTGGTACTGGCAGGATGTTCTTCAAAAAATTTTGACCCTATTGTTTCTCAGGTTGTAGAAATTATAGAGTTAAACAGTTCGGAAGATCCTGTAACCTTTCTAAAGGATGTCGAAGAAGTTGGCCTTGTATTTACTGTTGTATCTTCTGATCTTGATGTGACTAAAGCTGGAGTATATACAATTGTCTACAATATTTCTCAAGGACGCAAAAATGTTGAGAGATCATATACTATAAAGGTTAGAGATTATGATGGCCCAGTTATCACGATTGAAGATACGATTGATATTCTATATGGTGGTTCATTTGTTTTGAAAGATGTAGCTACTGCCTATGATGAAACTGATGATGATGTCAGTGAGTCTCTGCATTATCAGGGTAGCATTGATAACTATACAGTTGGAAGCTATAAAATTACTGTTGTAGCGACTGATCAGTTTGACAATGTAACTACTAAGGAAGTAGTTGTTAATGTTAAAAATGACGATAAAGAGTCTTACATCAAAACAATCTGTGGCACTTATGAAGATATCAGTTATTTAACAGGACAGGCTCCGACATTGACTTTAAATGAAGATGGTACTTTTGAATTGTATCTAAACAGCTGTTCAGTCGTTAATCTGGTTACTGGAAAATATAAACAATATCGCGATACCCTGTATCTGGTAAGCGATGGTTATCGTTTTAATACAGTGGATGAAGAAGACCTGGTTAGATTCAAAATCCAGATTGATGGCACTTTAATATTTGATTCGCAATTGGATTTATGTGCTCCTAATTATGGAGATATCTTTAGTAAAGAAAAAAATAATGACTTAAGTGAATAAGTCATTTTTTTTCATTTTACATCAAATGAAGTTTCCTGTTCATTGACAGGTATTTCTTTCATAAAGTAGTCCTCTATCAAAATAAAGTATGATTTTTTTGGCAGATTATTTATCAAGAAAAGAATATCACTTTTTTTCCCTTGCAGCTGGGCTTCAACAGTTCCATCAAGTCTATTTTTAACCCAGCCAGTGATATTTAATCTTGTAGCTTCACGATAAAGAGTGTATCTAAAACCTACTTTTTGTACTCTCCCTTTAAAAATTACATAATATCTTTTCATGACTTTATATTAATATTTTACTAAAAAAAATCAACTGATTTTTGGAAAAAGCACTTGCAATAGCCAAAATGCTATGATAATATATATAAGCGTTGAGGAATGGGCCTGTAGCTCAGTTGGTTAGAGCGCACCCCTGATAAGGGTGAGGTCGCTGGTTCAATTCCATTCAGGCCCACCATTCAGATTCTCGGGGCGTTAGCTTAGTTGGGAGAGCGCCTGCCTTGCACGCAGGAGGTCAGGGGTTCGACCCCCCTACGCTCCACCAGAGAACAAACAAAAACCTTGAAAAAGGTTTTTTTTGTCTTTATAATGACCTTAACAGAGGTACACTTATGAAAAAATTTTTTAAGGTGTTAGTAAATTTAATCAAGATTCTGATGATTGTTTTTCTTCTGGCTTTAATTGTTTTCTTGCTTTTAAGTTATTGG
Source organism: uncultured Erysipelotrichaceae bacterium (assembly GCA_964449115.1). Lineage (GTDB taxonomy): Bacteria > Bacillota_I > Bacilli_A > Erysipelotrichales > Erysipelotrichaceae > UBA1783. The sequence continues at coordinate 16,850 of CAYUXW010000019.1, read as the reverse complement.
CATATTAAAAATACAGACCATGAAGATAAATATCTTGCCAGAATTATTGAAAGTGAGATGAGTCCTCTGGAAGACTGTTATTATGATGTTGAAAAGAAAAGTTTAATCTTCAATTTAAGTGATGAACTCATTTCTTCATATGTGAAATTTGATGCACTGAATAGAGAAGCCAAAAAATATGATATGGTAATTGAAAAATATGGTTTTGATATTGATGTTGATAAAAAGGAAGTTTATCTTTATCTGAAAGTTCTATATAAAGACTTTGTACCACTTGATGGTTATGTATTGTTTAAATATGAAATAAAAAATGATGTTGTTTTATTAGATATGCAAGAAATCAAAGTTGAAGATAAATTGACAATATCTCTAGAAAAATTACAGAAATACAATGTCAAGACAAATTACTGGTTCAAATATCCAAAGGTTGAAATCTCTCAGATGATTGTTATTGATAGAAATTTTCTAAAAGCTGTTTCTTATGATGATGACATTTTAGTTGTCAGATACAGTTTGTTTGACTATATCTATAATCATTATAAAAAAATATATGAAAAGGGCGATGGCAGCTACTACATCTATCAGACAATAGAAAAATATGGTCTGGATCAATATGTTGAAAATAACTATCCATATGTTATTGCTGAACTTCAAAATTGTGGCATTGAAATTAGAAAATAGAAATAAAATAATTATCTGAAAATAAAAATTAAAATAACTGTCAGAGTGCTTAATAGCTTTATTATTTATTAATACTATCCAACTATTGTATAATAAAGGTGGTGATTAGATGAAAATATTAATAAAAGGCCCTAAAATGGAACCAACAATGATGGAGTTTTCTCGTGATATGCAGGCTGAGGAAATTTTAAATCTGGTTAAAGATAAAATGCCATATCCAATATATGGCTGTAAAGTGGATAATTCCTATCGTGGCTTGTTGCATAACGTCCATCGAGATTGTACGGTGGAGTTTTTAGATATCAGAACTTCAGCTATCTGGTATGTCTATCAGAATTCGCTGATTCTGCTGTTTATAAAAGCTGTTCATGATGTGTTAGATAAATCAGTTTTTGTCAATGTCAACAATTCATTAAGTAAGGGATTATTTATTACCTTAAATCGGAATATTGATCAGAAGACTCTTGGTTTGATTGAAAAGAAAATGCATGAACTGGTTAAAAAGGATATACCGATAATCAAACAGCATATGTCACGAGCTAAAGCGATTGATTTAGCCAAAAAACATCGACAGGAAGAATCGTGTCGACTTTTGGAAAGTATTCCTTCATTGAATAATGTTGAAATCTATTCTTTGGATGATGAAGTAGAAATTTTTTATAATTTTTTAGTACCTTCAACCGGCTATTTAAAATATTTTGAATTAAGAAATTATAAAAATGGTCTATTGTTGAGATTCCCTCATCAGAGAAATCCACTGGTAATTCCAGAATTTGAAGAACAGAATGTACTTTATAAAGCCTTTTCTGAGGTAAATAGATGGGGACAATTAACTAATACAAATTATGTTTCTGACTTGAATGAGCAGATTTTGAATAAGGGATTAAAAGAACTATATCTAATGCAGGAAGCTTTACATGAGAAAAGAATTTCTGATATTGCTGATGAAATCTTAAAAAGCAAGAAAAGAATTGTCCTGATCTGTGGCCCTAGCAGCAGTGGAAAAACTTCTTTTGCCAACAGATTGAGCATTCAACTTAAGGTCAATGGCTTAAATACGCTATGTCTGGGAACTGATGACTACTTTGTTAATCGTGATAAGACACCGCTGGATGAAAATGGCCAAAAAGATTACGAAAGTATAAAAGCTGTAGATACAAAACTGTTTATCAGTGATGTCAGAAAGCTTTTGGAAGGAAAAGAAGCGGACCTGCCTTATTATGATTTTACTGATGGTGTAAAGATTTTTGGCACCAAGATTACGAAAATAGACAAAAGACATATTTTGATTATTGAAGGAATTCATGCTTTAAATGAGAAGTTGACAGAAGGAATAAGTGCTGATGAAAAATTCAAGATTTATATCTCACCATTTTCACCAATCAGCATCGATCATCACAATCGTATTCCAACAACTGACTGTCGAATGTTAAGAAGAATGGTCAGAGATTATCAGTTTAGAAATAGAAGTGTCAAACAGACAATTGCCGAATGGCCAAAGGTCAGAGCCGGAGAAGAGAAAAACATCTTCCCTTACAGTGATCAGGCAGATGTGTTTTTCAATTCTAACTGTATCTATGAGTTTGCGGTGCTTAAAAAATATGCTGAACCTCTTTTGAATGAAGTTCAGCCAGATGAAGAAGAATATGCTGAAGCTCAAAGAATGCTGTCATTTTTGAGATTCTTTGATGTCGCAAGTGACGATGAAAAAATTGTTAACAACTCAATTATTAGAGAGTTTATCGGTGGATCTATTCTGGTTCACTAAAAGGGGTGATTATGATAAATATGAAACAACCAGCAGCTGTTTCGCTTAATGGCAAAGTTGAAAGTGAACTGTTAAAGAAAAGTGTAAAAAAATATGCCGACTTAAAAAACTTCTTTGAACTGGCTGATGATAATATCAGTGATGATACAATTATGTATGAAGTTGATATGGTGGCCAAAGATAATTGTGATATGCAATATGCGATTACGACAATTCATCCAATTCTGGTAAATGGTCAGTGCAATATGACTCAGGGGCATTTCCATGGTGATGAAAACTTTGGTGAAATTTATCAGGGGATTTCAGGACGGGGAGCCTTACTTTTGGTAGATAAGAATGGTGAAACTACCGTTGAAAAGATTTTTCCAGGGTCAGTTCATCTGTTGGCTGGCTATATTGGACATAGAACAGTTAATACTTCTGATAAAGAAGATTTGAAGATTGGCTGTTATTGGAGCAAGCATACAAATGGATATGATAGACAGGCTATGTCGGATAATCCATTTACAATTTATATTTATTTAGAAGATGGAAAGGAAATGTTGAAACAATATGTTTAAAGATCTGGTTTTAGATTATTATCGTAAAGAAAATGATCTTTCTTGTTCTGAATCAATGATTAAAGCAGGTAATGAATACTTTAATTTAAACATGGATGAGGACTGTTTTAGAGCATTTAGTGGCTTTTCCGGTGGCATGTATGGTAATTGCACCTGCGGAGCAGTAACTGCGGCAGTAGCTATTCTATCGCTTCTGTATGTGGAAAATGGTGCCCATAATTCACCTTTGCTGAAGAAGAAAGTTTCTAAATTTGTGGAATTGTTTAGAAAGCAACTATCAGCTACAGAGTGTGAAAGACTAAGAGAGTTGCACCACACTCCAGTAATCAGATGTCAAAAAATGATGGAAGTAGCTGCTGAGCTGATAGAACAGGTAGTTAATGAAAAAATGGACTGTGAGTAAACATAGTCCTTTATTTACTGTTTTCACAACTGTTGATTTGTGATAGAATTAAAGTTGTCGATAAAAGATTGAAAAGGGTGATTTTATGAATAGAGAATCATATAATACCAAAACCATTATCCTTAAAAAAATAGGACTGATGGCTCTAGATGCTTTTACTGTGCTTTTATCAATGTATGGTGCCCTGCTTTTAAGACACAATGGAGATATTAATCCAATTTATATTGAGCGTCTATACAAAGTAGGTATTTTGCTTGTCTTGTTTGATGTTGCTATTTTTTATTATAAGAGTTTTTATCATTCTTTATGGGCGTATGCTTCAGTTCAGGAATTGACCAATATTGTCGTTGGCACATTATTAGCTTCGATAGTAAATATTGTTATCTGTGAACTAACTTTCAATTCTATGCCAATAAGCTGCTACTTTATTTTCTTTATGCTTCTGACAATGCTGGTAGGCGGCTACAGATTTATTTATCGTTATTTTGTGACCGACTTAATGACCAAAAAAAGAGTTAATGAAAATACCAGTCATGTAATGATTGTTGGAGCAGGCGATGCTGGAGAAAAGATTGCCAGGGAAATAATTACCTCAAAAGAAATCAATAAGAAAGTTGTCTGCTTTATTGATGATAATCCAAATAAAAAGGGTTCACTACTACACAACGTAATTATCTATGGCGGCAGAAATCGCATTAAGGAAGCAGTTGAAAAGTTTGATGTTGATGAAATATTTGTTGCTATTCCAAGCGCTACCAGAGAACAGATAACGGAAATATTGAACATCTGTAATGAAACCAAAAAACATACTGAAGTTTTACCAGGCATTTTCCAACTGGTTAATGGTGAAATTAAACTATCGGATTTAAAAGAAGTAGAAATCGAAGACTTGCTGGAAAGAGAACCGATAGAAGTAAATATGGATGAAATAATGGATTATATCAATGATAAGACCATTCTGGTAACTGGCGGAGGAGGCTCTATTGGTTCTGAACTGTGTCGTCAGATAGCTAAAAATAAGCCTAAAAAGTTAATCATCTTAGATATTTATGAAAACAATACCTATGAAATTCAATTGGAATTAAAGAAGGATTATCCAAGTTTGGATTTGCATGCGATGATTGCTTCAGTTAGAGATGAAGGAAAAATTGACAATGTCTTTAAGCAGCATAAACCAGATATTGTTTATCATGCTGCAGCACATAAACATGTTCCACTGATGGAAGATGCTCCAAATGAAGCAGTTAAAAACAATGTCTTTGGTACCTATAATGTTGCTCAGGCCTGTTATAAATATGAAGTTGAAAAGATGGTTCTGATTTCTACCGATAAAGCGGTAAATCCTACCAATATTATGGGAGCAACCAAAAGAATCTGTGAGATGATTATTCAGGCATTTGCTGAAAAATCAACCAAGACAGAATTTGTGGCTGTAAGATTTGGCAACGTCTTAGGTTCAAGTGGTTCGGTGGTTAATCTATTTAAACATCAGATAGCTCAAGGAGGACCAGTTACTGTAACTGATCCAGATATTATCAGATACTTTATGACTATTCCTGAGGCGGTATCACTTGTCTTACAGGCAGGATACTATGCAAAGGGAGGAGAAATATTTATCTTTGATATGGGTAAACCGGTAAAGATTTTAGATATGGCCAAAAAACTCATCCGTCTGTCAGGCTATGAACCAGACAGAGACATTCGTATAGTCATTACAGGTTTAAGACCTGGAGAAAAACTATATGAGGAACTGCTGATGGATGAAGAAGGTTTGCAGGAAACGCCTAATCATCTAATTCATATTGGCAAACCGATTGAAATGGATTATCAGAAATTCTTTGAACAACTGTTGGAACTTAAAGATTTAGCTTATCAGGAAACTGATCAGATGAAAGAAATTGTCAGTCAGATGGTTCCAACATATAAATATGAAAAATAGAGATGTTAAGGCATCTCTTTTAATTTGAAAAACAAGTAATAAATTATTAAAATTAACAATTGACATCTATTTAAACATTGGATAATATAAAGGTAGATAGAATATACGAAATTTTGTATATTAAGTGTTGGCGTATTTCTTATAATAAAAATTGGAATTGTTGCGGTTGCAATTCTAAAGAAGATCTCTTTTTTTGTTTTAAAGAAAACGCTGACAGAAACTTAATATATTTATTAACTATAATGAGCGGCGTTGAAAATTATTTATGTAGAAAGGAGAGTTTATGCGCTATATTGTTATCTTCCTGGCAGGTGCACTGGGTGCTTTACTTGCTAACCGTGGTATCGCTGTATTTAACGATGCTGTACGTCCAATTGTTCCGGAATATCGTGAAGGACGTATGTCACGTGTTGAATTTGCTACCACAACATTTGGCCTGAGTTTTGGATTGGTTATCGGTTTTGGTTTACCTTATTCATTACTTTACTCAATAATACTGGTTCACTCACTTTGGTTAGGAACGGATATTATTGGAGCAATCTTTCCAGCAAAAACTGGTGATGATTGGTATCGTGACAAAGAAAGTCTGTTGGGCGCTGCTGGTGCGTTTTTAGCTGGTGGGATTTACGGTGTAGGCCTGTTAGCTGGCTTAGAAGGCTTAAATGCTTTCTTCCAGGCACTTCCAGTAAATGTATTTAGCGCTTGGATGAGTATCTCCAGTCCTATCACCTATGCTTTCATTGCTTTTCCAATTGTAGCAATCTTTAAGGACTATGGTTGGATTAAAGGCTTAATCTCAGCAGTTGTAGTTATTGTCTCTAGACAGGTATTCATTAAATTTGGTCTTGGCTACGAAGATGCCGTAACAATGTTTTCAGGTATTTTAATGTTGATAATCTTTGCGGTAACAGATAAAAGTGAAGAGCAGACAGATTTGGCTTCTCTTTTCTCAGATCGTATTGTCAACATTAGGAAAAATATTATCTGGATTGCAATTATGGGAGCTATTTATGGCTTGGCTTGTAACATTGGTTTACTGATGGAAGGCCCTACTTCATTAGGACAGGTTGCTGAAGGTGATATACCAAATGCGATTGCTACAACTATCGCCCGTGCGTTGAGCTTTGTCCCTTTAAAAGGATTGACTAGTTTGACAACAGGAACATTTGTTACTGATGGTTTTGGTTTTACCGCTACTGTTGGTTTGCTGGCACCTAATGCGATAATAGCTGCTATTTTGGGTGCAGTAGTCATGTCTGCAGAAGCATTGAGCTTGGTTGTGGTCGCAAAATTGTTTGACAAATTCCCTGGCATAAAGAAATCAGCTGATTCTATGCGAGATGCTATGACAGCATTGTTAGAAGTTGCTTAATTGGCTGGTTCTATGATTGCTGCTGGAAATATGATTGGTAATTTAGGTTATCTTGTTGTTGCTTCTCTATATTGTGCAAACAGATATTTCAAAAATCCAATCACAACTTTAGCTGTTGGACCAATAGCTACAATAATTGTTGCTTTACTAGCTAACTTATTAGCCTTCATTGGATTGTTTTAATTTAAATTAATTTAAAACAACGATAAAGACCAGTACCATGACAGGTATTGGTTTTTATTAGTGGAGACATTAACTAATATAATAATTATAAATAAAGAAAATTGGTGTTATACTGAAAGTGCAGTGATTTTTATCAGTAAATCTGATGAAGTCATCTGAACTAATATAGTCTTTGGAATTATTATTTGGTTAAGGAGAATTTATGGAAGGAAGAATTGATCAGGCTCCTGTTTTTGAAACTAAGGGAACTGTGATTGCAGGTCGTGGTGTGGGGAAAAAAATCGGAGTTCCAACCGCAAATTTAAAAATCAAAAACAAAGAAAATTTACCAACTCCAGGGGTATATGTATCAAGGATTTTTCTTGATGGTCAGATTCTATCTGGTGTTACCCATATTGGAGAACGTCCAACCTTTGATGATAGTAGAGATATATCCTTTGAAGTCCATATTCTTGATTTTGACAAAAACATTTATGGCTGTGAAATTACAATTCAATTGTTTTATAAAATAAGAGAACCTCAGAAGTTTGCTGGAGCAGAAGCTTTGGTACAGCAAATCAATAAGGACTGCAATGTTACCAGAGAATACTGGAAAAGCAAAAAAGAAAGGCCTTAAAACAAATTTTAAAGAGAAGGTATTTTGATACCTTCTTTTTGAAAGATATATAAAAATGCTATGTCAAGCATACAAAACCACTTTAATCGAATAGGCTTGATTAGTGTTATACTGAAGATGTAAACAGGAGGGTTATGTTTATGAAAATGTATGTTCAACAAAAAATATTCAGACTTGCTGATGAATTTACCGTTTATGGGGAAAACAAGGAGCCTTTGTATTATGTTTATGGAAAGTTATTTTCTTGGACTAAGCAGTTACGCATCTGTGATGCTGACAATCAAGATGTCGGTTTTATAAAACAGGAGTTTTTCTCTTTTCTGCCAAGATTTTACTTTTATGTTGATAATGTACAAATAGGAGAAATACAAAAAAAGTTTACCTTCTTTCGTCCCAGCTATTATGTTGAAGGATTAAACTGGGAATGTGAAGGTGACTTTTGGGCTCATAATTACACAATAACTCAAAATGGAGAAACTATCGCAACGATAAAAAAAGAATGGCTCAGTTGGGGTGATCATTATACCATTGATGTAGTTGATGAAATTAACAGTTTAGAAGTATTATTGGTCTGCTTAACAATAGATGCCTGCCTGCAGATGGAAGGTAGCAGCGCCAGTGCCAGTTCAGCTGATTAAAGGAGAAGACTATTATGTTTGAGTTTATGTTTGCGCTTGTACCACTACTTGTTTTAGGTGTGTTCATATTTACTGCCTATACTTTAATAAGTCAAAAAATCAAAGATGATGCTTCACCAATCTTAAGAGTATTAGCGACAGTAACAGCTAAAAGAATAAATGTATCGACGCACAATCACACAACTGGAACTAATCATCACCACCACACTTCAACAAGTACAAGCCACTATATAACTTTCGAATTGGAGAGTGGTGAAAGAAAAGAGTTTCATGTTTATGGCAAAGAATATGGTTTGTTGGTGGAAAAAGATTATGGTTTTCTGACATATCAGGGAAGCAGATTTAAGGGCTTTGAAATCATATCGTAGTGGTTTTGCTTGTTAGTTTTTAATTTATAACTTAAAATAAATATGTTAACTTAAAGGAGAGGGTTAAGTATATGAAAAAGATTTTACAATTATTGCTAGTAATATTAATGGTCTTATCTTTGTTCGGATGTAAAAAACCTGAAGTAGTGGTTCAAGAAGATCCACTTGATGAAACCTTCCAACAAATAATTGATGAATGGTTCATTGAAGATATGAGTGAAGATTATCTGAGTCTTCATTTTGGCCTTGTCGATCCAGAAAAATTTGGAATTACCGATGTTGAAGTCACTTTGGGAGAAATTGAAATTGAGGATGATTATGATGGTTACCTTGAAAGATTGGAAGTTTTGAAAAACTATGACATCAGTAATTTAAATAGAACACAACTGATTACCTATAAGGCTTTAATTGCCTATTATAATAAAATGCAGTCATATTTAGATTCCGAATATGATTATGGTTTTGTCTTTACCCCTAATAGAGGTGTCAACAACAACCTGATTACTAACTTTACGGAGTTTGAACTTAGAAGTGAACAAGATGCTAAGGATTTGATTACTTTAGTTTTGGATTCTGAAAGATATATTGATTTATGTATTGACTATACTAGAGAACAGGCTGAAGAAGGTATTGTTCAAAAGGATGCGGTAATCGATAAGATTATTGATTCTTGTGAAAGATTTATTTCACGTGTTGAAGATAATGAAGTTATCAAGGCTTACAATGCTTCTATTGAAAAGCTTGAGCTAGCTAATGAAGAAGAACTTAAACAGCAGCTCTCGGATGCGGTGATCAATACCCTGATTCCTGCTTATCAGAAAATAATTGATTTCTATCAAGGTCTATATGGTAAATGTACTAATCCTGATGGTTTGTTTTACTATGAAGGTGGAACAGCTTATTATGAAGTAATCTTTCTGGGTGGAGTATCTTCAACTGACAGAACTGTTGATAAGTGGGCGGCTACAATGAGAAGTGCAATTAAAAATGTTGTTAAAAAGATTACTGCAGTATCTAACAAGATGAGTTATAACGATTACAACAAGTGGGCAAGTGGAGCAAACCACTATGGTTATAAAGATCCTTATGAAATGATTGAATTTGTAAAGAATCAGATGAAAAATGACTTCCCAGTTATTCCAGATGTTGAATATTCAGTTAATTATCTGGACCCTACAGTAACAAGTGACAATATTGCAGCTTACTATTTGATAGCAGCATATGATAATCTTTCAAATAATGTCATTAAAGTAAATGAAAATTTCAGCAAGGATTCACCAGATGATATGGCTATCACTTTAGCACACGAAGCTTATCCAGGACATTTATATCAACATACCTATTACTTTACACACCATCCTTCTCAGAAAATCAGATACAATGTTGGATTTATCGGTTATTCTGAAGGTTGGGCAATGTATTCAGAAGAATATGGCTATAGATATTATGAAAAGAGCAAGGATATTGCTGAGCTTGAAATTCTGTATTTGAGATTTAACTATTATCTACAGGCTTATTGTGATATGCTGATTAACTACTATGGACATCAGGTTGATGATGTAGCTAATTATTTAACCGAATTCTTCGGTGAAAGCTATGCTTACTCTTTAGCGGAAAATATCTACGATACTTTAATTGGTGATCCAAGTATGTTTACACCATATGCTTTCGGTTATTATCAGATGACTTCACTTTATGATAAAACTCAAAAAGCTTTAGATAAGGATTTCAATGTTAAAGAATTCAATACTTTAATTCTTGATACCGGTGATGTTGACTTTGATACCTTAACCTGGATTGTTGATGAATACATCGCTTCAAAAACAACACCAAAGGAATAAGAATATATTAAACAGTAAATGAAATTTGGAGGCAGATATTTGCCTCCATTTTTTAATTTCTAAATAAATATGTAACATATAGTTTTAATACTATAGTTATTGATAGCTATAAATATTGGATGATATAATTATTATAGATAGGAATTTATTAAAATTGTAATAATTTAAAAGCGTTTAGTTAATTTAGGGGTTCATAACCTGAACTTGTTTGTTGTTGTGTAAAGGTTTATATTATCAATTATATAAATCTCATAATCATAACAAGTCATCAAAGGAACGAAAATGTCTTGCAGATATGTATTATTAAATTGTAAGAAATAATTTATAAGGGGGGCAAAAGTATGAAAAAATTCATTTTTAGCATTTCTGTATGTCTGATAATTTTAGTTAGTTTTTTTCCTACTGCAGTTTATGCCTATAATGTAGCAGAAGTTAACGGAGTTGAATATGCCACAATACAGCAGGCAGTAGATGCAGCGAAAAGTGGAGATACCATCAACCTGTTAGCTGATAGCGACATTGATTCGCCTATCTCAATTGAAAAGGCTATTACAATCGAAGGAAACAACTGTGAAATTAATTACACTGGCTCTTATTCAGCATTAATAATTCTGAATTCTGAAGCAAAAGAATCCAGCATTACACTTAAGAATATGAGAATTATTGCTAAAAAAGCTGAAAGAGGTATCAGCTATGAAGCTGAAAAAGGTCAATTAACTCTCGATAATGTAATTATCAGGGGTTATGGCAGTGAAATTCCTATTTACCCACTGTTTTTAACTTTAGATAGCAGTAATGCAACTGTTAATATTGATAATTGTGATTTGACTGGTCGTTATGGAATAAATGTATGGGGTCAGAATATGACAATAAATATTAATGATACAAAAATCTATAGTCATTCTTCTGAAGAAAATGTTGCAGCAATTGTCTTAAATAGAGGTGATGCGTATAATGCTGAAAATACGATAATTAACATTACTAAAAGTAAGATTGTTGCATCAGATAAAGACAATAATCCAACTGTTGCCATATTAAATGGAACGTTAACTGCCAAGATAAATGTTGATGAACAGACTGAGATTAGAGGTGAAATAAAGGAAATTGTTGCCTTTGTAGGAACTGTTGAAGATAGTGCTTTATTTTTCAAACTTCAGGAAGCTATCAATTATGGAATTAAAAAGAACAAACCAGTAGAAATTATCAGGAATATAACTGAAAAAACTAGAATTGTAATTAATGGAAAGATTAAAATCAATGGTAATGGATTGATACTGACTTCATCCAGTCATGAAATAATCAGCATTAAAACAGATGATGAAGTTATTATAGAGAATTATAATATTATCGGAATTTTAGATTGTGTTTATGGATTAATCATTGATTATCAACCTGTTACATTAAAGCTTAATAATGTAACTATCTCTGGTCAACGTCATATTGCTGTTGATGTTAACTGGGGTGCTGAATCATCAAAACTTTTTATCAGAGATTGTGACTTGACAGGTTGTTATGCCCTTGCTGTCTACGGAGCAAAAACAGAAGTTGAGATTAACAACACTAAATTAACCAGTATCAATAATAATCCAGAGCCGGATGCTTCTAAACATTATTCAGGAGCCATATTGATATATGTTAATGATGTCAAGGTTAAAGTCTTTGATGGATCGATTAATGTAATATCATCTGAAGACAAGCCACTGGCCTGCGTTATTCATGTGCCTGGAAATAATGCTGAAAACATGGATGTTTATCTGGATACTGAAATTATCGCTGAAGGAACGGCTGAAATTATTGGCTTTGATTCTAATAGTCAACACATTATAAAAGTACGTGAAGAGTATAAGCAAAAACTAAATGATGAGGGTTTTGCGGTAACCAAGCCAGATGACAAGGGAATGATTGAGATTGATTATTCAAAAAGAGTTAACACTGTAACTTATATGATTGATGGTAAGGAGTGTTGTGTAATCAAGGTTCAGGATGGTGACAGTGTAAAAGATGTTCCTGTTGTTCCAAAAAAGGATGGCTATAAAGGACAGTGGGATCATGATGGTACAAATATTACAGCAGACACTACTATTAATGCTGTATACACAAAAGAGTTTTTAAATCTGAAGATGCTGTTATTGCTTGCAGTATTATTTATAATCATATTGCTTATTCTAACAACAACTGTTTATAAAAAGAAAAAATAAAATAAATTTATATATTGCATTTCATAAATAAAGGAGAACATATTATTCTCCTTTATTTTGCTTAATGTGTTATATTGGAGTGAAAATTAAATATTTTAAATAAAAAACGATAAAATTATAAAAAAAGTATTGAAAGAATAAAATTTATGGTGCTATAATTACTATGAATATAAATGTAGTTTTATAATAGAATTCAAGGTCTATGAAAGTCTGATAGAGTTAGAACATACTGGCTCTATATTGTCCATTGTTGTGTACATGTTGATAACAACCTTTTAATAGTACCATCATTATCTAAAGCATAGCAATGAGAAGATGTGTAATGGAAACTATAAAAACCTAAAGCACATATGATAATAATATTGATAAAACAAATCAGTGAGGAGAAAGGGAAATGAGGAAATTTATTTTAAAAATTGTAGTATGTTTAGCATTATTGATATGTTACTTTCCAACTACAGTACGTGCAGCTAATGTAGCAAAGGTAGAATCATCAGGGCTAGAATATACCACATTACAAGCAGCTATTGATGCTGCTGAAGCAAATGGTGATACAGTTTATCTTTTAGCTGACATCACTCTTGAAGCAGCTAATAATGTAAGTATAGTAAACAGGTCTATTGTAATTGATGGGAATAATTTTACTATTACCTATAATGGTGGTGTTTATGACTCTGCGGTTTTTGTTCAAGCCGCCAATCGTAATGTTACATTGAAAAATTTAAAAATTTATGCCAAGGATGCTGATAATGGTATTGTTGTAACTACAAAATGTAATTTGACTCTTGAAAATGTAGAAGTTTCAGGAGGAGCTGGTCCAGGCGTCCCTGACAGGGCATTATTTTTAAATGCTAATGCAGCATATGGCACTGTTAATATTACTAACAGCAAATTAGAAGGTAATTATGGAATGTACATATTTGGAGAATACATGAACATAAATGTTAATGCTTCAAGTATTACAAGTGTGGATGATTCTGCTACAGAGGACTTTGCAGCGATAATTCTTAATGGCTATAACGATTACTATCATACAAACGGAACCATTGTAAATGTTACGGCAGGCAGTGTTAAAGCCTATAAGGAAGATGGTACCACTCTATCTAATGCAGTAATAAATGCTTCAGCAACAGGCAAAGTGAATTTTGATGGAACTATTGTTGAGGGGAATGTTGTTTATCCTGTTGCAGTGTCTGGTGTATCAGCTAGCAACTACGAATATTTTTATTCACTTCAGGCTGCTATTAATGATGCTGTTGGCACAGCTAAGGTTGTAAATGTATTGCGCGACATTGAAATTGACGAGTTTAGTTCAATTCTTATTGATGGAGAAGTGACCATTTATGGTAACGGATATACTTTAACTTCACTTGCTGATAAAGCAATAGTCATCGATACTACTGATGAAGTCAAGATAAATAATTATAAAATAATTGGTAAAACAGGCTATTATGGAATTGCTGTTGAAAATAAAATGGCTTTATTAAAACTTTATAAAGTCACTGTTTCTGTTGATAATGGTTGTGCAATATATGTTGTTGGCTCTGGTGCTGAAGGATCAAAAGTTTATGCTGAAGACAGTGAATTGTCAGGCATAACAGCTATTGCTTTATGGTCTAAGGGATGTGGAGCACAATTTACAAACACCAACTTAACTGCCGTTTGCGAACGAACATTAAGTGGAACCGATTTTGGAGTTATTGATATCAATGCTGATAATGCAACGGTTATAGTTTATGGTGGAGTAATAAGTGCAACAACACAAGCGGATAAGGAACCACTGGCTGTTGCTTGTATTACTTCTAGCTCTGATAATGCAAAAGTTTATTTAAATAATGCAACTACAATTCAACTTAATGGAACAGCTACTATTGTCAATATTAACCCATTAAATAATCCTTCAATTACTTTAAGTGCACAATATAGACAGCAACTAAATAATGAAGGATATGGAGTAACTCTGCCACCAAATGCTGATGGCTTGGTCAAAATAGATTATACAATTACAGTATTTGAAGTAAAATATGTAGCTGAAGGAACTACGGTGGCTGTGTTTGGAGTTCAAAATGGCGAAGCTGTTGCAAATCCTCCTGCTGTTCCAGCAAAAGCTGGCTATAATGGAGAATGGGATCACGATGGCACCAACATCACAGAAGATACAACCATTACAGCTCTATACACTTTAGCACCTGTCCCACCAACTGGTGACAATAATCTTGAAATTTGGACAAAGATAATGTTGATAAGTGGATTAGGTGTTCTTCTGACAGCTGTTTACGGTAAAAAGAAAAAGATAATTTAATATTAAAAGGTGTATATAACACATAAAAAACAAGGAGAACGAGAAGTTCTCCTTTCTTGTGCTTATTATTACTTTATTCACAAGGAGGGCAAAAAGTTTCTTTTTCAGCTGTTTTTTTGTTAATATTATATTAGATAGAACAAAAAAACAGGGCAATAATTTAAATAAGAAAAGGAGATAATAATATGATTTTAACCAAAGAGCAACAAGCTATTCTCGATGGTAGTAAAGGGGAAACCATGGCAAAAGTCATGAAAACTCTTGTTATGTACGGGAAAGCTTTTGATGCTAAAAAAATGGTAGAGGTTACCAGCAAGCACAACCATCTTGTAACCTCTTTTGGTTTGGGTGTTCTAGATCCAGTATATCAGTTGATGGATAAATTGATTGAGGCGGATGCTGTTTCACTTCAGACTTTCAGCTGCGACCCTAGGCCAGTAGATAAAAATGTTCCTGCCAACTTTATTCAAAGGCTGGTCTTCAATAAATTCATGTATAACAAACAGGATTTCTATGAAGGCCAATTACAGAAATTAGGCTTGATGGATAAAGATGCTTTTACCTGTACCTGCTATATGGATCAGGTAGGAAACAAACCTAATAAGGGGGAAATTTTATCTTGGTCTGAATCAAGTGCTGTTGTTTACGCTAACTCTGTGCTAGGAGCAAGATGTAACAGAAACTCAGGAATTATGGATCTGATGGGTTCAATTGTAGGCTATGTTCCTTATTTCGGCTTGTTGACTGATGAAGGAAGAAAGGCCAAATGGATTATCAAAGTTGAAACAACTAAAAAACCAGAAGCACAACTTTTAGGTAGTGCTATTGGGATGAAGGTTATGGAAGATGTTCCTTATGTAATCGGTTTAGATAAGTGGCTGGGAACAGAGTTAACAGAAGAGGCATGTACATATCTGAAAGATTTTGGTGCTGCTACTGCTTCTAATGGGGCTGTAGGACTATATCATATTGACAATCTGACACCCGAAGCAAAAGAATCAGGCAGAGAACTGATTTTAGAAGGTGCCAAGGAATATGTTATTGATGATAAGGAAATACAGAGAATATATGATAGTTATCCGATAATTTGGAAAGATATTAATGCGAAACCTAAATTATGTTTTATGGGCTGTCCTCATATGTCTTTGCAACAGTTAAAAGACTGGACAGACAAAGTTGAAAAAGCCTTAAAAGAATATGGAAACAGCAAGGTAGTTATTCCGACTGTCTTTACAGCTGCTCCAGCAGTAATTAAGGAATTTAAGAAAACTGAACATTATTCTCGTTTTGCCAAGACGGGAATCATCTTATCTTATATTTGCCCACTGATGTATATGAACAATCCTACTGTTGGCAAAACACCAGTAATTACATCAAGTAATAAGCTTCGCACCTATACTAGTGCCAGATATTATACTGATGATGAAATTCTGGTACAAATCACCAAAGGAGGTAACTAGTTATGAAACAATTTAAAGGAAGAGTAGTAACTCCAGGAACAGTTACGGCGGAAGCTGTTGTAACAAAAGCTGGTTTTAATACTTTGGCTTCTTTACAGAAATCACTGCAGTTTGGTGATAAGACAGCTAAAGTAACTGACCAGAATAATCCTGAATTATATGGTAAACCAATTGCGGGGAAAGCATTATGTTTACCACAGACAATTGGTTCTACTACTGGAGGACTGGTACTTTACTGTGCCTGTGCAATGAAGAGAAATCCAGCCTGTATGCTATTTGCCAACACCATTGACTCACTGGCGTGTGCTGGAGCGGTGCTGGCGGAAGTCTGGATTGATGATGTAAGTATGCCGGTAGTTGATCAGTTGGGAGATGAATTTTTAAATTATGTAAAAGATGGAATGACAATAACCATTAAAGAAGATGGTATTGTCGAAGTGGAGGGTTAAGATGGAAGAAAAATATAATGCCTTGTTTACTCCTTGGAAAATAGGAAATGTAGAAATTAAAAACAGAATTGT
>CAYUXW010000018.1:0-34944 GCA_964449115.1 uncultured Erysipelotrichaceae bacterium | reverse complement strand
AAAAAACGACAATTCTTTTTCAAATTGTCGTTTGTCAACAGTCTGAAATGCACATTCGGTGCATTTTTTTGTTAGAATGGAAAAGGAGGACTGATTATGTATATTTCAATTATCGAACCCCTAGGTATTAAACAAGAAAAATTAGAAACTCTTCTTGCAGAAATTTCCCAAAACCATCATGTAGAATTTTACTTAGATCGAAAAGAAGACGAAGAAACTCTCATTAAAAGATGTCAAGATGCTGATATTATTGTTTTAACCAATATTAAACTGACTAAAAAAGTATTAGAAAAATGCAGTAAATTGAAATACATCTGTGTAGCCTTTACCGGCTATAACCATATTGATATGGACTACTGTAATAAGAATGATATTATTGTTTCCAATTGTGCTGGCTATTCAACCAATGCTGTTGCTGAGTTGGTTTTTGGTCTTATCATCAATATCTATCGTCATATCAATGAACACAATCTTTCAATCAGAAACCAAGCCAAATCGTCTTTATCATCAAATGAAATAGCCCATAAAAAATTTGGAATTATCGGACTGGGAGCAATTGGAACCAAGGTTGCTGAAATAGCCAAGGTTTTTGATTGTGATGTTTATTACTATTCCAAAAACAGTCGCAACAATAGCTTTAAATTCTTAGAATTGGATGAACTGCTGAAAACCTGCGATATTATCTCTATTCATCTGACTCAAAATGAAGATACTATAAATCTAATTGACAAAGACAAAATAGCTTTAATGAAGAAAAATGCCGTACTGATAAATACTGCCAGAGGACCAATAGTCAATAGTTATGATTTAGCCAATGCTTTAGATAATGAAGATATCAAAGCAGCGGGAATTGATGTCTTTGAAATGGAACCTCCAATAGATATCAGTCATCCATTATTAAACTGCAAAAACTGTTTGACTACTCCTCATATAGGGTTCAACAGTTTAGAAGCTTTAGAAAAAAGAGCGATTATTGTTAAAGATAATCTGAATGGCTATTTAAATGGTAAACCAATTAATTTAGTCAATTAAAATCAATACAAAAAAAGCTGTCAATCGACAGCTTTTATAATCCATATTCATTAGTATATGTTACCAGATTAACGTTTCTGACTCCTTCAATCTTTTGAAGTTGTCTCATTGTATCATCAATTGTAGGATTATATTCGACTTCATAGGTAAGTTCCATTAATCCTTTGTCACTTAAAGATTTGCTTTTTAATTTCTTCTTATTAATAGATTTAATTATATTTTCAACTTCCAAAGCTGCTTCTTCTCTATATGCTACAACCAGCAGATATTGTGACTTCGCTTTGACATCTGCCAAATACAATATGTAATAAAGAAGACCTAAAGCCAGCGAACCAACTATGGAAATAACATATAATCCTGCTCCTGACATGATACCAGCAGTTATAGCCCAAAACAGGAAAGCCGTATCAACAGGTTCTTTAATGGCTGTTCTAAAACGAACAATAGATAGTGCCCCAACCATACCTAAAGACAAAGACAGGTTTGAGTTGATTGTTCTGATTACCATCGCTGTAACCATAGAAATTATCACTATTGTCAAGACTGTTGATTTATTATAAACAACTCCTGAAAAAGTCTTTTTATAAATAAAGACAATAAACAATGAAATGACAAAGGCAACTGCCAGAGAAACCAGAATCATTTCAACAGTTACACTGCTGTTAAACTGTTCTAATACACCTTTTTTTATCGCATCAAGAATACTCATAATTTAATCTCCTTTTACTTCGCTGTTCGACAATAGGCAAATTTTGATATTGCCTGTCTTAATTTAGGAACCGAATTAAGTATAGCTGTTATGTGAGCGGGAATAAAATCATTACACTTCACTTCCAATACTATTTCATCAGGTTTTGTGATTGGTACCGTCTCAATATTTTTTTCAAACAGGTCACAATCATATCTGCCACTTCTAATATACTCATCGAAGGTAATTCTGGTTTTGCTTACCGGATGGGTAAACGCTGTCCTTCGATAATCAACAATGACTGAAGGTCTTAGCTGCCTTATTTG
Source organism: uncultured Erysipelotrichaceae bacterium (assembly GCA_964449115.1). Lineage (GTDB taxonomy): Bacteria > Bacillota_I > Bacilli_A > Erysipelotrichales > Erysipelotrichaceae > UBA1783. The sequence continues at coordinate 32,898 of CAYUXW010000018.1, read as the reverse complement.
CGCATTGGCTAAAAATTTCTTTAAAAAGTTGTTGTTAGTTAAAATCTGGTAATATCTTCCTTCACAAATTGCCAAGGCTGCCTTTAAAGACAAGGTAACATCTTCTTTATAGGTCATATCAATATCTTTATGTTTACATTCAAGCTTGATATGTTCGCTTGAATTATTGTAAATCCTTATTCGATATTTACTTCGAAACTGAACACCGTCTCTTTTCTCATCTAACGACGTCGAGTAGGCATCATCGAAATACAAAGATCTGACATCATAGGAATACTTCTCACTTTTTGAATGCGGGTCTAGCTCCATTACTACTGACAGTTGTTTTTTAAGCATTTCCGCTATTGGTTTGGAAATAACATATTTCAATTCATAACGATATTCTACCATAGGTCACCAAATATCTCTTTCATTTGTTGTTCTGATAGTGAGAAGTAATTTTTTGTTTGGTTTAAGACAATTTTCCCTCTAGTGGCAATGAAGTTTTCAATGATTTTAAGCTGAGAGTTATATAAACTCATACTTGGATATATTCCAACAACACTATCTGGATAATTCTTCCATCTGTCTCTGTCTCTGGCTATATCATCCTTGTATAGAGATTTCAGCAATTCAAAATTTGCAGTCAGGTTTTCTTTGCTTAGCGAATTGTTTAAATGATACGCCAATCTTTCAAACCACAATTTTCTAAATTCACTGTTTCTGAACAATTGTCTTGGTAAGGCGTTGTTATAGGTATTGCCAATCCATCCTGTCATCCCTTCTGGATTGCACAGGTATAAGTAATAATAGTTTTCTGTCGGAAATCTAAAGCCATGATCCATATCATAGTATATGTATTTCCACTTTCCACCATCTATATCAGGTGAACAGAAGTAACGAACATTATGAACATCAGGATTAACACAGAACATCTGAGCAATCCAGAAATCTGCAAAGTTTACAATATCAATCTTTGAACAGATGTAATCGTAATTTTCTTTAATCGCTAAATCATTATTGTTAACCCAGTTAAATAAATAGTAAATATTTTCTGTCCCTGCTTTTTGACTAAAGTCTACATTAACAATACTTACTGTATCAGGGTCGACATTGTAATGACCTGCAATAAACTTGGCATTAACTTTTTCTCTGATATTGTAGATGCCCCAATAATGACCATTGATATATAGAACACACGGTTTATAGGCCTGAACATCCAGATACTCATCCATGATACTGGTAGATAAGATATCTCTGAAAATTGTCCTGGCCCAGTCATTTGAACCGGTCCTTAAAACTATGGAATCAAATACTACACTTTCTCTATTATCAAACAAATCATAGTTCAACTCTGTTGATCCAAACTCACTGTCAAATCTCAAAGCATAGCTTTTTTTGGGCTGACCTCTATTATTACCACCAAAACAGGCAATTGAACAAGGTAATGAGAAACTTAAACCTGCCTCATAAAATTCAACATAACACTGCAATTGCAGATCAATCACATAGCTATTATAGTTTAAATAATCAAAATCATACTCATTCATTGAAACAACCATCACTGGAAGACTATGATTTTCGTTGATAATGTAACTTGAAGTAACTGTACTGGATGGTAATTGTCCAGTATTGAAAGCTTTAAACTTCAATACTGTCGTTTTATTTAAATCAATCGGTTCATTATACATCCTGCTGGAAGCAGTAGGTTCACTGCCATCAGTTGTATAAAAAATCGTTCCATTTCCATTTAAGGAAACTTCTATAGTAGACACATCATTATAGATGCCCGCTTGTGTTAATACGATGGGTGAAAGACATATTGATCTTACTCCACTTCCATTAACTTTTCCTGGAGTTGGACTGTCCAAATAGTGATAGCCTACTGTTTCATATCTGCCATAACTATATCCATAAGGAACTTCAGTAATAAACATTGAGTCAATCAATGTATTGCCCTTTGATAAGAAGATTCCTTCAACATCTGATAATTTAAAATTGCTGTGATAATATTTGCTATTGGTTAATGATGTTTCACCACTGCACATGATAATGTAATATTCATCAGGTTTTAATATTACTTCCGGTAAACGATAATCCTGTAAAGAATTGCTGTTAGTACTTAAATAGTAGTCACTAAGTAATATTTCACTATCTGAATTATTATAGAGTTCAATCCAATCGTAAAATTGATACCCATTTTGAGCCAGATATTCATTGTTACGATTCATTGCTTCGTTAATGATCAATCCTTCTCTAGCTTTTAAATATTGATTCTGAAATTTTTCAATTCCAGAAGCATCATTAGACTCACCCATTGAAACTATGCATTGATGAACATAAAAATCTTCAATTCTGGTTAAGGCATAGCCGTTTGCCAAATTTTCATATTCTAAAAGTTGAACGATTTTACCATTTTTGCTTAAGACAACACTTCCATTTTTATTATTAAAGGTGAATCCAAGATAGCCAGTGCCAAACAAGGTGCTGTCTCCTGTATACAAGACATATAATTCGCCAGGTTGTAAAATAACATCTTCAAATTTATATCTGAATGGGCTGTATTTATCATTGCCCAGATTGTAATCTTTTAAGCTTACCGGCTGATTAGAAATATTGATCAGTTCAATAAAACCATCCATCCTGCCATATTCATTGATAAAGTTACCATTGTTTTTAACAAGAACTTCATTGACAACAATTTCATCCGTTTGTTCACTCATCAATGAGGCTAAATAATCATTTAAACCTTGCATTGAATTTTCATGATTTGGGGTACCATAATCAGCCACAAACCAGCTGCCATCAGCTTTTCTATTCATTGTCTGATTTTTAGCCAGGGAAACTGTTTCAACAGCATCGATTACCTTACCCTTCTTGTTTACCAAAATAAGATATTCTTTTCCAGCTGCTCTTAATCTGAAGTTAGCATTTAATCCTTCTTCATCCTTGCCTGTCAAGGCGATAACCAGATAGGAATCTGGTTCGATAATGACTTCGCCAAACACCCATTTGACACGATCTTTTCTATCGCTTAAGCCATAACCTGTCAAATCAATGGCCTTATCTGTTCCATTGTACAGTTCAACATAATCAGTAACTTCATTGTTGCTGTTAACATAGATACCACCATTATTTGACATAACTTCACTTATAACCAACTTGCCAAAAACTTCCTGTGAAGTATCTGGCAATTCAGAAACATTAATATCAACATTGTTTTGATTCGAATCCTGGAAAAACCACGATAAAACAGCTACCAATACAATAGCTATAATTGTTACTGAAATAAAAATTAAATCTATCTTTTTCTTTTTAGGCTCGAATCTTTTCATATCATGGTCCTACTTTGTTATTTTACCATATTCATACCAATATTTGAATATTTTAAAAAGTAGCTTATGCTACTTAAATTTTTTATATAATTTGTTTGCTACATTATCTGGAACAAAATAGGACAAATCTCCACCATTTTTGGCAATTGTTTTAGCAGTTGAACTTGACAGGAAAGAATACTCCGGTTTAGCCATCAAAAACAAGGTTTCAATTTCATTATTTAAAGCCATATTGGTTGTAGCCAGCTGCATTTCATACTCGTAGTCAGTAACTGCTCTTACTCCTCTGATTAATACATCGGCATTAATCTTTACAGCATAATCAATCGTTAAACCTGTTCCAATATGAACTTCTACATTTTCTAAAGTCGAAGTACACTGTTCAATCATCTGTTTCCTTTCTTCATATGAAAAAGTTCCATCTTTTTCATCATTTGCCATAATAACAACTATCACTTTTTCACATAGTTTAGCGGCTCTTAAAATAATATCTAAATGCCCATAAGTAATTGGATCAAATGAACCCGGGTATAATGCTATCATAATTCAATCCTTTCTTATATAAGTTACTTTAATCGTACCATAACTTACCTGTTTATCAATAAATAAAGGTTTTTCAACTTTTATTTCTTCTTTTTCTGAACTTTCAGCCACAATAATTCCCTTATTATTCAACAGGTCATATTCACTAATTTTATCTATTATTTCACTTATCAGTTCTAATTGATATGGTGGATCTAAATATATTAAATCAAATTTAAATTGTTGCTGCTTAGACATGCTCAATGCTTTTTTATAATCAACTGACCAGATTTCACACTTTTCTTCTTCTTTCAGTAAAGCTACATTACTTCTGATAATATTGACAGCCTTTTTGGATTTATCTGCCATTATTGCTTTTTCAAATCCTCTTGAAATAGCCTCTAAAGCAATATTGCCACTTCCTGAAAAAAGATCTAAGATAATTCCACCTTCAAAGTATGGACCAATTCTTGAAAATACCGCTTCCTTTACCTTGTCTGAAGTAGGTCTTGTATCTACTCCTTCTAAGGTCTTAAGTATTCTTGAACGGTGCTTTCCAGCCACTATTCTCATTTTACAACCTCTTTTTTAGCTGTTCTGTTTTCAGAAGCGATTACTCCCTGACACAAACCCAATAAAAATAGAATTGAAATCAGAGCTGAACCTCCTCTTGATATCAAAAGCAGAGGAACTCCTGTAAGTGGTAAAAGTCCACTGACACCACCAATATTAAACATAAAATGAATAAATAGATAAAAAACAGTTCCCATCAGGATAACTCGACCTGAATCTTTTTTTACTTTTGTAGCATGATCCAGTAACAAGCCCATTAAAATGAAATAAGGAGCAAAGATAGCTATAATACCAAATAAACCTGTTTCTTCAACAATTACGGCGAAAATATAGTCAGCATCACTGCTTACCAGATAGCCAAACTTTTGAACCGAATTGCCAAGTCCTACTCCAGATATTCCTCCTCTTGAAATACCCAGTAAAGAATAGAATATTTCTCTGGTTGCATCATTATTATAATCAGGGTTTGATACCGCTGAAAATCTTGCCGCAAAGGTAGGCGATAAACTAGAAAGAATTTCCTGTCCTTGTGGTTGAGTTAATAAATACCAATAAGAAACTCCAATAAAAACCAAGGTAAGAAAAGCTGCAACCTTAACCCACTTGATCTTATCACACTTTGGAATCAACAAGGTCAGTAAAGTTATCAACACCAATATAACAGCAGTTCCCAAGTCTTTTTGTAAAAAAACAATAATTAAACTATAGGAAACAAAAGTCCAAAAAGGGGTTTTAACAACACTATAACTGCTCTGGTCATTAAATCTTTTATCTGAGAAAAAAGATGAAATCAATAAAATCATTACAACCTTAGCAAACTCAGAAGGCTGGACAGAATATGGTATTCCAATGACATTTAAGTCAATCCATGAATAGTTTCCATTTACATCGCCATAGATACGACAAAAAATAAAAGCAGCTATAAGTAAAATAAGCTCAATGATAATCATCACAGATTTAGCTTTTGAAACTCTTTCAGCTGAATACATATTTGAAGCAGCATGATAAATCAAGACACCGATAAAGATTACCACAAACTGTTTAATAAAGTGTTTTAATGTCGTGAAAATAGTTGTGTTGGAATTCATCGCTGCACTGGTAGTAAACAATAAACCGATAGTCAATAAAATATAGACACATAAATTTATATATTTATTTGCCCTGTCATTGGTAAATATTGAATAATAAACTATCTTTTTTAATCCCTTTACAAAATTTTTCATAACACCCTAAATATCTTTCATCATTTCTAATAACTGTTTTGCTATTTCAATTATACCATCTTTACAGTCAGCGTTATTATTTAAATACAGCTGACCAAAATAAACTTCATCTTTTATTAATTGACTGAAAATATCTATAAATACTTTTTCAGACTTATTTAATCGTTTTGAAACAAATGCTTCCTTAATGATTTTTATATCAGCAACTTTTTCTAAACCTGTTTTTTTAACATCGCTGTTAACATATAATACCATATCCAGCTTATGAGATGCACAGATTAAATCATAGGAAGTAATCGGTATTATTGCTTTTACATCTTTTGTCTCTGGATTTATGAAGACACTTCTTTCAATATCTTTATGATTAAGTGTTTTAGCTGAGTGATTAAGGCTTATCAGTGAACCTATTTCACTTCCATTTATCACAACCTGACTATTTTCCAATTTAAGGCTGCCGGCTTCATCAAAGATAACATCAATTTTGACAAGTCTTTTTTTACTGTTATCCTGGAAAGAAAGTTTTCTTATCGCTTCAATTACTTCTATTATTTTTGATTTAACACCAGATATAAATGCTGTTTTGACTGTCATATCAGAAAAGCATAACCTTATCAAAGACCCTTTTACTGGCAGCTGATTTTTATTCAGCTTACTTAAATCATGCAAGGCTAAAACAGCTTCTTTTAAAAACGCTATGTCATTGATTCTAAAACTATATGGAATTGCTCCAATGTAAATATTGTTAACATCATCATAGTAATAACCATAGCTACTATTTTCATCCTGACTGCCATAAATACAGATTACATCTGGTTTTATTTTCATACATTGCTCTTCAGTAGCTAGATCAAATAAATTGGCTAATGCTAATCCGTTAGCGATATAATCCTTATGCAGATAAACAAAACACAAGAGATTTCCAACATTAGCTGGAAAACATAACCAGTCAGACTGGTTTATTCCAGCATTTTTTATTGGATTGCTCTTCAATTGCTTAAAGTCGGAAGCAGTTTCATTAACTTTATGATGTAACACCATTGGTGTTTTTAATACTATCGTATTGATAAACATTACGTTTTTTAAAAATGTATAACCATTAAAAAGTTCCAATTTGTAACGTTTTATAATACAGCCACCATTAGTTCCGGCCTGAAGTTGACGATAAACATTACTCTTTTTGCCACGAAGCTTTTTTTGACAGCTACGATAAAGCTGTAAAATCAATTGATTATATTTACTATCTGCTTCAATAAAAGAATTAAACGATAAATTTCCACTACTGGCATTAATAAGTGAAAAACGTTGTTTGCTTCGCCAATAATTGTAGGCATCTTCTAAAACAAATAATGTTTTAGTTCTATTTAAAACATCAACAAGTGGATTATATATTTCATCAATATCTAAAACTATCAGCTGTTTTGTCAAAACTACTATTTCATTGACCATCTCTTCAAGTTTTCTGCTTTTAGTCAACCACTCAAAAGTGATAATATCTCTAACAGCTAAATCTTTTAAATATCTTTCTAAAAAAAGCTTAAACCCATCAGAAGAAACCAGTTGGTCCAATCTTTGATGGTACTCATTGGAAAAATTTAATATCACTGTATCATCTACCATATAAAATGGCTCACGCATAATTACTTCCTCCTGTTTTGGCGATATATTTCCGAAGCAATAACACTTGTGGCGCTGGCTGCATTTAAGGCATTTTTAAAATCATTGTCATAAGGTATATAGATAAAGCTATCACTATTATCTAATACTGCGGTTGAAAGTCCTCTTAAAGGTCCACCAATACAAATCAATAGCCCTTTATTAGAAAAATCATAATCATAAAGATTAACTGGCTTGTTGCCCCTGTAGGCACTTATAACTTCAATTTGGTTATTTTTTAGTATTTCAATACTATCAGCTAAATTGTCACTATATACAATGGGCAGAAGTTCACTTGCTCCCGCACTGCTTTTTATAATTGTGCCATCATCATAATCAATATAACGCTCTTTTAAAATAATCCCATCACAGCCAAAAGCATATAGAGTTCTAAAGATATAGCCCAGATTAAAACCATCTTCCACACCTTCCAAAAGCACAATAAATGGTCTATCTTTTTTTAGAAGTGAAACTATTGATTGGGTTTTTCTTTCACTGACATCAGCTATTAAACCACCATGGGTTTTGCCTTTAGCTAACTCATCTATCTTTTCTTTATCTACTTTCTCAACTTTTATATTCTTTCTTTGTGCCTGTTTCAAAATAAAAGAAACATCGCTGCCCTTTTTATCTTTATTAATGTAAATCTTATTGACTGTACGATATTTACTGTCAATTACAGCTTTTACTGCAATACTTCCTTCAACTATTCTCATTTTTAAACCTCACTTTTAGTAATAAAAGTAAAATTGTTGACCTCTACTGGCACTTTCATTTTTAATACCTGCATAGGTTTATTAGCTATTTCTACTGTTTCCCCATTTAAATCGACAAGAGAAGTTACATCAAAATAGACATCTTCTCCCTGAGGATTGAATATCCTTAATCGATCATTTAATTTAAAATAGTTTCTAACTTCAACAGTCGCAATTCCATCACTGTAATCAATAACATTAGCCAAATATGATTGATTGGCTTGAACATCATTATTATAAATCTGTCCATTTATATCTGGTATTCCAGGATAAAAACCACTGAAAGATTCTCTGTTGGAGCCTCTTTTAAAAAGTATCTCTGCTTCATCAAGAGCCTTTTGGCTGATTTTACCATTTTGATAATAATCATCTATCAAAATTCGGTAAGCCTTGACAACCGTCGCTATATAATAGGCTGTTTTCATCCTACCTTCGATTTTTAAAGAGGCAACATTAATATCCAGCAATCTTTCCAGATAATCATAGGCACACATATCTTTACTTCCCATTGATAAAAGTCTATCTTCATTATCAATGCACTTATTCTGATGATACAAATGATAACTCCACCTGCAGGATTGTGCACAGCCTCCCCTGTTGGCATCTCTGTTGGTAAGCATATTAGAAATTACACAGCGACCTGAAAAGTTGGCACACATTCCCCCATGAATAAAAACTTCAATTGGTAAAGTTGTTTTATTCATTATTTCTTTTAGATTATCATAGGTCACTTCCCTGGCCAGAACAATTCTGTCAGCTTTTTTATTTTGCCAGTAAGAAATAGCAACACTGTTGGTTGTTGTCTGCTGAGTTGAAATATGAACTTCCATTTTTAAATTTAATTCTTTAGCCATCGTCAAAATAGCCGCACTGGCACAGATTATCGCATCGACATTTATTTCATCCAGTTGCTGCAGATACTCTTTTAATCCTTCAAAATCGGAATTATGAGGAATCATATTAACTGTTACAAATACTTTTCTGTTTCTTTGATGAGCGTATTCTACTGCTTCTTTAATATCTTCTAAAGAAAAATTGGAAGCTCTGGCACGCAGAGAAAACTGCTTGCCACCAATATAGATGGCATCAGCTCCATATTCTATCGCTACCTTAAGTCTTTCCAAATCTCCGGCAGGAGCCAGTAATTCAACTTTCATATTACTCCTTATCTAATGCTGTTTTCTTTATTTCAGAAATTTCAGTATACACAATCTCATCATTAAGCTGCAGTAGTTTGTCCAATGCTTGCTGATAATCTATTTTCTGATTTAAAACATCCTTATATATTTTGATAACTTCAACAGTATACTGATCATCGTATAACATATTATCGAAAATAATACCTTTTAATGGTTGCTGGAAGATATTGTTAATCTCACTTATTGACTGCAGGGTATAACCATAAAGCCAGGTTCCAGTTTCCTTTTCGACAATTGGAAGCTTTGTTTCTCTATTTTCTTCACATAAATAATAGTTATCAGTATATTCTTTAAAATCATCTAAATATACCGAGATAAATCTTCTTAGACCATAACTTATAAGGATTGGTCCATGTACCCTTAAATAACAGTAGTCTTTGTTGCTCAAAGCTATTTCAAACATATCAGCTAAAGGAATATCTTTAGAAATAACACAGCAGTCAAAGCCATCTTTTTTCAGCTCTTGAACATCATATTTGTTTGTCAGCAGCGTTTCAGGAGCATAAATCGTTTTTAAATTCAGATTGTATTTGTCAACCAGCATTTTTATTGTTAAATCAGAAAAAAGAATTTCATCAACCTCTATTTTTTCCAGATATTCTAAAAATGAAACCAGCTTTTTTAGTTCAGATTGATCAAAAAGTCTATCAGCCTTGACAATTACCTTTAAACCTAGCTGGTGGGCTTTATCAGTAATGCTTCTTAAACCTTCTAAATCAAAACCATTAACTCCACTGGAAAAATTCAGCTCATTGACCAGAATATGAGTTACACTTAGTTTTTCTAAAGCCTTCAGGGACTTTTCTTCAAAAACAGATGCTACAATTACCATAACAATATTTTAACATCTTTAGACCCTTAATAATAGTAGACACATCAGAAAACAAGCCTATTGGCTTGTTAATTGTTTTAATATTCTATCAATCATCTTGATTAAATCTGTTGCCAGAAGTGAGTATGGCGAATTGTTGATACACCAATAATCCGCTGCCAGAGAATGAATATATACTGCCGCGATAACCGATTCAATATCACATTTCTGAGCTAAAAATCCAGCTATAATGCCACATAGAACATCTCCTGAACCAGCTTTAGCTAAAGCATTATTTCCAGTTGTATTAATAGTAACTTTTCCCTGATAACTTATTAAAGTATGCTCACCTTTTAATACAATCGCTAAATTAGGAAAGCTGGTTGTATATCTTTGCAGATCATCAACTATTATTTCCTGACTATAAACAAAGGTTCTTTTAAACTCACCTAAATGTGGAGTTATTACTGTCAGAGCATCTCTTTTTAATAAATCCATATTGTTTTTAAGATAATTGAGACCATCAGCATCAATAACCACTGGAACATCAGTTTCCAGAACTTTTCTGACTAAATATTCAGTTGTTGAGTTAACACCTAGTCCCGGTCCGATAACAATCAGAGAATATTTTCTAAAGTCAAAATTATTTTCCATCTGATATCTGATATTGTAGCTATCAAATGTTTCAGTGATGGCTTCTATCAGATGATTATTAAAGGCACAGATCACCTCTGGATAAGATAATACTGTCAGATAACCAGCACCTGTTTTCATTATAGTCGAGCCACAAAGCAGTGAAGCCCCAATTTTACCTTCACTGCCCGCAATTAATAAAACATTGCCATAACTCATCTTATGAGAATGTTTGACTCTTTGAGGAACCATTTCTTTAATTTCAATCAGATTATTAACAAATATATCTGTTTTAGCATCTTCTATTGCCTGATGAGAAATACCTATATTGTCAATAAACAATTTCCCTGTATAACTGCTGGCTGGATATAGATAGTAGCCTGGTTTAATCAACTGTAAAATGACTGTCGCATCCGCTTTGATAGTTGATCTGTCAATGCTGCCATTATCAATGTTAACTCCTGAAGGCACATCACAACTTAAGACATAGCATTTTGAATCATTTATTTTATCTATTAGGTAGTTGAAAGGATAATAAATAGTTTCATTAAGATCATAGCCAAACATACAGTCAACAACATAGATATCAGTTTCAATTATTTTTGTCAGTTTTCTGACATCATCAACTACCTCAACACTTTTATCTAACAGTTCAGAAATCCTTCGGCTGCCTAGATTGAAATGTACCAGGGTTGGTTTTGTGGCAGTCTTCTTTAGCAAAGTATTGGCTAAGGCAATACCAATATCTCCATTAATATTGTTGCCACTTATTATTAAAACTTTTTTAATTTCCTGTTTTAAAATTACATTGGCTAGACTGATGGCACTAGAAAAAATCAAATCATCATGGTTGTAACGATTTCTTTCTATTTCTTCATTAATAATTTCCTTGATTTGACTTTTCTTGAATGTTTTCATAATTACTTGATATTGTGTTTATAAAATGACCTGTTATCTAAAGCAAAACTTCTAGCAGTAAATTCTTCAGCAGGAATATTTCTCAATTCTTTTTCAATCATTACCATTTTGGCATCAAAATTATCGATAAAGTTTAAAGCTTCAGCTTCAATGATTGATGGCAAGACTGGTGAACCATATTCATATTGACCATGATGAGATAAAATCATATGTCTGAGCAAAATTACTTCTTCTGAATTTATTTTCAATTTATCAGCACTATCTTTAACAATGGTTTGTGAAATGGAAATATGGCCCAACAGTTTTCCTTCCAAGGTATATTCAGTCAGCGGTGGACTTGATAGTTCAATTACCTTGCCGATATCATGAAGCAGCACACCCGCAACTAGTAGATCTCGATTTAGATAAGGATAATTGACACAAACCATATCTGCCAGTTTTAACATCCCATAAACATGAGTAGCTAAACCTCCATAATACTCGTGATGGTTTCTTACTGCTGCCGCTGCTGCATAAATCTCTTTTTCATAAGTATGATAAATATCCGAAACAATTCTGAAAATATCCTGATTTTCAATTGATTTAATATACTCATTAATTCTGTTTTTCAAGGTTTCAGTAGAATATGGACCAGTAAAAACAAACTGCTGCATATCAACTTCTCCATCTATTTCCGTACATTCTAAAACTTTAAGCTGTAAGGCATTGCGATAGGTAATTACATCCCCTCGTACATTCATAACTTTTCCAGACTTAATAATCGCTGATTGTCTTTCCTTTACATCCCATAGTTTCCCTTCAATTTCCCCAGAATTATCTCTAAAAGAAATTGAAAGATATGGTGAACCGGTATTAGTTACCCCTTCCTTGACCTGAGCAACTAAAAGTGGTGTATCTATGCTTAAATTACTTCTAAATTCACTAATCTTCATATTCAAACTCCTCACTTTCTGAAGATAGTATCTGTCTAACTAAACTGCTGTCAAAACCCTTGGTTAGCAGATATCTATATATATTATAGTATAGCTTCTTATCACTATATTTATTTTTATATCTCCTTAAGGCTTTGTCATAGGCAATTTTGACACTTTCATATTCATTTTGTTCATCTTTACTTAAATCAAGTGCCGCTATTACTTCACTGACATTTTCAAAGCCATCTTTTATGAGCCTTTCTTTTAAAATATTTACAGTCTCTCTAAAGGATCTGTTTTTTATTGTTGCCAAAATTTTTTCAGCTTTTAAAATAGCCATTTCAAATTGCTGTTTGTCATCAACACCTGCACTATATTGTTCAATCAACCTGCTGTCAATACCTCTTCTTTTTAAAGTCTGTATTGTTTTATTTTTTCCAATCTGTTTAATTGAATCAACATAGAACTGCGTTTCCACTACAGCTTCATCCGATAAAAACCCAGACAGCTTCAGCTTTTCTACAATTTTATTTTTATCTTCATCAGTTAAATCTTTAAGCGGATACAGCAGCTCTCTGATTTCCTTTTCACTGCGATCACTACTCTCCAATTTTCTTAAGCATTTATTATAGCTGTAGGCTAATAGATGCATTTTCTCTAATTTTTCAATTTCTGTTTCGTTCAGCTTTTGATTAACTCTGTAGTTTAAAGACAAATAATCATCCAGGCTGACTTTAAAAATTGTTTTATAGTCCTGATTGCCTATCTGTATTCTAACATAATCTTTATTTGCTTTTATTTTTTCTATTATCATCAGATATCCTCTTAAAATAATATTTAAATACCATTATTTATCCTTGAACTTCCAATCAAAGATTTTTCCATTTAAAACCTTATAAGCCTTTTTAGCTTTTAAGGCTAAATAAACATCATTATTTGAATCAGAATAAAAGTTGTCTATGTCTTCAACTTTATATCCTGCTTTGATGAATCTATTGACTTTTTCCTGTGAACTGCAGTTTTCAGATAATACTTTTCCTGTATATTTATCAACTTCTGAAGCAATTAAATTTTTAATGTTTAATCTTCTGCAAGCTGGCTCAACCATAAAATACGGAGAGGCACTGACTACTACATCATCCTCTTTCTGTAAATCTTTGTACCAGCTGTTAATATTATCAATTCTTTCATCCCAAAAAGTTTCCAGCTTTTCATCAATGTTTTTTACACCTTTTAAGTAGCTGTAAAAATATCTTTTCATTTCTGTTTTATCTATTATTTTTAACCCCCATAATATCCAACCCAGTAGTTGCTTGGGAAAAAATCTTAAAAGAGTCAGGTTATTTTTCACATTATATAAATAAAACTCCGCTGTACTATCTTTAGGATAGATTGTTTTATCCCAGTCATAAACATTCATTTTTAATCACCATTTTAATTTTACCATATATTTTATTCATTCACATTATTTCACATAAACAAAACATAATTTACATACACATATTTGCTATTATATGGTTGCAAGAAGGATAGATCTTGCAAACAATATTATTCTCCTTTCTATTTTAGAACAATATTGATCCCCCTTAAAATAAAGGTTAATGGCCTCTGAATCAAGGAAACATTCTAAAACGGTATCGCCTGAAAGCTATACCGTTTTTGTTTTTACTACACACTAATGAAATAATTTTATACTGCTGATGACAATTTCATCAATAAAGTTAATTACTTCTTCTTTAGTGTATTTATAATATCCATCAACAACTACACTCATAAGCCCATTTGATAAATGTATATATAACATTTCAATTTCTGCATCGGTGGCTTTTTTAAGTTCTTTTTTCCAGTATTGAATGGTCTGTTCTTTAGCTAAGTCTATCATCCTTGTTAAAACTGAAGTACTTGCACCCTGAAAAATTAAAACTTCACAGGCTTCTTGATTTTGCTCCACCATCTTATATATTGCTTCTATCAAAAACGAAATATTAAAACTATCCATTACTTTAAGCGACTTCTGAAACTGCCCCAAAATTTCCTGTTCAATATTTTCCAATAGATCAAAGCAATCACTGTAATGTGAATAAAATGTTGCACGATTAATGTCTGCCAGCTCACAAACACTTTTTACCGTAATCTTGTTGACCGGTTTATCTTTAAGCAGCTTTAAAAATGCATCTTTCAAGACCTTTCTTGTATAGCGAACTCTAGCATCAATTTTCTTCATACAAACCTCCAAAAATAAAAAATAATATTATTTTTAAACATTAAATATCTGTCTGTCGTTTATCTTTCAAAAGCAAAAAAGCTGTCGGTTGTTACCGTTGCTCTTTTCAATTATACTAGAATTATGAAAGATAATCAACACTTGTCGTTTATATAGGGGGGGTGATTTGATGTTTCAAAAATATCTAATAACAGGTGCAACAGGTTTTCTTGGAAGGACTATAATAAGTCAGCTTTTAGAAAAAAACGCTAATATTGATGCTTTGGTTATGGAAAATGATCCTTTAATAAATGAACTTCCAAAAGAAGTACATCTTGTTTTTGGTGATGTCTGTAACAGAAATTCATTGATACCTTTTTTTAAAGATGCTGATAATCAAACTTGTGTTATCCACTGTGCTGGAATTGTCTCGGTAGCTTCAAATCCAGGAGAAAGAATCTATAAGGTAAATGTTGATGGAACAAAAAATATTTTGCAGTTCTCTTTGGATCACAATGTTGGAAAACTTGTTTATGTCAGCTCAGTACATTCTATTCCAGAAAAACCTAAAGGAACAGTAATTACTGAAGATGCTCAGTTTTCTCCAGATTTAGTAGAAGGTGATTATGCTAAAAGCAAAACTCTGGCTACCGCCGCTGTCTTTGAAGCAGCAAAGCAGGGGTTAAATGCCAGCGTAGTATTCCCTTCTGGTATCATCGGCCCAGGTGACACCGGTCAAGGAAGTGTAACCAGTACCTTACTGGCCTTTATTGCTGGAAAACTGCCATTAGCAATAAAGGGTGGCTATGATTTCGTCGATGTTCGAGATGTTGCTGGCGGAATTATTGCCTGTAGTGAAAAAGGCTTGGCAAATCATGGTTATATTCTTTCTGGAAACTATGCAACTATCAAAGATATACTGGAAAAAATAAAGAAAATTTTTAACCTTAAATATACGGTTTCCTATTTACCGATTAATCTGGCCAAGATTTTCGCTCATATTTATGAAAAATGGTGTTTAAAAATGAAAAAAACACTCAGTTTTACACCATATGCCATCTCTGTCCTTGATTCCAATGGACAGTTCAGCTATAAAGCAGCAGCTGAAACCTTTGACTACAAACCAAGACCGTTGGAAAAAACTTTAAAAGATACCATTGAATGGTTAAAAGACAATTGATTTAATCAAACCATCATATAATATTATTGCTCATATAATAAGAGGATGTTTTATCGCAACATCCTCTTATTTTTTAATTTAATCTGCAAACAGGTCACTTGCTAGTTTTCAAGAATTTTCATAAATTCTTCACCAGCAATCGTTTCTTTTTCAATTAAATACTCTGCAAGTTCATCCATTTTTTCTCGGTTTTTTTCAAGAATCTTTTTCGCACTGCTATGAGCTTTCGCTATAATATTTCTTACTTCTTCATCTACCAGACGTGCTGTCTCAGAAGAACATGTCATTCTTCCTGGATCACCAAGATAACTGTTACCTGCTGTCTGCAGAGCCATCATACCAAATGTTTCTGACATGCCATAACGAGTAACCATATTTCTGGCAATTTCAGTTGCCCTTTCTATATCGTTGGATGCTCCTGTGGTAACTATATCAAATACAATTTCTTCAGCAACTCTGCCACCGCAGAGAACCTCAAGTTTCTGATTAGCATCTGTTTTACTGTAGAGCGATTTCTCATCTTCTTCAACCTGCATAGTATAGCCAAGAGCTCCAGATGTTCTTGGAACAATAGTAATCTTTTGGACCGGTGCTGAACCTGACTGTTTTGCTGCTACAAGAGCATGACCTATTTCATGGTAAGCAACTATACGTTTTTCTTCTTCAGATAGAATAGCGTTTTTTCTCTCTGCCCCAGCAATAATTACTTCTACCGATTCCACAAGGTCTTTAGTAGTAACCAAATTATTATTCATCCTAACTGCTCTTAAAGCTGCTTCATTTACAATGTTGGCCAGCTGTGCTCCTGAAGCACCTGCTGTCATACGAGCAATCAGGTTAACGTCGATA
Source organism: uncultured Erysipelotrichaceae bacterium (assembly GCA_964449115.1). GTDB lineage: Bacteria > Bacillota_I > Bacilli_A > Erysipelotrichales > Erysipelotrichaceae > UBA1783. The sequence goes on along the minus strand of CAYUXW010000018.1, from coordinate 16,151 downwards.
TCCTTTTCTGTTTTTATCTTTTTTAAATGAACTTCTAAAATTGCCTCTCGCCCAATTAAATCAGGAAGTTCAACTCTAACCTGCCTGTCAAAACGTCCTGGTCTCAAAAGTGCTGGATCTAAAACATCCGGTCTATTGGTCGCTGCAAGAATAATTACTCCCTTATTACCTTCGAAACCATCCATTTCTGTCAATAGTTGATTTAATGTCTGCTCTCGTTCATCATTGGTGCTTAAACCTGTATCCCTCTTTTTCCCTATTGTATCTATCTCATCGATAAAAACTATACAAGGCGCTTTTTTATTAGCCTGATCAAAGAGTTCTCTAACTTTCGCTGCTCCTCTTCCAACAAACATCTCTACGAATTCAGAACCTGAAATTGAGAAGAATGGAACATCAGCCTCTCCAGCTACTGCTTTAGCCATCAGAGTTTTACCAGTTCCTGGAGGACCTACCAATAACACTCCCTTAGGGCATTTAGCCCCTATTTTTTCATATTTGCCAGGATTATTAAGATAATCTATTATCTCCACCAATGATTCCTTAGCTTCTTCCTGACCAGCCACATCAGCAAAAGTCTTCTTGTCATCATCCGGTGTATATACCTTGGCTACTTCTGATCCTCGAATATTTAATCCTGAGGCTCCAAGCTTTCCAGCCATGTTTTTGCTGATTCGTTTTCCAATTAAACTGAAAATCAGCATTGGAACACCATAGTTCAATAATAACGACAGAAATACATTTGGTTTTTCTGGAATTTCTGCTCCGTAACTCACTCCTTTTTCCTGCAAAAGTTGAGGAAGTGAAGGATTATCTACAATACCGGTTTTAAAATATAAAATTTTGCCTCCCTCTTCTTTTGTATAGTTTATTTGTGTATCAGTAAAATGAACCTGCTCTACATCACCTGCTTCAACAGCAGCAATAAAATCAGAGTAACTGGTCGTCTGTACCTGTCTTGAGGCGTATAAGGGCACAAACAACCAGTTAAAGAGGAATACTGCTAACACAGCAATTCCATAATAATAGAGTAAAGTTCTCGGAATTCTATTTCGATTAGTTGAATTTGTATCTTTCATAAATAAAAACCTCCTTTTTAGAACAAAATAGCATTTGTATCCGACACCATGTTGTGCTATTATTATTATAAATTCAAACCAGCAACTCAATCAATAAACAGAACTACAGTTTTTGTTGGGTTGATGATAAAAAAGGAGGATATATGGAACAAAATAATAAAACTTCAAATACCAGGCAGAATCTAATGGATGCTTATTGGAATCTTTACGCCAGCAGTAAAGCAGGTAAGATTACTGTAAAAATGATTACCGATAAAGCTGGTTATAATAGAGGGACTTTTTATGCTTACTTTTTGGACATAGAAGATCTGCATCAACAAATTGAAGAAGAATTACTTCCAACAGAAAAAAACTTTGAAAAGCTTCGTGAAGCAACATTTTCAAAAAATAGTCGCAAGATAATAGATATGTTTATGCAGGAAAATCAGCAGTCAGGAAAGAAAATCAGTTTGCTTTTAAGTTCTAAAGGGAGTCTGTCATTTCAGAATAAATTTAAAAATAAACTTCAGGAATTGCTAATGAAATACGCTCCCCTAGATTTAAAGGATTCCAAAAAGGTTGTTGACTACAAGGTAGATATTGTCTGTAATATGTTTTATGCTACTTTATGTTACTGGTACGATAGGGGAAATCAGCATTTTACGGAAGAAGAAATTATTAATCTGATGATGAAAATGATTTTATTTGGCTTAACTGATGAAAAGTAATCAGTCAAAAATAAATCTGATAATTTAAATTTACTATAAGCAGCAAAAAAGAAACATCTTGACAAATGTTTCTTTTTATCTGCTGTTTTTTAATAATGCAATTATTTTCAATGATTTTAAAGTTATTGTTTATTTATCCAATTCATCTCTGGCAATATTTTCCTTAATCATCTTATCACGACAAGTCCAACACATGCTTTCATAAACATCATTTCCACCCATAACTACCTGTTCACCACTGGTACAGACATGACCAGTTGAATCAAACCTGGTATTTACTGTAGCTTTTCTGCCACATCTGCAGATAGATTTAATTTCAGTAATTGAATCAGCCAATTCAAACAATCTTTTACTTCCAGGAAATAGATTTGTCATAAAGTCGACTCTTAATCCAAAACATAAAGCTGGAATATCATGATAAGACACCAAAACACGTAAATCATCAACTTGTTCCGGAGTTAAAAACTGACATTCATCACAGATTATAACATCGATATTTTTAGGGCATTTCTCAATTAAAGAATCTCCAATTTGAATTACATCAGCCTTAGCTTCCAGTCCAATTCTGCTTTTGAGTATCGTGATGCCATCTCTATCATCTAAAGCCGGTTTAATCAGCCAAACCTTTTTGCCTTTTTCTTCATAGTTAAATTTTACCATCAACGCATTAGCGGTTTTTGAAGAACCCATTGCTCCAAACTTGAAATATAATTTTGCCATAACCATTACCTCAAATCAATTATAAGGTAGTAAGCTTTAAATTTCCACCTTTACACAGATTTTACCTTCAAAAATTAGGTCTATCTTTTAGATAAAAACTTCTGCCAAATGAAATTGGTATCAGCTAATAAAATGATTTATAATATATATGTCAGTCATTAAAAATTTCTTGTTTTGACAAAATAAATAATGTGAGGATTAAATGAATAAAGAAAAATTTGATCAACTGGTCGAAAAATTTATCACTACTCTTGATAGAACCGATAATCATCTTCAAATGCACTCATTTGCAATCAAGCAAGATGATAATTGTTTTATTTATCGTTTCCAGCAACGCACTGAGCCTTCAGATGTCAGAAGCCTCAGTAAAACAGTAATGGCACTTGCAACTGGCAAAGTCATCAAACTTTCAAAAAAAGGTATCTATCCTGAATTTAATCTAGATACCTTAATTTTCCCTGTCATTAAAAACAAGGTAAAGCTGACCAACAATGATAACTTACTATTTTTAAATAAGATTACAGTAAAGCATCTTTTAACCCATACTGTTGGTTATGATAAAAAGCTGCTTATGCGTGGAGATATTAAAGATATGGATCCTTTCAGCTATCTTGATTATCTAATCAATTATCCTATTAAAAATGAACCTGGTGAAAGACATCTTTATTCCAATGCTGGTTTTTATCTTCTATCTGTTGTTTTACAGGAGTTTCTCAAAGAAGACTTGTTTGAATTCACCAAAAGAGAATTGTTTGATCCTTTAGATATTACAAATGCTCACTGGGTCAAATATGGTAACTACCTGGCTGGAGCAACCAGACTTTGGCTGCAACCGGAAGATTTAATAAAAATAGGAGAACTGATTCTTAACCAGGGAAAATATAATGGCAAACAAATTTTAGAACCATCGTGGATTGAAGAAATGACCAGTATTCAAATATTGAATCCTGATATTGATCTAAGCGGACGCAAACATCTGCTTTATTATGCTTATGGCTATGGAATTTGGATTGGTAAAGAAGAACTATCTTTTGCTTCTGGTACTGATGGCCAATATATTGTTATCATACCTGAAAAAAGAACAATCATTATTACTCAGGCTCAACAGAAAGATACTTTCCCTATCAAACAGATTATCGATAAAATCATTGAAAATTATTTATAAATTTAAAATCTACTTTATATGTTAAAAAAGGTGTAACCACAAACGGGTTACACCTTTAATGTTAATCTTCTTAACAGATTTACTGTATCTGTTGTAGTATATGACCCTGGATAGAAATTGAAGAGCATTGCTAAAAATATCAACAAAACATAGATAATAATAATGCCGAATATTATCCCCCACACTCTTTTGGCCCTTCTATTTTTAATTGCCAATTGTTCATTGATTCTGGAAAGCTGTTGGGCTAAAACATCTGGTTTTTCTTCGATTTCAATTTTCGAACCTAAAAGCTCACTTGCTGAAACTTCCAAAACCTCGGCTAGTCTAATCAACAAATCGGAATCTGGTACCGACAGTCCTTTTTCCCATTTTGAAATAGTCTGTCTTACAATATGCAGTCTTGTAGCCAACTCTTCCTGAGTCATGCCTTTCTTCATGCGAAGTGCTTTTAAATTTTCTTGGAACATAAACATTTCCTCCTTTGCAACTTCATTATATTTTTTAAAATATTGTTGCTCCAGCAATGCAAAATAACATTCTTAAAATATTATTTATTTTAATTAAAATATAACATGAATATACTTTTTTGGACATATTAAAAGCTTTGACATAAATAGCCAAAGCTTTACTTTTAACTTTTATGACCAGCAAGTTTGGCTCTTATCTTTGTAGAAAAATACTCCAAAACTATTGTCATAAATATAACTCCCAATAGCATCGCTCCAGCATCTGACCATCTACGGGCATTGATCGCAAACATCAGCTGTGCACCAATACCGCCTGCCTGAACGATACCTAGAATGGTCGCATTTTTAACATTGATATCTAAACGATACAAAACAATAGAAATGATATTTGAACTAAGTTGTGGAATAAGTCCATATCTTATTTTTTCAAAGGTTGAACATCCAGCAGCATCTAAAGCTTCAGCGATGCCTGGATTTAAATCTTCAATAACTTCAATAATAAGTTTTGAAAGCATTCCGATAGACCCTATGGCCATTGAAAGCACACCGGCAAAAGCCCCAGGACCAATTGACTTAACAAACATTATCCCTAACATAAATGCTGGAAAGGCTCTTATGATACTAATAAGCGTCAAACAGATGTTGTTAACCCATTTTGGAAACATATTCCTACTTGCTAGAAACGCCAATGGAATAGCAAACACTAATCCAATAACTGTTCCCAAAAAGGCGATAGCTAATGTTTCAAACAGCATCTGCAGAAGACCGTATTTACCTAAATCGGTAATTATTTTCATTGAAGGATTAAATAATCCCTTAAAGGCATTTATGGCAATTAAAAGTCCTTTTTCATTGATTCCTCTAAATGAGATGGTAATTGTAGATAAAATATAAAATACTACAAAGGCAAGAAGACCAATGATAAACTTTGGTAAGACTGAAGGAAACTTCTCTAACTGAGAATCAATAGTTAAATGCTTGCTTGTCATCCCTGCACCAACTTCTTCCTTAATTCTCGAGAAATAGTTTCAATAATTACTACGGTAATTACCAATACAAGTACCATCAATCCTGTATTTCCATATCTTCTCCAGGTTAACTGTTCATTAATCTGCACGCCTATACCACCAGCACCAACATATCCTAAAATAGCTGCACTTCTGACATTTGTTTCAAAACAATATAAGACTGTCGACCAGAAGTAACCCCTGATTTGAGGATAAATTGCCTTAATCATACATTTTGCTCTACTTGCACCTGTTGACTGTAAAGCTTCATAAGGACCCATATCAACAGTTTCAATCTGTTCATAGAGCATCTTTACACAAATTGTATAAGTAAATATGGCGATAGAAACGGTACCAGCTAAAGTACCTGTTCCAATAACGATTGACAACAGCTGTGCATAAACTAATGTAGGCAATGTTCTTAGCAGACTCAAAAGCCCTCTATGGCTGACAAGATACAGATTGTTTAACTCAAAGTTGCTTGATAAATAGAAACTCGTTGGCAAGGCTATCAAACATCCCACAACTGTACCTAAAATGGACATTATAATTGTGTCAATCATTGGTTTTTGTAAATCTTTCCAGAATCCCCAGTTAGGCGGAATCATTTCTCTAATCAAATCCCAGAAAGCATTTGAACGCTGAATTAATCTAGGAAGATCTACACTGGTAGCAATAGCACAAAAAATTGAGAATATAATTACCACAATTGTAATATATGGTGCCCAATTGAATTTCTCCTTGACAACTTTACCATTTCCTAATGTATACGTACGTGGAAAGAAAATGTGTAAAATATCATCAATCATTTTTCTTCTCCTTCATTAAATCATCATCAGTAAGCTCACGACCATAAATCATCTTCAATATTTCATTGGTGATATTTTTGGTTGGACCATCATAGACAATCTTGCCGGCATTAATGCCAATAATTCTATCAGCATACTGTAATGCCAAGTCAACATGGTGAATATTAATAACAACTGTAATATTCATATCCCTGTTGATACGTTTAAAGTCCTCCATGACCACATCTGCCATAACAGGGTCAAGCGCTGCCACTGGTTCATCAGCCAAAATAATTTCTGGATTTTGAGCTAACGTTCTAGCCAGGGCTACACGTTGCTGCTGGCCTCCTGATAATTGGTCAGCTCTTGAATAAGCTTTATCTAAAATTCCTACTTTATCTAAAGCTTCTAGTGCCTGTATTTTATCTTGCTTAGAATATAAGCCAAGTAATGTTCTTAGTAATGACATATCAGCAACCCTGGCTGCTAAAACATTATTGATAACCGAGGTTCTCAAAACCAAGTTAAATGATTGGAAAACCATTCCGATTTTTCTTCTGAATTTTCTAAGTTCCTTCCCTTTCAAGGTGGAAACATCAATGCCATTTACCGTTAATTTACCAGCAGTGATATCAATCATTTTATTAACTGTTCTAATTAAAGTTGATTTACCAGCTCCTGATAAACCGATAATGGCGACAAACTCGCCTTGTTCAATTTCTAGACTAACTTTATCTAAAGCCTTAGTACCGCTAGCATAGACCTTGTCAACGTTTTCAAATTTAATCATATTATTCTCGGGTTCTCCTCCCTAATTTTAAAAAAAGAGGATGCACCAATGTGCTAATGCACCCTCAAAAATAGTTTTTTTTATTATTTTTTTATTGGAATAATGCGTTCGCCTGACGAGTTGAATCGTAGTCAGAGTCTTTACCAGCAACATATCCCATATGGCTGTAAGGTTTAACAGCAGCTCTACCTTCTTCAGTATTACCTAATTCAATAAATACTTCCTGTAAAGCTTTGATTAAGTCTTCAGTCATAATTGGATTGTTTTTAGTAACAGATACAGTATCGTTCATGATGTAATCAGAAACTGCGATAACTTTAATGATATCCCATACTGTTTTGCCTTCAGCAGCCAATTCAGGATATGCAGCTTCAAATGCTGTTGTAGATGCAGCATCTTTTCTTACGTCAGCATAACCAACTGTAATATCACATCCACCTGTTAAAATGCTTTCCATCATAACAGCATAGCTTCCGTCAGGAGTAACATGATCTAAGTTAACAACTGTACGTTTTTCATTTCCAACACCTTCACCAAAAGTGTTATTCAACCATAAGCTTGGATAAACATATCCAGCACTAGAAGTAGAAGAACATACATACCAGTTAGCAGCATTTACATCTTCCCAAGTCAAGGTATTAGCTTGAGCTTTTTCATATAAATCCATACCAATTTCTGTAGTAATGTTGACATAGATTAATGAAGCATAACCAGTAGCCATTCCTTCAGCGTTTGTTGTTTTTCCAGCATTCCAAGGATCAATTCCTAAAGCAGGGTCAATAACAACACCGTCTTCACCAGCAACACCATAACGTAAAGCTTCAACCAATAGTTCTACACCATCAGCATATAATACGTATGTTGAAGCAGGAATCAAACCGATATGAATCGTACCAGAAACCATACCTTCACCAACTGCTGCATAGCTTGTACCAACTGATACTTCAACTTCATCAACTGTATAGCCTCTTGCAGCTAAACCATCGATGATGATTTGTGCCAGTGAGCGGTAACCTAATTCTTCATTACCACCAGCAGCTTCCAAGATAACATCTGCATCTTTTGATGGAACAAATGCAACTGTTAATTTTTCAATGTGCTTGTCGTCTTTTTTCGTTTTGTCACCACAACCAACCATTGAGAAAACCATCAAAAGGCTTAATAAAATAACTGAAATTTTTTTCATTGAGATTAATTTCCTCGCTTTCCACCTTTATTATATAACTACACAGCTAAAATTTCCATATTAAAAGGGTATTTGTTTTATTCTGTTCTTTAATTCTATATAATTAAATTGTATTTTGATTAAAAGGGAGTTTTTATGAATCAGACAGTTAGAATAATAGGCATTGTTTTTTGTATATTGTTTGCGTTAGTTTCTACAATTTTAAATAATAAATTTAAAACTGATATTGAAAACAGTATTGAAAAAAACCTGCCTGATTCAGATATAGAAAAACAATCAAAAAAATACCTGCTCTTTCTAATCTTTACAGTTATAGCAGTTATCTTTTTTACGGCGATGATTATATTAATAGAAAAGAAACTTGGTTAAAGTTTCTTTTATCTGATTCTTTTGGCTACCACTAAAAATCTACCATTATTTACTGAAAAATCACAGGTCGCTATTGTTATGAGTTTATCTCCATACTTTGCGGTTATACCTGTATCATATAAAGCGTATTCTTTGCAGGTATCTATGTATCTATTAAAATCAGAACTGCTGGCAAAATTGATATAATTATAAAACGGAAACTTGTCATCACCGGTATTAACCTTGACAGTGAATATCGCAATTATCTGATATTGGTGACACTCCACTAAAGTGTCAAAATTAATGATTGGATGGGCATAATAATATTCGATGTCTTTATAGTTTGTAAGTGCTGCAAACATCGAACCATCACTGCGATGATGACCATGAATTATTACATTGTCTGTAGGAATGAAAACATCACAGTCTTCCTGCACATATGGCAAACCACCAATTGAATATTCTTCATTGAAGTTTTTATACAAATAATAATCTTTAACACTTTTTACCTGCATTACTGGAAAATCAATAGTAGTGTTTTCGATTTGAATCCAGCCAACCATATCATTATTCTGCTCATATAGTTTTTTATATGATTCAAGTTTTCTTTTTTCAATTTCATCTAAAGCTTTTTGCTGTTCATCTACATTATCATTTGGAATATGAATAGTTTCTCCCCTGTCCAACTGATTTCTTAAATCAGCAATATCTTTCTTAGCCCTGAATGAATCGATGTAATAATACATAACAAAAGAAGAGCTGACAATAAATATAACTGTCAGTAACCCGATAATAATGTTGAATTTCGTGCGAATCTTTTTTTCTATGTTCATACAAGAATAATACCACACTTTATTAAACTTATTCTATAATAAGATTATGAAAATTAAAAAAGTTCTTAATAACTCCATTTATCTCAACAAGTACCTGCAACAGCTTTTCTTTTCAAAAAAAGATATTCATCTTTTAAAAATGGAAAAGCGAATACAGGTCAACAGTGATATTATTACTTCCGATGTAATTTTAAAGGAAAATGATGTTTTAGAAATAGATGTTATCAAAGAAGAAGAAATTGATAAGATAGCTGTTAGACAGGATTTAAAAATACTTTATGAAGATGAGTTCCTGCTGGCGGTTGATAAACCCATCGGAATCATTATTCATAGTGATGGAAACAAAAACAATATAACTCTAGACAATCTAATTGCTGGATATTATCAAGCAACCAATCAGAACCATCGAGTATTGCATGTTCATAGATTAGATAAAGAAACCAGTGGTTGTATTTTATATTGCAAGCAATCATATCTGATTTCTTATTTTGATTATTGCCTGGCCAACAATCTAATGCTAATGCAAAGAAATTATCTAGCCTTGGTAACAGGTGTTATTGATAAGGAAATTACCATAAAAAAGAATATTGGAAGGGATAGGCATGTCAATAATAAATATCGTATTTCTAAAAATGGTAAACCAGCCATTACTGTTATTAAGCCTCTTAAACAGCAAAATGGTACTACACTGATAAAATGCAGTTTACAGACCGGCAGAACCCACCAGATAAGAGTGCATCTGCAATCCATCGGACATCCTATTATCGGTGATACTATCTATCGGGGTAAGAAATATGATCGATTGATGCTCCATTCCTATCAGATTTCCTTTATCCACCCTGTAACAAATAAACGGATAGTCATTCAATCAGATATTGATTAAATATGAAGCCAGAAAAAAAGAGCAAATGCTCTTTTTCTTGTTTATTTAACTGTTGAACGAATCAATTCCAGCACTTCTTCAGCTGTTTGAAGTTCTAATGCTTTAGCTGCCAATTCTTTCATTTCAGCATAAGACAGACTGTTGACAATCTTTCTAGCTCTTAAAATTGAAGTAGCACTCATTGAAAATTCATCTAATCCTAATCCCAGTAATACTGGAACAGCATCTGGTTCACCAGCCATTTCACCACACATACCAGCCCATTTTCCATGAGCATGAGCACCATCAATGGTCATCTTGATTAAACGTAATAGTGCAGGATTATATGGTTGGTACAGATAAGATACTTTTTCACTCATTCTGTCAGCTGCCATTGAATATTGAATCATATCATTGGTTCCAATTGAGAAGAAATCAGAAATTTCTGCGAACTTGTCAGCCAATACCGCTGCTGCTGGGATTTCTACCATCATTCCTACCTGAATATCATCTCCAATAGCTACACCCTCAGCAATAAGCTTATCTCTTTCTTCTTCATAAACTCCCTTTGCTTCTTTAAACTCATTAATTGTAGCAATCATTGGGAACATGATTCTCAGTTTTCCATAAGCAGACGCTCTGATTAGAGCTCTAAGCTGAGTTCTGAAAATGTCCTTTTGGTCTAGACACAATCTAACAGCTCTATAACCTAAGAAAGGGTTCATTTCTTCAGGGAATTCATAGTAATCCAAGTGTTTGTCACCACCAATGTCCAGTGTTCTTACTACTACTGGTTTATCTTTCATTGATTCTAAAACCTTTTTATATGCTTCAAACTGTTCTTCTTCATTTGGCCAGTCTTTTGCGCCCATATATAAGAACTCAGTACGATATAAACCAACACCTTCTCCACCATTTTCTAAAACAGCTGCTACATCATTTGGAGTACCAATATTAGCTGCCAGCTCAACATGATGGCCATCAAGAGTTACAGTTTCTTTGTCCTTGTATTCTTTTAGTGCTGCAACTTCTTCTTCATATCTTTTAGCTTCAACTCTGTATTTAGCAATGGTTTCTTCATCTGGATTAATTAATACTTTACCTTTTAAAGCATCAAGAATCAGCATATCTCCATGCTTGACAGTATTCATGATATCAGTTACACCAACTACTGCTGGAATTTCTAAACTTCTAGCCATAATTGCTGAGTGTGAAGTTCTTCCACCGATTTCTGTCGCAAAACCTAAAGTGTACTCTTTATTCAGTTGTGCTGTATCTGAAGGTGTCAAATCATGAGCTACAATAACAACTTCTTCATCAATCAAAGATAAGTCAGCAATATTTACACCCATAATGTGATATTTGATTCTGGTTGTAACATCCCTGATGTCAGCTGCTCTTTCTCTCATGTAAGCATCTTCTAAAGACTCAAACATACTGATAAACATTCCAGCTACTGCATCCAAAGCATATTCAGCATTTACAATCTCACTTTCAATTTTTTGAATTACCCCATCACATAGAGCTGGGTCATCACAAACCATCAAATGAGCATCAAAAATCTTTAAATCTTCTTCAGATAATCTTCCTGCTGCCTTTTTTTGAATTGTTTCAATGTCTTTCTTGCTTTCTTTTAAAGCTTTTTTGAACTTTTCAATTTCTTCCTGTGGATTACTCTTTTTAAGCTCAATAACAATTTTCGGCGTCTCTAATTTGTACGCTTTAGCGATAGCAATACCGCTACTTGCTGCAATTCCTTTTAACATTTTTTCTTTTCTCCCCATATTTTTATTAATACAATTTTATCATCATTATACTACCTTTTCAAGCAAGCCAAAAATTGTTCCATCGCTTTCCGCTTAAGAGAATAATATGTTGTTTGAGAATAATAATCATTCCACCAATATGATTCTCTTTTGTTTATATACTCCTGTGTCAGTATTCTTTTGGAATCTTCATCAATATCATCCAAAGCAAACTGCACCAGAAGATATAAATCATAATTTTTGTCCTGTTGATTGTAGTTTTCCAACATAAATCTACTTTTGTTATACTTGTCAAAAATGTTTTTAACAATTTGACTGATTTCCCTAAAATCTAGTGTCATAAAATACCCCATTTATAAATTAAGTCTTCTAAATTACTTCATCATCTGGAAAAACTATCTTGGAAGAAGCCCTGGCTTTAGTTAAAACTTCCATTACATCTACCGAATGCTTCAATAGATTATAAGCTTTATCGAAATCCTTATTATCGATAATCTTGGCAAACTCGATAAATTCATGTTCCATTCGATGAGAACTGCCACACAAGTCATAATAAATTGGTTCTTCTTTATTAAGTTGGTAATGAAAGTGGGTCAAAGTAAACAAAGGTGATGAAGTATAAATGCATCCTTTATTACCTTCAATACAGTTTAGTAATGGACTGCCACAATCTTTAGCGGCAATAAGTACTGCCTTAAAGCTGTCGTAACTTAACATCAGTATGCCTGAGGTATCGATATTATTTTCTATATTTGGATAATATTTAACCTCATTCGGTTTACCAAACAGTCCAACTAGATAATGAACGTTGTAAACATTAAGATCCATCAAGGCTCCACCAGACTTGCGATAGTCAAAAGCAGGTAAAATTACTCCCTCTTTAAAAGCATCATATCTGCTTGAATACTGAGTATAGTTTAAAACTACAATTTTGACATCACCGATAGTTGGTAACAGTTCCTTTATTTGATGATAGTTGGGATTATGCTGATTGCTGATTGCCTCAAGAATAATCAGCTTTCTTTCTTTAGCTATTTTTTCCAGCATTTTTGCCTGATTATAGTTTGAAGTAAAAGGCTTTTCAACAATAACATTTTTGTCAGCTAAAAGCGCTTGTTTAGCCATACCATAATGCAGATGATTTGGCACCCCTAAATACACTGTATCATACTGATCATTTTCTAAAAACTGTTGGTAGTCAGTATAAACATATTCTATGTCGTGCTCTTTTGCCAGTTTATTCAATTTGTCAATTGATCTTACAGTGGAAGTTATTGCCACAATTTCAATCTGCTTCAAATCCTTGATAAATTCAAATAGAGTATCAACAATAAGCCCTGAACCTACTATTCCAACTTTCACTTTTTGCTCTCCTTTTATTCAATTTCAAAAAACTTATAAAGATCTTCTCTTCTATCCTCCATATCCTGATAGCCTAAATTAAACAAATCTTCCAATTGCTCATAAGTGCCGCTTAATCTGGTAACTCCACAATCTCTAGATGGTCTGATAAGTAGTGCCTTGCCCTGCTTTTCTAAATCCTGTACTAAACCCAGTTCAGAATAAAAAGAGTCTACTCGATTATCAATATTGGCTAACATCGTTGGAAACTTTCTGTAAACCAGCTTTAATATCTTATCTAAAATAAAGCCATTTGGTTTTCTAACATAACCCTCGTCTTTAGTAATAATTACCAGGTTTTTATCATGACCTGTCTGTAGACTTCTTTCAATAGATATCATCGTTCTGATTCCACCATCTAAAAATCTTTGACCATTGATTTCGGTCATCTTTCCAGCCAATGGCAAAACACAGCTGGCTTTGATATAGTCACCACGTTCATCAAAATCATTTTTTCCATAATATTCTAAAACTTCCTTGTCCATATTAAACAAGCCTATTTCAACTTCTCTGTCAGTCTGTCTTAAATATTCTAAAGCCTCTTTATAAAATGACTTAAAATATTTTTCCTGCAGATAGCCCATGCCCATAAGACCACCTTCTTTTAATAGAGGTCTGATTCCAAGCACTCCCTTATCTTTAATACCAACAGTAGAAACATGTTTCATTTCTTCAATTCTTTCAGCAGCATAACAAAATGCATATGCTGTAGTTGCGGAAATAGATGCCGAATATTTTATATAAATATTATTGTCGCTCAGCCACTTTAAAGCTCCTGCTGTATAACAACCTCTAAATCCTCCACCTTCTAATACTAATCCAAAATTACTTTTCATATTAAATCCTTTCATCACAGTCGAAAATGACCTTTGATTGTAATCGACATTCCGTTAAAACCTCATGGATATCCAATATCTGAGAAAACGGATTTACTTCTGATTCAACCAAGCCATTTTTATAACAATAAACGAAATCTCTCAATTGATTGGCAAATTGATGATCAAAATCCTGACCAATTGAAATCATTTCATTGTTTTCATTATATACCATTTTTGGGTGTTCTTGACCAGGTTGATAATATATTTTTTCTAATCTTGAAACCATCGGGATATAGATGTTGCCTTTTTCACCCTGTATTTCACTGATTATTTGCGTATTTGTTACTTTCGAATGCAATATTACTACCTCAAAACCTGGATAAGAAAATATAGCAGTCCCAGCACAGTCAACTCCTGTCTCCAACAATTGAGCAGTAGCATAAATTTTTTGCGGTTTGCCAAATAAAGCCACAACATCTGCAATGGCATAAATCCCCAGATCCATAATTGAACCATTACACAATTCCCTTCTGAAGGTCGTTGGATTTTCTCCCTTTAGATAGGCATCATATCTGCTGGAATATTTGCTGAAGATAAAAACGGCCTTTCTAATTTTACCAATCTTTTTTAGATACTCTTTTAAAACTTTTAGATTGGGACTATATAAAGAAACTGTTCCATCATGTAGATGAACATTGTTTTCTATGGCTGTTTCAATCATTTGTTTTACCTGCTCATAATTGGATGCCAGTGGTTTTTCACAGAAAACCGGAAACTTCCTTTTTAAGCATTCAATGGCCATCTGATAGTGCATTGAATTGGGAGTAGCAAGATAAATTGCATCGACAGTATCTGATTCCATCATCTCAATATAATTATGAAAAATATTCTCAATCTCATATTTTTCCGCAAATCTAACCGCATTTTCATATTTACCACTGCAGACAGCTGTTACTTTTACTTCACTGACAAAACTAGCTCCTGCCATAAACATATCAGACACAAAATTTGTTCCTACCACACCTATTCTCATAAAACTCTCCTTTTATAAATCTATCTGATAAACCATTTTTTCTCTTTCCTCAGGGAAAAGCGGGTGCCAGAATGGTACGCGTACTGTCTTTATATATCTGGCATTTAAAGCTTCAATAGTCTTTCTGGAAGCTTCATTATCCGGGTTACAGGTAAGTATTAATTTTTTCATTCCAAAATCTCTGGCTAAATCTATCAGTAATCTGGCAGCCCTTCTGGCATAATGATTTCCGCGAAATTCTGGCTCAATCCTATAGCCAATATTTCCATAATAATATAGTTCCAGATTATGCTCTAATCTTAAATCACAATAGCCGATATACTGATTTGTTTTTTTCAGATAAATAAAATAGCTTATTTGCTTACTATAAAAATAATCCATCCTTAATACGATGAAATCATCTTCTATCTCTCTAAAGTTCACTATTTTCTTCATTTTCGCTATTTATTCTCCTATATATAATTGTACTGGATTTTGACAAATAATTGTGTTATTATTTTAAAGACGGAGATATAAAGAAGTTTTAAAAAATATCTCTTGTCAAATCAGCAGTACTTGTGGTATTATTTATAAGCACTGAAATTCAGACAATGGAGTAGTACTCAAGAGGCTGAAGAGGCGCCCCTGCTAAGGGTGTAGGTCGGGAAACTGGCGCGAGAGTTCAAATCTCTCCTACTCCGCCATTCTCTTATTTTAAAAACTTATTTACGGTCCAGTGGTGTAGTGGTTAACATGCCTCCCTGTCACGGAGGAGATCGCGAGTTCGATCCTCGTCTGGACCGCCATCTTGCAGGTGTAGTTCAATGGTAGAACGCGACCTTGCCAAGGTCGACACGGGGGTTCGATTCCCCTCACTTGCTCCATTAAAAACAATAATGCTGATAAAGCATTTTTTTATTTTACAGCTTAAAAAATTTAAAAATACTTTTCCTACACCAAGATTTTTTTATTTCCCCAGCCTGTAAATAACAAAAAAACATCTGATACCAAATAAAGAAAACCAGTCAAATAAAGCCATTCAATTTTATATCGTTAAATAGAAGGCTAACTATGTTTAATGTGGTATAATTAACACGGAAATATAGATATTTTTAGAAAGGAGACCAGCTATGAAAAGTCAAGCAAATTTTGACCCATGGGTCAAAATGAAGTAAAGCATGATAAAAACAATTTATAGTGGT
>CAYUXW010000017.1:0-35159 GCA_964449115.1 uncultured Erysipelotrichaceae bacterium | reverse complement strand
CCCAAAGTTTGCCCCCAAACTTCACGAGCTATCCCCTAATCTTTTTTAATTACCCGATTTTTTGTGTTGTGATGAAAGAAAACCCTAGGGGTTTATTGTCTGATAAAGATAAAATTATGATAGTCTTTAGCTACATCTTCAAAAACACTGATGATATCCTGACCATATTCCCCTAAATTTTCAACTAGGTTTTTCTCATTAATCATAATGATAGTAGTGTTTTGAAGATAATCCACCAGACAGTCATATAAACTGTCAAGATTATTTGAACAGTAATGAGCTAATGGCAACATCTTTTTCAAATAGGAATAAGAAGTATTTTTATCTTTAAACATCTTTCCGTTTAATACATATACATTCATAGCTACTCTTCTCCATATAACAGTTCAAAGGATTGGTAATGGTCATCGGTATAATAGATTAGACCATCATTGGAAAATACAATCCTTTTAGCTCCTCGAGAGCTTTGCCCATTTGTATCGATATCACATTCATAATATATGCGTCCATCCTTGATTGGAAGAAGTTTTTCTCTGTTAGAAAATACATCTCCACCAATGGCTTTTCCTGGCAAATATTTTTCCACAGAGCCACCACTCCAGCCAGCTTCTGCGGCTTCTTTTTTAGTCACATAGTTATTTGGCAAGTGACCATAAGTATGAATATACAAGGCGACATTTTCTTTATCAAAATAACTTTTATCTTCCTCTACTAATGTCTGAGTCTGTCCCGGGACATCAGGATTGTTAATAAGTTTATCATAATTGTTTTGAAACCAGAAGATTGCCCAAACCAAAAATAAAACAGCAACAAAGCTAATTGATTTTTTTAAAGTTTTAATAAGCGAATTTTTCAAAAGACTATCCTCCCAATCCATATATATTTTATCACATAATGGGATAAAGTTTGAAATATGTGATAAAAAACAATAGAATAATGTTAGGGAGATATTTATGAAAATACTATTTATTTATAATCCGGTTGCTGGACAACTTCAAATTAAGAATCATTTGTGGAGCATCCTCAACTTTTTTAGTAGCGAAAGAGTCGAATTGACAGTTTATGCAACCCAAAAAAGGAAAGAAGCTTATCAAACGGTTAAAAGATATGCCAAAAAATATGACAGGATTATCTGTTCTGGTGGAGATGGCACTTTGCATGAAGTAGTAAACGGAATGATGAAAACAGAAATTAAAAGAGATTTAGGATATATACCAGCTGGTTCAGTTAATGATTTTGCGGCCAGTTTGAATTTGCCAAAAAATATGGAAAAAGCAGCTGAACTAGCCTTAAAAGGAAACCCTAAAGGCATAGATGTAGGGAAATTTAATGATGACTATTTTATTTATGTCGCTGCCTTTGGTGTTTTTACCGATGTTGCTTATGAAACCACCCAGGAAATGAAAAATATCTTAGGTAAAGTGGCTTATTTTTTACAGGGAATTAAGTCTATGGCTTTAATGAAAACATATAGAGTAAAAATGATAGTAGATGGTAATGAATCGGAAGACGATTATATTTATGGCATGATAACCAATACTTCATCGGTTGGAAGCTTATTCAACATATCAAATCAGCATGTTGAATTAGATGATGGACTTTTTGAAGTGACACTGGTTAAGGCTCCAGTTGATTTGATTGAGTTAAGTTCCATAACACCTTATTTGATGTCGGGGAAAGGGGATAATAATCTGGTTAAAATTTTCAAAACAAATAATATAGAGTTTATTGTTGATAAACCAATGCCCTGGACTTTAGATGGTGAATATGGTGGTAAACCAAAAAATGTTAAGATTGAAGTGATTAACAAAGCCTTAAATTTTATTTGCGAGTAATTAATTTTGTATTTATATATTTTGATAATTTTAGAACTAGATAGAAAGGGCATGGAGATGGAAATTTGTAAATCAAAAACTTGGGAGTTCGAGGTTTCTGGCATCGATGGTAATGTTATTCTATTTGGGGTAAATATATTTGAATATGAATGGAACAATACTGGTGAAAGTGTTTTGGTAGAAGACCCCATATATCATCAAAAGTACAAGTTACCAGTGTATACTGTGAATATTGATGGAGAAACTCATAGTTTTGTTGCGGGGGAGTTTAGTAACTGCATATGGGGATTTTATTTGTTTAAATAATAAAACGCCAAATTCCAATTTTTTGAATTTGTTATTATAATATTGTTAGGAGAAAAGATTATGAAAATTATCAAGAAAATAGTGTTTACTGGCGGTCCTTGCAGTGGGAAAACTACTTTTATGTCTAGAGCGCAGGAAATTTTTGCGGAAAGAGGATATCGTGTAATTATTGCCAACGAATCAGCAACGGATTTAATTTCGGGAGGTATTTCACCTGCCACAATCGGGATGTATCATTTCCAGAAATATGTCATTGCTCTACAACTGAAAAAAGAAGAGCTGTGCTATCAGGCAGCCCAGGAAATTGAAGGTGAAAAAGTACTGGTCTTTATGGATAGAGGTATTTTAGACAATAAAGGCTATGTATCAGATGAAGAATTTACAGAAATACTAAAGGGATTTGATTTGAAAGAAGAAGATTTAAACAATAGATATGATTTAGTAATGCATCTGGTAACCAGTGCCAAGGGGGCTGAAGAAGCCTACAGTCTTTCAAATAATGCTGCCAGGTATGAATCTATTGAGGAAGCCAGAAGAGTTGATGACACTATTCTAGCAAGCTGGTCAAAGCATCCTAATAGAGTGATAGTCACTAATGAAGATGATTTTGAAGTAAAACTTAGAAAGGCGATTCAAGCAGTCTTTACTTATTTGGGTGATGAAAAACCAATTGAAATATTCAAAAAATATCTGGTTGAAATTGATGATGAAGTAATTGAAAAAGTTAAGGCTGAAACCAATGTTTCTTATGTTAAAATCCTACAGCACTATTTAATGTCACCTGAAGGAATAGAAAAGAGAATCAGGAAAAGAGAAAAAGATGGCAATACAATCTACTATTATTCTGAAGCAACTCAACTGACTCCTAATACCAGAATAAAAAGAGATAGAATCTTATCTGAAAGACAGTATTCTGATTACATGCATGAAGTTAACCGTGAACTTAATATCGTTGATAAGGAAAGATATGGATTTATTGAAAATAATCGCTTCTTCAAGTTGGATATTTTCTCTTTTGATAAGAGTAAGGCTTTATTGAGTGTTCAGATTCCAAGTGAGCATGAGAAGGTAATCATCCCTGATTACTTTAATGTCCTAAAAGAAGTAACAGATGATGTAAATTATAAAAATTACTATCTGGCAAAAACACAGAAATTTTAAATAAAACGTTTGTATAAAAGACGGTTTTAAAAAACAACCGTCTTTTTGGGTTAGTCTTATGTGATTAAATGGGAGTAGTCTTATGTGATTAAATGGGATTAGTTCATTTTTTAAATTAATTGTATTATAATTAAACCTGCAAAGGAGATGTTATTATGGGTGATTTAGCTTACGCAAATAAAAAGATTATTCTTGGAATGATAATCATTGCTGTCTCAGCTTTATTGTTGGGATTGAGTATTGGTTATTGTTTAACACATACTATTTTAGAAAAAACAGTTTTGAATGAAATGATAGATGAAGGATACGTTTTAACAACTGATGCAACAGCAACAGCCGAAGATATAGCTTTAGGAAAAACTGCTTATTCAAACGGCGAACTATTAAATGGCACCACAGTTGTATTTGACACCAGTGGAGCAACAGCTACAGCCAACGTGATTTTACAAGGTAAAACAGCCTACGTTAATGGTGAACTGATTATAGGTACGCTTCCTCAAATTTCTGGTAGAACAATCACTCCTACAGGGAAACCAGTAACCTTTAATGGTGGAGGGTATTTAAGCAGTGATTTGATTATAAAAGGAGATAAAAATCTATTACCTAAAAATATTAAAAAAGGAGTCATGATTTTCAACGTTGTTGGAACTTATGATGGCGAGTAGGAGGTAAGGATATGGCTTTCAAATTTAGAAAAAAGAGAGATGTAACTGCTGTAGAAATTGTAAACGATGATACTAAAACATTCCATGTAAATTTAGATGATGAAACTAGAGAAGTTGATGGAGTAAGAGAAAAGTTTGGTGTTCAGATTTTTTCAGAAGAAAAAGCTGAAGATGTAGCTCAGGAAGCGTTTGAAGCTACAACAGAAGAAATTGAAGAAGTATTGGAAGAAACAACTGTAAAATCTGAGGTAACACAGGAGTTCGATGAATATTATGATGATGATGAATATGAATATGTAACCCCAAACTATTTTAAAACAGCTTTTATTATAGGATTGGTCAGTATTCTTATTGGATTGATTCTTTCATTTTTAATGTTTAAAAATAAAATGGCTATAGATATAAGAACAGCTTATGAACAAAAAGGTTATATGCTGACAAATGGCTGTACAGCTACAGCAGAGGATATTAAAGAAGGTAAAACAGCTTATATACGTGGTCAATTGGTTACTGGAACAATGAAGGATATTGACACATCAAATGCTACAGCTACAGCTGCAGATATTTTAAAGGGCTATACCGCTTATATTGATGGTCAGCTGGTAACCGGAACTATACCTACTTATAATGGTCTGACAACTGTCGTTCCATCAACAACTGATTATAAAATTGCTAAAGGTGTGTATCTTGCAGATGATATTGTTGTAAGAGGGGAATCTAACCTGTCTTCTGAAAACATAGTTAGAAATGTTACTATTTTTGGAGTTAATGGTTCTTATTATGTGAGGCCGGATATTAATGAGTAGAGAAGATGTTTTAAAGAAACTGGATCAGCTCAGAAAAGAAGGTCATTTAAATGTTCCAAGAGATGAGTTAATAAAAACGGAAGAACAGATCAAGGGAATCAGAGAAAGCGCAAAAATCAATACAGCTGTATTAGATTATGTTGCTGAAAGAATAAAAGCTGGAGTGACAACGGAACAGATTAATGACTGGGTTAAAGACTTTACTGAATCACATGGTGCAATCTGTGCTCCTTACAAATATGGTGATTTTCCAAAACATGTCTGTGTCTCAATAGATGATGTTGTTTGTCATGGGATTCCTAATAAAAATACCGTTTTAAAAGAGGGAATGATTGTCAATGTTGATGTATCGACAATTTATAAGGGCTATTATTCAGATGCCAGCAGAATGTTTATTATTGGCGAAACAACCCCAGAAAAAGAAAGACTTGTCAGAGTCTGTAAAGAATGTTTAGAAATAGGCTTAGAGCAGGTCAAGCCTTATGGTTATCTGGGAGATATCGGCTATTATATTGAACGACATGCTTTAAAAAATGGCTACAAGGTTGTAAGGGATTTTGGCGGTCATGGAATAGGCTTAGAGTTTCATGAAGATCCATTTGTTTTTCACTATGGCAAAAGAAATACGGTAATGCTGTTGGTTCCAGGAATGGTTTTTACAATTGAGCCAATGCTTAATATGAAAAAAAGTGGAATTAGAATTTCAACTGTTGATGGCTGGACAGCATACACCAAGGATAAACTTCCATCAGCTCAGTGGGAACATATGGTGTTAGTAACCGAAGATGGATATGAAATTCTATCGTATTAGATTTGATTATTTTATTATCAACAGTTTAATTTTTTGTGCGTAATAGCATAAATTTGCTATAATGGTTGTATGGAAAATATTAAAAAGCATATCCCCAATGTGGTGACAAGCTTAAGAATTATTGGAACTCTGATTTTACTTCCATTACATACAAGTAGTGATATTTTTCTTGTCATATACACTTTTACAGGATTAAGCGATGTACTAGATGGCTATCTGGCTAGAAAACTAAATGCTGAAAGTGAATTGGGTTCAAAACTGGACAGTGCTGCTGATTTGTTTTTTTATGCAGTATCATTAATAAAACTGCTTCCTGTTTTATGGATTAAACTATCAAGAAAAGTGTGGATTTTAGTAAGTATAATTGTAGTACTTAGATTATTTGATTATTTATATTTTGCTTATAAGTATGGAGAATTATCTTCTACCCACAGTATCTGGAATAAAATGACTTCAGTCGGTTTGTTTGGAATACCATTTTTGATAAATACTGAAATTTTCAGGATGTATTGATGGATAGCAGCGACAATTTCCTTAATCGCTACAGTAAATGAAATATATAGACATTCAATTGAAGCTAAACAAAAGGAAACATAAAAAAATAGAGGCATAAAAAGAGATAATTAACAAGAATTATCTCTTTTGTTTTGGGACATTATTCAAAATAAGGTAAGAATCTCATAATCGGTTTCAGTATTGAAGGCAGGCTGTAAATCAATCAACTGCTGAATGGTATACCTGTTGTTAAGGTAGTTATCAACCTCAGTTCTATTTAAGACAATTGGAACACGATTGTGGATGTTTTTTGTAGTGATTGCCTCAGTGGTAATAATAGAATAATTATATACAAGGCTATCTTTTTGGTATATTCCAGCAAAATAGATGATATTATCAGAAGTTGTAATGTAGTGCCTTCTTTTATGTCTATCCCATTCATAAAAACCTGAAGCGATAATAACACATTTATGATTTTGATAATCATTTCGATAGATGTCAGAATCTCTGATTGTTTCAATTCTGGTATTGATGAGGTTTCTTTTATTTAATGAATAACCCCACTTCATCAGATGATAATCATTATCAGCAAATACTAAAGAAATGTTAGAAGGAAAGATTTCACCAGTAGATAATAAATCTAAGGTTTTTTGGTCATATTTCTTTTCTAACACTTGTAAAATTTTGGAAATATCAATGCTTTCGTCAAAATAATATCGGCCACACATAATATTAATATACAAAAAAACCCCTCAAATTTGAAGGGTTAATCAATAATGTCCAATAGTTCCAAGAGTCTGTTTAACTCATCAGTATTCTGATAAAAGATATTTATGGAGTTTTTAGTAATCTTTACTTTAGAACTGAATTTTCTTTGTAGAGAATTTTGCAAGTCGATGATGTAAGGGTCTGCTACCTTTGTTTTAGTCGGTTTGTGGGTCTTTTCAGCCGATGCTAAAGTCTCAACCTGTCTTACTGACAAGCCCTCTCTAACAGCCTTGTGTGCGATTTCACTGATGATCTTTTCATCCAAAGTAACCAGACATTTTACATGTCCCATTGATAGTTTGTTTTCTTCTACCAACTTTTGAACATCTTTTGGAAGCTTCAACAATCTCAAGGTGTTAGAAACATGAACTCTGCTTTTACCAATTCTTTTGGCTAATTGTTCCTGGGTATAGCCTAGAGCATCAATCAGTTTTTGATATCCGCTGGCCTCTTCTATAACGTTCAGATCTTCTCTTTGAACATTTTCTAGAAGTGATATTTCCATCATCTGACCATCATCAAAATCCATGATAATAGCTGGTATTTCTTCTTTACCCGCTAAAACTGAAGCTCTGACTCTTCTTTCACCAGCTATCAGTTCATAACCACCAGTGGCTTCTCTTACTAAAATAGGAGTAAAAACACCAGTTTCTTTAATTGACTGAGCCAACTCTTCCAGTTTTTCCAGGTCGAATATTTTTCTTGGTTGATATGGATTAGAACGTATATCGGATAATTTTAAAGTAGCTCTACGACCATATTCATCAGCTTTGGCACTGCTTTGAATTTCATCAATAACCGATATGACATCATCGCCAAATATAGCTGCTAAACCAGTTCCTAAACGTTCTTTATTTTCTTTTTTCTTTGCCATTGCTACCTCCTTATGAGTTTTTAGTGATGACCTCTTTAGCTAAAGCGGCATAGGCTCTAGCACCATCAGATTTAATATCATGTTCGAAGATACTTTTTCCATATGAAGGAGCTTCAGATAAACGAACATTTCTAGGTATATAGGAACGATAAACTCTTTCTTTAAAATATTTTCTGACTTCCTGTTGTACTTCAATAGATAAATTAGTTCTGCCATCAAACATTGTCAGCAGTACACCTTCAATATACAAATGAGGGTTGTAGAGTTTTTGAACCAGTCTAATAGTAGATAACAGTTGAGTTAATCCTTCCAGGGCATAGTATTCACATTGTACAGGGATAATTACTGAATCAGCTGCTGTTAGAGCATTGGTGTTTAAAAGACCTAAAGAAGGTGGACAGTCAACGATAATGAAATCATAGTTGTTTTTGATCTGGTCCAGCTTATTTTTTAACAGTTTTTCTCTTCCTTCTTCATAATTAGCCATTTCGATATCACTTCCTGCTAAATCAATAGTAGCTGGAATTAAATCAATAGGCGGGATTTTGCGAGAAAGAATACACTTTTCAGTTTCAACACCTTTAAGCAATAAGTCATATGTACTATATTTAATGTCATTTCTAGCTCCAACCCCTTGAGTTGAGTTGGCCTGAGGATCTAAATCCACCAGTAAAACTTTTTTACCTAAATATGCCAAACCTGCCGAAAGGTTGATGCTTGTTGTTGTTTTTCCAACACCGCCTTTTTGGTTAGCTAGTGCAATAATTTTTCCCATAGTTGTGTACCTCAATATTCATTTTATCATAAAGAATCTATTTTTTGATAGTTATCGTCATAATGTAATGCTCATCATCATCCTGTTCAGTCATTTGAACACTGCGGTCAAATTCTTTGGCCTTTTTAAAGGTGTCTCTAAAAGAGTTGATGATTAACTGAGCAGAGATGCCAAAACATCTGATAGTTCCTTTTTTCTTTTTCTTTGTACTGAAATAATTAGTTTCAATAAAGTTCTCTGTTTCTTTAACATTTAAGTCTTTGCTCAGGATTGATTGCAGAACTTCTTTTTGCTGTTTGTCGTTAAGTGACAACATAGCTCGCCCATGTCTTTCAGTAATCTGTTTACTATTGATAGCTTCTTGCACTTCCTGATTTAAGTTCAATAATCTGATTTTATTGGAGATTGTTGTCTGTTTCTTACCTATTTTGTATGATAGCTGCTGTTGAGTGAGCCCTGTTAAGCGAATCATCTGCAGATAGCCATTGGCTTCCTCAATTGGAGACAAATCTTCTCTTTGCACATTTTCTATCAAAGCCAAAGTAGCAGCCTGAACTTCATTAGCTTTAATTACAATGGCATTAATCTGTTTATGTCCTAAGTTTTTACAAGCTCGATATCTTCTTTCTCCCGCAATTAATTCATATCCCATATAGGATTCTCTGACAGTAATCGGTTGAATCAGACCGTTTTGTTTAATTGAAAGGGCTAATTCATCAATAGCCTCCTTATCAAAACTGGTTCTTGGCTGATATTGGTTAGGTTTTATTTCATCAATGTTAATAAGTTGATATTGTGCCATAAAGTCCTCCTATAATGGTTTCTTTTTAATCTGCCCATAATTTCTAGGGTATTTATCGGGTGTATGATTGATTTTTTTAAGATCAATAATTAGACGCCTGTTATCCTGGGCTAATCCAAATTCGCTAATATGGTGTAGTTGTGCTCCTAATGTGGTTATCGCATTTTCAGCCTGTGATAGTTCTTCATATCCTTTTGGACCTTTCATGGCTAAAAAGTGACCGCCAACTTTTATTAGTGGCAAACATAATTCGGACAAGATGTTTAGTGCAGCTACAGCTCTAGCTGTCACAAAATTAAACTTCTCGAAATTATCTTTGGCAAAATCTTCAGCTCTTTGATTGGAAGTAGAGATTTTTTCAAGATTCAAAGTTGAAATAACTTCATTTAGAAAAGATATTTTTTTATTATTTGGTTCCAAAAGACAAACTTGAAGATCAGGATTATAAATTTTTAATACCAATCCTGGAAATCCTGCCCCTGTTCCGACATCAATTAAATTATCGGTTGGATTATACAGTTTTCCTAATAAAAGGCAGTCTAAAAAATGTTTAACATAGATATCTTCTTTGTCAGTGATAGCTGTTAAATTAAATTTTTTATTCCATTGAATCAGTAAATCAGCATATAAATCCAGTTGTTCCAGTTGTTTTTCAGTCAACTGTATATCATGCTCTAAAAAAAACTTATTATAATCCACTAATATTTATCCTTTCCCTTTTATCTTCGTTCAATATTGATTATACAAAAAAATCAGCAATTATTGTACTAAAAATGCAAAGTTTACAGTTTTTGTTAATTATATTAAGATATGTTTACTTAAGGAGATTCTAGGATGGCTATTTATGATTTTTTAAACAGTTATGGACAATTTGACTCTTTGACAAGTTTTAATGGATTGCTTGAAGATTATTTGAAAATCTATCCTGAAGAGGAAAATAGAAAAGTATTTGAGAAACTGTTACTTGAAAATAAAGAATTATATGTCTATACCAATTATGGTTTAAAATTCAATCTGGCTTTAATCGCCAATAAAAAGATTGGCTACAAAGATGCTGGCAAAATTGATGACAATACTCTTAAAGTTCCGTACATTATTTATTGGAAACAAAGTGAGGTTCAAAGGGCATTGATAATTAATCAAAACAATTATATTGAAGCTAAAGGAATGTTTTTATCTTTAACAGAAACAGATAATTACTTTGAAAATCATAAAGATGATCTGATCTCGATGCATCTTACTGATGAAAACAGCGATGAAGTTATTGACACGTTTAAAAACATTTCCACAAAAAAAGATTCACTGTTAACAATTCAGAAAAATCTTGACAGCAAATATATCAGCGATGTTGATTTAATGAAAGAGCAGTGCATTAAAATATGTCAGAATATTTTTGATGAAACAGTAAAAATAATTTCCCCATTATCAACAGATAATAGAAAAGCTTATATTGATGAAGCTGTTGGTAGAGTCTTCATTATCAAAAAAGCTCTGTATGTCAGATATATGTCGAATAAACACCTTTTAAATGAAAGGCATTTTTCTAATCTGTCTCAGCAAAGAGCTTTTGCGAAGAGTTATGTAAATGAGCTTCCGATAATTCCTTACTTCAAATTGTTTAATATGTAAAAGAAAAAGCAGGATGACCTGCTTTTCTTTTGGGGGATAAAATATCTTTGAAATAGAAAGGATATATGGACAAGTAGTTCTACTACTTGTAAGCATATGATACTAGCTATGATGCGAAAAATAATCAAATCATAGTGTGAAATTGTGTGATAATACAAAAACAACAATTACAGACACTTGATTATGGCTACTGTATTACTTGCGGCACCTTTTCTAATTTGATCGCCGCTGCAGAATAATGAATACCCACCTATTACCTTATCTTCTCTAATTCTTCCAACTTCAACGATATCATTATTACTGGTGCTTATAGGCATAGGATAGATATTGTTTGGACCATCATCCATTAATCTGACACCTTTGCTGTTAGAAATAGCTTCTCTGACTTCTTCAATTGTTAAAGGCTCAGCAGTAGCGAAACTGATAGAAATACTGTGACTTCTAATTATTGGAACTCTGACACAGGTACAGGTGACATCTAAATCTGGTAGATGCATGATTTTTCTTCCTTCGCTTTGCATTTTCATTTCTTCATCGGTAAAACCATTTTCCAAATATGCTCCAATTGAAGGAATACAGTTATAGGCAATCTGATGAGCAAAAACACTGGTTTCTATTTCTTTACCATTTAACAGTGCTTCAACCTGATTTTCCAGTTCATAGACACCCTCAATACCAGCGCCGCTGACAGCCTGATAGGTACTGGCAATCATCTTGGTTATTTTTGACTTTTTATTAATGCCATACAATGCCATAAAAGCGATGATAGTACTGCAATTTGGATTGGCAATAATTCCATTATGCTTTTTTGCATCTTCACCATTAATTTCGGGAATAACCAAAGGAACATCGTCGTTCAATCTAAAAGCACTGCTGTTATCAATTAATACAGCTCCTGCTTTTTTTATAAATGGGGCAAAATACTTTGAAGATTTGCCACCAGCAGCACCCAATACTACATCCAAACCTTCAAAACTATCTTCCTTGGCTTCAATCACTTTTAACATTTCGCCTTTAAACTCAAATTCTTTTCCAACACTTCTATGGCTGGCCATGAGTCTGAGTTCATCAACCTTGATGTCTTGTTCAACTAAACACTCCATCATCTGCTGGCCAACTGCGCCAGTAGCTCCTAAAATACCTATTCTCATAATGAATCGCTCCCTTTAATAAATTTATCGTATATACATCTGATTGTTTTTTCAAAATCAGTATTATCAACACCGATAATAATATCAATCTCATCAGCTGCCTGGCTGATAATTCGGATATTAATATTATGTAAACCAAGCTCACCAAACAGCAGCCCTGACATTCCAGGTTTGTTTTTCATGCTTCTGCCTACAACAGCAATTAAAGCTATCTTATCGATAACTGTTACATTATCACAGTCCAGATCCTTTTTTAATCTGGCAATAACTTCATAAAGTACTTTTTCAATTTTTTCAGTCTCAACTACTACGCTGAATGAATCAACACCAGAAGGAACACTTTCAACAGAAACATTAAAATCTTCAAATACCTGTAATGTTTTTCTTAGACCACCAATTTCGCTGGAAATCTGCGGCTTGCTGATGGTAATGACTGAAAAGTTTTTCTTTCCAGAAATTCCAGTAATAAAATGTGGTGGTTCTATAGCATCCTGTGTACTGCAGTCACTTAAAATCATAGTGCCTGGATGTTCAGGTATGTTGGTATTTCTAATATTGATAGGAATTTTCTTTTCTCTTACTGGAAATATTGCCTCATCATGAAGTACATTAGCTCCCATATAGCTAAGTTCTCTAAGTTCACTATAGGTAATATAGTTAATGGTTTTAGGATTATCTACAATTCTAGGATCAGCTGTTAATAGACCAGAAACATCGGTCCAGTTTTCGTAAACATCCGCATTGACAAGATTAGCTATTATAGAAGCGCTGATATCACTTCCGCCCCTGGACATTACCTTTATGGCCCCATTAGGTAAAGCACCATAAAAACCAGGGATTACAATCCTCATGCCATTTTTTATCTTGTTTCTTAAATTTTGTTCGCTTCTTTCAAAATTAACTTTGCCATTGTAATTGAACTCAATAACTTCACTGGCATCGATAAATTGTCCATTTAAATATTCAGCCAAACACTTGGCAGTCAAATATTCTCCTCTGGAAACCAGAAAATCAAGGCTGATGTCTTTATCCATCAAATCTCTGATAATTTTAAATTCTTTTTCTAAATCAAGTTTTAAATTCAGTTCTTTTTTAATGCCCATATACTTGTCATAAATCATATTAAATAAATCATCGTAAGGAACTCCGTATTTTATATGAGCATGACATAGATAAAGCAAATCAGTAACTTTATGGTCTTCATTGTCAGCTTTACCACAGGCACTGGCGACAATGAAAATTCTATCTTTATCACTATCAATTATATTTTTTACTTTTTTAAACTGTTTTGCGCTGGCCAGTGAACTGCCACCAAATTTAACTACCTTTATCATAATGAAACTCCTGCTACAAAGATATTTTTATCAGCTGTTTTTTCGATTAAATCTTTTAATGTGAATAAATCCATAGGTTCAGTAATAATTACATCCGAATCAATTTTCCTGTAGATGCAATCACTGAAAAATTTCAGGTTTTCAGTTCGCACATAGAACTGACTGGTATATTCCTTATTGTCAATAAAAACCTTGTTATTAATATTGGTTTTCAAATCTTCATTGTTTAATAATGAAACAATATCCTGAACCACTGCATGAGCGGTAGGAAATGTTCCAGCACCTTGTCCAATATAAGATGCCGCACCCAGATTGTCACTTTTAAAGACAATACAATTTAAATTTAAAGGCACATGAGCCAGGATATCATTATTGGAAACAAACTCTGGTAAAACAAAAACCTGAACATGTCCATCTTTTTTTATACCTCTGCCAACGAGTTTAAGCGTTGATTGCTGACTTTTTCCAAAATCAATATCCCTTTGACTAACTGTTCTGATACCAAAAGTGGTAATATCATCCAGATTTAAAGAACTGTCCCAAACCATGTTACCGGTCAGACAACACTTATATCTTACATCATGACCATCGATATCATCAGCAGGGTCGCTTTCTGCGTACCCTAGTTTTTGAGCTTCAAGTAGTACATCATCAAAACTTTTATTCTCTTTAGCCATCTTGTAGAGGATAAAGTTAGTAGTTCCATTGAATATTCCGATAAAATCGGTGATTTCATCGATTCTTTTTGTATGTCTGATATTGGACATTACTGGAATTCCTCCACCAACACTGGCTTCGAAAATAATATTCACACCATTTTTCTTGGCCAAACTAACCAGTTGTTCATAATGAGTGGCCATAACTTTTTTATTACTGGTAACGACATGTTTTTTCATATTTAAGGCTTTAGAGATGCAGAGAAAAGGAAACTCTATTCCTCCTAAACATTCAACTACCACATCAATATCATCATCTAAGGCATCATCAATATTAAAAACCATTCTTTCATCGATAGCTTCACTTTCATCTTTAACAAGGATTTTTTTAATTTCCAGTTGTTTGGTGAAGCTGGTATTACCTTTATCAATAATACTTGATACACCTTTTCCGACATTGCCATGTCCTAATAACGCAATTTTCATAATATTTCTGTCCTTCCTGGGAAAACACTTGTTTTTGTGTTAGAAACATAGTATCATTCTTTCAGGATGTAATCAAGGAGAATTTTATGCAAATATTTGTAAGTACAAGAAATAAAGAAAATGTTGTCTCTTCAAAAGAGGCCATAATTAAGGGCCTGGCAAAAGATGGCGGTCTCTACACGCCTATAAAATTAGATGACATTGAGATAGACTTGAACAAATGTTTAGATTTAGATTATCAACAGTTAGCAATATTAATACTTTCAAATATCTTTGATGATTTTACTGAAAAAGAAATTAAAGCATGTGTTATAAATGGCTATACTGATTCATTTAATACAGACGATATTGTTTTAGTTACTGAAATAGGAAAGGACTTTTTATTGGAACTTTATCATGGACCAACATCGGCCTTTAAAGATATAGCTTTGACAATTCTTCCCCATCTATTAAGCACAGCTTATAAAACTTATGCTGAAAACAAAAAAATCTACATCCTAACAGCGACAAGTGGAGACACAGGCAAAGCAGCACTGGAAGCTTTTAAAAATGTAAAAAACACCTATATTACGGTATTCTATCCCAAAGATGGAGTAAGCGAGATTCAAGAAAGACAGATGAATACCACAACAGGAAATAATGTTGATGTTGTATCTGTCGCAGGAAATTTTGATGATTGTCAAAGGCTTGTAAAAGCTATCTACGAAGATAAGCAGATAAGTGAAGATTATAAAAATGTTCAATTATCAAGTGCCAATTCAATTAATATCGGAAGATTGATTCCACAGGTGGTTTACTATTTTAAAGCTTATATTACCTTAGTTAAAAATGAAGTTATTAAGCTGAATGATAAAGTGAATTTTGTTGTGCCAACAGGAAATTTTGGAGATATCCTGGCGGGATATATTGCCAAATTAATTGGCTGTCCAATAAATAAACTGGTCTGTGCCTCTAATAAAAACAATGTTTTAGTCGATTTTATCAATACCGGTATTTATGATATCAATAGAAAATTTTATACTACCATGTCTCCTTCTATGGATATCTTAATATCAAGCAATTTGGAAAGACTATTGTTTATGTTAAGTGATTTTGACGATAAAAAAATAAAACAATACATGGATGAACTGAGCACAAAAGGAAGATATGAAATAGATAAAGAAATGCTAGAGAGATTACAAGAGTCTTTTGTGGGGGTATATGTAAGTGAAAGCAAGTGCAGTCAGGCAATATGCCAAGCATTTAGTGAAGATAACAGATTGATAGACCCTCATACTGCTATTGCTTATCATGCAAGTCACAAGTATGTAGATAATCATAAGAATATCATTCTTGCGACTGCTTCACCTTTTAAATTTCCAAATAGTGTACTGAACTCTATTACTGAAGCAGATGTAAAGGACGAAACACTGGCAATGCAGAAACTGGCACAAATATCTAAAGAAGAAATTCCGTCAAATTTAAAAGATATTAATAAGCTAGAAATTTTGCACAATAAGAGCATAAGCATTGATGAAGGAAGAAATTATGTAATTGAAAGGATAAGAGAATTAAATGATTAAGATTAAGGTGCCAGCAACCAGTGCCAATCTAGGAGTAGGCTTTGATACTTTAGGTATAGCATTAAATATTTACAATACCTTCTATATAGAAGAAAGTGATGAACTATCGATAGAAGGTGTGGATAAAAAATATCAAAATAGAAACAATCTATTCATGATAGCTTTTGACAGGGTAAATGAAAAATTAAACACTTTTAAAAATATCAAACTGAAAATAGAAGCCAAGATTCCGATAGCCAGAGGATTGGGTTCCAGTGCCTCGTTAATAGTAGCTGGGGCAGTAGCTGCCAACTATTTAAATGATAACAAGCTGACGATTTTGGAGATATTTCAAATATGCACCGCTATAGAAGGACATCCAGACAATATCGCTCCGGCTATTTTTGGTGGACTTACTTCCAGTTTTATGCATGATGAGGTTCCTTATACAAAGAAAATAGCTGTTCATAAGAAATATAAATTTACTTTGCTGATACCTGATTTTGAAGTTTCAACAAGCCTGGCCAGATCAGTTTTACCTGCTTCATATTCAAAAGAAGATACTGTTTCTAATTTATCCAGGATTGTCAGTCTCTACTTGTCATTGAATGATGGAGATGACAGCATTCTTAAAATAGTAAACAGTGACAGGATACATGAACCGTATAGAAAAACATTGATACCTGATTTCGATTTACTGAAACAGGAATGTCTGAATAAAGGTGCCTATACATTTATGATCAGCGGTTCAGGTCCAACCTGTCTGACAATATCAGACGATGAATATTTTTCTAAGAAAATAAATGCTTCTAAAGCTAAAAACAATTGGAAGCTGCTAGATTGCGGAATACATAATTCATTAGTTGAAGTGGAGGAAATATAAATGTCTAAAGATTATCTGATAGTCCATAAAAAGGTCTTGCCAGATTACTTTATAAAAGTAATTGAAGTAAATCAGGCAATGAAAGAAAAGAAGTATCCCAATATCAGTGAAGCTGTTAAGGCTGTGGGTATTTCAAGAAGCACCTATTACAAATATAAAGATTATGTATTTTTGCCGGAAGAAAGCCAACTGACAAAAAAAGCAATTTTAAGTGTCGACTTGATTCATCTTCCAGGAAGTTTGTCAGGTGTGCTGAATATTATCAAAAATAATAAAATAAGCGTTTTGACAATATCTCAATCACTACCAGTAAATGAAATCGCCAATGTAATAATATCGATAGATATTACAGAGGCAGATATAAGTATGAATGAATTGATTAAAGATTTTAAAACCTTAAAACAGGTTAAAGATGTAAAACTTATATCGTTTGAATAACAAGGGTTTAATAAAATTAAACCTCAGGCTTTGCTTGAAAACGAATGTTTTCTTATAATTTATTGCACTTTTGGTGTAAGATATAAATGACAGTTTCAACCAGATAATTAAGGAGGATTTATATGTCTGAAGTGTTAAAAAATGCGCAAACTCAAATCAGGATTGCGGTTAATAAATTGGGATTATCAGAAGATGTCTATGAGCTTTTAAAGGAACCTCAAAGAGTGTTGGAGGTCAGCATTCCTGTTAAGATGGATGATGGCACCATTAAGACTTTCAAGGGTTATCGCTCACAGCATAATAATGCTGTTGGGCCTTATAAGGGTGGTATTCGCTTCCATCAAGATGTTGATTTAGATGAAGTTAAGGCTCTTTCAATTTTTATGACTTTTAAATGTGGAGTTGTGGGACTTCCTTATGGTGGTGGTAAAGGTGGTGTGAGTGTAAATCCACTTGAATTATCATCAAACGAACTTGAACAATTGGCAAGGGGTTACATAGACAAGACTTATAAATATTTAGGTGATCGAATTGATATTCCAGCTCCTGATGTTGGTTCAAATGCTCAGATAATGTCATGGATGTTGGATGAGTATGAGAAAATAAAAGGTTATCAAGAACCTGGTATTATTACAGGTAAACCTGTTTCGCTGGGGGGCTCACTAGGCAGAACTCAGGCAACGGGGGTCGGAGTTGTTGAAATTGCCAAGTGTTTTTTAGAGAAAATAGATAAAAAACCAGAGGAGTCAAGTGCTGCTGTTCAGGGGTTTGGCAATGTAGGAAGTTTTACATGTAAATCGCTTCAAGATGAAAAAATAAAAGTTGTCTCAATTGCGGAGTTTTATCAGGGAAAGGCCTACGCGATTTATAATGCAGATGGTATTGATATTGAAGCATTGATGAAATTTAAAACAACAAACAACAACTTGTCTCAGTTTGAGGGTGTTGAAGTGATTGATATGGCTGACTTTTGGAAATTAGATGTGGATCTTTTAATTCCAGCTGCACTTGAGAATGCTATTGATGAAGAAACTGCCAAAAAAGTCAAGGCAAAGGCAGTTATTGAAGCTGCCAATGGTCCAACAACAATTGAGGCTGATAAAATCTTTAAGGAAAGAGGAATTTTTGTTTCTCCTGATATTTTAACCAATGCCGGCGGTGTGACAGTTTCTTATTTTGAGTGGGTACAAAATTTATATGGTTACACTTGGAGTGAAGAAAAGGTATTAATAGAAGAGAAAGCCGCAATGAGAAAAGCATTTGAGAATATATGGACTCTATACCAGGAATATAGTGATATCTCAATGAGAGAAGCTGCCTACATGTATTCAATCAAGGTGGTAGCTGATGCAATGAAACTAAGAGGATGGTATTAAATAGTTCTTAGAAACTGATAAAAAAGAAGCGATTTCGCTTCTTTTAATGTGGATGAGCTATTATATATTGTTTCAATCCTCTATGATTTTAAAAAAGAACAGCAAACTAGATAAGCTGTTCTATTTTATCCTGCAATATAATTACACATTTTTCTAATATATCTTTATCTTTCTCTGTAAACCTGGCCTTGACTGGAGAATCAATATCCAATACTCCAAATAGTTGATTATCAATGATGATAGGAACAACTATTTCGCTATTTGAAGCACTATCACAGGCGATGTGTCCGACAAAGTTATGAACATCATCAACTACTATTGTTTTTTTAATTGTTGCACAGTGGCCACAGACACCCCTGTTAAGTGGAATAACTGCACAGGCTGCTTTCCCCTGAAAGGGGCCTAATATGAGCTGATTATCTTGGTATAGATAATATCCTACCCAGTTTATATCTTCTAAATGTTCATTAAAAAAGGCGCTGGTATTGGAAAGCAGTGAAATTAGATATTTTTCAGCAGCTATAAAAGTTTTTAGTTTTTCATTAAGACTCATAGTGACACCTCTGTTATTAATTATAGACAATTGTTTCCAAACAATCTATAATTAAGTCAGACAGGGGTGCTTAATGCTGAGAAATACCCTTAGACCTGATCTAGTTAATACTAGCGTAGGAAGATCTAAGTTTCTTGGCACCTGTAGAAAGGTGTTTTTTTATGAATCAAAAAATTAAAAGTTTAGTTTACATTGCTTTATATGGAGCATTATTTGTAGTGTTAGATTTTATCGCCAACACTTTCAATTTGTTTGTGATGCCTCAGGGCGGAAGACTATCGCTGGGAACAATTGCCTTACTATTATCAAGTTATCATTTAGGTTGGAAAAAAGGGGTAGTAGTATGTGTGGTTGCAGTATTGTTAATGCTGGTGACTGGCTCAGTCAATTATTATGGGATGTTCAGTTTCCTTTTTGATTATCTGTTTGCTTATGCAGTATATGGTTTAAGCAGTCTGTTTCCTAACTATAAAAAGTTATATTGTGGTATTATAATTACTAGTCTGATAAGACTTGCGTTTTCAACAATTGCGGGAATTGTTGTATGGGAAGTTCCGTTTTGGGGCTCATTATCTTACAATGCTTCATACATTATTCCAACAATGATAATGGATCTGATTATTGTGCCATTGTTATATGAAAAAATAACACCACTGTTGAAATAGAAAGGAAAAGATGTATCCAGAAAAAAATTCTTCAGTTTATATTCAATCTTTTAAACATGATGGTTCTTTAAATCGGACATGGGATCAGGGTTTTGTTCTGGAAAGTGATGAAAAGCATTATGTAATTGTCACTAATAAAACCTGGGTAATTGAAAAAGATGGCAGGAAATGGTTTACTCGAGAGCCTGCCATAGGATATTTTTACACTGACAGATGGTTTAATGTCATGGCTATGATTAGAAGTGATGGTATTTATTACTATTGTAATCTGGCTTCACCAGTTTTGTATGATGGAGAAGCAGTGAAATACATTGATTATGATTTGGATTTTAAGATTTTTTCTGATAATACGATAATTACTCTAGACGAGGATGAGTATGAAAGACATTCTGAATCGATGAGTTATCCGAAAGAAATAGATTTTATAATTAAAAACGAAATGCACAAAATAATGGAAGATATTGAAAATCAGATAAAACCTTTTAATCGTCAATATGTAGAAAATCATTTTCAACAATATTTAAAACAATTGACTAACCAATAGGCTTTTATGTTACAATATTCTTAGGTGGATATTGTATAAGAAGGGAATAATTTTAATATCGATGATGAAAAATGGGGTTATTTATTTGGCTTAATTAATAAATAGTTTCCCATAATTTTTGTCATCATTGAAAGCTGTGTAATAAGCAGCAAAGGATAATTGAAATATTAAAATACCAGAAGAGGTAAACGAGGAGAAAAAATGAAGAAAAAGTTATGGATTATTATATTGCTGGCTCTATTGATTGCCGGCTGTAGTAAATCAGAACCACCAAGGGATATTGACAGCGGCTATGCTAACAAGGAATATGAGTATAGTGGAATTAATGGTCCAACAGATGAAGAGATAGCCAAAAAACCAATTAATGAAGAATTAAAATTAATTAAAAATGGCTCAGCTACTATCAAGACAAAGAATGTAAATGATTCTTACCAGAACATTCTGGATCTTGTTAAAGAATTCGGTGGTTATCAGACAGACATCAGCCGAAATGAAGGAAATTATTACACTACAATTACAGTAGAGTTTAAAATTCCTGCTGATAATCTTGATGTTTATCTGGATAAACTGAATGAAAGTGAAGATGTTAAATATCTTAATATCACTACCAAGGACATAACTAATGAATATTATGATTCTGACATCAGATTGAAACAATTGGAAAAAGAATTAGCCAAATATCAGGAATTTTTTGATAAGGCTGCAAATGTAGAAGAAATGTTAAGAATTCAATATGAAATCAACAGGACAACTACTGAAATTGAAATACTGAAAGGTCAGTTTAAATTATGGGATTCTTTAATTGATTATTCTACTATTAGATTAGATATTTCAGAGTATGAGGATGTGATTCAAACTTCACAGGAAATTGAATTCAGCGCTTTAAGTTTTGAAGATTTCCTTTACTATTTGAAATCGGGTATCGTAAGAAGTACCAGTGCATTGGTTTCTATTATTCAATATGCAGTAATTCTGGTTATCGCAGGTGTTCCTATCTGGTTACCAGTTGGTGGACTTGCTTACTTTGTTATCAAGAAAAGAAAAAATGCACCAAAGAAGGAAAAGAAAACTAAAGAAGAAAAAACAGATATAATTGAAAAAGAGTGATAAAAATAATAAGCTTCTGCTGTCGAGAATTTCGACAGCAGTTTTTCTTAGGGGAGAAAATCATTTCCAGTGGTATTTATAAGATTAACTAACAAGTATGTTTTATGTTACAATAATCTTAAGTAGGTGATGTAAATGAAAAGAACGGTTGCAATCGTCGATGATGAAAAAGATTTGAATGAATTGATGAAAAGATACCTGGAAAAAGAAGGATATCTGGTTAATTCTTTTTATACATATGAATCAGCTTTACAGCATGCTGGTGATAAAGAAATTGATTTGTGGCTATTGGATATAATGCTGGATGAAAAAAGTGGGTTCGATTTATTTGAAGCAATCAAAATCCATAGAGATGATGTGCCGATGATTTTTATCAGTGCCAGAGATAAGGAATTTGATAGAATTATTGGACTTGAAAAAGGCAGTGATGACTACATTACCAAACCTTTTAATATGAAAGAAGTTGTTTTAAGAGTCAATAAAATAATGCAGAGGTTTTATCGCCAGGAAGAAAGGTTTGTCATTGATGGCTATGCAATCAATGAAACTCAAAGAACTACCAGTGATGGAGAAACAATTATTGATTTGACAACGAAAGAATTTGATCTGCTAATGCTGTTTGTTCATAAAAAAGGTGTTGCTTTATCAAGAGAAAGTATTATTACAGCTGTCTGGGGAGAAGGGTATTATGGTTCAGACAGAGTTGTTGATGATACCCTGAGAAGATTAAGAAAGAAAATGCCTAAACTTAATATTAATACCTTACATGGTTATGGTTATAAATTAGGATAATGAGAAGGTTTTTAAAATCAATAACAGACGTATCATTATTTCAACAGGTCAGCATCATTATTGTGACTTTTGGTGTAGTGCTGATCTTTTTCTTTTCGGTTTATTTAAGAGGTAATATTGATGATTTTGTGGTAAATCAGGTTATGTCACTTTTACATCGATCACAGGAAAGTCTAGTTAAGACGCTAAATGATGATAGTGGGTTTTCTGATTTAGCCTATGATGCTGATGTTATTCATTTCGTCTATTCTGATGATAAATGTATCAAATACTATGGTGGCAGATTGACAGACAACTTTGTAAGCAAAGTAAATGAAATTGCCTCAGAAAACGATACTGGCTGGATAGAAAGCAGTTTTGAAGTAAATGGTAAAAAGTATTATTACTATTATTCCAATGTAGAAGGACCATATGAAGTAATTTCTATCATTGGTGAAGCCTATGGTAAAGCAATTGAAAATGATCTTTTAAGCAACGTTTCTAATATCAGTGCAATAGTATTTGGCGTTATCTTTATCTTGTTGACAATCTGGGTTGTTACTATTATTACTCCGCTTTTACAGATGCAAAACTATATTGCCAAAATAAGACAGGGTGATGACAAGGCGGTATTGAATATTGAAAGAAAAGATGAATTGGGTGATCTGGCAGCTGCTCTGGTTGGCATGCATAAAGAAATCAAGCGTCAGGAAGAAACAAAAGAGGAGATGATTCAAAATATTTCTCATGATTTGAAGACCCCAATTGCGACAATCAAATCTTATGCTGAAAGTATCAAGGATGGTATTTATCCATATGACACTTTGGAAAAGAGCGTTGATGTAATTGTTGAAAATGCTGACAGGTTAGAAAAAAAGGTTTATAGTCTATTATTCTTAAATCGACTTGACTATGTTATGGATCAGGAAAAAGAAACTGATAAAACTACTGATATGTATAATTTAATCAACGATGTTTTAGTTTCATTCAAGATGATCAGACCAGAACTTACAGTTATTAAAAATTTGAGTCCAGCTACCTTTAAGGGCGATGAGGAGAGCTGGCGAGTTGTTTTATCTAATCTGTTAGATAATGCTTTAAGATATGCAGAAAGTAATATAACAGTAGTATTAGAGCCATATTATCTTTCTATTGCTAATGATGGTCCACCAATGTCAACAGAAAGAGTAAATACTCTTTTCAAACCTTTTGAAAAGGGTGATAAAGGAAAATTTGGGCTAGGATTAAGCATCTGTTATAAGGTCTGTAACGCTTATGATTTTTCAATTGTAGCTGAAAATCTTGAAAAAGGTGTCATTTTTAGAATCGAAGCTAAAAATAAACCTAAAGCAGAAAAAAAGAAGTCTGAAAAGAGTTAAGACAATTGAAAACTACAAGATATATTTGATAAAATATTTAAAAGAAGCAAAATAATTTTAAAATTATATTCATTAAGGAGGATTAAAAAATGAGTACACCGCATATTAGTGCAAATATGGGCGATATCGCTAAATTGGTCTTGATGCCTGGAGATCCATTGAGAGCAAAAGTTGTAGCTGAAACATATCTGGAAGATGTTGTTCAATTCAATGGTATTAGAGGTATGTTAGGCTTTACTGGAACCTACAAAGGAAATAGAGTTTCAGTTATGGGTTCTGGTATGGGAATGCCTTCAATTGGCATCTATTCGTATGAATTGTTTTCTTTCTATGGTGTAGAAGCAATTATCCGTATTGGTTCTACTGGTGCTATGAAAGCGGATATTGATCTATACGAAGTTATTTTAGGTGATAGTGCGTATTCTGAATCAACATATGCTAAACAATTCTGTGGTTATGAAGATAAAATCATTTATCCAAATGCAGAGTTAAATGCTGAACTTAAAGAATCAGCAAAAAAATTGGGATATCATATGATTGAAGGAAGAATTAATTCAAGCGACAATTTCTACTATGGTGAAAATGTTGCGGAAGTTAATTTCAATAAAGCGGTAAATGACTACAATTGTATCTGTGCTGAAATGGAATCATTTGCTTTATTTGCCAATGCCAATCATTTAGGTAAAAAAGCAGCATGTTTGCTAACTGTATCAGACAATATTGTTACTCAAAAGTTGACAACAGCTGAAGAAAGACAAAACTCATTTACCAGAATGATGGAGATTGCTTTAGGATTGGCTGAAAATTATCAGTAGTACTCTATTGCTGTGCAATTGAAAAACAGTCCGTTTAGAGTACGAAAATAAGCTGAACGACTATGTCAGCAGTATAATTGCTACAGGATATCCAGAGATTATCAAATCTATGGGATGTGATGTGAAGTAAAGTAAAGAGTGGAAACACTCTTTTATTTATGTTATTATTTCTTAGGATATAAAAGGAATTTTATTATGGCAAAAAAGAGGGTAAAGATTACAAAAGAAAAAGGTTTCCAAATAGTAAACACGATACTGATAGTAGGTATTTTAGCTTTCTATATGGGAAGATTAATATATTTTAAACATAAGGTTTATACCATCTATAACAATGCCAGCTATTCATTTTTATCAACAGTTTTGGTAGATAGAATAGATTATACTTCTACTGACAGACTGATGGAAAATGAGGATGGCACATATACCTATGTGGGTAATATCAGTAATAACTATATTTCTGTTTCGGGGAATTTGTACCGTATAATGTCAATAGATGTCAATAAAAACATCAAGATAATTGCTGAAAAAGCAATAACGGTTATGCCTTTATTTGAAAAAGATGTATTTTATAATACATCTGTTTCTTACTGGCTGAATCAGTCAGAAATGGAAAACACAGGGATTTATGAAAAGATTGTTAAAAACTCTAGTTTTTTAGTAGAAAATGCAAGTTGTGTCTGTCAATTCGATAGTTTTGATAACCATATATGTAATGAAAATCCAGATCTTAACAAATTTGGTTTACTATCGTTAAAAGAATATATGGCAGCTGGAGGTCAAAAATCTTACTTAAATAATGGTGAAAGTTTTTGGCTGGCTAACAGAAACGGTGAAAACAAGTATTATCTTATCAATGAAGAAGGGGCGGTAGGTATTTCCTATTCAGACTCACTGACCATAGGTGTCAGACCGGTTTTAACATTAAGCAGTTCGACTATTGCTAGAACAGGTGATGGAACTAAAGAAAATCCATTTATATTGTTGGAAACCGAACTTGAAAAAGCGCTTGATGCTCCTGTTGGCTCTTACATTCAATATTCGGATATGAAGTGGCAGGTAGAATCAGTTGATGAGAATAGAAATGTAATTCTAATACTGTCTGGTGTAATTCAAAAAGATGGTGAAGATTACGCTGTTGGGTTTGGCTCTAAAAACTATCTCAACTTGAACAGTGGTCTAGGTCAATATTTAAATAGCGAGTTTATTGAAGAATTAGAAAATTATCAACAGTATCTGGTGCTTAAAACTTGGACCTATGGCACTTTTCCATATATCGGTGAATACGATTATAGAGAAAGCTGTTATGAGAATGAAATAGAATGCTATGTGTCAATACCAAACATCAGCTACAAGCATTTAAAGGGTAATGAAAATATATACATATCAAATAACGGCACTCAATCTGATGAGCTGGTCTGTGTAATTAACGAAAATCTAATCAAATATGTCAACGTTAAGGAAACGGCTAATATCAAACCGGTAATCTGTTTAAATGGGCAGATTATGATAACTTCAGGAACAGGAACTGAAGCTGATCCATTTGTGTTGGAGGTAATTAGTAATGAGTAAAAATAGTGAACAAAAACTAATAAAGGATTTGGAAGAAGTTACTGACACTGATCAGGTTCAGAAAGTTTTCATTAGAAATAGAAAAAAGAAGAAACTGAGCTGGTATACATATTTTTTAATCTTTGTGGATATTTGTGCCTTAATCTGCTTCTTTATCGCCTATGGACCATATGATAAAATCAGGGATTTGTTTATTCAAACAGCTTTGGGCACTAATACTCATAAATATCTGGCTTACGTATTATATTCAGAGGAATATGCTCAAGAAGTTGCGAACAAATATACCTTTACAGCTGCTGGAGACAATTCAAATGTTGATGATATTGTCTTTGTCGATTATTCAGATAAGGTGGTCTATGCTAACGAATATGAAGAAGCAGTTTTGAAGAAAAATGAAGGTAATGACTTATATAAAGTTATAAGAATAGATGAAGGAACATATACTGGATATCTGGCGGTAATATATGACCCGAAAAGAATACATCTCTATTTATCAAAAAGCAGATATGGTAATACTGTAACTGAATTAGCTAGACAGACAAACGCAGTAATTGCTACCAATGCCAGTGGTTATTATGTAAATCAGATAACTTATGAGAAATGGCCAGCACGTAGCCTGATTGTCAACGGTGAAGTTTATTATGATTCAGGTAGAAATGCTCCAATGGTTGGTATGAATGAAGATGGCGTACTGATGCTGATGAATTCTACTGCCAACAGGGCAGCAGAAGCTGGAATGAGTTGGGGCATTGAGTTTGGGCCTTTCTTGGTAGTTAATGGAGTACCTTCTACCTATACTGGTGATGGTGGAGGTGGATTACATCCAAGAACCTGTATTGGTCAAAGGAAAGATGGTATTGTTTTAATGCTGGTTATCAATGGCAGAGGTGGCGAAGGTTCTTTAGGTGCCAGCTTTGCTGATTTAGTAGAAATAATGATGCGTTATGGAGCATATAATGCTTGTAACCTTGATGGTGGCGGTTCTTCGGCAATGGCTGAAAATGGTATATTGTTAAATAAACCAGTTTCGTATCAAGGAGCAGGAGAAAGAAATGTTCTTGATGCTTTGGTAGTATATTAATATGAACAAAATAGAAACACTTCAGAAGATTTTAGATGAATCAAACAACATTGTATTTTTCACTGGAGCAGGAGTTTCAACTGAAAGCGGAATTCCTGATTTTCGAAGTGTTGATGGTCTTTATAATTTAAAATATAAGTATTCTCCTGAAAGAATAATTTCTCTGTCTTTTTATAATCATGATCCACAGGAGTTTTATCGTTTTTATAAAGATAGAATGATTTTCCCTGATGCCAAACCTAATATGGCTCATATTAAAATGGCAGAATTTGAAAAAGCCGGTAAAGCCATCGGAGTTATTACTCAAAATATCGATGGTTTACATCAGGCAGCAGGAAGTAAAAATGTTTATGAATTACATGGTTCAATTCATCGTAATTATTGCACAAGATGTCATAAGTTTTATGATTTGAATTATGTAATAAACAGTGATGGAATACCGCTTTGTGATTGTGGAGGAACCATTAAGCCTGATGTTGTTTTATATGAAGAAGGTTTGGATGATAATACTATATATGGTGCTATTGGAGCAATCAGAAAAGCTGACTGCATGGTTATTACTGGAACATCTTTAGTAGTTTATCCAGCAGCAGGATTGGTCAATTATTTTAGAGGAAAGTATTTAGTAGTTATTAACCTGTCTGCTACCTCACAGGATTCAAGAGCAGATTTAGTAATAAAAGAAAAAGTTGGTGAGGTATTCAAAGAAATCACTATTGGGAAGAAGGATTAATAAAAGATGAAGGAACTGATAAAAAAGTTAATTGACAGCATATTCTCCTTATTTCCTCTGACAGATACAATAATATTTGAAAGTCATCCTGATGTCAGCGATAATGCAGAAGTATTATTTGATTACTTTTTAAAAAAGAAGGTTAATGAAAAATACAAGATTGTTTGGATTTTGTTAAAAGATAATCCTGCTGATTATCCAAGGGAAAACAATGTTTACTATTATTTAAGATATGATAGTAATATTTTTACCAAAATTAAAGTTGCCTACATATTGAATACCGCAAAATATATTATCGATAGCAACATATTTATTTATAAAAAAAGGAAAAATCAGATTAGAATTCATTTAGGACATGGTATGCCACTTAAGTATCGAAAAGAATATTCTGAAAAATTAGGTGAGGTTGATGGTATTTTAATAACTGCTGATGAATTTAGAAAATATTTTATTAATATATGCGGTGCTAAAGACAATCAGATATTGAGTTTAGGTTTGCCAAGAAACGATTTGATAAGTCAAAAGTATAATGTTGAGGAGTTTAAAGACAAAAAAGTTATTGTCTGGATGCCAACTTATCGTCAGCATGAAGATAAAAGGATTGAATCGCTAGATGTAACCTCTAAGTTTGGTTTGCCTTGTATTAATAATGCTGATGAATTGAAACAACTGGAAAAAGT
The DNA here is from genome assembly GCA_964449115.1 of uncultured Erysipelotrichaceae bacterium. Lineage (GTDB taxonomy): Bacteria > Bacillota_I > Bacilli_A > Erysipelotrichales > Erysipelotrichaceae > UBA1783. The sequence goes on along the minus strand of CAYUXW010000017.1, from coordinate 6,470 downwards.
TCTTGTTGAAAATGATATCCTTCTTTTATTAAGATTACATCCAGTTCAGGATACTTCTTTTCTTACAGAAGTTAAAATGAAAAATCTAATATTTGCCAATGATGATTTCTTAAAAAATAAGGGAATCAAGCTGTATCATTTATTATCAGCAACTGATGCTTTGATTACTGACTATTCTTCAGTCTATTATGATTATTTATTAACCGATAAACCAATAGGATTAACTACTGATGATATTGATGAATATAAAGAAGTTAATAGTATTTTTTATGATGATTTAGAAAATAATATTATTGGTCAGTATATCAATAACTTTCAACAATTGTTGGAGTTTGTTTTAGATGTTGCTAATGGTAATGATTTCACTAAAGAAAAACGACAGCTAGCCAAAAAGAGATTTCAAAAATATGACAGTTCTTTTTGTGAGCGTGTTTATTTATATTTAAAAGAAAACTTCCATTTATAGGTGGTGAAAAAATGAGTGAAGAAAACAAAGGGAAATCTATTATGTCCGGAATGTTTTGGCGCTTTGCTGAAAGAATCAGCGCTCAGGGCGTTTCTTTTGTTGTTTCTTTAATTTTAGCCCGATTTTTAACAACCCACGATTTTGGTGTTGTGGCAATTCTTTTAATTTTTATTGATGTAGCTAATATTTTTGTCAGTTCAGGCTTTGGAGCAGCATTGGTTCAAAAAGGAAAACCGACTGATGAAGATTATTCAACAATTTTTTTCTTCAATATTGCTTTTTCGATAATAGTTTATTTAGTTGTTTTTCTATTAGCTCCAGCAATTGAAAGATTCTATGCTATTGATAAACTGGGTTTTTATTTACGTCTATTGGCTTTAAAACTACCTATATCTGGTGTCAGTACAACTCAATATGCTTATGTTCAAAAGAACATGTTATTCAAAAAGTTTTTCCTTTCAACCATTATTGGTACATTAGTCTCAGCAGTAGCAGGTATATATTTAGCTCTTGAAGGATATGGACCATTGGCTTTAGTTTTCCAATATTTGATAAATGCTTTAATAGCTACTATTGTGCTATGGTTTACAATAAAATGGAAACCAAAACTGTTCTTTTCATTTAAAGTGTTAAAACCATTGTTTAACTATGGCTGGAAGATACTGTTTTCTTCTGTTTTGCATTCTATCTACATCAATTTAAGAGGTTTGGTTATTGGAAAGTTTTATACTCCCAATGATTTAGCCTTCTATAATCAGGGATTTAAAATCCCATACTTATTTGTAAATAATGTTAATGTAACGGTAGACTCGGTTTTATTTCCTGTCATGGCTAAAAAACAAGATAATAAGGTAGAGATGAAAGAGATTCTAAGAAAATCGATAACGATGTCTTCAATAATTATCTGGCCTATTATGATAGGTTTGCTGGTAGTTTCAAAAAATTTAATATTGTTGGTTTTGACCGAAAAATGGCTTCCTTGTTTACCTTTTTTATGGTTAGGATGTATTCAAGGTGCCTTTGAACCTGTTCAGGTAACTAATCTTCAAGCGATAAAAAGTATGGGAAGAAGTGACCTGATTCTTATTATGGAGTTTATAAAGAAGGCTTTTGGAATTCTATTGCTGATCTTAACTCTTAAACATGGGGTTTTAGCTATCGCTTTAGGAGGAGTTGGACAAACAGTAATTGCAGCAATTATCAATACTTATCCAAACAAAAAACTTTTAGGATATAATTACTTTCAACAGACAAGTGATTTAATTCCATCAATTATTCTTTCTTCTATTATGGGAGTAATTGTGTGGTCAATGAACTATATTAATGTCAGGTTAACCATTTTATTGCTTTTACAGGTAATTGTGGGTGTAATTGTCTATGTATTATTAGTGTATGTATTTCAAAGAGAAATGTTTAATGAAATTATTTTTCTGGTTAAAGGAAAAAAAGGAGTTAGTGTATGAAAAAAATGAATATTCCATTCTCGCCCCCAGATATTTCTGAAGCGGAAATAAATGAAGTTGCATCAGCACTTCGTTCAGGCTGGATTACGACTGGGCCAAGAACGAAAGAATTGGAAAGATTAACAGCTGAATTTGTAGGTACAGAAAGGGCTGTGTGTTTAAATTCTCAAACAGCCTGTTCTGAGATGACTTTACATTTGCTGGGAGTTGGCCCAGAAGATGAAGTAATTGTTCCAGCCTACACTTATTCAGCTACTGCATCAGTTGTGGCTCATGTGGGTGCAACAATAGTAATGATTGATTGCCAAGAAAATAGTTTAGAAATGGACTATGAGGCTATGGAAAAAGCGATTACGGAAAAAACAAAAGTAATCATTCCGGTAGATCTGGCTGGGATTCCTTGTGACTATGATAAGATTTTTAAAATTGTAGAAAAGAAAAAAGGATTGTTTATTCCAAACAATGAAATTCAAAAAAAGTTTGGCAGGATTATTGTTCTATCTGATACAGCCCATGCTTTTGGAGCATATTGGAAAGGCAAGCCTGTTGGTTCGATTGCAGATTTTTCAAGTTTCAGTTTTCATGCGGTTAAAAACTTTACTACCGCAGAAGGTGGAGCTCTTTCTTGGAGAAATATCGATGGCATAGATAATGAAGATATCTACAAGCAACTGCAGTTGTTTTCATTACATGGACAAAATAAAGATGCCCTGGCTAAAACTAAACTGGGAAGTTGGGAATATGATATTGTCGGAACCTGGTATAAATGTAATTTAACTGATGTAGCTGCTGCTATTGGACTGGCTCAAATGAAAAGATATCCGGCAATGTTGGATAGAAGAAAAGAAATAATTGAAAAATTTGACAAGGCCTTTAAACCTGTTGGAATTGATGTTTTAGAACATTATACTGATGAATATCAATCATCAGGGCACCTGTATATTACCAACATTCCAGGGATTTCAAGTGAACAAAGAAATGAAATTATCAATAAAATGGCACAACAGGGTATAGCTTGTAATGTTCACTATAAACCTCTTCCAATGCACACAGCTTATAAAAAGCTTGGCTTTGATATTAAAGATTATCCAAATGCCTACAAGCATTTTGCTAATGAGATTACTTTACCGCTTCACACTAACTTAACTGATGAGCAGGTAGATTATGTAATCGAAAAATATATAGAAATTGTTAAAGAATATATTTAATTTATAAAAGAAAAAGGAGAATTGTTAGATGAGTAAATTTTCAGTATTAATGTCTTTGTACATAAAAGAAAAACCAGAATACTTTGATGAATGTATGAAAAGTGTTATTCATCAGACAGTTTTACCAACGGAAGTTGTAATTGTTTTAGATGGTCCGATAACTGAGCAGTTACAAAATAGAGTCGATTATTATCTAGAAAAATACCCTAACCTTATAAGAACAGTACCTTTAAAGGAAAATCAAGGTTTGGGAAAAGCTCTAGCGATAGGAGTGCCAGAGTGTAAATACGATTTGATTGCCAGGATGGATACTGATGATATCTGTCGAGATGACAGGTTTGAAAAACAGTTGTTAGAATTTGAAAAAAATCCAGATCTAGATATTTGTGGTTCTCACATTGCTGAGTTTTCTGAAACAGTAGATAAAATTAAAGGGAAAAGACTGGTTCCTTTAGAGCATGAAGATATCGTTAAATACCAAAAAAGAAGAGATGGTTTTAACCATGTAACGGTTATGTTTAAAAAAGAAGCAGTTTTAAAAGCTGGTAACTATCAGCACGCCCTATTGATGGAAGACAGTTTATTATGGGCAAATATGTTTTTAAATGGCTGTATTGGCAAAAATATCGATGATTGTCTAGTTTATGTCAGAGCAGGAGATGAAATGATTGAACGTCGAGGAGGTTTTTCATATTTTTTAAAATATAAAGAGGGAAGAAAGAAAATATTAGAAACAGGATTTATTTCAAAATTTGATTTTTATTACACTCTGTTAGCTCAACTGGTTGTGGCCTTGGTTCCTAGCAAGGTGAGAGTATTTATCTTCAATAATCTGCTAAGAAAAAGCAATTAAAACACAAAGTTATTAAATAAAAAATTTAAAATTTTGTTTTGAAATAAATTTGTTGTATTATTAAAGATGGGCGCACTTATCGCTATATGAAAAGAGAAATTAAATGAGACTATTATCTTGGCATTTACTTCCTGAAGAGTTACAACAGCCGGAAGTAAAAAAATATTATGATATTTTAGAAAAGAAACAAGGACAACTGGTATTGAAGAGGACCTTCGACTTTATTGTTTCCTTTTTATTGCTGATTGTTTTGATCCCATTTTTTGGGATATTGGGCATTATCATAAAGTTTGATTCAAGTGGTCCGGTTTTCTATCGTCAGGAAAGAATCACCGCCTATGGGAACTCTTTTTACATCTATAAGTTTAGAACGATGTACAACAATCCGGATAAATCAGGTTCTCTAGTAACAACAAAAAATGATTCAAGAATAACTAAAGTTGGGGCTTTAATTAGAAAGTTTCGTCTTGATGAGTTTCCTCAACTGATAAATGTTTTAAAAGGAGAAATGAGTTTTGTCGGCACCAGACCAGAAGTTAGAAGATATGTCGAGGCTTATGATACAGAAATGTTGGCTACTTTACTACTGCCTCCAGGAATAACTTCTCTGGCTTCAATCAAATTTAAAGATGAAGATGAATTTATTGAAAAATATATTAGCGAAGAGGAATCTATTGATGAGGTATATATAAATAGAGTATTGCCTTTAAAGATGAAGTATAACCTGGAATATCTAAAAAATTTTAGTTTATCGAAAGATTTATCATTGATGGTTAAAACTATTTTTGCGGTCTATAAATGGGAGAAAATATGGTCGAATATACAAAAGAAGAATTAGAACAAATACATAAACTAACAACTGAAATGGCCAAATATTATGTTTCTTTTTGTCAGGAGCATAATCTTTTATGTTATTTATGTGGTGGAGGATGTATTGGAACAATACGCCATAAGGGATATATTCCCTGGGATGATGATTTAGACTTCTTTATGCCAAGAGAAGATTATAATAAGTTTTTAGAACTGTGGAAAAACGAAGATCATCCTCGTTACAAAATGAGTAATGAAACAAGGACATACCGCGATCGTAACAATTACGCTACAATAAGAGATGCAGAAACAACTCAAATCAAGCCTTATCAGGCGGATCTTGATATAGTTCATGGTTTAGTGTTGGATATTATTCCAATAGATGGTCGAGCTCCAGAAGGAATCGAAAGAAAAATGCAGGTCATATATGCTTTGATTTATTCACTATATCGCACCAGTATTGTACCAACAAAACATGGCAAACTATTGCAGGTTGGTTCATGGATTCTATTGAATTTAGTGCCAAAAGCTCTACATTATTCAATATGGAGATACTGTGAAAAGAAAATGACCAAATATCCGTTATCAGAAAGCGAATATATGACTGAACTATGCTGTGGACCTGCAACACTGAAGAAAATCTATCCAAGTAAAGCCTTTGAAACAGCGATTTTTAAGCCATTTGAAGATACGGAAATGCCAATACCGGTTGGTTATCATGACTATCTGACAGTTGCTTTTGGAGATTATATGCAACTGCCTCCAAAAGACAAACAAAAAGCTCATCACGAGGTTGTCTTACTGGATTTAGAAAAAAGTTATATCAACTATAAGGGAATTGCCTATTTAACAGAAAAATAAAAAGAACGCGAAGTTCTTTTTTAGTTCTGTTGTTAAATATTAAGCTAATCTTTGTCCTCAAGATATTGATCACATTGGCAATCATCATCGTGGTCATGATGGCCATAAACACCTTCTAAATGGTCAGGTAAGTGGTGCTGGTTGTCTTCTTTGAAATCAAAGGGATGAACAGTATAGTTTTTAATCAGTTCTCTAGCAATATTGATATTTTTGATTATTGGAGTAATCATCAGCAAATCAATATCCATTATGTAATCATAACTGTCCTGGTTTAAATACCAAAGAGTATGTTTGCTGGTGGAAGTATCAATTTTGATATATTTTTCAACATAAATATCACCTTCATCATCGTAGCTGTAGATGGGCAGTTCAATTTGTGAAATCTCATTGTACCAGATATCAAGGTTTTCTTCATCCTCTTCAGTTTCGGGATCAAATTCATAGTGAATGGTTAGATTTAATCCGTTCAGTAAGGCATCTGAGTTTTCAACTTTGATAAAATCAGGTAGAATTTCAGATTTATAATCAATGTGTCTAAATTTACGAATGAACTGGTAAGAATTAGACTGATGATTGTAAACAATAGCACCATAATTTTCAATTTCTTTATCGATAGTTTTAATAAACTCACAATTTGTATCAGACATATCAACAATCATATTTAAATACAATTTTTCCATTTTAATCACCACATTTATTTTAGCACAATAAATAAAAGATGATATAATATTTAAAGTGTCAAAACACCATAAAAGCCCCTTTAGTTAAATGGATATAATAAACCCCTCCTAAGGGTTAGTTGCAAGTTC
>CAYUXW010000016.1:0-37106 GCA_964449115.1 uncultured Erysipelotrichaceae bacterium | reverse complement strand
GCCCCTTTAGTTAAATGGATATAATAAACCCCTCCTAAGGGTTAGTTGCAAGTTCGATTCTTGCAGGGGGCGCCAGAAATAAAAAGATCCCTATTGAAGGATCTTTTTTAGTGCGTTTAAGTTTATAGAAACCTATAAAACGCAGGCTATTTGTTTGAAATCTTTTGATTCATTTTATCAATTTTGTTTTTCCAGAAGATGTATTGAATTGACCAGATTACAATAAATACCAGTAAGAAAATTCCAAAATAGATTGCAAAACCTTTAAGGGTAGGCTCCATCCATTTTGCAAGGTAAGCAACTGGCATCATTACAAGAGCAGTAATGGTAAAGTATATGCCAGACTGTTTGACAATGCTCCAATTATCCATCTCCCAAATTACAGAGCTGGCTGAAAAGGTTGCGCCTAACAGTCCACTCAATGCTGTCTGCAATATCACCGCATTAATTTCACTGCCTGCTGTTTCGACAAGTTCAGGTACACATGGAGAGTAATAGCCATTTGCGTGTATAAGTGAAATTAATATAGTTATGATATAGCCTTGGGCAATTCCCAAAGGAATTCCTAATAGTCCTCTTAAAAATATTTTCTTTTTCATAATGTTCACCTCATATTCCTAATGTTTTCTTGATTTTACTTACATATCTTCTTGATGCATAAGTATTGGTTCCGTTTAATAATGTTACACAAATAGTACCGGTAAAACTTAAATCAAAGCTTTTTACCTTTTTTAAATTAACTATTTCTGAATTAGATATTCGTAAGAATATACGACTATCTGTTCGCTGTTCTACTTCATAAAGACGTAGATTAAGTGTATAATCTTCCTTTTCTGTTTCAGCAATAACTTTGCCACTTGAAGCATAAATACGATAGATATCATTTGGTTCTAGAATTTTTACAGCCTCATTTTTAATGCCGGCAATTATTTTCGGCTGTACATCTTCAAGTTTTTTGATGATATCATTGACTTCTTCAGTAACTTCGTTGGTAACGATGATTATTTTTGTTTCCTGACAATTCTGGTCAATTCGTACTTCAATTTGCATATTTTCACCCCTTTCAGGTTTCGATTACATTATAAGGAAATAAAAAAATCCTTTCCATAGATATTCAATAGATGGTTGTTTTTGCGTCATAAGTGGTTATAAAAAGTCTATAGTTTATATAATGGACATTTATGCTGTTTAGATTAAAAATTTTGTGAAATCTTATTGACATATAGAAGAAAAAAGATTATTATAAATTACAGTTAGTTATGACTAACTTGAAAGAGGATAAGTTTTATGAAAAATCTAAAACAAACGCAAGAAGGAACAGAGTATATTATAAGCAATATAGTAACTGGCGATGAAGATCTTAATGCTTTCTTATTTTCTCTTGGATGTTATGTCGGAGAAAAAATAACAGTTATACGTCATCTTGAAGGAGGATGTGTTGTAGTTATTAAAGACGGAAGATATAACATTGATAGCCATCTTGCGGAAGCTATCATTGTTTAAACGGATATTTGCAGATTAAACAATGAAGCTTTTTATTTTTTTACCAAGTTAGTTATAACTAACTAAAATGTTTGTTCACACATTAATTAAAAGGGTACTGATTATGTAAATTAGAAAAAGGAGGAAATTTATATGAGAATTGCTTTGACTGGCAACCCAAACTCTGGTAAAACCACAATGTATAATGCTCTTACCGGTCGTTATGAAAAGGTTGGTAACTGGGCGGGTGTTACCTTGGAGAAAAAGGAATATCCTATTAAAAAGGTGTATGCAGATGATAAGCAGCTGGTTGCGGTTGACCTTCCTGGAGCATACTCTATGTCTCCATTTACCAGTGAAGAAAGCATCACCAGTTCTTATGTGAAAAAGGAAAATCCTGATGTTATCATCAACATTGTGGAAGCGACCAATCTCAGTAGAAGTCTATTTTTCACTACTCAGCTTTTAGAGTTAGGTATTCCAGTAGTTGTAGCTTTAAATAAGAGCGATTTAAACCAGAAGAAGGGGACTGAAATTGATGTAAAGGCATTATCTACTAAACTTGGCTGTCCAGTTGTTAAAACTGTGGCTACTGCCAATGAAGGCTTAAAAGAAGTTGTAAATACAGCTGTTTCTTTAGCAGACACAATTCAAAAGCCCCCATATAGACAAGAAGAAATAGATTTAACTGATAAGTTATCTGTTGAAAATGCTGACCGCAAAAGGTTTGATTTTGTAAACAAGGTTGTTGAAGAAGTAGAAACACGCCAGGTTTTGACTAAAGAAAAAAATATTGGAGATAAAATTGATGCGATTTTGACTAACAAATGGCTTGGAATTCCAATATTTGCAATAGTGATGTTTTTAGTATTTTATATTTCGCAGGCAGAAGGGCCATTAGGAATTGGGAAATATTTAGAAGGAGTATTAACCGGGGGTATTGATACGTTTGCCGAATATGTCGGTGAATTGATGGTTGACAGCAGTCCACTATTACAATCAATTGTTGTTGATGGAATTATTGGTGGAGTAAGTGCTGTTTTAGGTTTCTTACCATTAGTTATGGTGCTGTATTTCTTAATTGCTTTATTAGAAGATTGTGGATATATGGCTAGAGTTGCAGTAGTATTAGATCCAATATTTAAGAAAGTTGGACTTTCTGGTAAATCAGTTATTCCGTTTGTTATATCAATAGGTTGCGCTGTTCCAGGAGTTATGGCTTGTCGTACTATCCGTAATGAGCGTGAAAGAAGAGTAACCGCAATGTTGGCACCGTTTATGCCTTGTGGAGCTAAAATTCCAGTTATCGCTTTATTTGCAGGTGCCTTTTTTGAAGATGCAGCTTGGGTAAGTACACTATCATATTTTGTTGGTATTGCCTTAATTTTCTTATTGGCTTTATTAGTAAACAAAATTGTTGGTTATCAAGCTAGAAAATCGTTCTTTATTATTGAACTGCCAGAATATAAAATTCCATCTTTATGGGGTGCGTTTAAAACGATGTTAAGTCGTGGTTGGGCTTATATTGTCAAAGCTGCCACAATTATTTTGTTATGTAATATGGCAGTTCATTTAATGCAAACATTTACTTGGAGTTTTGAAGTGGCAGAGTCTGCCGATCAATCGATTTTAGCTTCAATTGCTTCACCGTTTGCTTATTTATTAGTACCAATTGTTGGCGTCTTATCTTGGCAACTTGCAGCAGCGGCAGTTACTGGCTTAATCGCTAAGGAAAATGTTGTCGGCACTTTAGCAGTCACCTTTGTAGGACTTGAAAATTTAATCGATGTGGAAGAGTTGCGATGTTAGAAGGCGCAGGAAAAGAAGTAGCGGGTATTATTGCTATTACCAAAGTTGCGGCTTTAGCTTACCTAATGTTTAACTTGTATAGCCCACCTTGCTTTGCGGCTATTGGTTCAATGAACAGTGAAATGAAAAGTTCTAAGTGGGTATGGGGAGCAATTGCTTTACAACTAGGCGTTGGATATATGGTAGCTTATGTTGTTTACACGGTTGGTACGATTATTACTGGTGGTAGTCTGAATATCACTGCTGCTATTATGGGATTAATTGCAGTATTGGCAATGGTAGCTGTGGTAGCGTACTTAATTAATAACGCCAACAAAAAACTAAAGGAAGAGTATTAGTTAAATAGTAAGAGTAACTAACTTTGTAAAATAGGATTATATTATGAAAGATTTCATTGTTATCGTAATTTTAGTTGCCATTGTTGTTTTGATTGTTAAATATCTAGCAAACTTTAGAAAACGTGGTGAAGTGTGTATTGGCTGCCCTTATTCTAAACAGTGTACTGGTAGTTGTAATAGTCAAATGAATAATAGTAGTGATGCTGGAATAAATAATTAAATTTAACAAGGGATGTAAGCTAACCAGCTACACCCTTTGCTTTATCTAAAGGGAAAGAAATTTATTTAGTAAAACAATTGAAGCCATTGGGGTGGGATTTAAAGAGAAATTCACTTTTTCATCATATAGACAGTTCATTATTGATGCTGGATATTCTGATGCACAATTTATTGATATAAATGGTTTTATTCCCTGTTCGATTGCGATAATAAAAAAATAGCGATAGTTGCTTTGCTATTTAATAAAAAAAACAGTCAACCATAGCTGATTAAGTTTTGAAATACTGGGAGGTAATATTAATGATAAATATAAAATTGCTTAACTTGTTAGATGATAATAAAAAGTACATTTTTTATACAGTAGCGCTAATGGTAGTAGGATCATTAGCCAACATTGTCATAACTGCCTGTATTTGCTATGTGATTAAATTATTATTTGAATTAAATATTTATGTTGAAGGAACCAAGGTTTTTATATATCCGGTAGCTATTACTATTATAAGTATTATTGTTAGATATAAAACATCCTGTCTGGTTGGCAGTCTAAAGGATACTATTGGAAGAAAAGCAAAGAAAGATTTACGTGAAAAGGTATACAACAAGATTGTTAAATTAGGTATTCGCTCTACTGATGGAATTAATATGGCTGGTCTAACTCAGGTTTCAATGGAGGGAATAGAGCAACTTGATTTATATTATTCTTCTTACATTCCACAGTTTTTATATGCCATGATAGCTCCAATAATTTTATTTGTAATCACTGTAGGAATTGATTGGCGTGTTGCCTCTGTTCTTTTGGCTTGTGTTCCTCTTATTCCATTATCTATTGTTGCATTTTCCAAATATGCAAAGAGAATATTTGCTAAGTATTGGGGTAAGTATATTACTATGGGTGACAGTTTTTTAGATAGTGTGCAAGGGCTGAAAGAGTTGAAGATTTTTAAAGCTGATGGCAATCAGCACTTAAAGATGAATAAAGCAAGTGAAGAATTTCGTAAGATTACAATGAAAGTTCTTGTTATGCAACTTTTCAGTACAACAATAATGGACCTGATAGCTTATGGTGGAGCTGGCATTGGCATTGCCTTTATGTCGTTAAGCGAGGTTTATCTGTATTTTCTGCCCTTTTTTTAATACTTGTAGCGGTCGAATTCTTTTTACCTCTGCGTGCTTTTGGTTCTGCTTTCCATGTAGCAATGAACGGATTAAGTGCTGGAGATAAGATACTTTACTTGCTTAATCAAGAAGAGCCAATATGGGGAGAAGAGGAAGTTTGTAATACAGAATTAAAATTGAGGAATGTTACGTATTCATATGATGGAAATCGTGAAGTTATAAAAGATGTCTCGATGATTTTTCCTGAAACTGGCATAACTGCTATTGTAGGTGAATCAGGCTGTGGTAAATCGACAATTGTAAAATTGCTATGTGGTGTTTTACGCCCTGATGAGGGACGGGTCTTGATAGGGGGAAAAACAATTGAAAAACTTTCTTGCGAAAATTATTACTCACATCTTGGAGTAGTCAGTTATGACACTTATATTTTTAATGAAACAGTGTATCAAAACTTTATGCTGGCTAAAAGTAGCGTGACTGACAAGGAAATTTATCAGGCTTTGGACAAGGTAAATCTTTTAGAGTTTATAAAAGAAAATGGTGGTCTTGAGAAGGTAATAACAGAAGATGGAACTAACATCTCTGGTGGTCAGAAACAGCGGCTTGCTTTGGCAATTAATTTAGTTGCAGACAAGGATATTTATATTTTTGATGAAGCAACAAGTAATATTGATATTGAAAGTGAAGCTATTATTATGGCAAATATTAGAGAATTGGCAAAAACAAAATCGATTATTGTTATTACTCATCGTCTTAGAAATGTGATTTCTTCTGATTTAATTTACTTTATGGATGCAGGAGAAGTAAAAGAAAGCGGTACTCATATTGAACTTATGAACAAGCAAAAAGGTTATGCAAAACTTTATAACAGGCAAAAACAGCTGGAAGATGGATATTTGGAGGTAAACTCATGAGTAAAAAAGAAAAATTGCGTTGCAGTGGAGCCAATATCATGGCTAGTCTCATTATTCTTTTGGGAAGCCTCTCATATATTATGATTCTTGCAATAATCAATGGCTCGGCAGGTTTTATCTGTGCCATGGGAGTTACTATTATGGGAGCAGTTGGCATTGCCAAGTATCTAGGAGAAACTATTGCTTTATCTTATGAAATGATTGCTTTATTGGCTATTGGTTTTGGTGTTTTAAGAGGACTGCTTCGTTATTTTGAACAGTACAGCAATCATTATATCGCCTTTCGTCTGTTGGCTGTTTTAAGAGATAAGATATTTGCGGCACTTAGAAATCTTGCTCCAGCAAAATTGGAAAGCAAACAAAAAGGATCAATTATAGCGATGATTACTTCAGATATAGAAACTCTAGAGGTCTTTTATGCACACACAATTTCGCCTATCTGCATTGCGGTTGTAGTGTCGGCAGTTGTTTTGATGTTTGTCAATTTTGTTTCAAGTTGGTGGCTATCTCTAGTAGCATTTATAGGTTATGTTTTTGTTGGAATTATCGTGCCAATGATTTCTTCTGATAAGTTGAAGGCTTCAGGAGTTCGCTATCGTGCAGAGTTCGCCTCTTTTAACAGCTATTTTCTTGATAGTATTAAAGGAATTAAGGAGATTGTTCTTAATAATGCTGGACAGCAAAGAGAAAAAGAAGTCAATAAACGTTCTGATATTTTGCTGGCTGAAACAAAGAACATGAAACGTGATATTACCAAAGCTGCAGCAATCACTGAATTGTTTATATCTGTATTTATAATGCTTACCCTTGTTATGGGTATAGTTCTTGTAGTAAAAGGAGAACTATCTTTAGGTAAAATGATTATCGCAGTAGTTACGATATTTGGCTCCTTTGGTCCAGTAGTAGCTATTTCAGCTTTGCCAGGTAATTTAACACAAACTTTTGCTGCTGGTGATCGTATTCTCAATTTATTGGCAGAAAAACCAGAAGTCACTGCTGTAGTGAATGGTCAGAATTTTATTTTTGATAACCTTGAAGTAATAGATTTGTCATTTTCATATCAGGAGCAGATACCAGTTCTTGAAGAAATAAGTATGAAGGTTAAAAAGGGAGAAATTGTTGGAATTGTTGGTGAATCTGGTTGTGGAAAGTCGACATTACTAAAACTTCTGCTGCGTTTCTGGCAAAAAGAAAAAGGACAAATTGTTTATAGTGGTATCGATATAGATGACATAAATACAGATAATCTGCTTGATAATGTAACGATGGTAAGTCAGCAAACTTACCTGTTAAATGAAAGTATTGAAGATAACTTACGTATCTCAAAACCTGATGCCACACAACAAGAAATTGAAAGAGCCTGCAAATTGGCTTCTATTCATGATTTTATTCTCTCTCTTCCCAATGGTTATAAAACAACAGTTGCAGCTCTGGGAGATAATTTTTCAGCTGGCGAAAAGCAACGCATTGGTTTAGCTAGGGCCTTTCTTTTAGGCAGTGATTTGATTTTGCTAGATGAGCCAACCAGCAATGTCGACAGCATTAACGAGGGAATAATCCTTCAGGCTTTAAAAGAACAGAAAAATAAAAAGGGAATAATCCTGGTATCACATCGCGAATCAACAATGGCTATAGCTGATCGTATATATAGATTTGAGGAAAATAAACTATATGAATGTTGCTGATAAAAAAGATTGGAGATAGAAAATGAAAGTTAAAAGACAATTTTGGATTATACTTGGCTATATAGGGCTTGTTTTGGGTGCTATCGGTGCAGCTGTGCCACTGCTTCCCTGTTTCCCATTTTTGTTACTTGCCGCTTATGCTTTTGGTAGAAGTTCTGAAAAATTATACAATTGGTTTATTACCACAAAACTATATAAAAATAATCTGGAATCATACATAAAAGGTCATGGAATGACAAAATATACGAAATTAAAATTAATAACTACAGTTACTTTTTTGATGGGGTTTGGTTTCTTTATGATGATACGAAAAAACCTTTATGTTCCTTGCGCCATTCTTGCGGTTGTATGAATATTTCATATTTTTTATTTTATATTTGTGGTAGAAACATATACGCCAGAGTAAATGGTTGAAATATATTAAAAAAGCTCACTAATAATGAGCTTTTGATATGTTTATTTATGAAATCGTTCTAATGAAAATATAGTTTTAATTGCTGTTGGATATCAAGGTTTAATTTTTCAATAGTTCCATCTTCATATACTTTTTCCATCTTTTTTCGAACTGTTCTTGGGAAAAGATTTTTCATATCATCTTGGTAGTATTCTCCATCTCTTGGTACTTTGGCTTCTACAATAACATATTCACCATCCATTTCTTTTACTACAAAAGCATAAGGATATGATGATTCGCTATCTTTAATGATTTCACCATTTTCTAAGAAGTACTTTCCTTCCAAAGCCCAGGTATAGACATAAAAGACACCATCCTTTTTTTCTTCCAATAAATAAATTCTTATACTGGCAAAGGCTTTTTCATTGTCATGACGTTTAAATTGTCGATCTCCTTTAGCCATTAAATAATCTATTATAGACATTTCAATCAAAGCTTCTTCAATATCAATAGGTGGCGAATAAGAAAAACCCCAAGTGCTGAAGACAACAGGTTGATTGTGTCTCATTCGATTTAAATCTGTAAAGAATAAGGTTGCTATTATAATAATTAAAACCAGATATACTATAGAGAAAAAACGTAAATAGCTTTTATTTTTTAATTCAGTAAAGTCTTTGTATTTTTCTTTTTTCATAATTAGCCCTTCCTTAATAATAAGTATAATATAAAAAAAGATATTTTTCATAACTATTAACTTTTGGCCTTTCGGTGGAGGTTTATTTTTTGACTAAAAAAATAAATAAAAAAGATCTATCTCTATAGTTTGATAAATCTTTTTAAGCTAGAATTTGTTAATAGTGCTGATTTTATGGTTTTAAAACGATGACATCATTTGAATAATCGATACCATTTTGATTATCGATATTAAATATTCTAAACCTGATTTTAAGAGTTTCAACTTCAGTAATGTTTTTTTCTTCCAGCAGTTCTGTAATAATAGACATGAAACTAATATAACAGTTTCCACCATATACAGAATCTGCATAAAAGAAAGCAATCTCATATCCATTAATATATAATTCTTCAACAGAGTACATCAATGTATCGTCAGTTTTATTTATTAAAAATAGATTGACAGTGTAACCATTTTTTCCATCAGGATTATAGCCTGTAACAATTACTGTAGCATATTCATTATCAATAATTACATTGTCATCAGCCTGCGGTTCTCTAACATACTTTACAGCTTTGTCTTCGCCATAAGGATAGATATGAATAGTTTCATAAACTATAGGTTTATAATTCAAGTCACTACTATCATAAACAAAGAAAGTTATTTCAATATCAGTATAATTATCAATCTCATAGCCAGCAAATGCTTTAGTTGGGAAAAAAACATCCATATCTAATGTTTGTCCAGAAGCAACTTCCAAATAAGTATAGGGATAATATTGAATGCCGTTAACAGCTGAACTTGCTATTGAAAAAATATAGTTTTTATCCTGCGACTTATTTTCGCATTCTATTTTTATAGTAAGTCCATTTTTGTTTTCAAGGTCAACTTTTATAATCCTGATAAGGCAGTTTTCATTTTCAATTGCGCCAAATACTGTAAAACCAATTTCATTGTTCTGATTTACGTTTCCATTATCATCTGGAATTGTTTTTTTACCACAAGCTAAAAGTGAAAGTGTCATCATCAAAGCGATAGTCAAGATGGTAATCTTTTTCATTTTTGTGTCCTCCTAATAATCATAAATGCAAATTTAAAAAATGGTATCTTTTTCAACTTTTAAAATTTTTTATTATAATTATTATATCATTTGTATACTGATTTTTTTATTTTTAATCATAAGTGACTGATTTTATAAAAAAGATGAAGTGAAAGTCAAACTAAAACCTTGTCTGCATAGTAATAAGAACAAGGTTTTAATATATTTTTAATGTTTAAAATTGATAAATAATGTATCTGGTAAAGTTCTATATTTAAACAGATAATTTATATTTTATGGATTTAAAGTGAAGGTTTCTTTGAAGTAATAGTCTCCCTGCCAATTTTCGTAAGTGTTTGCGGCCAATAATAGCTTAATTTCCTCGATGTCGGTAATACCTTTTTCTTTCAATATGTTGTCAGGCCAAACAATTGAGCTAAAGGCACACCCATTAGCAGAAACATAGGCTGTGTAATAAGGATTTATATTGTGTCCATTTACTAATGCCTCAGCAACAGAAAACATTGCGACACTAGCGGTTTTATTTAATAGAAAAAGGTTAACAGTATATCCATTCTTTCCTTTAGGATTATAGCCGATGACAATTACTTTTACATATTCATTGTCAATGATGACATTATCAGATGGTTGTGTTTCTCTGATATATTTGCTTGCTTTGTCTTCGCCATAAGGATAGATATGGACAGTTTCTAAAACAACGGCGCCAGCATCCCAGTTACCTAAATCAAAAACAAAGAAAGTTAACTCAATATCGGTAAAATCACCTACACCATTGTCTTTTAATGGGTTACTTAAAAGTATAATATCAGCATTATATTTTTTCCCCGCATCAATTTGAAGTGCAAAATCGGTTAAACAATCAATGCCATTAATAGATGAGTCTTCAATTGACACCATGTAGCTTTTATCGCTTGATTTGTTTTTAAGCTCAACTTGTACGGTAAATCCTGAGCTGTTGTCGGAATCAATGCCTGTTATTATAATTGAGCAGTTTTCATTATCGGCAACGACAATCTTAGTAAAAGGGCTATTGTCATTGTCTTCTTCGCCATTTTTATCAGTGTTATCATTATTGTTTTTTTCACCACATGCTGAGATAGATAGCATAAATACAACGGTCAAAAATAGAATCAAAAGTTTTTTCATTTTTATTTACTCTCCTTTATAGAACCTAAAAAAATTAAACAGAACAATTTATTAAAAAGTCATTATGAATAGTTTTTGAAAAACAAATACTGGTCTGTTTTGAAACTAAGAATTATTGATATAAATATTATAGCACTGACATAATTAAGGAGATATTTTTCTATGAACTTGTGAAAAAATATGAATTAATGTACTTTAGACAATAAAAAAAGCAGGCATTTTTAATGCATGCAAATTCATTTTATTGTTTTTCTAAAGCTAATGTTTCAGTTGTGATATCACATACATCAGCTGGGCCATAATATTGAATAGCTCCAGGGTAAACAAACGCTGTTTCAATTGCCCATTTTTCTCTATTGGCAACGAAGTACTTAAATGGATTTCCATCTAATTCAACTAAGGCTTTTCTAATAACAGGTTTGTCTTCACCATGTCTTCTTTCAATGTTCATCATCTTGGTGATTGGCATACCACCAGCAATCCATTGTTCAGCTGGTTTAGAAAGGTTAGCTACTTTTGACAGGTAACCATTGTAGCCATATTGGATGAGCATGAAGGCATTGTATCCTAATGAATAACAATAGTCAGCATCGAAATTAGATGGGAAAGCACATCTTCCTTCATAACCGAAGAAGTGATGAAGAGCACTGAACTTACCATTGTATGTGCCATTTGCTTTTCTTTTAGCCAGATTAGCTTTTACTAGTGAACTGAATAATTTTTCAGATTCAATTAATGAAACCTGAACGTTTCCATGAGGGTCTCTATCCATAAATAATTGTTGCTGGATATTTAAAGGCAACATATCAAATACTTCTAAAGAATGTTCTGTTAATCCTTTTTCAATCAGATGATATTTATCTTCCCAGGTAGGTAAAGCATTGAATTCATCTGCTTTACTGCCAGCTAGCATTTCATTTATTTCACCAATCAGTACTGAGAATTCAGGAATAAATTCAACAACGCCTTCTGGAATTACTGCGATACCGAAGTTATTGCCATTAGCTGCACGTGCTGCTACTGCATCAGCAATATAATCAGTGATTTCAGCCATTGACATTTCTTTAGCTGCAATTTCCTCTGAAATTAAACAGATATTTGGTTGAGTTTTTAAAGCACATTCTAAAGCAACGTGAGAAGCAGAGCGCCCCATAACTTTAATGAAGTGCCAGTATTTTTTAGCAGAATTTGCATCTCTGGCAATATTGCCAATAAGCTCACTATAGGTTTTGGTTGCTGTGTCAAATCCGAATGAACATTCAATATCTTCATTTTTTAAGTCGCCGTCGATAGTTTTTGGACAGCCAATTACTTGAATACCATAATCTTTTGAGGCAAAGTATTCAGCCAGTACGGCAGCATTGGTATTAGAGTCATCTCCACCGATGATTACGATAGCATTAACACCGTTTTTCTTACAGACAGCAGCTACTGTTTCAAACTGTTCAACTGTTTCAAGTTTATCTCTGCCAGAACCTATAATGTCAAACCCACCAGTATTTCTGAATTTATCAACATAATCATCCTCTAGTATAATGAAGTCATCTTTAAGTAGTCCGATAGGTCCCTTTTTAAAACCATATAACTGGTTTTCTGGATTGGTAGCTTTTAAGGCATCATACAGGCCACAAATTACATTGTGTCCTCCTGGTGCCTGACCACCAGATAAAATAACAGCTACCTTCTGAACTTTGCTGACAGAAGTGTTTTCTCCTTTTTGGAATGTAATTTCTCTTTTTCCATAAGTGTTTGGGAAAAGAGCTTTAACTTTTTCTTGATCAGCTACACTTTGGGTTTCTACACCTTCCTTAACAGAAATGTTAGCGATACCGCCTCTTAACATTGCTGGAAGTTTTGGAGTGTACTGATATCTAGCTTTTTGTAATGATGATATTTTCATATTGTCCTCCTTTTAGTTACAACTGAATTGTAAGTTATTTTTCACTTTTAGTAAAGATTAGAAACCATTTAATTGTGAAATAATAGTTTTTTAGCATTTATTTTATAAAAATTCCTTTTATTAAATTGTCGTTATTTAAATATAAGGGAATTTATCTCTTGAAAAAGAAAAAACCGTTATTTTTTATAAAAACGGCTTTTAATCTTTTAAATCAGCAATTTCTCCCATATCTGGAAGCCAGATAGAAGAGGCATCAATTAAACTGCTTTTGTCTTTTTTCTGTCCCGCAATAGTTGATGGTATCGTTCCATCTAATTGCCCACGCACACTTTGAGCTCTTAACAGACAGAATCTTTTTATCGTGTCTACTGCTAATAGAAAGTCTTCATAAGAACAAAAGGCAGTCGGATCTTTTTGCACATATGGTGCAATCATTTCTAAAGTTTCAGCAACAAGCTCTTCAAAATAGCCACTTTCGAAATAACTTTCGATTAAATAATTAAAGTAGGCATGGTATTGATCATAATATTCTCTGTTTTTCATCAGATTGTGGTACAAAGGACGCTTAAGCATTATTTCTCCACTGGCTGGAGTGTTTATCGGATAGTTGACATAGAGGGTAGAATCATTTATTGGATTTGGCATACCTAATGAATAGGTGGCAAAAGCCAGATTATAGTCCCAAGGAATAATACTTAATATTCCATCTTTTTCATAGAGGAAATAGTTATGTCCTGTTTTGCCAAGGTAACTATCCATATTAACGACAAATACCTGGGCTGTAAAATAACGAAGCACTTCATCTACATTGATGGCGGTTTCCAAATTCTCACCAGTAGCTAAAATCTTTAATGCTTCAATGACTCTTCTTTTATCAGCGTCAGTGATTTTAAATTTTGCTTTGCGAAAGATATTGTCATAACTGTCAAAATTGTCATCAGTATATCGTAAATGCACATCAGCGTTTTCAGCTTTTAGAGATTTATAGTCAGGTTTATAAAGCTGTCCATGGTTAGTGCCAAAATTTCGTCTGGCAAAACCTTTTTCGGGTTCTTCAATTGCTAGAAATAGTCCCCAGTCTTGCCCATTGACACGCACCCAGGTATAGCTGCATAGCGGAGTAGGAACCTCCATATGCTCCATCATATCAAAGGTAATCCAGGTTTTCATATAGCTATTATCTTGAAAGGAGGTATCTAATGAAAATTTGTCAAGTCCGTGATAGGTTTTGTAAGTATAGTGGTCAAATTCTATTTTTAAACTATAGCGATCTAAACCATATTTATTGATCAGTCGAAGGGAGTTGTTCCCCTTGGCACGCAATCCAACATTGGTATATTTTTCTCCATCGATGACGATAGTACAAGGGGAATATTTTTCTTCTGTCGCCGTTGCTAAAAAAGCGTCCCAGTCATCAATGAAAATATCAATGGTATGGACCCTGCTTTTATCAAAAAGACGTGATACATATCCTGGGGCAGAAGAAGATGGTATAAGCCCTAAAGATTCTCCGTTCATAAACAGGATTGTGATTATTAGAGCCAAAGCCATCACTGAGATACAAATTTTATCAATTAATTTATGTTTTAACATGATTTTAATTCATATAATCGCCATTATAGGAAACCATAACAGTATGGTTAACGCCAGATATTTCAGCCAGTTCATTGATGAAATCGGTATCAGCATCTTTTAAACGAACTTCATAATTCAGTTCAATACATCCTGAAGCAACACTTTTACTTTTTAAGGTCATTTTCTTTACTTTGGATAAAATGAAACTGTGGGCAAATTTTTCAACAGTAGAATCAACAACGTGAAGTACTAAAATATAAGGTTGTTCAAAGCCTTTGTATTGAGAAAAAAGCAATAGAATTAATCCGATAAACAAGCTTCCTATTACCGCCAAAGGAATAAAGCCGGCTGCTAAAACAATGCCAACAGCAATAGACCAAAACAGAAATACAATGTCTGAAGGTTCTTTGATTGCGGTTCTGAAACGAACAATTGAAAGAGCACCAACCATGCCTAGTGAAAGGACGACATTGCTTGTTACCGCTAAAATGACCAGAGCTGTAACCATGCATAAAGCAATAAGAGTCACTCCAAAACTGGCAGAATACATAACACCAGCATAGGTCTTTTTGTAGACATAGAAAATGAACAGTCCAACCGCAAAAGATAGTCCTAAAGCAAGGACCATATCTAAAATAGATATTGATGTAACATTTTCTAAGAAACTTGATTTAAAGATATCTTGAAAAGATAAAGGCATAATCATAAATAATTCTCCCTTCTAGTCATATTTTCGACAGACAGCATATTTGGAATAAGAAGAAGCCTGTCGGTTCGGTAGTTGTACAGCCATAGTTACAACTTCCGGTAAAAATTCATCATATTTAACTTCTAAAACAGCTAAGCCTTCACTAACTGGAGCGTGGAAGAGTTTATGATTTAAGAAGTTTGTGCTACCTAGCCCTGAACGAAGGTTACGATCAATGGTAACTCGAACATTCCCTGGTTCATAGATAAATGCTTCACGATCATAAGTCACAACAGTTTTAGGTTCTAGAAGTTGGCCTTTCATTTTGCTATACAGTTCTATAAGCAAAGGATGCTCACTATGAAGTAAAAACTCAATGTCACCATTAAGAATTTTTCTAACCTGCTGTTCTGTTACTTTAACACTGTGTTTGCCACACATTCCATTGATTTTAAACTTTTTTTCCAAACGGATAAATGAAGTATCTTCACCATAATAACGTAGGCGGAATTTTTCCCGAAGATTTAAACCATCAATCTTTTGTCTCAGCGCTCTGTCATATGGGGTATCAAAATACAAGCTGCTCACACGATAAGATCCGTGTGAGCCAGCATTAGGGTCATGATCAAACAGTTTTCTAAGTCTTGATGTAATGACTAGATCATCCTGTTGATTGATATTGTGTTTTAACTCGTGTCTAAGTTTCAGCGGTTGTTTAATTTTAGTTGTAGTCGCTGTCATCGTAGTCAGAGTTACTGTCATAGTCAGTATTTTGATCGTAATCAGTATTGCTGTCATAGTCAGTATTTTGATCGTAATCAGTATTACTGTCATAGTCAGTATCTACATCATCATAGTCAGTGTCATTGTCATAATCAGTGTCTTCATCATAATCAGTATCTACACCATCATAATCAGTGTCCTCATCATAATCAGAATCTTCGTAATCAGATAATCCGTAGTCACTTTCATTTTCAACATCTAATCTGACATTCCATTTGTTGTCTTTGGCAGCATTTTTAATAGCGTCAACGACTTCATCGATGAATCCATCACTTGGAATTTGAGAACCAGATTCGATTTCTAATACGATTTTGCGATATTCGCCTTCAACTTCTTCAACGAAGTAACCAGCATCACCAATAGCTTTTACTAGAGTAGAAATTGCTTCACGTGCTTCTAGACCGATTAAGCCATCAACACTGTTAAGAATTTCCATCGCATCATTGTTGCGGGCAGTTAGACCGGTAACGACACCTTTTTCGTCGTACTCAACGGCGATTTCAGGGTTAACTTTCAGTACAAGAACTCCACCTTTAGTGATATCCTTATTTTTGTTTAACCCAAGCTGACCACATCCAGTCAGACACAGACTCACAATTAGAGCCATAATAATTGCACGAATTGCTTTTTTCATAGTTTTTTCCTCCTTGAATAATTCATACATTCTAAGGGATGTATTTCCCTTACAGTAATAGAATACGTAATTACTTTCTTTAAACTGGGGTTGTTTTAATAAATTAATGTTTTTTAAATTCAGTAATTATTTTTTCTTACAGTAATAGGATACGCAATAGCTTTTTAATAATTGGGGTCGGAAGGAAATAATTTAATTTTTTATTTAAATTTATCTGATAGAACAACTATCAGAGGGAATAATATTAAATTATGATTTAATAACCATAGTCGGTTATCCCACTATCAGACGAATAATCAGAATCGTCATAATCAGGGGACTGGTAATCAGAATCATCATAATCAGGGGAATTATAATCAGAATCGTCATAATCAGGCGACTGATAATCCGAATCATCATAGTCAGTATCCCCATAATCAGAGTCAACATAATCAGAATCACCATAATCCGAGTCATCATAGTCGCTGTCATTAGGATTAATTGGAATAATAATTTGATCGTTTGATTTTTTTACTTTAATTTCAATAATTATCGTAATTTTTTCACTTAAGTAGTTTTTTATTTGTGTTGAGAGCGCGTCACTTCGTGATACGATCCATTCATTATTATCGGCATCAAATGTAAGTGTAATTTTACTTCCATCGTATAAATAGCCTTTCTCAATTGCTCTTTCCAGCAGCTCATCCATGACTAACTCCAAATCTTTCTTTTTATAGTCATAATCTTTAATTAAATCATTTCCATCCATATTGACCCCCTGTAAGTTAACAACCACATCGTTTCGATTAACATCGATACGAACTTCTGGGTTGATACTCATATAAATAGAGGCATAAGTCATTTGACTAAACTGGGAAACGATTGTAATCATCATGACCATAACAGCTGCCATAGCTGCCAGAGAATAAAACCACCTTTTTCTTTTTGTTTTCTCTTGTTTAGGAATTGACTGTGGAATCTGCATTTCAATGACATCGGTAACGGTTTGTCCTACTTGATAATGCCGATTTGCGACTTTTAAAAAACGTCCATCTTCATCAAGCACAACGGCATAGCTTAGATGACATTCCATAACAATGTATTTTCTCATACAGACATACCTCCTTTCGTTTTCAGGGCGTGTCTTAAGTGCCCTCGGATAATCTCATATCCGTTTGAGTGGATCAAAAGCATAACCAGAATGTATCTTCTATGTCTTTCCAAAGTTTTGCGTTCATCACCTGAGCCAGCAACAAGTTTAGCTAGAGGAAGTTTCTTTGTTTTTAACATCTCATCCAGCAAATGTCTGTTTTCAATAGCATAATTAATAGCTGAAACACAAGCTTCCATAGTGCGCTGCTGCTTTGGAGAGTTATCAGCCACATCAGAGAAAGTGACACCAAAATCTGCCATAACTGCAGAAAGTTCTTCAATCTCTTCTTTGGTCGCTTCCAAGTTGGCTGACTCCTGAATGTAGTCGCGCTTATCAGCTATCATATCCATCATAGTCTGATCACCATCTCCAATTTCTTCACTAAGAGAGATGTTGCTCTGATGTCTGACCTCTTTTCTTTGGAAGTCAATGATACGATTGCGAATCAGCATAGCAGCATAGGGAAGAAAAGCCCCTCTATCATGCTCATAGCCAAGTATTGCTTCGTGAAAAGCAATCATCGCGATGCTAAATTCATCGTCCTGCTCACTACAGAATCTAGAAATACATTTTGAAGCTTCTGATCTGATGAAAGGTATGTAGTCTCTGATTAATTCGTCAGCCTTTTGTATATCATCCTTAGCCTGATAGACTGACATAATAATCTGATGCTCTTTTTGCATGACTTCACTCCTTCTCGTATATAGAATACGAAACAAAATTCCAAAAAGTGGGGTACATCTATATTAATAAATAAAAATATTAAATATAGTGTACAATATAGTAAAAAATATAAAATCAAATATATATTAACATTTCTTAACTTAAAATTGCGTGAAAAACGGTATAAAATGAAATATGTTAAACTTAAAAAGAATAAAAATCGCTAGTTATAATATTTGACAAATTCAAAAATACTTATTATGGTGATTTTGTCACAGAAAAGCAAAAATGTTCTGGTTATAATAAGGACGAAAAGAAAAAGGAGGACTTAAATATGTCTGCTATGAATATTAACAAAAACAACTTTGAAAGTGAAGTAATGAATTCTGACAAGCCAGTATTGTTGGACTTTTGGGCACCATGGTGTGGACCATGCCGTATGGTAGTACCTATCATAGATGAAATCGCTACAGAACGTACTGATATTAAAGTAGGTAAAATTAATGTAGATCAGGAGCCTGAGTTGGCAAGTAGATTTAAAATTATGAGTATTCCTACATTAATGGTTATCAAGGATGGCGAAATCGTCAATACAGCGATGGGAGCAAGACCTAAGAGTGCAATTTTAGAAATGCTATAGGAGATAAATAATGGGGATTTTTGATGCTTTTAAAAAGAAAAATATTGACCAATGGGTAGAAGAGTATAGAGCAACTTCTGGAGCAGTTTTGCTAGATGTTCGAACTGTACAAGAATATCATCAAGGTCATATTCCTGGAAGCAAAAACATACCTGTACAGCAGATTGATGAAGTAGCTTCAGTTGTCACCGATAAAAACACACCACTTTATGTCTATTGCCGTTCAGGGGCTCGCAGCGGTAGAGCTGCATCAACCCTTAAAAATATGGGATATGTCAATGCCGTTAACATTGGCGGAATTCTCTCTTATGTTGGAAAGGTAGAAAGATAAAGATGAAAGTAGTGATTGTAGGTGGAGTTGCAGCTGGAGCTTCTGCTGCTGCAAGATTAAGAAGATTGGATGAAAAGGCAGAAATAGTTGTTTTCGAGCGTTCGGGATATGTTTCCTATGCTAACTGTGGTTTGCCCTACTATATTGGAGATGTAATAACGGATTCTGAAAATCTGACTTTACAGACTCCAAAAGGTTTTTATGATCGTTTTCGTGTTGAGGCAAAGGTTAATCATGAAGTAACTGCTATCAATCCAAAAGAAAAAACGGTTGTGGTTAAAAATTTAGAAAATGGTAATGAGTTTAAAGAAAGTTACGACAAGTTAATTCTTGCTCCTGGTGCAAGACCGTTGGTGCCAGGAATTTTTGGCGCTGATTTAGATAAGGTATTTAAATTGCGTACGGTTGAAGATACTTTCCGTATTAAAGACTTCATTAATAAAACCAAGCCTGAATCAGTTGTTATTGCTGGTGGTGGGTTTATTGGTATTGAAATGGCTGAAAACCTTAAGGAACTAGGAATGGATGTAACACTTGTTCAATTGTTTAAGCAGTTAACAGGTAATTTAGATCCTGATATCGCTTCCTTTGTTCATGGTGAAATGCGCAAGCATGGTATTAAACTGCATTTAGGACAAGCGGTAGAAGGATTCGAAAAGAGTGAAGATGGAGTAAAAGTACTGGTTAAAAACCAAAAACCTTTATACGCTGATATGGTGATACTGGCTGTGGGAGTTTCACCAGATACCAAACTGGCGAAAGATGCTGGATTAGAATTAGGTATAGGTGGAAGTATTATAGTCAATGACCGTATGGAGACATCAATTCCTGATATTTATGCTGCTGGTGATGCTGTTCAGGTTAAACATTATGTTACTGGAAAGAATGCTCTGATATCATTGGCTGGACCTGCCAATAAACAGGGAAGAATAATCGCTGATAATATATGTGGAGGCGACAGCAGGTATCTTGGCTCTCAAGGAAGCTCAATCCTTAAAGTCTTTGATATTACAGCTGCTAGCACTGGAATTAACGAAACTGAAGCCAAACTAGCTGGTTTAGATGCCGATTTTGTCATTTTATCACCAATGAGTAATTCAAGTTATTATCCTGGTGGTAAAGTAATGACTATGAAGGTTGTTTTCGAAAAAGGGACTTATCGTTTACTTGGAGCACAGATTGTAGGCTATGATGGTGTGGATAAACGAATTGATGTCATAGCAACAGCAATTCACGCTAAACTAAAGGCAACTCAACTTAAAGATTTGGACTTATCGTATGCTCCACCATATTCATCAGCTAAAGACCCAGTTAATATGGCTGGATTTATGATTGAAAATATTGCCAGGGGAATTTTAAAACAATGGCATTTGGCTGATGAAAAAAATCTTCCTCGTGATGGCAGTGTAACTTTACTGGACACCAGAACTGTAAAGGAATACAGTGCTGGAAACGTTGAAGGATTTAAGAATATCCCAGTTGATGAGTTAAGAGAGCGCATTGATGAAATTGAAAAGGGAAAACCAGTCTATGTTATTTGTCAAAGTGGTATCAGAAGCTATATTGCCTGTCGCATTCTGGAAGGTTATGGCTATGAAGCCTATAACTTCTCTGGTGGATTCAGATTCTATGATGCCGTGACAAGAGATCAGGCACTGGTTGAAGAAGCCTACGACTGTGGCAAGGATAAATAATCAAGAAGCATTAAAAACACACTCCAATAAAAAGAGAGTGTTTTTTTATGCTTTCAGGGTGATAATATCACAGAAAACATTTTTTTAATCGGATATTATAAAAGCAACAGATAATAAGGAGGTTTGTTATGACTGAAAATAAAAATGAACGTAAAGATACAATGATACAAGGTAATTGCTTGACAGGTAATTGCATTATTGTTGCAGGTGTTATGAAAGTTGCTGAACTTGTAAAAGGACTATTTGTAAAGGATGACAAGAAAAAAAGCGTTGATTGCAATAAATGCAAAGTAGAATGTCCAGCAAGTGAAGAGTAACAGTAAAAGATAAAAAGAAAGATATCCACATTCAGTGGAGTTTTTCTATGTTTAAATGATAATTACAATATTTTCTAATCTTTTAGGAATATATAAGGAGGATGGATGACTAATATCAGAAAAAAGCGCAGAGCCGTCATAGCTCAGGAAGATTGTGTAGCTTGTGGCTGCTGTATGAGAGTTTGTGTTTTAAATGCTATTGAAATTGTAAAAGGCTTATTTGCCAAGGTTGATGAGGATAAGTGTGTTGGTTGTGGATTATGTGTTAAAGAATGTCCAGCCAGCATTATTGAAATTAAAGAGGTGGAAAAGTGAAGAAGAAGTGGTATGACTATTTGTGGATTGTTTCGTTGATATATTTAACTTTAGGATTTTTCAATATTCTTTTCGCCTGGCTTGGGCTTTTATGTTTTTTTATTCCTCTGTTGATAGCTGCTACAAAATCCAGCAAAGATTACTGTAGCTTTTATTGTGGCAGAGGACAGCTGTTTAGTCTTCTAGGCGGTAGGTTTGGATTATCACGAAAAAAAGACATGCCTGTCTGGATGAAAAGCAAGGCCTTTCGTTATGGTTTTCTAATTTTCTTTTTTATGATGTTTTTTGTAATGCTTTTTAATACCTATCTGGTATTTGCTGGAACTCAGGATCTAAAGCAGGTTGTCACATTGCTGTGGACTTTTAATGTTCCTTGGAGTTTTGCCTATAAAGGAACACTTTTTCATCCAGCAGTAGCTCAGTTTGCTTTTGGTTTTTATAGTGTGATGCTGACTTCCACAATTTTAGGTTTAATAACAATGGTTTTATTTAAACCGCGCAGCTGGTGTGTGTATTGCCCAATGGGGACAATGACTCAACTCATATGTAAATTAAAAAATAAATAAAAAAACACCCGCCTAGCAATTATGTCAAGTGCATAAGGGTGTTTTATTCATCTAAAAGTAAACTCAATTTTTCTTCATCGACAATTTCTATTAATCCACGAGACAGTTTAACAATTCCATCGTTTTGGAAATGGCGCAACATTCTGGTTATAACTTCTCGATGAGAGCCGATATGATTGGCAATTGCTTCATGAGTAATGTTCAGCTTGTTGCTTTCTTCAATTAATGTTTCTTCATAAAGGAATTTAGCTAGACGCTTGTCAAGACTTTTCCACATGATTTGTTCAATCAGCCACATGACATCAGTAAAACGTGTTCCCATTACTTCATTAGTGAAATTTGCTACAGCGGCAGATTCATCCATTATGTTTTTATATATTTCAGCTGGTATTACCCAAAGATCAGTATCCTTTTCAGCTTCAATGATTATTTCAAATTCAATAGAGCGCATAATACAGTAAGCAGAAAATAAACACATGTCATAATCAAACAAACGATAAAGGGTAATCTCACGCCCTTCTTCTGAAATCATATAGGCACGAAGTTGACCGGTTTTTACAAGCAGCAAACCAGTACAATTGATGGCTCCACTATGAATAATTGTGCCTTTTTCAACTGTACGCGTTATAAGATTTTCAAGAAGCCTGGTCTTTTGACTGGAATTCAATTTATTCCATACAGGAAAAGTTGTCTCAAAAGTCATAGTCGTCCCTCCATATTTTCTACTAATTATATCTTTTATTAATGATACGTGTCAATTAAAGGCGAAGAAGTCATTCTGCAAATGGCGGGTATAAAAAATTAATTTTTTTACAGAAGATATCTAACTTGGCTGAAAAAACCTTGTGAATATATCAGAGGTAAAGTATAATCAAAAGGGATTGTAAAATATGGTTATAAAAACCTTAAATATAAAAAAATCAATAACAGAAAAACTTTACAACATTGTCAATGTCGGTGATGTTATCACTGAAAAAAGTTAAAAATATGATATGATATTACTGAAGGAGGCGACGGAAGCCGATGAAACAAATGGTCTGTTCAGTTTGCTCATACTTATATGATGAAGCAAAGGGTATCCCAGAAGCAAATATTTTTGCCAATACCAAATGGGAAGACCTTCCAGCTGACTGGAAGTGTCCTTGGTGTGGGGCAGGGAAAGATGCATTTCATGAAAATAAAAATATAGTTAATGAAGAAAAACTAGAAAAGCCTCATGTGGATAAGGAGCTTTCAGCTATTGAAATGAGCATTATTTGTTCTAATCTGGCTCTAGGCTGTGAAAAACAATATCTATATGAACAGTCGAAGTTGTTTTTTGAGTTGGCAGAATTTTTTAAGAGTAAAGCAGAATATGCTGATAAAAAAGGCAGTGCTGAGTTATTGAAACTGGTTAACAGAGATATTGAAGTTAACTATCCATATGCCAACGCAGTCGCATCTGAAAAGGCTGATCGTGGAGCTTTGCGAGCTTTAAGTTGGAGTGAAAAGGTAACTCGTATGCTTCAATCTCTACTGTCGCGCTATGAAAAGGAAGGCGAAAGGATGCTGGAGAATACAGGTGTATATGTCTGTACAGTCTGTGGCTTTGTCTATTTAGGTGATGCTGCTCCACAGTTGTGTCCTGTCTGCAAGGTTCCCAACTGGAAATTTGAAAAAATTGAAAGGAGAAACTGAAGATGGCTGAAAAATATGCGGTAAGAAATCTTCGCCTTTGTACCAAAGATTGCATTTGTCTGTATGTTTGCCCAACTGGAGCAACCGATACTGAAAACAGTGTCATTGATATCAGCAAATGTATAGGTTGTGGCGCTTGTGCTCAGGCTTGTCCTTCAGCGGCAATTTCAATGGTTCCAAAGACTATGCCTGTCCAGCAGCCAAAACAGCCAAGCGTTGTACAGGCAATGCGTGGTTTGATTCAAAGCAAAGCCAAAGCAGAAATGATGGCTTCGCAATTAGATAACATTTTAAGTGTTGCTGTTGCCAAGTCCAGTCGCTTGATGGCAGAAGACCTGAATAGAGAAGCAGGCTTTATGCTGCCACAAAGCGAAAATACCAGAAAATTTCTGGAAAGTATCAAAAGTTATCCCGACATTCCATTTGATGTCGTTGATATACTGTTAAAAACAATTAATTTTAATGAAAAAATGGAGGAAAAGAAAATGGAAAAATGGAAATGTACAGTCTGCGGCTACATTCATGAAGGGCCAATGACTCCAGATTTTGTCTGTCCAATCTGTGGAGTAGGACCAGATAAATTCGTAAAATGTGAAGAACCTAAGGTAGAAAAGAAACCGTTTGCTGGTTCAAAAACAGAAAAGAACCTATGGGAAGCTTTCTCAGGTGAGTCTCAAGCACGCAATAAATATACTTACTTTGCTTCAGTTGCTAAAAAAGCAGGATATGAACAAATTGCTGCTATCTTTTTACAGACAGCTGAAAATGAAAAGGAACATGCTAAACTTTGGTTCAAAGCTTTAGGTGAATTAGGCGATACAGCTGCAAACCTTTTAGCTGCTGCTGAAGGTGAAAATTATGAGTGGACAGAAATGTATGCTCGTATGGCTCGTGAAGCTGAAGAAGAAGGCTATCATGAACTGGCAGAACAATTCCGTGGAGTTGCAGCTGTTGAGAAAAATCACGAAGAACGCTATCGTAAATTATTACGTAATGTAGAGGCTCAAGAAGTCTTTAAAAAGAGCGGTGTGACTCTTTGGGAATGTCGTAACTGTGGTCATTTAGAAATGGGTGTTAAAGCATCTGATGAATGTCCAGTATGCTTCCATGCACAGGCATTCTTTGAAGTACGTGCTGAAAATTACTAGGAGGTAAAATTAATGAAAGCAAAATTTTATATTTGCCGTAAATGTGGTAACCAGATTCAAAAAATCCATGATGCAGGTGTTCCTGTAGTATGTTGTGGTGAAAAAATGGAAGAATTAGTACACAATACTGTTGAGGCAAGTGGTGAAAAACATCTTCCATACGTTAAAGTAGAAGACGGAACGGTTTACGTTAATGTTGGCAGTGTTGATCATCCTATGATTCCAGAACACTACATTGAGTGGGTTTATCTTGAAACTGAAAAAGGTGGCCAAATCAAGAAATTGGCACCAGCAGATGCACCAAAGGCATCATTTGTTGTAGGCGATGATAAAGCAGTTGCAGTTTATGCATATTGTAATTTACATGGCCTATGGAAGACAGATTTATAAAAAAAAGAAGTAACCTGTCATAAAAAAGACAGGTTTTTCTTATTTGAAATATAAAAATAAAACCATATAATGCTGAAAATTATATGGTTTTTATTATTAAAACTTTTAAAGGTACCGTTTTATGATGTAATAGTCAGATATTTTGTCTTTAAATAGTTAAAAAAGTTAATTAAAATGAACAAAATGTAAAATATATTAAATTTAATGTAAAATATAGTTGACACAATGTAATGTAAATGATACACTAAAGTCACAAGGAGGTATGTTATGAAAAATATACGCTTAAAAGTAGCCCGTGTTGAGTTAGGTATGTCACAGGAAGATTTAGCAAAAGAAGTGGGTGTAACCCGTCAGACTATCGGTGCAATAGAAAATGGAAGCTATAATCCAACGTTAAATTTATGCATTGATATCTGTAAAGCTACAAACAAAACATTAAATGATTTATTCTGGGAGGAAGATGAAAATGAAAAATAATAAGGAAAGAAAGAACATTATATTTATGGACGAAAGACAAAGTCAAATTGCTCAAAAGGCAAGTGCTAACGGTTGCTCAAAAGGCAAGTGCTAACGGTTATATCTTTTTGATAATTTACCTGATGGTAGTGTCATTTTATAAAATTTTTACAGGTGGAGAACCAATTATAGAAATACTTGGCATCTTTGCATCAGCTGTTGTTGTTATTGTTTCACGTCGTTTGATGGGTGATGTTGAACAGCCAACTGATTATTGGAATAGGTCATTACCTACTGGTAGTTCAAAAGAGGAAAAAAGCACACGCTTCAAAAACTATATTGTTAAAAGTGTCTTGTTTGGACTGTCGTTTGCAGTTATGGATACTGCCTTATTACTTTTTGGAGAGATAGATTTTATGGAATTTGAATTCATAACTTCGACATTTCCTAACCTGAATAAAGGGGCAATTATTGCATTATCGGCAGCTATGGTCTTTGCAGGAGGATTTATTGCCTCAATCATATTCGAATATTTTATTGGTGAATATTATGATGTCAAACGCTATAACAAGATGATCGCCAAATTAGACGAAGAAGAAAAAAATTAGTAAAATAGTATCTGCCTGAATCCTAACCATTAAAGGAAAAACTTTATCTTTTTAAACAAATTATTGCTAAATCAAAATAACAAATAAATACATCTATTTTATAAAGAAATAGATGTTTTATTATATGTGTATAAAGGTAGATACTTAGCTTTGTGAGGTTTATTCTAGGCAAATAACAATGACGAAGAAAAAAAGAGGTTGCTTTTAACCTCTAATTTTATATTTTAAGTTATTTATTTTCAGGAATCCAAATTCCATTATGGCGTTCACCCTTTTTTATACATTTACCATTTTTATAGGCAATTAAGGTATTGATGGGAAACTGTTTCCAGTTTTCACTTGAAAGAGGTGCAGTAGATATATATGCTCCATTTTCTTTTTCTAGAAGATGAAGAGTAGTTTCAAAGTTGCAGTGAACATAGAGATATTGTCCATCAAAAATAAATAAGTTAACTTTATTCTTATTGTTTTCAGTTATTTGAGAAATCAAATTCTCTATAACCAGGAATTTTTCTTCAAAAGAAATATTGTGATCATACTTATTTATCTCATCAATTAACATTTCTGCGATTCTTTCAGAATCAGTTGACCCTTTTTGAATGTTTTTGTATTTATCTAATGGTTCATATTCGTTAACGGTACCATTATGAGTTAAAACATATTTATTATTGAATTTATCACTTTTAATAAAAGGATGATTATTTAAATAGTTAATTGAACCTACAGTAGCAGATCTGATATGGGCAATAAGTTCACTTTCCTCAATTACATTTTCCAAACGATGTTTTAAATAGATGGAATCATTGGCTTTAACTGGCTCTTTTTCAACATTATAGCCAATAGCAAGACCCCAGCCATCTGAGTGGTCTTCACTGTGGGAATAAAATTCATTCAAGTATGAATTAAGTTGTATTTTTTCTCCACTGTAAGCAAACATTTCGCACATAATCTATCCTCCTAGAATATTATCGATAACTACCTGCATGGCGATAGCAAGTTTTCTGTGATTTATTTCATCTAAATGAATGTGATCAATATCATTTGATTTGACAAACTGATTGGGGTCTAAAAAGAAACAATTGTATTCCTTGGCTACTTTTTCATAAACAACAGCCAGCTTTTTGGATTCTGTATGGTCTGATTCAATTGCGGAAACAATTAAAATTCTTTTCATCTCATTAAAAATAGCCGTATTGGCTCCAGGATATTTTATATCAATATCAACCAGAGAATCAAGAATTTCTCTTAATCCTTCACCACTTCCCTGAGCATCAGTGAATTTTAAGTCATTAATACCCAATTGGATAATTAACAAGTCAATTGGTTTAGCCGAAATCAAAGCATAGCCTAGACCTTTTAAACCGTTTCTATAAGGCTTGTAGTCATCAAAGATAGTCGTTCGACCATTTATTCCTTCTTCCACAATCTCATAGCCGGAAAGCAGTCTTGGCCATCTATTGTCATATCGACCACCTGTGCTGTTATATCCCCAGGTATTGGAATCGCCATAAATAAGTATTCTTTTCACAAAAAGTATTATAGCATAAAGAAAATATTTGTGAAAAAGTATTGACAAGTTAGTCAAGACTAACTATAATGATTTTCAGGATTAGAAAGAAGGTTTATTTATGACTTTAGACCAATTGGAAATCGGTAAACCTGCCATCATTACCAAAGTAAATGGCAGTGGAGTGTTGAGGTGTAGATTGTTGGAGATGGGCTTGATACCTGAAACAGTAGTTGAGGTTGTTAAAACAGCGCCATTAAAAGATCCGATTGAGATAACTTTAAGAAGTTATGTTTTAACTATTAGATTAGAAGAAGCACAATTAATTGAAGTGCAAGAGGTAAATTAGTATGATTTATGCTTTAGTAGGAAACCAGAACAGTGGTAAAACAACCCTTTTTAATGCATTGACAGGCTCAAATCAACATGTGGGAAATTTTCCTGGTGTCACTGTTGAGCAGAAGTATGGAACTATAAAAGGTACAGATTATCAAATAGTTGATTTACCAGGTATTTATTCAATCAGACCATATTCGAGTGAAGAAATTCTGACCAGGGATTTTATTTTGAAAAATAATCCTGATGCTATTATCAATATTGTTGATGCTATGAACATTGAAAGAAATCTCTATCTTACTTTACAACTGTTAGAACTTAGAAGGCCAACAGTTGTGGCTGTAAATATGATGGATGAAGTCAGAGCAAATAATGGTTCAATCAATATTGAATTGATGTCTGAGCTTTTAGGCGTTCCGGTAGTTCCAATCAGCGCTATTAAAGAAGAAGGAATTTCAGAACTTTTAAGGGTAGTAGAAAATACCGCTAAAAGTAAAAGTATTCCAAAGGTATATGACTTCTGTAAGCCAGGACCAGTACATAGATGTATTCATGCAGCTAGTCACGTTATTGAAGATCTTGCTGATGCTGCTAATGTTTCAGCCAGATATGCAACGATGCAAGTTATTTTAAAAGACCAGCAAATTATAGATTTACTGGATCTTGATGAATCAAAAATTGATATCATCAAATCTCATGTTGAAGAGATGGAAAATGAAAGAGGTTTGGATTGTGAAGCAGCTATTGCCGATATGCGTTATAAGTTTATTGAAAATGTCTGCAGCCAAACAGTTTCAAAACCGGAAAAGAGCAAGGAGCGAACAAGAAGTATCAATATTGATAAGGTTTTAACTCATAAATATTTAGCTATTCCAATCTTTGCGGTTATTATAACAACTATCTTCTGGTTGACATTTGGACCATTTGGAACATTTTTTGCAGATGGATTTTCAGCCATCATAGATAATGGCATTGCTGTTATTGAAACACAATTGGTTAATTTTGGAATCAATGAGGTTGTGAAGTCACTGATTGTTGATGGCATATTAGCTGGAGTTGGTTCAGTCTTATCATTTTTGCCATTAATTGTTATCCTGTTTTTCTTTCTATCAATTTTAGAGGATACGGGATATATGGCTAGAATTGCTTTTGTGATGGATAAACTGTTAAGAAAAATAGGTTTGTCTGGTAAAAGCATTGTTCCATTTTTAATCGGTTTTGGTTGTACTGTACCAGCAGTTATGGCTACAAGAACCTTACCTTCCCAAAGGGATAGAAAATTAACGATTCTTTTGGTACCATTTATGAGCTGTACTGCAAAAATTCCAATCTATGCCTTTTTTACAGATTACTTTTTTGTCGAACATAAAACATTAATAATGACAGGATTGTATTTTGGCGGCATTATTACAGCGATTGTTACTTCAGTTATCTTCAATAAATTGGCCTTTAAAGGAAATCCTATCCCGTTTGTTATGGAAATGCCAAATTATCGTCTTCCAAGTGTTAAGTCAGTAATCTTGCTGATGTGGGAAAAGGCGAAAGATTTCCTTCAAAAAGCATTTACAATAATTGTTGCAGCGACAATTCTTGTTTGGGTTCTGCAGTCGTTTGATTTAAGGTTTAATGTTGTAGATGATGCCAGTTTATCTATTTTAGGATCACTGGGGAAAATTATGGAGCCATTATTTAGACCGCTGGGCTTTGGAGAT
Source organism: uncultured Erysipelotrichaceae bacterium (assembly GCA_964449115.1). Lineage (GTDB taxonomy): Bacteria > Bacillota_I > Bacilli_A > Erysipelotrichales > Erysipelotrichaceae > UBA1783. The sequence continues at coordinate 7,198 of CAYUXW010000016.1, read as the reverse complement.
TATCGTTTTGTGACAGCGTTGGTTACAGGATTGATTGCTAAAGAAACTGTAGTTTCAACTTTAGAAGTATTAGTTCCAACTGGAATTGAAACACTTCTGACTACTGCAAGTGCCTTATCATTTTTGACTTTTACACTTTTATATACCCCTTGCTTTGCAGCAATTGCTTCTATAAAAAGAGAACTTGATTCAGCAATTAAAACCCTTGGAATTGTGATTTTCCAAATTTCTGTGGCCTGGATTGCCGCCTTTATAGTTTATCAGCTGGCAGGTGTATTCATATGAGTTTTATAGATTATGTTTTAATACTGGCTATAGTAATAGTATTTATTCTAGCGGTTAGATATAGTAAAAAGAGTAAATGTGTTGGCTGTACTGGCAATTGCAGTAGCTGTCCAGGTAGAATAGTTATTAAAAATAAAGACAAGCAGGATTTATAATCCTGCTTTTGCCATATAAAGCAACAAAAAAGCACAGGATAAACCTGTGCTTCAAAGTACAACGTTATTAATTATTCTTCAACGTTTGTTTCTTCGCCTGACTCTTCAGCTTTTGCAGCTGCTTCCTTTTCTAAATCAATAATGTTTTTTTCTTCTTCGTCAGCGCGTAGGACATCTTTAACAACTTTAATTCCGATAGCTGCCAGAGCTGCACCTAAAGCAGTAGCTCCTAAAAATCTTTTAAATCTAAACATTTGTCATCCTCCTATATTTAAGAAATATACTTTAAATTCCTATTGAGTTAATTATACACTAATTATTATTTTTTTGTAAATTACATTGCCAATTATATGCGTCTTTGCACATATCTTCTAAAGTTCTAGTTGCTTTCCAGCCTAATAATTCATAGGCCTTGTTAGCATTGGCATAATTTATAGCCACATCACCAACTCTTCGTGCTTCAATCTTGTAAGGAATTTTTATATTATTAGCTTTTTCAAAAGCTTGGACCATTTCCAGGACAGAGGCTCCTTTTCCTGTTCCAATGTTAATTTCCAGACAACCTTTATGATTCTGCAGATATTTGCTGGCAGCCACATGGGCTTCAGCTAAGTCACAGACATGAATGTAATCTCTGACTCCAGTACCATCGATAGTATCATAGTCGTTGCCAAAGACCTTTAAATAGTCTCTGATGCCAGTGGCAACCTGTTGAATGTAGGGCACCAGATTATTTGGGATTCCTTTTGGATTTTCTCCAATAATTCCTGAAGGATGAGCTCCAACTGGATTGAAGTATCTCAGTGAAATAGCATCCAACTGACTGTTAGCTTGACAGGTATCCTTGATTATCTGTTCGCCCATAAGTTTTGTCCAACCATATGGATTGGTACAGCCTAAGCTAGATCCCTCAACTCTTTCAGCAGGATTATTTTCATCATAAACTGTGGCACTGCTAGAAAAAACCAGCTTATGTACTTTGTTTTTCAACATAGATTTCAACAATATAATAGTTGCATTTAAGTTATTTTCGTAGTATTCCAAAGGTAAGCTTACCGATTCACCAACAGCCTTTAATCCAGCAAAGTGAATGACAATTTCAATATCGTGTTCTTTAAATATTTTATCCAGCAAATTCTCATCACGACAATCTCCATAATAGAAAGGAATATTGACGTTTTTGAATTGCTCTATTCTATGCACCACATCTTCTTCAGAATTTACCAAATTATCGATGATTACAACATCATAACCATTTTCAATCAGCGCTACAGCAGTATGAGAACCAATAAAACCCGTTCCTCCAGTTAATAGAACCTTACTCATAATTTTCCTCCTAGCTAATTAGCATATTACAACATGATTGTAATCCCTAATAATAACGGATCACTATTTTAGTTTAACATATCACGACAAAAACTGGATGCTGTTTTTGCCAGATGTTTATAATAAGTGGTTTTTTTAAATAAAAAGGATATTGATTGAAAGGGAAAAAACTAGAATTTGATTTTAAATATAGAAATAAATAGAGGATAAATTTAATTTTATATCTTGCTTTTGCCATCTTACTATGGTAGTATATTTGTGCTGCCTAATTAGCTCAGTCGGCAGAGCAACCGGCTGTTAACCGGTTTGTCACAGGTTCAAGTCCTGTATTAGGCGCCATTAAAAAGAAAACCCAGGAGTTAACCCTGGGTTTTAATTTTCTTTTTTGCCGGTTGGCTCAAATGTCTGATAAACAATATGGAATAGAAAACATATCAAGGCTGTAATTACAGCAACAACAACAAACAAAACCCAAACCAGACTTGAGGTTAATGATATATTAAATTTATAATATACAAAAAGATCCAAGCCAAAGATTGAAATCAAGTAGATGGGGATGCAGTAGATATCCCTTTTAAGTTTTAAGAACTCCACAAAAAAACTCAGAAATAATACAATTCCTGGAACTGTCAATAATATTAGTGAAACCCCTTCAACGGTATTTTCTCCAAAGAAGTGGATTAATAATCCTAAGGTGATTAACAGTATTGATAGTAATAGCTGTAAAAGCATATAATTAATTTTTTTCATGCCTTAATTATAATGGTATATCGCTAAAATATCTACAAGCAAAAAGCAATTGTGATTTATGCTATTTAATTAAAAGCCTTCTGTAAAGATGTGAAGTACTGTTTTTTATTGCTGAATAATATGTGTTTTGGGAAACAAAATTTTTCTTCATAATATCCTGAATTGACAAATTAAATAGATAGCGATCGATAAAAATTTTTCTATCTTCTTCCAGAATAATTGAGTTTATACATCCGATGATTTTTTTAATAGTATTTTCATGTTCTATAAGATCTAAAACAAATTTGCCGGTTTTATCAGTTATTTTCTTATCAGAAGATAATTTGATTATTGATGATGTATAATTCATGTTCTGATAAAGGTCATTGTTTTCTGCTAAATAAAGCTTTCCATCAATGTAGTAAAAGCCTTCTTCTTTTATAAAACTCAAAATCTGAATCAGTCTTTGTTCTTTACTTATTTGATAGTTTTGACAAATACTCATTAATGTCGTTATTGTTAGCATCTTGTATTTCTTTATTTATTAATTGACGTTCAATCATTGAAAACCCATTATTCTGCAATTTCCTGTAAACTGTTCTGGGACTTCGATTGATTATCTTAGCGACATCGTCAATGTTGGCCTTGACATAGTCTTCAAATATCAATGTTTCTTCCGATAGACCGGTTAAATACTGAGTTACATCTTCCATCATCCTGTTTAACCGATACTGGTTTTCCTCAGTATAGGCTTTTCGGATTTCTTCAATTATTTCACCTATTTCAAAACCATCCATGTATCCCTGTTTCTGATACCTTTCCAATTTCTTAATAATTAGCAAAATGCTAGAATTAGTGTTCTTCATATTTTTTACCTCCTATTAATTGTCACACTAAAATAATGGTGGGCAATCCGCAATTATCCTAACTTAATTTGTTAAATTATGGTAATATTAGTAGGCAAAGGAGAAAAATATGGAAAAGAAAAAACAGGCAATCAGTTTTGAAGTCACTCATATCTGTAAACAATCAGGGGCAAGAACTGGAATTTTACACACTCCTCATGGAGATGTCCTAACTCCAATGTTTATGCCTGTGGGTACAGCTGCCAGTGTTAAATTTATTTCTCCAGAAGAATTGTATGAAATGGGAGCTGGAATTATTTTAGCCAATACTTATCATTGCATGTTAAGACCAGGAGAAGATGTTGTTGATCAGGCAGGTGGGTTGCATAAGTTTATGAATTACAAAAAACTGATACTAACTGACTCAGGTGGGTTTCAGGTTTTCTCATTAGCCGATAGTAGAAAGATTACTGAAGAAGGTGTGCATTTCAGATCGCATCTGGATGGTTCAGCACTTTTCATTTCGCCAGAAAAATCAATTGAAATCCAAAATAAACTGGGAGCTGATATTATCATGGCTTTTGATGAGTGTCCGCCATACCCAGTAACCAGAGAATATATGGAAAAATCAGTTGCCAGAACTTTAAGATGGGCAAAGCGCTGTCAGGATGCCCATCAAAAAGAAGGGCAGCAAGCTTTATTTGGCATTGTTCAGGGTGGAGAGTTTGAAGATATCAGAAGACATAGTGCTCAAGAGCTGGTCAAGATGGATTTTGAAGGCTATGCTATTGGAGGAACTTCAGTTGGTGAAAGCAATGAAGTATTTTATAAGATGATTGACTACTCAATGATTGACTTGCCAAAAGATAAAGTAAAGTATCTGATGGGAGTAGGATCAACTGACTTTTTATTAGAGGCAATCTTGCGAGGAGTGGATATGTTTGACTGTGTTTTACCAACTAGAATCGCCAGACATGGTGCTCTGATGACTTCTCAGGGAAGAATAAATATCAAAAAAGCAGAGTATGCTAACGATTTTGGACCACTTGATCCAGAGTGTGACTGCTATTGTTGTAAAAATTATAGCAGAGCTTATTTAAGGCATTTGTATCGTGCCAAAGAAGGTTTTGGTATTAGATTATTATCAATTCATAACTTACGTTTCTTAATCAAATTAATGGAAGATGTAAGAAAAGCGATTAATGAAGATAGATTTTTGGATTTTAAAGAGGAATTTTATAAAAAGCATCAGATAAATCCGCAAGATTCTAGAGGCTTTTAAGATGAAGACAAAAGATTTTGATTTTTATTTGCCGGAAAATTTAATTGCTCAGACTCCTTTAGAAAACCGAAGTTCTTCAAGACTGCTGGTGGTCAACAAAAATGAAAAAAGCTATGGCGATTATCATTTTGACCAGCTGATAGACTTCTTACAAGAAGATGATATTATTGTCAGAAATAATACCAGAGTAATACCAGCCAGGCTATTTGGTGTTAAAAAGGCAATTGATAATGATACTCAAAAAGATGGGCACTGTGAAGTGTTGCTTTTAAAAGATGAGGGAAACAATATTTGGGAAACATTGGTTGGTAACGCTAAAATAGTTAAAGTTGGTACAATTATTACCTTTGGCGATGACAGATTAAAAGCTCGTTGTATTAAAACAGGCGAAATGGGAATCCGCTATTTTGAAATGCTTTATGAGGGCATTTTTATGGAAATATTAGACCAGTTGGGCAATATTCCTTTGCCACCATATATTAAAGAAAAACTTTTGGATAAGGAAAGATATCAGACGGTCTACAGTAAAATAGAAGGTAGCTCAGCAGCTCCAACTGCTGGATTGCATTTTACTGAAGAACTGATAGAAAAAATAAAGAAAAAAGGTTGTCGCTTTGTGGATGTGACTCTACATATTGGACTGGGAACATTCAGACCGGTCAGTGTCGATAGTATTGATGAACACATAATGCATCGTGAGTATTATCAGATGTCCAAGGAAACAGCTGATATTCTAAATCAGGCTAAGGAGAATGGACAAAGAATTGTCGCGATTGGAACAACATCAGTTAGAACAATTGAAGCTATTTACAATGAATATGGTTGTTTCAGACAATGTACCGGAAGTACTGACATCTTTATTTATCCGGGCTATAAGTTTAAAGCCACTGATGCAATTGTTACCAATTTCCATTTGCCAAAATCAACGCTGATAATGATGATCAGTGCTTTTGGTGGGAAAGATTTAATTTTTGAAGCTTACAGACACGCCATAGAAGAAAAATATCGTTTCTTCTCCTTTGGCGACAGCATGTTTATTTACTGATTATGAAATTGCAAGGAAAGAAAAAGTATTATTATTTACAAAAACAGACTTTAGAAGAGATTAAAGGTTTAAAAAATAAACCTTCTTTGCTGATGCATGTCTGTTGTGGGGTTTGTGCCAGTTATGTATCTTTATATTTAAGTGAATACTTTGATTTAACCCTATATTACAATAACGATAATATCTATCCAAGACAGGAATATGACAGGCGTTATCAGGAGTTAGTAAGACTTATTGATGAACACAATAGAAATAATAAAACAAATATAAAGATTATAAAGACTGAATTTGATGGTGAAAACTACCATCAGAAATTAGCACCTTTGGCTGATGAACCAGAAAAAGGGAAAAGATGTCTATTATGTTATTCATTGAGAATGAAACAGGCCATGCAATATGCCAACGACAATAATTTTGAATACTTTACTACTGTCATGACAATTTCTAGACAAAAGGATTCAGAAGTTTTAAATAAAGTAGCAGAAAAGATAGCCCTTTTATATCCGAAAGTAAAATACTTTTATTCTGATTTTAAAAAGGATGATGGAATACTTAAAACTAATGAACTGGCAAAAAAATATAGTCTTTATCGTCAGCAGTACTGTGGTTGTTACTATTCTTATAATGATTATATTCAAAGAGAAGAAAGGAAAAGTTAGAGATGAGCTATTATGTATTTATCGATATTGATGGAACTTTACTTGATAACAGCACTAATAGTATTCCCTTTTCAGCCTTGAAAGCACTTGAATTAGCTAAAGCCAACGGTCACAAGATTTTTATTTGTACTGGCAGAAGTTTACCTTCAGTAACGGAAAATTTTTTAGCGCTGGATATTGATGGTATTATCGCTGGCTGTGGTGGCCAAATAGTTCTGGAAGGAAAGCAGGAGTATTTCTGTCCAATGCCTAAAAATTTGATGGAACCTCTGGTAGATTTTTTTCTTGCCCATGAGATTGGTTTTCTGTTAGAAGGTGGAAAAGAAAACTACCTATATTGTGCTGCTGATATCAGCGATAAGGAAAAAGAACTAAATGAGTTTTTGTTTACTGATGGTTTGATTCTGCCGTTTGATTATTTCCAGGGAAAATATGAAGAAATACTAAAGATATCTTTCTTTACTATGAAGAAAGATATTACAGATAAGTTACTTTTGAAACTGGCAGATGAATATAACGGTCATTATGACAGCTGGTATCCAGGAGTATATACTGGCGAAATCTCCTATGCTAAAAACACTAAAGCTTCAGGAATTGACTACATTATCAATAAAGATAATCATCCACTGAAAAAAGTTATAGCGATAGGAGATAGTTTAAATGATTATGAGATGATAATTCATGCTGGTATTGGAGTAGCCATGGGCAATGCCAATGAAAAATTAAAAGAAGTAGCTGATTATATCACCACTTCTGTTGATGATGATGGTATCTACAATTGTTTTAAAAAATATGGTCTAATATAAAAACGGGATTTTGATATGATCCCTCCAAAGTAGACACACGAAATATACAAAAGTGAGTTTACAGAG
>CAYUXW010000015.1:0-39084 GCA_964449115.1 uncultured Erysipelotrichaceae bacterium | reverse complement strand
TCATTTTGACCCATGGGTCAAAACTCGCTTGACTTTTCATAGCTGGTCTCCTTAAAAATAGCAGGGACTTCCCTACTATTTTAATCTTTTATCACTCTTTGTAGCAAGCAAGCTTCCTATGCTTTGGAAAACCTGAACCAAAAGAACCAAGACAATAACAGCAAATAGCATAATCAGATACTTATAACGATAATATCCATAATTAATCGCAATCTTACCTAGTCCTCCTCCACCAATAATTCCACTCATTGCTGAGTAACCTAAAATTGTCGTAGTAGCAATAGTTAAATTTTGTAGCAGTGATGGAAAAGCTTCTGGAAGCATTACTTTACTGACTATTTGCAGTGGTGTCGCTCCAATTGATTGAGCCATTTCAATCACATTGGGATCTACTTCTTTTAGAGAACTTTCAACAAGTCTGGCAATAAAAGGAAATGAAGCAATTACCAGTGGCACAATTGAAGCAACCGTACCAACAGTAGTTCCAACAATTGCCCTTGTCAGTGGGAAAACTAAAATCATTAGAATAAGAAATGGGATTGACCTTAATACATTAATGAATAAATCAATAAAATTATTAAGCCAGTTAGGTAATGGTTTAATACCATCTTTTTTACCAATAACCAATAATACCCCTAAAGGAAGACCGATGATTGTCGCAAAAAGTGTCGCTATCAAGGTTACATATATTGTTTCCCATAAAGCTAATGGAAACTGAGTCAATACAATCTCCAGGGCTTCTTGAATCTTTTCAATACTAAACATTTAAGAAAACCTCCTTGGCACTTACTTCATTTCTGGTGAAATAATCTAAGGCTTTTTTAACAATTGCCTCATCATTTTTTACTGACAGCAATAACGAACCATAGGTTACTCCACCAATACTTTTTGTTGAAGCATACACAATAGAAGCAACAACATCTACTTCTACAGCCATCGAAGCCACCAGTGGTTTATTTGTTGCTATATCGCCATCAAAGACAACACGAATAAATCTAACATCATCATTTGAAGTAATTAATTTATCATCATAGCCTTCTGGAAATACTAAACGCTTAGCTGCTGCTGATTGTGGATTAGAGAAAACAGTGCTTACTTCCCCTTTTTCTGCCACAATGCCATCATCTAAAATAGCTACATTTTTACAAATACTTTCTACCACACTCATTTGATGAGTAATAATTATGATAGTAATATTGAACTTCTGATTGATATCTTTAAGTAATTGTAAAATTGAAGCTGTAGTTGTCGGGTCCAAGGCACTGGTGGCTTCATCACACAACAATACCTTCGGATTGGTAGCTAAAGCTCTGGCAATAGCTACTCTTTGTTTTTGACCACCTGAAAGCTGGCTTGGATAAGCATAAGCCTTATCTTTTATTCCTACAATATCAAGCAGTTCTAAAGCTCTTTTTTCAGCTGTTTTTTTATTGACTTTAGAAATAGTCAATGGAAGACAAACATTATCCAAACAGTTTTTTTGATTAAGCAGATTAAAATTCTGAAAGATCATTGATATTTCTTTTCTTTTTTCTCTTAACTGTTTTTCATTTAATTTCGTTAAATCTACACCATCTATTTCTATTGTTCCTCCAGTTGGTTTTTCAAGTAAATTGATACATCGAACCAGAGTACTTTTACCAGCTCCAGATAAGCCTATGATGCCATAGATATCTCCCTCACCGATATTAAGGGAGATATCTTTAATGGCTTCTATTTCGTTGTTATAGATTTTCGATAAATTACTTATTTGAATCATAGATAGCATCCAAACTTGTCTGTTTACCACCATAAATACCAAGTGGCTCAACATGAACAGCTGCTACTGAAACAATATGAGTACCATTCTGTTGGTTAAAATCATCCAGGTATGGTAAATGTTGGAAATAGTTTGCTAAAACTGTTCCATCTTCAACAACATTGTTTGGAACAACATAGTCAGTATATTCTTGAATATCTAATACAATACCTACTTCTGCTAGAATTCCTTTAACAACATTTAAGATCTCTGCATGTGGAGTTGGTGAGCAGGCAACAGAGATTGTTACTCCTTCTAAAGCTGCATAATCAACGGTTGGATCAAAACCATCAGTCAATTCTTCAACCGCACTGACAACCGAACCACCATAAGTTGCTAAAATGAAATCAGCCACTGCTTTAGAATGTAACGCTGCAACAAGTGCTTTTACTTCTGGCAGATCTTCATTTCCTTCTTTAACTGCTAATATATTGGCGTAGAAAGAAGAACCACCTTCAATGCCCAGAGAATCTTCAACAGGATTGATTCCAGCACTGATAGCATAGTTAGAATTGATAACTGCATAGTCAACATCTTGCAGAATATTTGGCAGTTGAGCTGCTTCTACTTCATTGAATTTAATGCCATAAGGATTTTCAGCAATGTCATTGATTGTAGCTGTAATTGATGCACCTTCTTTTAAGGTAATTAAACCTAAGTCCTGAAGTAATAGTAAAGCTCTTGCTTCGTTGGTTGTATCATTAGGAATTGCAATAGTGATTGATTGCTTTTTTTGTTCACAACCAGTAGATAATAGTAATAATGTAACTGTTAGTAAAGTAATAAATAATTTTTTCATGTTCTTTCTCCTTTTTCTATATATATGTAATAATTCAACTTTAATCTAATCTAATTTCCCCTTTCACATTCGTCTTAAATTAAAGTTGGATTTTATCAGTAGTTCAAGTATTCTATTCATATCCTTTTCTCCTCTCAAACAAAAAAACGGGTTTGTCTAATAACCTACCCGTTTCTACTTCAAAAAAATACTAAGGATTATCAGACGTTAATCACACTTAAATACACGGGCATGCCCATGTCCATCATCATATCCATCATCATAGCTTTTGAATATAAGTGTTTCATAACATTCTCCTTGCTTGAAAATATTTTACAATAGCTATGAAAAAATTACAAGCATTATTTTTCATTATGTATAACAATTGTGGTTAATATCTGATAATATCCTAAGCTTTAATATGGGATAATGTCCCAGATTATAATATGATTAATATCGTGCAATTTATATGAATGCATTACTTCCTAAAATTAGAATTTATTTCTAACCGACAAACCTAAATTTATACTTCTGCTTTTTTCTTACTTTTTACAATATAGATAATTGTACTGATTAGAACTAATAAGATAAGGATATGCAATACTGTATGGTATATATCTGGTATATATTTTCCCTCAATTCTTATCCATTGAAGTGTATCTGAAAAATATTTTATTTTTCCTTCTTTACTGCCCATAATGCCGCTATCAAAAAAGGTATACCATTCATGGCTTAAAAATTGAGCTATAAACCATACAGAAGTCCAAACAACAACAAGCCACTTCCCAATCTGAACTTTCACAATAAATAATATAACTGTAATAAGATAAATTAAAAAGAACACTCCGTCTTCCCTGTATGACTGTGTAACTAAACACTTGTCACTAAAGTAAACTCCTGTCATATCAAGGAAAAACCACATTAAAAGGAGTATTTGAAATATAATACAAGTTTTTTTAATCTTATTTGCTTTTTCCATATTAAATCCTAAAAATCATAATTTAGCTTACTCATTTTTTATCATTTATTTTTGAAAAAACATTATTTTTCATTATGCACAACAATTTGAGTAAACGGTATATACATACCTTTTTTATCCATTTCTTCTTTGAAAAGAAGCCTTAATTCTCTTTCCACCTGCCAATGTTTCATATTGATAACTTTACCACGCATATAAACATCCACAGCACTGGCATTATAGTTTGTTGGCCCAAATACTACCGGCTTATCGATAAACAAATCCTTATTTTCTTCATAATATTTGTCCAAAATATCCTTTAGAAAATCAATTGCTTCATTTAAATTTAGACTATAAGAAACTGGAATGGTTAATTCAAAAATTGAATAATCATTAGAGAAGTTTACAACTTCGGAAATCTTACCATTAGGTATGATAACTTTTTTACCCAGACAATCTAAATAGGTTACACGCATAGAAATTGCCGTGACAAATCCAGTATGTTCACCAATCTTTACCAGATCTCCAACCGCGTACTGTCTTTCAAAAATTAAAAACAAACCTGTAACCACATCCTGAATAACACTTTGGGCGCCAAAAGAAATCGCTAAAGAACCAATACCAGCGGTAACAAGTAGATTGCTGAGAACATTTCCAAAGCCCAATTTATATAAAATCACAGCAACAGCTACAAAATAAATTGCATACCTGCCAACACTTCTAAGCAATGTCATTGAGGTAACAATACCCTTTGCCTGCTGTTGATCTTCTAACTCTTTACTTTTTTCAATTGTTTTGTTAGTGAATCTGTTAAGCTGGCCAAGTATGATCCTGGCGATAACAAAAACAATAACAATCACTATTATATCACCTATAATTAAATGAATATCTTCTTTCATTTTTTCTATCAATTTAGTAAAATCCATAATCTATACCTACTTTTCTAAATATTTTTCTTTTAACTTCTTTTGATCTTCAAGTGTAAAATTACACCCCTCAATTAAGAAGTTTTGAAAACTTCCGTATTTAACATCTATTTCTTTAAAGGCAGTTTTCAAATAATCACTATGAGCATAATCATACCAGTCTCTGGCAGTATCCTGTGGAACATAACCTGGATTGTAGCAATGATTCGTGTATAGATAATCTTTCATAATAGTTTCATCATCAACATCAAGAATTTTTAACAGAATTGCTGTTGCAACACCTACTCTGTCTTTTCCAATTGCACAATGCCATAAAATACCAGCATCAGCATTTAAAACTTCTCTTAAAAAGTTGCCAAATTGTTTGCTTCCATAGTCTTCAAACATTTCCATGTAAAACATTTCCATCCCACACTTGGCATAATGCGATATTTTGTCAGCCTTTATAGCCATTTCTTCTTTTCTTTTGTTTGCTTCTTCATCATGAGTACCACCAGCTGTTGATACTGATATAATGGTGTTTGCAACATATCGCTGATCTTTTATAATAACATCTTTTCTTTCTTTCATTTCCAGTTCATTTCTAAAGTCAACAATTGTCCTAAGATTGTAATCTTCATATAGAGTATTGGCATCCTCAGCACTGATTCTAGATAACTCACCACTTCGATAAAGTCTGTTTTTCTTTATTTTTAAGTCATTTTTATTTACAATCCCGCCCAAGTCTCTGGTATTTCTCATTGTTTTTAAATCAATTTTTTTAGAATGCATTCATTATTCTCCTACCTTTCTTTTAAATGTATTAAATCTAATATTTCCCATATGATTTCACGTCTTTTTTGATCAATCTGCAAAGTAGAATTAAAGCGATAGTTTTTATTTCCTATGCGAATCTGATAATCAATTGTCGCCATATCATAAGCCAGACATTCTTCTTTTGAAGCTTTTACCAAATCTATCAGCTTATTTTCCTTAATCAAAGTAAAGATTTCATCATATATCTCCATAGAAATCTCATATTGCTCTATCTTTTCTTCAGCATTAAAATCTTCCCTGCTTCTTTTTCTGACAAAAACAGTGTTTTCATCCAGCTGATATATTCCGGTTGAATAAAACGAACCAAACATATCTCCTGAACTGCTTGTATAGAACGAATAATTATCTTCTGTTACCAATTCTTTCAACACTTCAAGATTATCTGCCATAGTAACCCCCTTTAAACTGCCCACTATTTATCGTTAGACTCTATCAATAATAATCAATGGTACATATATTTCCTCATCCGTATATCCTGCATGATGAGAAAACATTGGAAAATCTCCATCTGTCAATAAGCACTTGTTGCTGTTTTCAGCAATGGCGATAAAATCACCAATAGCAGAATCAAAATTCTGATGCATAAATCCAGAGCCAAATATTTTTGACTCTATAATTTCCTGCTTTGTATAGAGCGAAAAATATTCTGAAAAATGATGATTGAATCTTTCCACAAATAAATCATGCTGGCCATCTATTATTTTAAATGACACTGCTCTTTGTTCAATTGAAGTTGTTCGCTCTAACAGACTATAAACATCTGGATAATCCTTTAAATAGAGATTGTCGACTTTTATATGGCCATGATCAGCCAATATTATCACTACTGTATCAGTCAGTTCTTCACACATTTTTTCAATTTTGTTATTTCTCAAAATAATCTCTCTTTTCGCATATGAAGAATAGGGACCATAATCATGTATTATGGCATCAGGTTGTGGGTCATAGACATACATGTACTTTTTGTCGCCATATTCACACTGCCCCTGAATTATCGAAATCATTTCATCAACACTGCTATAGCCGATATCACCGAAATTGCTGATTTCAATTCCTTCATATTTTCCCGCTTGGCTTATTAGATTGGTGATAAAATCAGGTTCATATTCCTCAAATATTTCCATAAACTTATCACTTTTTTCATTTTTCCCTTTTTCCGAGCTCAAAAACAAGGTAATCGTCTGGTCAATTTTTTCAATATAGGTATTCCAACCCAGCCAGCAGTGCTCAACAGGATTTAACCCCGTTTTTATCGAATTTGTGGCAGCTGTAGTAGTTGCAGGAAAGACAGATGTAATATCTTTAACTTTATTTTTTCTAAAGAAACTATTTTCATCCAGGGCTTTATCTAAAATCATTGAACCCATACCATCAAACAATATTAAAACAACATTTTTAGGTTGTTTTCTTTCCAGCAGTTCATCAATCTCTCTGATTGTCCTATGATGATAATCAAGTTCAAAATATTTTCTGATTGAACAGGCAACATTGGTTAAACATTCATCATAATTGTTTCTAATTTTCATTTTTCCGTTCCCCTATACCGCCTATTATAACACAAAATGTGGTTATGATTTGCTATAATGATAAGCAGGTGATTATTATGAAAACAGAAACAAAAATAACCTTCTACAGCGATTTAGATACAGTAGGTGGAGTGGTGATGGAAGTTATCTATCGCAACCTTCGAGTCATTATGGAAATAGGAGCAACCTACAATCCAGGCTTTAATCTTTATGATGGCAATGTTAACCAAAGAAACAGTTTTATAAAGGATGGTTTATGGATTAATGATATTTCTAAAATTGATGGTTTGTATGCTCAAAAAGAAATACAGGGATTAGACTTATTACCAGCTGAAGAATCTAAATATCAGACAGCAGTATTTATAACTCATTTACATTTAGATCATATGGGAAATATGGGAACAATCAGCAATGATGTTGATGTTTACCTGTCAAAAAATGCTCAAATTATTGAGCAGGCTTTAGAGGATGTTGGAGATGGAGTTTTTTCTAAAAGAAAGAGTTACTTAGATATACCTGAAGAGGTTATGATTGGGGACATCTATGTTAAATCTTTCTGTTTAAACTCTGATAGTTATCAGGACTACTCTTTCTATATTGAAACTCCTGATTTAAAACTACATTATACCGGTGATGTCTTTATCTATGGTGTTTATGGAGATAATATTATTAAGGAAATCCAATTCTTAAAAGAAAAGCAAATCGATATTTTAGTTTGTGAGGGAACCAGTTTTTTGCCTAGCTGGCTGAAGAAAACAACTAAATACGAAAAAGAACTCTACCCTAGTTATCAGCCGATTAAAGGAGTCATTACTGAAGAAAGACTTTTAGAAAGAACCCAAAAGCTAATTGACAACTATGATGGACTAATCATATTTAACTACTATGAGCGTGAAATGTGTCATGCTGGATACTGGTTTGACTTTTCTAAAAAAAGTGGCAGAACCCTGGTATTTGAGCCGAAAAGTGCCTATATTCTAAACAGATTCTTTAATAAAAGTTATAATGTTATGATTCCAGATACTTACGATGAAAAAAATTATCCTGACTATTTAAAACAGGTTATCAAAGAAAACAATATTATCACGAAAGATGAAATCTATAGCAATCCAGCCAATTATATTGTTCAGAATACTTTTGAAAATATTTTGGAACTATTGGATTACAGAAACATTAATACTTTATATCTTCATCATTCTGGAACACCCTTGGGAGATTATGATCCTCAGTTTAGAAGCTTAGAGATGATATTAAAAAAATCCAATATCGCTTATAGACATATCTATGAAGGTGAAGATGGAGAGTTTTTCTCCCATGCTATTGCTAACCAGCTTTTATGGTATATAAATCAAGTTAATGCGAAACTTTTAATCCCTTCTCATTGTCCTCAAAGAAAACTATTAGGTGAAGCTAGTAAAACAAATTATTTCTTGTGTAAACAAGATGAGACATATGTATACAATCATGAAAATAAAAAACTGGAGGTCACACAATGAAAACAAAAGTTAATTTCATCAGAGGCTTACATGGAATGGGAGTAGTAATAATGATTACCTACAATAAATCCAGAGTTATCTTCGATTTTGGTGCTCCATTTGAACCATTAACCCAAATATATGATGGTACGGTCCTACCAAGAAATAAAAAACGAGTAAAAGATGCCTTACTCTTAAATAAAGCACCGATGATTGATTATATTTATAGTCAGCAAAGCTTAGATGATATCAATCTTAAACCAGCAGAAGATAATATCTACCAGACAGCTATCTTCATTTCACATTGTCATAAAGACCATATGTCCGAAATTGATAAGGTTGATCCTTCAATTCCTATCTATTTTCATAATTCAGGTTTAAAATTGAAACAAACTTTAGAAACCATCAGGGAAGAACCATATTTCAGAGAATACAGTGGCTTTGAGTACAATCAGACAATAAAAGTTGGCGATATTGAAGTAACTCCTTATTTTTCCGATCACACCTGTATCGGTTCAGCCAGTTTTTTAATTAAAACAAAAGACTCTACTATTGTCTATTCTGGGGATATCAGATTTCATGCCTTAGAATCTGAAAGAGCTTGGCAGGCTGTACAAAAAATGAGTGAAAATAACATTGATTTGCTGATTGTCGACAGTACAACAACCTCAGCAAGTGAGTTTGTCTATTCAGAAAAGGAAATAAGACAGTTAAACATACCTTCTAAAGAAGTATTAAAAGGAATGATTACTGAACAGAAGATTTTTGATGATATCAGCCAGCAACTAAAAGATCATCAAGGTATTGCTGTTTTTAACCTTTATCATCGCGATATCAGGATGTTAGAGCATATAATCAGAATTGCTCAAGAATATAATCGTCAAGCGGTCTTTGAGCCTCATACGGCTTATATAATCAATGAATTACTGAATATATCAGTATGTGTCATGTTTCCAGATAATGATTTAAACTTTGATTTTTATAAGGATGTAAAAGAAAACAATACTGTTATTTTAAAAAATGAAGTGCTTAAAAATCCAAATGGATATTTTATTCAAAATACTTATAGAAATATCTTGGAACTGACAGATTATGACGGAATAAACGGAATCTACTTCCATCTATTTGGTGAGCCACTAATCAAGGGTCAAAAACATTATCAGATTATGAAAAACTTTATTGAGAAATTACAGTGGAAATTCTTCTCCTATATTAATCTATATTCATTTTCTCACGCTTATCCAAATCATTTGGCTTATTATATTCAAAAGCTTAACCCTAAAGCAGTTGTAGCTGTGCATTCAAAAAATCCAGAATCCTTAAATCCAGTTAATGCTAAACATTATTTACCAAAGGAAAATGTTGATTACTATTTAATTGATGGTCAACTGATAGAAAAAATCGAAGATTAATTTCTTCGATTTTTATTTCAATTTTAATAATTCTTCTTATTAACCTTTTAATCCACCCTTACTTACGCCAGTAACAATGTACTTTCTAGCAAACAAGAATAAAATCATCATCGGTAAAACTACGATTGTTGCTGCTGCCATCATATATTCGTTTCTTGCTCCACCTTCAGTCATAAAGGTATACAAACCAAATGGTAGAGTTCTAGCAGCAGTGGTATTGGTAGTCAACATTGGCCAGAAGAAACTATTCCAAGCCGCAATACTATTCAATAGAATAATTGTAACAAGCGAAGGTCTAGCCATCGGAACCATTACTTTCCATAAATATTGCCAGTTACTGCATCCATCAATCTTAGCACTTCTATATAACGATTCTGGAATAGAAACAAAGAAGTTACGCAAGATGTAGGTATAGAAAATACTTGAAGTAAAAGGAATAATTAAAGCCAATCTGGTATTCAGCAATCCCATATTGATAATTGTACGATAGTTAGTTATAACAATCATTTCAAATGGTACCATCATTAAAGCCAAAAGCAAGGTAAAAAGTGCATCTCTTCCCTTAAATTCCAATCTTGAAAAAGCAAAAGCTGCTAATATTGTTGTCAATGTACTTAATGTCACTGAACTGACGGTTACTACAACCGAGTTGACAAAATATTTGGCAAATGGCGCTGTTTCAAGAGCAAATTTAAAGTTATCCAAATTAAAATGTGTTGGAAATAACAGTGGTGGGAAAGCAGCAATTTCTTGAGCGGTTTTAAAGCCACCAGTAATCATCCAGAAAAATGGGAAGATCATAAATACAGCTCCAATACCTAATATTACATATAAAATGATATATTTAACAAAATTCTTAGTTCTCATTTTACGCCCTCCTAGTTATCAAATTTCTTTTGAATCCATATCTGAATTCTTGTAAAGATAAAGATAACAATAAATAGGATTACCGCAGATGCAGCTGCTCTGCCGTATTTTGGAGGTGTTAAACCTCTAAACTGATAGAAGATATAGTAAACAACTGTAAACAGATTATAGGCTATACCTGGCTGACCAGACCATAACGGGAACAACTCATGGAATACCTTAAAGGCACTGATTGAGTTGACAATCATCGTTAAGAAAATTGTTGGTAAAAGCAGTGGAACAGTAATTCTAAAGAAAATTCTGAAAGTACTGGCTCCATCAACTCTTGCAGCAGTATAGTAGAGTTTATCGATATTCTGTAACCCTGATAACAGCAAAACTATTGTAAAAGGCAGCATGTTCCAAACCCCATAAACACACAGGGCTGTAAAGTTACTTGAAACATCTGTCAACCAGGCAATTGGATTGATTCCAATCAGCCCCAACAAATAGTTAATAACACCATATTGATAGTGAAACATATATTTCCAGGCTAAACCTACAGCGGTAGCACTTGTTACCATTGGCAAAAAGTATGCTGTCTGGAAAAATGGCATAAACTTGATCTTATTATTTAAAAGTGTCGCAATAACAATTGAAATGCAGGTAGAGATAGGGATTACTACCAAGACATATCTAAAAGTATTTTGCATTCCTTGAATAAAATATCTATCCTGCATTACATATTTAAAATTTTCTAAACCAAAACCACTATATTTTCCTGTTAATAAGACGAAGTTTTCTTTGAACGCCATTAAAATAACATTAAATAAAGGATAAATTGTAAAGACTGTAACACCAATAGCAAAAGGAAGCAAGAATACAAGTGGTTCCCACTTTTTAGTAAATTCTACCTTTGGGTCTTTATCCTTCTTTTTAAAAATATCTAATTTCATGCGTATCTTTCTCCTATTTCTTCATCAAAGAAGAAGACACCTTTATTTTTTAAACGGATATTATATTCTTTTTCTACTTCTGTTACATTTGGTAAATATCCCCTGATTTCAGTAGTACCAACCTTCATATAACTTAATTCTTCTTTACCCATAGCATAGGTATGAACTAGATAAGCCTTGAAATTAGCTTCATCTTTAGACAGTTCAATAGATTCTGGACGAATAGCCAGGTCAACTCTTCTACCCTCAGGTACTTTTTTACATGCTTCATGTTCAATTACTGCACTATTATCATGAGTGTAGAATTTACCATCTTTCACATAGCCATAGATATTGTTTATAGCTGGAACTCCTAAGAAATTAGCTGTAAATGAATTGACAGGATTGTCATATAAAGCTTGTGGAGCATCACTTTGTTGTTCTTCTCCGTCTTTCATCAGCAAAATTACATCTGAAATAGACATTGCTTCTTCCTGGTCATGAGTTACAAATATGGTAGTAACCTTTGTTTCCTGCTGGATTCTTCTGATTTCTTCTCTCATTACCAAGCGCAATCTAGCATCCAAATTACTTAAAGGCTCATCAAGCAACAATAATCTTGGTCTTTTTACTAAAGCTCGAGCAATAGCAACACGTTGTTGTTGTCCCCCTGATAATTGAGATGGTTTACGATGTAAGTAATCTTCAATTTGAACAAGTTTAGCTATTTCTTTGGCTCTTTCTATTCTTTCTGCCTTTGGAACATTTTGAATTTCTAATGGAAAACAGATATTCTGTAAAACTGTCATGTGTGGATATAAGGCATAGTTTTGAAACACTAGACCAACTCCTCTTTTTTCAGGAGCCATATAAGTTACATCTTCATCATCAAAATAAATCTTTCCACTTGTAGCAGCTTCCGTACCTGCCAGCATATAAAGCATTGTACTTTTGCCACAGCCAGATGGTCCTAAAAGACACACCAGCTGTCCTTTTTCAATAACAGCATCAAAGTCTTTTACGGCAGTTACTTCTCCAAACTTCTTTGTTAAACCTTCAATTGTAATTTTCATATAATTATTATCCTTTCCTATTTTATTTAAGTAGTCCAGCTTTACTTAAATAAAATACTGAAGGAAGGTTCTTCCTTCAGTATTAAATTATCTAGTTTTTAAAATAAACTATTCACTTAAAGCTGCTTCACAAGCTGCCTTACAGATTGCTAAACCTTCTTCAATTGATACTGTACCAGCAGCTGTAGTTTTAACTAATTCTTCTAAAGCTGTTCTGATAGCAGAAGCACCACTTGTATTAGGCAATACACCAGCATAGTTGATTTGACCTGCCAATGCTGATAATGCAATATTTGCAGCTACTGTAGCCTGGTAATCAGCGTTTTGCTGAGTTGCAAAATATGGTGAGAAAGCACTCATTGTTTTTGCCCAAGCAGCATTGTTTTCTTCATTTAAGAAGTACTCTGCAAACTTAACAGCAGCAGCTTCTCTAGCTTCATTACTCTTGAAGACGATGACGCCTCTGTTCCATGCAGGAGCCCAATCAATAACTCCCATTCCATCATCCATTTCTCTTGGTAAAGATGTAGCAGCAATTCCATCATATGATAAATAAGGTAAGCCTGCACTTGAACCAACATAAGAAGCCAAAGTTAAAGCATTCATATCTGAACTGTTATAGTCACCTGATTGAGGAGCTAATTGGAAGTAACCTTCCTGAACAGCTTGCTTAAATTGCTCTAACATAAATGCTAACTTATCACCATCACAGAATAAAACTGAAGTCTTATCTTCGTTGTAGTAACCAATACCGTGCTGCATAATAATTGTAGTAAAGAAGTCAGTTAATGAGTCAACTGCAAATCCTACAACTGTATGTCCAGATTTTTCCCAGATAGTCTTAGATAATTCAAAAACTTGTTTCCAGGTTGTTGGAGGTTCAACACCATATTGCTCGAATAATTTTGCATTGTAGATGTAGATAGGTCCTGTTGTTACCATTGGTAAAACGTGTAACTTGCCATCTTTAAAATCTGTCATTTCAGCATAAATACCAGGAGCAACCAATTTTGAGAAATCTTGGCTTAGGTATTTATCAAAGTCAACAACCATTGTTTCTTCTTCAGTATCTCCAACATATGTTGCAGCTGTAGAAGCATACTGGAAAATCATGTCTGGTCCAACACCATTTGCTACAGATTCATAAACCTTGTTTGTAAAGCCTGAATATTCCTGAGCCTGAACGATTACTTCAATTTCGCCTTCGTGTAAAGCGTTGAATTCTGAAGCAATTCTCTCTAAGGTAGCTGTCTGGTCTTCAGTATAAGTGTGCCAGATTACAACCGTCTGCTTTTCAACAGTTGGCTCTTTAGGTTTACAACCAGCAAAGCCTAAAATCATTGCAAAAGCTAGTAAAAATACAAATAATTTTTTCATTTTCCCTTTCCTTTCATAAAAATTACTATCTTATGTGAATAATTTATAAAATTTACACATAAGTTCAATTTAATTATAACAAATTAATATATAAAATAAAACGACAATAAAAGCTATCCAATATGTTATTTACATCCTTTTTACACAAACAGGGATTTTTTATCTTCTAACTGAACTAAAATAAAAACCCGGGCGTATGCTCGGGTTTCTATTTAAAACATGGTGCAGAAGGAGGGACTTGAACCCTCACGGTATTTCTACCAAGGGATTTTAAGTCCCTCGTGTCTACCTATTCCACCACTTCTGCTTATTAATGCTGGAGGTTCCCACCAGATTCGAACTGGTGATCACTAAGTTGCAGTCAGTTGCCTTACCACTTGGCTAGGGAACCACAAGATTACCAGCGAATATTATTGTATAACACTTGAAACCAAATTGCAACAACAATTAAGATAATTTTCAGCTGTTTTCCCTTGTCCTTATCAAACAATAAGCGCTTATTATTGATTGTAAAAATAGTTTTGAGTTATAAAATATGATATTATTTATTTATGGAAAAGGATAAAAAAGAAGACTTAAAGAAGAAGGCTCAAAAGACGGCAATAGCTGCTACTACTGCTGCTTCTTTGTTTGTTCACAATACCTACGATAAGCCTTTAGACATTATAGAAGAAGCTTATGAAGATGAGGATATAAATGATGAACATAGTCAGAAAAAGAAAAGTTCTTTCAAGATTAAAAGCAGACAGTTATTAAACACCCTTCCTCTGCCAATAAGAATAATTTTTCTTTTGCCTTTATGGTCATTAGGGTGGCTACTAATGCTGCTGTTGAGACCTATTTGGGAAAATCTGTTATCTGGAGTTTTATCACAACTCAGCTACTGGGTAATTCTAGCTGCAATAATATTTATCATAATAGTCATTTCAGCATTGATATATTTTCCAGGTTTACCTCTTTCTAAACTCTTCAATAAGAAAACAATCTCACTGATACTGGTTTTAATAATTGGTCTGTTTATTACTGATAAGATATTGTCATTAAGCTATCCAGCCTATAGAGATTTCAAGCATCTTATAAAAGCTCTTGGCAGTATAACCATAGTAATAATAAGTTTGGCATATATTCATTTTAAAACTAGAAGATTAAAGTTTACAGTAACTAATGATAAATATACATTTTCAAATTAAGTGTCAAAAAGACACTTTTTAAAAGTCAAAAAAAGGAGATTTTCATCTCCTTTTTAAATTAATTCAGTTTAACTTTTACCCAGTATTCAGATATTATCTTTCTGATAGTATCATCATTGACAAAAGTTTCATCTTCTTCAAATCCAACGCGTGGAACATATGCATCAATACCATAATACTCACCATCTTCTGAACTTAAAGCTATTAAAACTTCTTCATTTGGTGAAGTATAACCGACATATTCAGAATTGGCATAGGCAACATCATATGAAAGCATATAGTTGATAAAGAAGTTGGCAAGTTCTGTACTTTTCGCATTTTTTGGAATAAACATACAGTCCATCCAAACGTTAGTACCTTGATGTGGTACATAGAAACTTAAATCTTCATTTTCATACATCATATATGTCGCATCGCCTGAATAAACATAACCTAAAGCTTTTTCACCATTAATGATGCCATCGATAACTTCATCAGTTACATAAGCTGGATCTACCGCATTATCCATTTCAATCAGCCAATTGTAAGCTTCTAGTAACTCTTGTTCATTTTTGGTATTCATCGAATATCCAAGAGCTTTTAAAGCCACCATAAAGGCATCTCTTTCTGAATCATAGAAATATACCATGCCACGATATTTTTCTAGTAAGAAGACATCCCAACCTAAAGATTCCACATCTTCAGCATCAATTAATGTGCTGTCATAAATGATGCCAACATTACCCCACAAATATGGAACCGCATAAATCATTTCTGGATCAAAATCCATATATTCTAAAGCAGCAGGATATAAATCTGTTAAGTTAGTAAGCTCATCTTTATCTAAAGGTTGTAATAATCTATCCACTATTAATTTTTGAATCATATAGTCAGAAGCTATGATGACATCATAAGAGGCACCACTCATTAATTTAGTGTACATTTCTTCATTTGAGGCAAATGTATCATAATTTACCTTAACATTATACATATCTTCAAACTCAGCAATTACATCTTCGCCAACATATTCTCCATAGTTAAATATATTGAGGGTATTTGAACCAAATTCAGCAATCGGGTCAAAATCACCAGTTGTCTTTGTGCCAAATGATACTAAGAAAATAGTCAGTGCCAATGCACCTGCTAAATATGGAACAAAAGAATATTTGCTTTTCTTTTTAACAACTTCTGCTTGTGGACGTCTTGATTTAATAAATGGAATGACATTGGCAATAATCAGAACAGTAGTAACAACTGCCACAATGAGTGAACTTAAAGCATTGATGGTAGGATTGATACGTTTACTCATTGAATAAACATAGATCGAAATATTACTTACTCCTGTTCCAGTTGTAAAAAACGAAATAACGAAGTCATCAAAGCTCATTGAAAAGGCAATCAGTGCTCCTGATAAGATAGCTGGTTTAATTTGTGGAATAATAACCTTTGTTAAAGCCTGAAATGGAGTTGCTCCTAAATCTAGAGCTGCTTCAGCCACATTATCATCCAATGTTCTTAGTTTTGGCATAATCGACAGGATAACAAATGGAATACAGAATGAAATATGGGCAATCAGCAAGGTAATTATGCTGGTTTCAATATTTAATGAAATGAAAAATAGCATTAAACCAATAGCTGTAACAATATCAGGATTCATCACCGGTAAATCATTTACCTGCAAAACAAGGTCTCTGACAATCTTTTTCTGTTTAGATAAACCAATTGAAGTAATTGTTCCGATGACAGTTGATACTATTGTCGCAATAACAGCCACTAAAACTGTGTAATAGATTGGTTCCAGCATTTTTCGATCATTGAACATCTTCTCATACCACATTAACGAGAACCCGGTAAAGTGGTTTAAACTTTTAGTTGAGTTAAATGAAAATATAACAACATAAATAATAGGTAAATAGAAGAACAGGACAATTAATATCAGCCAAATATTAGGTGCTAATTTTGATAGAAAACTTTTATTATCTTTTTTCATTGCCTACTCCTCCCCAAACCTTTTATCGACTTTCTTTGTAAAATACATTGAAACGATAATAATGATGGCCATAATTAAAGAAATAGCACTGCCAAAGTTCCAGTCTCCTGTGGTTATGAAGTAGTTTTCAATTAGGTTACCAATTAAAACATAGTCTCCACCACCTAATAATTTAGGAATAAAGAATGAACTTACTGCAGGTAAAAATACTAAGGTGATACCTGAAATAACACCAGGAATTGAAAGCGGTAAAGTTACTCTCAAAAAAGTCTGCATCTTGTTTGCCCCTAAATCATGAGCAGCATCAAGAAGGTTTTTATCCATCTTTGATAAAGAGGTATAAATTTGAATAATCATATATGGCAAAAAGTTATAAACCATACCGACAAAAACTTTCAGCTCGCTTGTAATATCAAAGTTCATCAAGATACCTTTCCAGGCATAGGTTCTAACCAACATATTTATCCACATTGGTAAAGTTAATAACAAAATATAAATTGCCTGCTTATTTTCATCCTGTTTAGCGATTACATAAGCAGTAGGATAGCCAATCAAAACACAAATAACAGTAGTCAAAAAGGCGATTTTTAAAGAAGTATATAAAACTCTTAAAAAATCTGGATCTTTAAAAAATCTGGTAAAGTTCTCCAATGTAAATTTAAATACCAACATATCATTTCCAGTATTGGTAAATGCATAGAAAACAATCATCAGCATTGGAGTTACCACAAATAGAGCTAACCATACAATGTATGGATAGGTCATATTTCTAAAACTTTTCATTTTTATACCACCATCTTACTCATGACATGAATGTCATTACGGTCAATTTTTAAGCCGACCTTATCCCCTTCTTCGTGTACTGTTGTTGTTTCAATTTTGTATTCTCTACCTTGAGTAGCAAATGTTATTTCATAAGAACCTTCAGTTATATCTTCGGTGTCGAAATCATATTTTACATCCGTAATTTCAATTTCAGAATCATCCTGCAAGTTCCATGCTTCAGCAGAAGCCCAGGTTTTTAAGTCTGTTGAAATAGCCATTGACTCCTTTATTTCATCTGCAGTAACAAAGAAATCTAACGCACTGATACCGATATTCTTTTTAGCATCTTCCACATATTCTGGGTCTACCACATGAACCTTGATAGTGATTTCAGTATTCTTATTTGTTTTGAAAGTACAGTTATAAGAACCTACCTTACTTTCAATATTGTGAGTAATGCTGGCAATTGACAGATCATTTTCTTCATCGTCCCATGCCTGAGCATTAGCTCTAGCTACCAGGTTGAAATCATCTAAATCCTCAACATCTTCCAAGTCAACAAAGAAATCGTTTGCACCGATTTTTTCATTTGCTTCAACATTGTATGTATCATGCTCAGATAAGATATGCATTGTAACTGTTTTAGAAGCTCCTGAAATAGTTTCTACGATTATTTCATAATGGACGCCTTTAAATAGTACTGACTTGACTTCTCCCTTCATCATTCCTGATGATCTGCTGACTATTTTTATATCTTCTGGTCTGATTAAAACATCAACGACTTCATTTTCTTTAAAACCAAAATCATCACAATCAAAGATTTTTTCATCAAATTTAACCTTATAGTCTTCAACCATTATTCCATCAACGATATTGCTTTCACCAATAAATCTAGCTACATATTCATTGGCAGGTTCGTTGTATATTTCTAAAGGAGTTCCGATCTGCTGAATTTCACCATCTCTCATAACGACAATTTTATCAGACATGGTTAAAGCTTCTTCCTGATCATGAGTTACATAAATAAAAGTAATTCCTACTTCCTGCTGAATTCTCTTTAGTTCACGTTGCATTTCCTGTCTTAATTTTAAATCCAGTGCTCCAAGTGGTTCATCTAAAAGTAAAACTTCCGGTTCATTTACCAAGGCTCTGGCAATAGCTACACGTTGTTGCTGACCACCTGATAACAAGGTTACATTTCTGTGCTCATAACCTTCCAGATTTACCAAAGACAGCATACGGGTAACCTTCTGATCAATGACGTCTTCTGCCACCTTTTTTATTCTTAAGCCAAAGGCAATATTGTCAAAAACATCCAGATGTGGAAATAAAGCATATCTTTGAAAGACAGTATTGATTTCTCTTTTATATGCTGGAACCTTATCAATACACTCGCCATCAAAAATGATAGTTCCTTCATCCTGTTCTAAGAAACCGCCTAAAATTCTCAGCAATGTAGATTTCCCACATCCAGAAGGTCCAAGTAATGTAACAAATTCATTTTCATAGACATTCAAATTGATTCCCTTTAAGACAACCTGATTGTCGAATGATTTTACAATGTTTTTAAACTCAATTAATTTTCTCATATCTTTCTACCTCTAAAATAATGGCGGTGTACATATCCATAAGACTCTTGCGATTTTATTAGTCTTATTTTCTAAATAATGTTCTTTTTTACACTTCAAGTAAAATGTACCGCCCTGTTTTACTTTGTAAGTGTTTTTTCCGTTTACTAAATTAATGCTACCTTTAATAACGTAACCAAATGTTTCTCCATCCTCTTTGGGATAGATAATCTGGGATCGACTATCTGGCTGAAGTTCAATAATTATCGGTTCCATCTGATTTTTCTGAGCATTTGGTACCACATAGGTAATAACTACATCTTCAGATTCATCAACAAAAAAATCTTCATCATCAAATGTCAGCTGTTCTTCTTTTTCTTCTGTAAAAAAGACAGCCATTGTTGTCCCTAATGCTTCCACGATGTCCATCAAAGTAGGCAGTGATGGAGTAGCTAAATTGTTTTCCAATTGTGATAGAAATCCCTTAGTCAATTCGCATCGAGAAGCTAATTCTTCCTGAGTCAGATCATTGGAGACCCTAAGTTGTCTTATTCGCTGACCTATATCCATCAAACCCCTCCTTTGTTTAGAATTACTAAACTAATTTATTAATATTAGTAAACAAAAATAATTATATAGAGTTTTGTAAAATATGCAAGTTTTTTTTATTAAATTTAAACAAATATTACAAAAAAAGGACCTCAGTCCTTTTTAATACAAACCCCATTCAGCAAGTTTCTCAAATCCACCAATAGTATCGATATATTCCTTAGCAATCTTAACAATATCACCATAAGCTTTACCATCTAAAGTTTCATCACCTATGGCACAGCTGAATTGAACTATTTGATTAATCTTCTGTGCTTTTAAGAAAGCATAGATATTTATTGAAACATCACCTTTGGACAAATCTTTACCATGCAAGCCCCCTCCTGTGATACTGTCTGCCATGTCACTACCCAGCTTGCGATTTGTTGCTCCGGTATCCACATCAGTACCACCAGTCCATTCACCAAGAGGATTGACTATTGCCTGTGGATATAGCTTTTCTATCTCTTTATTGGCTGCCTGGCTTTGGCAGATTATCAGTTTGTCTTCATCAAGAATATACTTTCCATCACTTGGATATCTTTGATAAATATCACGAGCTATTTTTGATAATGCTTTTTGTTCCTCTGTTAAAGGGACACCTTTAAATATTCCGTTATCGCCACACCTCAACTTATCTTTCTGATTTGCGGCTAAATATGGATCCTGTTTTACCACTACAAGATTAACCTTTATTTCTCCTGCAATTCTTTTAACTATTCTCTTAACTTCCTCATTACTGAATGTTTCACTTGTTTCAGCAATGATATGACATACTCCATGTCCTATCAAAACTTCAACTGCAATCTTACAATTCTCATTTTTTTTGTACGCCAGATCCACCAAAGCCCCAGCAATACGATCAGCCATCTTGTCCGGATGACTTGGATTTACTTTTTCAATCATGTTATCTTACCTCTTTCTTTTTTATTACATCTAATAAAAAAACACCCAAGATAACTTTACTTGAGTGAAAAAGTTATCTTATCGACCTAGCTTTACCACCTAATTCAATAGGTTGGTGTGACTTCAATGGGCTAGTCCCTCCATCACTCTCTATAAGATGTGTTTTTATTATACTACAATATTTTTTAAATTGTGATTTATTTCTTGCGATTTTTTATCTTTCAATCAATGATTTCTTCATTGATATCAGTATGACTATAGTCTTCATCATCATAAAAGCAACCATAATTTTTTACTGTCTTTTTTTGATGATAACCATAGCTGTCTTCATCAACATAATCATAGAGCTCCTTTTCATCATTTTGCCAATCATCAGCAAGGCATTTATCATGATTATGACAACACTCTTCATCAATCAGTTCTTCTTCATCTTTTTGCCAATAATCTTCAGGAACATTATTATAGATAAATAGATGACATTCATTATGAGATTTTTCTATTAATTCTACTAATTTAAAATAACCATCACACTCTAACTCTTCATTGAATTGCCCAAGAAAAGTGTTACTTTCCTCATCAACCATTCCTATCGCTTGACTGTAATGAGCCAGAATATCCTGTAATTCTTTTTTCAGTTTTTCAAATTTCATTAACTTACTCCTAAAATTCCATTGTCGCCTTAATAGCCTTTTTCCATCCTTGTATTAATTTTTGAACCTGCATTGAATTTAAATACGGTTCAAACTTCTGTTCCACTTTGTACTTGTCAATTAAATCTTTTTTATTAGCAAAGATATCAGTTGCCAGTCCTGCCAGCATTGCAGCTCCCAGGGCTGTAGTTTCAAAATTGACTGGTCTGACTATTCTTGTCTGTAACAAA
Source organism: uncultured Erysipelotrichaceae bacterium (assembly GCA_964449115.1). GTDB lineage: Bacteria > Bacillota_I > Bacilli_A > Erysipelotrichales > Erysipelotrichaceae > UBA1783. The sequence continues at coordinate 17,298 of CAYUXW010000015.1, read as the reverse complement.
TCTGATTGAAACTGCATCAAGTAGTTGTTCTTGCAAGCTCCACCATCAACTTGCAATGAGTTGATAGTAAGGCCGGTATCCTGCTGCATTGCTTCAATTAAATCATAACTTTGGTAAGCCAGCGATTCTAAAGTAGCTCTGATTATATGATTTGTGGTTGTACCCCTGGTTAAACCAAACATTGCTCCTTTGGCATTTTGATCCCAGTAAGGAGCCCCTAATCCTGTAAAGGCCGGTACTACATAAACCCCATCACTGCTTTCCAGTTCATAGGCTATCCTTTCTGTCTGTGAAGCTTTTTCAATTACTTTTAAGCCATCTCTGAGCCACTGAATAGCTGCTCCAGCTACAAATACTGAACCTTCTAAAGCGTAGACAATTTCATCTTTTATTTTCCAGCCAACCGTTGTTACCAAACCATTTTTGGATTCAACTCTTTTATCTCCGGTATTAAAAAGTAGAAAACAACCTGTTCCATAGGTGTTCTTACATTGTCCCCTTTCAAAGCACATTTGACCAAATAAAGCACTTTGCTGATCACCCACACAGGCCGCAATTGGCATTTCAGTACCAAATAAGTGGGTGTAACCATAAACTTCACTGGAATCTCTTATTTCAGGTAACATACATTCAGGTACGTTCCAAATATCTAACAGTTCTTTATCCCACTGTAAAGTATCCAGATTCATCAGCATCGTTCTGGAAGCGTTGGTTACATCAGTAATATGAACATTACCATTGGTAAGTTTATAAACTAACCAGCTGTCCACTGTACCAAATAACAACTCTCCATTTTCAGCTCTTTTCTGTCCATTTTCAATATTATCTAAAATCCATCTGATTTTACTGCTGGAAAAATATGGATCAATTGGTAAACCGGTCAAACGTTTGATTGTATCAGTGTAACCTGCTCTAACAACCTTCTCACAAAGTTCATTTGTCTGTCTTGATTGCCATACTAAAGCATCATGAACTGGTAGTCCTGTCTTTTTATCCCAGACAATTGTCGTTTCTCTTTGATTGGTAATACCGATAGCTTTAATATCTTTAACATCTATCTTTGCTTTTTCAATCGCATTTAGACATACATATTGGACTGAAGTCCATATTTCAGATGCTGACATCTGAACCCATCCAGGCTTAGGAAAAGTATTAGCCACTTCCTGCTGACTGATAGAAATAATCTGTAAATTATCATCAATAATCATCGCTCTTGAAGAGGTTGTCCCCTGATCGATTGCTAGTATGTATCTGCTCATATTATCTGCTCCTTTATTAGTTTAATTTTATCACATTTAAACTATAAAATGTCTTTATTTAAAATGCAGTAAAAGTAAAGTATAATATCCCTATAGGAGAATGCTTATGTTTTTGCCGACAAACAGAAAAGAAATGTTAGAAAGAGGTTGGAAGCAACCAGATTTTGTCTATGTAATTGGTGATGCATATGTTGACCATCCTTCTTTTGGCGCAGCCATTATTTCGCGAACCTTGGAAGCCTTTGGCTATAAAGTTGTTATCTTGTCCCAGCCTGACTGGAGAAATAATGAAGACTTCTTGCAATTCGGTAAACCCAGACTTGGCTTTCTTGTAACAGCTGGCAATATTGATTCTATGGTCAATCACTATACTGTCAATAAAAAAAGAAGAAGAAAAGATAACTATACTGATCAGGGAATTATGGGAAAAAGACCAGATCGAGCAACGATTGTCTATTGTCAAAAGATTAAACAGCTATTCCCTGACAGTGCCATTATTATCGGAGGTATAGAAGCCTCTTTACGTCGATTGGCACATTATGATTACTGGGATGATAAGGTAAGAAATTCAATTCTTATCGATTCTCAAGCCGATTTACTTCTATATGGTATGGGAGAAAACAGTATCATTGAAGTAGCTGACAGCTTAAATGCCGGTATTGAAGTAAAGTATTTAACTTATTTAAGAGGTACCTGTTATAAAACTAAATCACTGGATAATGTTTCTGACTATATTCTTTTACCTACATATGAAGAAATCAGTACTGATAAAAGAAAATATGCAGAAAGCTTTAAAATCCAGGCAGCTAACACAGATGCTATAAGAGCTAAAAAATTAGTTGAAACCTATCAGGGTTGGTATATTGTTCAAAACGAGCCCGATTATCCTATCAGCCGACAAAGAATGGATGATACCTATGCTTTACCATATAAGCGTACTTTCCATCCAACTTATAAACATGTGCCAGCTATTGAGGAAGTTAAATTTTCGATTACTTCTTCTCGTGGTTGCTTTGGTTCATGTTCATTTTGCGCTTTGACAAATCATCAGGGAAGAACCATTTCTTCCAGAAGCAGACAATCAATTGTTGAAGAAGCTAAATTACTAACTCAATACGAAGATTTCAAAGGTTATATCAATGATATAGGTGGACCAACAGCTAACTTCTATCAGCCAAGCTGTAAACAAAGTCTTAATAATGGTGTCTGCCCTTACAAAAACTGCCTCTCACCAAAAGTGTGTCGTAATTTAAATGTTGATCATAGTGAATATTTAGAAATTCTTAAGGCTGTCGCTGAAATACCGGAAGTTAAAAAAGTATTCATCAGAAGTGGCATCAGGTATGATTATCTGATTTATGATAAGGATGATTCATTTTTTAGACAGCTGGTCCAGCATCATATTTCAGGACAACTGCGAGTTGCTCCTGAACATATTGATCCTAAAGTCTTAAATTTAATGGGCAAGCCTGCCAAGGAAGTATATTTGCAATTTGTAGAAAAATTTGAAGAATTAAATAGGCAATATAACAAAAACCAGTTCATTGTTCCGTATTTTATCTCTTCTCATCCAGGAAGCGATTTAAATAGTGCTATAGAGTTAGCCATTTATTTAAAAGAAATAAAACACATTCCTCTACAGGTTCAGGATTTCTATCCTACCCCAGCAACTAAATCAACCTGTATGTATTACACGGGTTTAAACCCTGATACAATGGAAGAAGTATTTGTAGAAAAAGACCCTGAAAAAAAGAAAATGCAAAGAGCTTTAATGCAATACAGCTTCCCTCAAAACTATAATCTGGTCTATAAGGCTTTGATTTTAGCCAATAGAAAAGATTTAATTGGCTATGGACCAGATTGTTTAATCAAACCCAGAAAAAGCAATGCTTGAGCAATCAAATTATTAGTGATATTATAATAATTGGAGTGGTGAAATGAAAAAAATTGTATTAATTTTATTATCAATATTATGCAGCATCAGTTTATTAACTGTCAGTGCTGCAAATGATTCAGCTGTTATTACTATGAATGGATCAACCAATACTATCTGTGATGGTTTAGCTTTTGTTGAAGTAAACGCCAACACTCAAACTGGCGTTAAAAACATCAAAGGACAAATCAATTACGACAAATCTGTGTTAGCAGTTTTTGATGTTAAGGTTTCAGATAATCTGGATGGTTGGGATTTTAAAGTTGACTTTTCAAAAGCTGGAACAATAAGTTTTGAGGGAACAGCAAAAGCTAACGATCCTATCGATTCTGACAGATTGTTATTTGAAATAACCTTCATAGTTCATGGTTCTTTAGAAACTACTACTGTTGTCTCTTCCAGTTCGGTAACATCCGAAGTAACTGAAATTGAAAAAACAGAAAAAACAGTTATAACTAACCAAGCTGAAATTGATGCAGCTAAAATAGCTCAAAACAACGGTGAAGATGTCACAATACCAGAACCTATTTACGAAATTGTTGAGGAAGAAGTCGAAAAGAAAAGAACTATCACTTTTGAAAATGCTTCTCATTCTATCAAAGTAGTCAAACAACTTAGCAAGAACTGCTACTTGAAGAATATTGAAGTGGAAGATGGAACAGTATCTCCTGTTTTCAATAAACTTACCAATGCTTACAAAGTAATCATAAATGATAAAACCGAATTAAAAATCAATTATACAAAAGAAGATGAAAGATCAACTGTCGTAATCCAAGATGAAGTAAACAATCAGATTGTTATTACAGTTACTGCTGAAGATGGAAGCAACAATAGTTATGTCTTAACAATTATTAGACAGGCTAACTATGACAGTACAAATGTTGATCCAAATATTACTGATCCAAATCTTCCAGTTGACCCAGGTTTTGATGGCACTTCTAATGGTGGTCCATTAGCCGGAATTGAAAACAGTCAAATGATTATTGTAATCGTTTTGATAGCTATTTCACTTGTTGGAATAGGTGTTGGAGGAACATTAATCTACAAAGGAAGTCGTCAATAACAACTTCCTTTTTTTATTGGTCAGCAATGTAAAAAAATAAGAAGGATAATTTTCCTTCTTTTTATAAGTGTTCCAATACTTCTGTTAAATAGTCTAGATCTTTAACAGTACAGTGCTCAATATTGCCACTATCCACCGCTTTAGCTAAAGCTGGATCCAATGGTAATCTAGCTAACATCGTCAAATTAAACTGTTTAGCTAACTCATCAGTGTTACTATCACCAAATAATGAAACATGTTTACCGCAATCATCACAGACAACATAACTCATATTTTCTACTAAACCTAAAATTCTAACTTTCATCATTTGAGCCATTCTAACAGCTTTTTCAACAATCATACTAACCAGCTGCTGAGGAGTTGAAACAATAATAACACCGTCCAGTGGCAGTGATTGCATAACTGTTAAAGGGACATCTCCTGTTCCTGGAGGTAAGTCGACAAACAGATAATCAATATCCCCCCAGATAACTTCAGTATAGAACTGTTTAACCAGTGAAGTAATCAAAGCTCCACGCCATAAAACTGGTTGACCTTTCTCTTCCAATATCAAGTTGGTAGAAACAAGCTTTATTCCTTTTTCAGTCTGTAAAGGAAGAATATTTTTACCATCACTATATAAAAAGCCATCAATACCAAAAGCCTGTGGAATTGAAGGACCTGTAACATCAGCATCCAAAATTCCAACTTTATATCCTTTCAGGTTCATAGCGCTGGCTAAAAGTGAAGCTACTATTGATTTGCCTACTCCACCTTTACCTGAAATGACACCAATAACTTTTTTAATATTACTATATTGATTAGCTTTAACTCTTAAATCTCTTTGTGAACAGTCTAATGAACAAGATGAACAATCATTATTACATTCAGTCATTTTTTTCCCTCCAATGATAAATACTTTATAAAAAAGGTTATTTCTAACCTTTTAATCCTTTAGCCTGTCTTTCCATGTTTTCAATAATCACATCAAAAATTTCACCTAATGTAGCGCAATATTCCAATACCATCCAAGGTTCATTTGTATGATAATGAATCTTTATTAACTCATCATCTCCGACTGCCAATAAGCTGTCACCACTAAAGTTTTCGATAAAGTAGTCACTAATTGCATCTTCATCCAGGTTTTCTCCTGAAATTAATAATTGAACATCATATTTGAATTCTAACATTTTCTTTTCCCCCTATTTTTTCTTTTTTAACAATGCTATAAAGCAGCAGACAGCTATATACAAACTAAACAGTCCTATCACAGTCGAACCAAGAACCAGTGAAGTCATATTAATATTCTCAAACGAGAAATTTGCGAAGTTAGCTGTTTGCTCTAGAACATAATAAACCATAAGCACTGGTAAAAGCAAAGATAATATTAACATTAATAATAATATCTTGCTATCTTTTTTACTTAATTGACTAATTCTTGTAACTTTTTCAGGAACAGGAAAATCTTTTGCTTCACGAAGATTAGGAATAAAGAACTTACGAAAATAAATTTCAAAAGCCAAAAATAGCAAAGTACTGACAATTAAAGATGTTAGTAAATCCCAAACTGACGTAGCAAGGACAAAGACCAGAATCACAATCAGTACTCTAGAATCTAAAAATCTATACATTTTTTGCTCAACATCTTCTATAAAATAAGTCTTTTTTGTTGCTTTATCCAGCAGAATTAAACGATTATATTTATCTTTAAATGTTGTATTGTTAATAATTGTTATTTCTCCATATTTACTTTTCATAACTTCTCCTAATCAACAAAATATTTTTCAACTCTTGAACTGATATTACATACAATTTCATCAACAATTGTTTCAGATAGATCAGCAAGTTCGTTGAAGTTGATTTCCAGACTACCGCTTTTACCAATCAAGACAACTTTATCCTCAGCTTTTACTTCTTTTATATCTGTTACATCAACCATCATCTGATCCATACATATCCTGCCTACTATATTAGCTTTTTGACCATTTATTAACACATATCCTTTATTAGAAAGTCTTCTTGGATAACCATCACCATAACCAACTGATAAGCTGGCAATTTTTCTTTCTTTGTCACTAACAAAAATATGTCCATAACTTATGCCTTCATCAGCTTTAATTGTTTTTACCATTTCAACCTGACTGATCCAGGACATGACCGGTTTTCTTTCATACTTGTTTTCCACCAAGCCAACATCAAAGCCTAACAGCATAAATCCAGGTCTGACATAATCATAAACAAATTCTGGATAATTCAAGATACCAGCACTGGCACACAAATGGGTTCTGCCAGTTTTTAATCCAAGGCTCTTTACTCTGCTAAAAAAATCATCAAACAATTCCTTTTGCCTATAGGTAAACTCTCTGTCACTCTCATCAAAACTATCTGATCTGCATAAATGAGAATAGGTTCCATTAACTAAAAGATAAGGACTGTCATAGATAGTCTTTAATTGTTCTTTACTTAATTTGGCATTTACCCCTATTCTATTCATTCCAGTATCTACTTTTACCTCAACAGTAAGCTGAATGTTATTTTCTTTACAGAATTCAATCATCTTAAGGGCATGAGTATAATCAACAATTGAAATAACACAATCATATTCCTTAGCCAAAAGCCATTGATTTTCTCCTACATAACCTAAAATAAGTATTGAATCATCCAAGCCAGCATTTCTAAGCTCTATCGCTTCTGAAAGTGATGCCACAGCAAAATCTTTTACCCCTTCTTCTTTCATAATCATCGCCAGATTATAGGCTCCATGACCATAATAGTCCGCCTTGACGATGCCAATAATATTGGTTTGCTCAGGTAAAATGTTTTTTAATCCTTTTAAATTATCTCTAAAATTGCTTTTAGAGAGTTCTCTGTAACATCTCTTATTGTTCATTTTCAATCCTTCAATTTTAATTCAATCAATTTATTTATTAATTCCTTATAGCCAATGCCTGCTGCTTTAAACATTGCTGGATATAAAGAGTGCGAAGTAAAGCCAGGAATTGTATTAACCTCATTGAAAATCAATCCTTTAGATGAGTTGAAAAAGTCAACTCTGGCTAAGACATCACATTCCAGTATGTTAGCAATCTTAAGGCCTAATCTATTTACTTCCTGCTGTACATCTTTAGAAATGCTTTTAGCTGGGACATAGATTTTTGTTTTATAGCCATCATATTTTTCAGCATATCCATACATCTCTGTTTCAACAACAACTTCATAGACTTCTCCCGTTGTATCTGTTCCTAAAACTCCACAACCAACTTCTGTACCATCAATAAATTCTTCTAACAGGATTTTATCATCAAAAGAAAAAGCATCATCAACATATTTAACAAAATCATCATAATTTTTAATTTTATGAGCACCAAAAGAAGATCCCTCTCTGGCTGGTTTTACATAACATGGCAAATGTAATTTTTCTTCAACTTCTTTAAACATTTCTTCATAACAAGGACAGCTGTCTTTTTTATAAACAAGATATTTAGCCATTTTTATACCAGCATCTTCACAGATAATATGCGTAAATTCCTTATCCATAGCAATAGCGCAGCTTGTCATATTAGTAGAAATACAAGGTATTCCACTTAAATAACATAAACCCTGAATTGAGCCATCTTCACCAAATTTACCATGTAAAATTGGAAATATAGCATCCACTCTATCAATTTTTTGAGTTTTTAAATTATAAAAGCCATGATGAATATTGCTGGCAGATAAAATTACTTCCTGGTTATTTTCATCTTCTTGCCATTTTCCGCTTTCAATTTTATCAACACTTCCTGTGTAGTGATACCATTTGCCATCAGTGGTAATACCTACCATATATTTGGTATATTTTTCATCAAGATTATTTAAAACAGATGCCGCAGACATCAATGAAACAGGATGTTCACTTGATTGTCCACCAAATAATACCGCAATTACACTCATAATTAATCCTCCAGTTTTTCTATCAGACCAGCAAACTTCATACCATTGCTGGCTTTAAAGAAAATCACATTTCCTTTTGTTAAATATTGTCTAATTTCATCAGCAGTTTCTAAGGCACTATTGTAATGTTTGCAGTAAATATTGTCTTCTTTTAGCTTTTCATATAAAGCTTTCATCTGCTGACCAACAAGATATATCTTATCAAACATCCTGAAATCTATCAAATTAGCCATATTGGCATGTAAATATAAAGAATTTTCACCTAATTCCAGAATATCACCGATAACAACAATCTTCTTATATTTATCGCTATAATCGATTACTGTTTCTAAAGAAGCAGCCAGTGATGATGGATTTGAATTGTAGGTATCATCAATAATGATGGCCCCATTAATCATCTTAACCTGCATTCTATGAGGTGTCAGTTCTATTTTATCAAAGCCTGTTTGAATTTCTTCAATACTTAAACCTAATCTTTCCCCAATTCCTATAGCTGCAATTCCATTTAAAACCTGATGTCTTCCCAAAATTGGCAGATGAAAAGTTGTTTCTGGATGGTGTTTGACAATAAAGTTAGTATATTTATCTTCAATAGAATATTTTAAAGCCATAATATCACTTGCTTTTTCAAAGCCATAGGAAATAATCTGATTATCGGATAGCCTCATCTTTTTAAGCTGGTCATTTACACCATAGGAATCATAAGCATAATAGCAGCAGCCATCCTTTTTCAAACGGGAATTAATCCAACATTTTTGCTCAACAATATTATCAAGTGTCAAAAATTGCTGGACATGAGCTAAACCGATACTGGTAATCACTGTAATATCTGGCTCTACCATATTTACCAGCATTTCCATGATTCCAAAATCATCAATTCCCATTTCAATGACAGCACATTCAACATCATCATCCATATTAATTAAAGTTATCGGAACTCCAAGTTTATTGTTGTAGTTACCTATTGTTTTAAAGGTGCGATACTTTGTAGACAGTACAGCAGCCACAATATCTTTGGTTGATGTTTTGCCTGAAGAGCCAGTAATACCAATAAACTTACAATCTAAGGTTAAGCGATAATATCTGGCTAAAGTCTGCAAAGCAACTAGAACATCCTCAACAATAATCAGATTCCCTACAGGTTTTTTCAGCTGGCAATCCTTTTGCCAGAAACTGGCTTTTATACCTTGAGCAAATAGAGACTCAACAAAAAGATGACCATCAGTATTTGCGCCTTTAAATGGAGCAAACATCTGATCTTCTTTCAATAGTCTTGAATCATAATGTACCCCTCTGATTATCTGCTTTCCATCACCAATTAGTTCTCCACCAACAATTTGAGCTATCTTTTTTAAACTATAATTAATCATAAAAGATTCCTTTCAACAAGAAAAAGCACTGATAGTAGTGCTATTACATATTTTTGCTCTTAATAAAATCAACCATTTCTGCCACATATTTATGACAGATTTCATCAGTTGTTGCTTCAACCATTACTCTTACAAGCGGTTCAGTTCCACTTGCTCTGACTAAAACTCTTCCTTCACCATGAAGAGCTTCTTTTATTTCATCACATTTAGCCATAACTTCCCTGTCCCTTATACAGGCTTCCTTATCTTTGACAGGAACATTGACTAAAAGTTGAGGATAGATGAATAAATCATCAGTCAATTCATTTAGAGTTTTATTTTCCTCTATCATGACATTGAGTATTTCCAATGTTGTCAGCAAGCCATCTCCAGTAGATGCATGTTCAGAAAAAATAATATGTCCAGACTGTTCCCCACCCAGAATATATCCATTTTCAGCCATACTTTGATAGACATATTTATCACCAACCTCAGTTTCTTCATATCCGATATTTAACTGATCCAGTTTTTTAAATAAGCCTAAATTGGCCATTTTGGTAGTAACAATCTTATTTCCTTTCAGTCTGCCATTTTTAGCTAAATACTTGCCACAACAATATAAAATCTTATCACCATCAACTACTGTGCCATCAGCTGCTGCAGCGATTACTCTATCAGCATCACCATCATAACTGAACCCACAGTCATAATTACCTTTTTTTATAGCTTCAACTAAAACCTCTATATGAGTTGAACCACAACCTCTATTGATATTAACTCCATTTGGTTGATTGTTAATCGTTTCAACCTGACAGTTTAATTTCTTCAATACCTTTTCAGCAGTAAAACTTGCTGAACCATTTGAACAGTCGATTAATATTTTATATTTGGATAAATCAATTGGATACTCTTTAATTAAATAATCAAGATAAATTTCTATACCTTCCTGATAATCAAAAACCTGTCCAATTTCTTCTTCAACAGCATATGGCAACTCTTTTTTATCATACATATACTTTTCAATATTTTTTTCTATATTGCTGTCTATTTTTGTACCCTGGCCAGAGATTATCTTAATACCGTTATCATAGTATGGATTATGAGAGGCTGAAATCATCAGTCCACAATCAAATCCCATTTTTCTTACCAAAAATACCAAGCTTGGTGTTGAACATACCTTTAAAAGATAAACATCACAGCCACCAGCTGTTAATCCTGCTGCCAAGGCACTTTCAAACATCGTCCCAGAAAGACGAGTATCTCTGCCAATTAAGGCTTTACCATTATTAAAACGATTACCTATATATCTACCGATGCGATAAGCCATATCCACGGTTAAATTTTCATTAGCTCTTCCTCTAATTCCATCTGTTCCAAAACGAATCTTCATCCTATACCCTCTATTCAGATATTTCTACCTGAACATACTTTCTACCATCTTCAATTGCATAGGTTACAAAACTATTTTCGCCATAAACAATAATTGGAACTTCTTGCACACCAACTACTACATTACTCAAATCGATTGTGACAAAGATATCATCAGCTGTAATTGTTTCAATGTTTCTAAGTGTTCCTGTAACAATTACATTAACCAGCGCATCACTGTCATTAACTAATTTAGGCTTATACTTAGGGTCAACATTTTCCCAAGCCACCTTGACTCCTGTTATGACTTTGCTGGTAACCTTATCTATGGTTATTTTCATATTTACTTTGGTGATATCCATCTTCATAACTCCACTTGGCATTGTCAAGGTAGTTGAAATGTCAGTATTTTTAGTTATTGATGAAACATCCAGATCGATATAGACAGCATCAATCATAGCCAATATATCAACAGGTGCTGAAATAGTTACAATTGAATTATCTAAAGCTATTTCGTCAATAGCATAACCTTCTATCAGTTTGCCTATTGGTCTGACAACTATTGGCACCTGCTTGGTAGGTTGTGTTACAGTAACGTGAACCGTAACAACATTAGGGATAATATCACAATCTACAATTAAACCATTGTTATCATAAGCAACGATTTGTGCTTCTCGGGTAAAGTTGGCATCAACATCAGTAACATCTATCAAAGCTTTAACAAAAGCAATTGAGTTGATAGTATCCTGCGAAGCTCTAATCAAGACCTCTGTAGTATCAAAAGTCGCACTAGAAAGGATAAAGGCAGGGTCCATCTTGTTTTTATTGATATATTCATATGAAATATTATATTTCGTGGTTATTTTCTTTTTAATAGTTACAGTTACTCTTGGTGTATCTAAAATATTAACTGACAAATCACTGCTGAAATTAGTTGGAGTCAGTTTAATCTGATATGTTCCTTCTGTTAATCCTGATAAATCAGCAGTAACAGCAGTGTTTAATTTTCCTTTCTGTAAGGAAATATCACTGATAGCTCCTGAAATCATGACATTGACAGTATCAGGAATTCCACTTATTTCATATATTTCAGAATTATAGATTATCTTAACCGGTATATCAGTTAAGGTAGCTGATTGAGTTACGCCAAAGGTATCATTAGCTGACATATTGACAGAAACATACATAATAATCGCCATACCTAAAGCAATAATTTTTGAAAGTCTTTTACTAAAAAAGGCTTTTGTCAGAAAAGAAGATACCCATCTGAAAAAATAGATGAAGGCATTTTCTAAAGAAGCATATGTTCTAGCCACCTTTTTAGAGTTTGCGGCAATTTTTTGAGCTATCTCTAACTTATCTTTTGGATTTGCATTTGGGCTTAAATTATCTTTTTTAGACATTTTCATTACCTCCTTCTTCAGAAGTTTTTTCAATCTTATCTGTTCCAGTAGTAACACTGGTAGTTTTGATTACATTCATATTTCCTGTATTTGAGCTGGTGTCTTTTGGTACAGCCACTTTTCTGACAGTAACATTTTCATCAACAGTATTCGCTGCCAAGGTCGAAGAAATTACACTTTCTACCAGTTTCTTTGGAGGTTCAACTTCATTATAGTCTTCTTCTTCAAAATCGATTGTTTTAAAACTGATGGTGTTGAAATTTTTCATTTCATGAGAATCCATCTTGTTCAATTGATTTTCAATTTCAATATCCTGATCCAACTTTTCAAATTCTCTTTCAAATTTATTTACCAGATCATCGATTGAAACCGAGACATTGCTTGTCCTTGGTCTACTTTCAGCAGATATATTTTCCTTATTTAAAACAATACGCTCTAAATAAGCTCTTAATCTTTTTTCATTCATTTGAATTAATTTGCCCTGTTCAGCTACTGAAACTCTTCCTGTTTCTTCAGAAACAACAATCGTAACAGCATCACTTATTTCACTGATACCAATAGCTGCTCTATGTCTTGCCCCATATTTAGCTGGTAAATCCATAGTTGTTGGTGGGAAATACGCTGATGCACATGATAATTTATCACCCTGAATAATTACAGCCCCATCATGTAAAGGAGTTGTAGTCATAAAAATTGAACAGATTAACTCTGCACTGACTAATGAATTCATTCTGATTCCAGTATTGACATAATCTTCCAGTGAATGAGCCTGTTCCAAGGTAATCAAGGCACCAGTTTTACTAGCTGTCAGATTAGCTGTAGCCGCCATCAGTTCATCAATTAAAGATTCTTTTTCAGTTGATGTTAAAGTGGCAATTCTAGCCAAGGCATTGCTTTTTCCTAATCTTTCTAAAATTGATCTAATCTCAGGTTGGAAAATAACGATAATAGCTAAAAACCCCCAAGAAACAATATTATCTGCTAACCAGGCAATGGTAGTAAGTCCTAAAAGTTTGGAAACTGATTGGACAATGATAATTAATAAAATTCCTTGGAAAATCTGTATTGTTTTCTGATTTGTTCTGACAACCTTAATAAGATAGTTTAAAACAATCCATACTGCTAAAATATCTATTCCGACTTGTAGATAATGTATTATTGATTCATAGGTTAATGATATATGCATTTCTACACCTTCTCTCTTTTCTTTAATTATTTTCAATTTATTATATCATATTTGATTATCAGTTTATAGCACTACCAAAACAGTGTTAGCCACTGATACTCATATATATTATACTATTTTTTAGACAACTACAAATTGAAAATGATATAGTTTATAATATAAACAAAGGTGTGAAAATATGGAAAATAAAGTTGAACTTATAGAAATAGAATATCAGGGTAAAACAATAACTCTGATCCCCACCGCTCATGTATCAAAAGAAAGTGCTGAGCTGACAAGAGAAACTATTGATGCTATTAAACCAGATAGTATCTGCATTGAATTAGATAATGATAGATACAATTCTTTAATTGACCCTGTCAATTATCGTAATACTGATATAAGTAAGATTATCAAGGAAAAAAAGGTCTTTATGATGCTGGTCAATGTCATCTTATCTAATTTTCAAAAAAAGATAGCTCAACAGCTGGGATCAAAAAGTGGCCAGGAGATGTTGGTAGGAATTGAAAAAGCTAAAGAGCTCAATGCTAATTTAGTTTTAGCTGATAGAAATGTCTCAATAACCTTTAAAAGGATTTGGGCCAATCTAAGTATTGCCGATAAATTTAAACTTGTTACCCTGTTATTGACTTCTGTTTTGGAAGATGAAGAAATAACTGAAGAGGATTTAAAGTCCCTTCAGCAGAAAGATATGCTTACTGCTGCCCTGAATGAAGTGAGCAAAGAATTCCCTAACATCACTGAAGTTCTGGTTGATGAAAGAGATAAATATCTGGCTCATAAAATAAAAAATGCTCCAGGAACAAATATAGTTGCTATTTTAGGTGCAGCTCATACGATAAATATTCCTAAATATATCCCTATGGACTATGATATTGCTCAATATGATGTTGTTCCTGAAAAGAAAAAATCCAGTAAAATAGTTGGTTGGATCATTCCAGTAATTATTGTTTCCTTAATATTAACAAGTTTTAAACTCGACACATCAATCGGCTTTCAACAGCTTAAAAGTTGGATTTTAATTAACGGTTCTCTCAGTGCTTTAGGAGTCTTAATCTGTCGCGGAAACATTTTATCAATGATAACAGCCTTTCTGGCAGCCCCTATCACCTCACTGAATCCTCTTTTAGCGGCAGGCTGGTTTGCTGGACTGGTAGAAGCTAAAATATTAAAACCCACAGTTGCTGATTTTGATAATCTGTCTAATGATTTAAATACCTTTAAGGGCTTTGTGACCAACAAGGTTACTAGAATATTATTGGTAGTTGTTTTTGCCAATTTAGGCAGTACCATTGGAACTTTTGTCAGTGGTTTAAATATTGTAAAAGCTATCTTTAATCTAATATAAAGGAGAAAAGCATGAAACAAATAGTTAAGGATTACATAAAATCGAATAAAGAAGAAACTATCGCCTTAGGAGAAAAACTTTTCAATTGTCCTGAATTGGGATTTAAGGAGTTTAAAACCAAAGAAATCATCATTGAATATTTAAGTAAACACAACCTTAAGGTCGAAAAGGAGTTTTTTGAAACTGGTTTTTCCGTTTCTATTGGTAGTGGTAAGCCTCATATTGGTTTGATTGCGGAATTAGATGCTATCCCTACTGTCGGTCATCCAAATGCCAGTAAGATCGATAATGCTGCTCACTCTTGTGGTCATAGCACCCAGATAGCAATCATGCTGGCGGCTTTAGATAGTTTAAATCAGCAGATTGATAAATTAAAAGGTAAAGTTACTTTATTTTTTACCCCAGCGGAAGAATTTACCGATGTAGAATATCGCAAAAAATTAATCAGGGAAGGAAAAATCAAATATTTGTCTGGCAAACAGAATATGCTGGCGGATAAACTCTTTGATGATTGTGATCTGTTTATTCATTTACACAGCTCTGGCAGCAGTAATTATCGTTTTTCTGTCAACTCAACCCTGGCTGGGTTCATCTATAAAAAAATTACCTTTGTTGGAAAGGGAGCTCATGCAGCTGTCTGCCCTGATGAAGGTATTAATGCCTTAAATATCTGTTCTTTATTTTTAAATGCCATCAACATGTTAAGAGAAACCTATAAAGAAGAAGATATGGTCAGAGTTCATGGCATCATTGCCAAAGGCGGAGATACAGTTAATTCCATACCAGAAGAAGTTGTCTATGAATGCTATATTAGAAGCATCAATCCGAATTTCTTATTAGAATTAAATGAAAAAGTCACAAATGCGGCCATCCACTGCAGCCAGGCACTTGCTGGAACCTGTATTATTGAAGATATTCCAGGCTACCTTCCATTTATTCCAAGCAAACCACTCAGTGAAGTGATTTACAGAAATATGTTGGACTATGCTGATAAAGACAATATCAGATGGGATGAAAAGAGTGTGGCTGCTGGTGATGTTGGCGACATGAGCGTGTTTAAACCAGTTACTCAATATGGCTATACCGGTTTTAAAGGCAGAGTTCATGGCAACAACCTGCAGATTGCTGATCCGGATGAAGTTTATATTGTTCAAGCTGAAATTGTGGCCAGCAGTGTTATTGATTTGCTGACTGAAAGTACATTGGTTGATACTATCGTTAACAGTTTTGAGCCCAAAATGACTTATCAGCAATATTTAGATTACTTAAATAAATAACAATAGTTTTTTCTATTGTTATTTTTAATATTAGGAGGATATTTTATGAATGAAATTACTATGTTGGATTATATTAAAGAAACCCCTGAAACAGTAAACAGGATTATTGAAAACAGCTATAAATTTACTTAAGCATTGGTCGACAATTATATCGATAATGATTACCAGGGTGTAGCGCTGATTGCCTGTGGTTCCAGTTATAATGGCTGTTTAATGGCTCGATATTTTATTAGAGAAGTCTTAAACTGTGAATGCAAATTAATCACTCCATTTACATTTTGTTATCACGAATACAAACTTCATGACAAAATGATGAAAATTGCTGTCTCTCAATCGGGATGTTCAACAAACATCTTAGATTGTTTAAAGAAACTGAAAAATGATGGTCAACAAACTATTTCTTTAACCGCTAGAGATGATTGCGATGCTAGAGAATTGAGTGATTTACTGGTTAACTGGCAAGCTGGAGAAGAAAAAATAGGCTTTGTGACTAAAGGAGTTATCTCTTTAGCCGCTTTTCTGATGTCGTTTGCTTTAGAAACAGCTTTAAGAAAAGAAACTATAACTGAAGAAAAATATCATTACTACAAAAATCAGATGCTTTTGGCGATGGAAATTCATCCAGAAATGGTAAATAACAGTACCAGAATATTTGAAGAAAACATTATTGACTTTACCAACAATTCCAGAGTCTATCTGATCAGCAGTGGACCAAATCTGGGCACAGCTACTGAAGGAGGATTAAAGATTTCTGAAACGAGCTGTATCAGTGCTCTAACATTTGAAGTTGAAGAATACTTGCACGGTCCAATATATGCTCTGGGACCTGATGCACTGTGTCTGTTTATTGACAATAACGATTCCTTCTCTTCAGAAAGAATCGTTGAAGTTGCTGTTGCCAACAATATTGTCAGTAAAAAAACTTATACTGTCTCTAACAGTAAGAAATTAGATGATAGCAAGACTATCAGAACAAGTAGACAGACTGACCCACTGGTTTCACCTCTTTATAAACTGGTTGCCTTACAGGTATTTTCTTACCTGATGACTGAAAATACTAACAAGTATATTCCTCATCCAAATATTAAGGAATTTAGAAACTCCAATGTAGTAGTCAGTAAAAGTCGAAGTGATTTATACTTGGATTTACAAAGAAATAAATCATAAAAATAAAGGACCGCAGTCCTTTCAGACTGTTGACAA
>CAYUXW010000014.1:0-39422 GCA_964449115.1 uncultured Erysipelotrichaceae bacterium | reverse complement strand
AAAATAAAACGCCCATATCTAAGGACGTTAATACGCGGTACCACCTTAGTTCATACTATTACCAATAGCATGCACCTTCATTAAGTTATATCGTAACAACCGATTTGCTCCAAGTTTTTATTCGACTATTGCTGCATGTTCTTTTCCACCAGCCAAGAACTCTCTGTGATGCCTACAAAATAGTGTACTCCTCTTTTCTTTGCAACATTAATATTATATAGTAGAGATTGATTTTATTCAATGACAAATTTATACTTTTATTGAGGTGTATAGCTATGAAACTGACAGTTTTATGTGACAATAACAGTATCATTGATAACTATTTACTGGCTGAACCAGCGCTTTCTTTTCTGCTTGAAGATGGAAGTGATGTAATTTTATTTGATACTGGCTATTCTGATGTCTTTGTTAGAAATGCTGAAAAAATGGGGATAGATTTAAATGGTATTACAAAAATTGTTTTTTCTCATGGTCATAATGATCATACTAAGGGAGTAGAAAACATTTTAAATTTAAAACAAAAGATTGAAGTAATCGCTCATCCTGATGTTGATAAAGACAAATTCTACGAGGGTTTAGATGTATCAATGCCTGTTAAGCTCAAAGATTTCCCAGGTAATTTTAAAATAACAACAACTAAAGAACCTTTAAAGATCAGTGAAAACATCTGGTTTTTAGGAGAAATAAAAAGGACTGTTCAAGAGGTCAAACCTTTAGGTGAAGATTATTTATACGATGACAGTGCTTTGCTGTATATTGGTGATAATAAAATAAGTATCATTACCGGCTGTTCACACAGTGGCATCTGTAACATTATTGAGCAGGCTAAAAGGGTTAGTGGAATCAGTGAGATAGATGTAATAATTGGTGGTTTTCATCTGTTAAATAATCCGAAGTTGAATAATGAGGTCTGCAATTATCTATCTAAGGAAAACGTTGCTGTCGTTTACCCTTGTCACTGTACTGATTTACAGGCTAAAATACAATTAAGCAAAGTGAGTGAAATTAAAGAAGTTGGAGTAGGCCTTATAATCGATTTTTAAGGTTTTATTGGCAACATTTTCACAATTTCACTATGAAAAAATGTTAAAATAAGATATATTAAAAGTAGTTAAAACATATACTTTTTGAAAGGAGATTATTGTATGAAACAATATTTGGAAATTGTAGATGTATTTGCGCGCGAAATACTAGATTCTCGTGGTAACCCAACAATTGAAGTTGATGTAACACTTGAAGATGATTCTCTAGGTCGTGCAGCAGTACCTTCTGGTGCATCAACAGGTGCTTTTGAAGCGGTAGAATTGCGCGATGGAGATAAGGGACGTTATTTAGGTAAAGGTGTCAGTAAAGCTGTTAAAAACGTCAATGAAATAATTGCTCCTGAAGTAGTTGGAATGAATGTCTTTGATCAGACTCTTATTGATAAGGTTATGATTGAATTAGATGGCACTCCAAACAAAGGAAAATTAGGCGCGAATGCTATTTTAGGTGTTTCTTTAGCAGTTGCTAAAGCAGCAGCTAATTCATTAGGACTTCCTTTATATCGTTATATTGGAGGCACTAATGCTAAGGTTCTTCCAGTTCCTATGATGAATATCATCAATGGTGGAGCACATGCTGATAATTCAGTAACTATTCAAGAGTTCATGGTTATGCCTGTTGGAGCTAAATCATTTAAAGAAGCTGTCCAATGGTGTGCTGAAGTATTCCATAACCTGAAGAAAGTTTTAGGTGATCAGGGATATGCAACAGCAGTTGGTGATGAAGGTGGATTTGCTCCTAACCTTAAATCTGATGAAGAAGCAATTCAGGTAATTGTTCAGGCTATTGAAAAAGCTGGATACAAACCAGGTGAACAGTTCCGTATAGCAATTGATGCTGCTGCTACAGAAATGTATGATAAAGCAAAAGCCAAAGGCAAAGAAGGCCTGTATTACTGGTGGAAGATTGATAAATATATGACCGTAGATGAAATGATTGATTTCTGGGCAGATATGGTTAGTAAATATCCTATTATTTCAATTGAAGATGCTTTTGCAGAAGATGACTGGGATGCATGGAAAAAGTTCACTGATAGACTTGGCAAAAAAGTTCAAATCGTTGGTGATGATTTGTATGTTACCAATACTGAAAGATTAAAGAAAGGTATTGCTGGTGGTAATTCTAATTCAATCTTAATTAAAGTTAACCAGATTGGTACTTTAACTGAAACTTTAGAAGCTATGGAAATGGCTGCTCGTGCTGGCTTTACATCAGTTGTTTCTCACCGTTCAGGTGAAACAGAAGATACTACAATTTCAGATATCGCTGTAGCAGTTAACGCTGGACAAATCAAGACTGGTGCTCCTTCAAGAACTGACCGTGTTGCTAAATACAACCAGTTAATCAGAATTGAAGAAGAATTAGGCGATGTTGCTAAGTATCCTGGACTTGATGCTTGGTTCAACTTAAAATAAGAAATTAAAGTAGCTGATAAGAATAAATGGACTGTCAACAACAGATAGTCCATTTTATTTTTTGGCTGTAGATTAATAAAAGACTTAGTCTATATAAGATAACTAAGTCTAAGTATTTTTATTAATATAAATTATTCAGCAGCAGTATTTTTCTTTTCCCCAACACTTAATAGTAAGTGCAGTAAAATTCCAAAGATTGAAGCACCAGCTACACAAGGAATATTTAAGCCAAAGAATGGAATGTTTCCACCAAAGGCAAATTGTCCACCTAAGCCAATAATCATTATAGTAGCGATTATGGCAATATTTTTTGAGCTGAACAGGTCAACTTTCTTTTCGACCATAATAGCGATACCCTGGGCGGCAATAGCGCCAAACAGATAAACTTCAAGTCCACCAATAACAGCTGTTGGAATTGAGTAGATAGCATTGATTAATGGAGTAAAGCAAGAGATTACCATGGCAATAATTGCTGCAGCAATTAATACTGGAATAGAGAAGACTCTGGTAATCGCCATAGCACTGATATTTTCACCATAGTTTGTTCCGGCTGGACCACCGATGAAACCAGCCACGATATCACCAATTCCATCACCAACCAGGTTATCTCCTAATCTGTCAGCGATATCATATTCTTTATTAGAATTCTTTTTCTTCGCTAAGTCATTGACATAGATATCAAGCTGATAGACATGGGCGGTAGATTCTGGAATGGTAGCGATAGCTATTGGCATAATAGCTGCTACAGCCATCAAAGTAGGTTTTGGGAAAGTGAATATTGGTAAAGCGAATATTCCACTGTTGGCTGTATCTGGTAATACTTTAAACAGATTGATACCTGTTATCCAGTAGATGACAACAGCGGTTAAACAACCTAAAATTGGTCCTAAAAGCAGTGGAAGTTGTCCTAAGAAACCTTTTAGATGTACTGAAAACAGAATCGTT
Organism: uncultured Erysipelotrichaceae bacterium; assembly: GCA_964449115.1. Taxonomy (GTDB): domain Bacteria; phylum Bacillota_I; class Bacilli_A; order Erysipelotrichales; family Erysipelotrichaceae; genus UBA1783. Next base: position 36,018 of record CAYUXW010000014.1, on the reverse strand, counting down.
GATAACAGGGTAACCAGCGAGACAATCCAGGCCATATTGGTTGCCAGAGCTGTCTGTGAATCAAGTACCTGAATTGCTCCACTGAATGATTGAGCATCAGTTAAGGCTGTTCCTGCCAGAGTCAATCCTATAACCATGGCAATAGGACCGGTTATAGCTGCAGGAAGAATTTTCTCAATAGAGTCTCTTCCAAAACGTTTGATAATAAGACCGGCCGCAATTGATACAAAACCTGACATAACGATACCAAATTGGGCAACGGCGATTCTTTCATTGAGTGTATGTCTAACCAAGGCTTCTGAACTCATAAGGCTGCCGATTGCTGCCACATATGAGAAGCTTGATCCATAGTAGAGAGGTATTTTTCTACCTGTTACCAGAATAAAGCAGATAGTTGCCAGACCACTTGCGAAGATAGTCGTTGAAATGTGAAAACCGGTAATAATTGCTACTGCAACAGTTGCTGGAAACATTACAACCACCTGTTGTACGGCATACAATAATAGCTTCCACATTACTGGCTTTTCATCGGGAAGATACCCAATTATGTGTTGTTGTTTGTTCATGATAAAATTCTTCCTTTCAATTTTTAAACAATGCAGAGGATAAGTGTTTCAGGATTATTTAAGCACTTAATTCTGGTTTAGACATTAAAAATCTTGTCGGGCACTTGACAAGATTGTTTCTTCACTAAAACGCAAACGGATACTACAAAGTAGCCATTAACTTTGCTTAACGGTATGTAACATCTTGTCGGCATCTCTGTACCGCCCTTAAAGACATTTTGTCTGTAGGTATTGTAGCACTACGAATTTATTAATGCAAGTGAAATTATATTTATATTTATAGAGCAATTTTTCCGCAACAATTTTTCATGATTTTTTATGCGATTTTTTACTAAACTGAAAAGCTATATTTTTTTGACTTAAGAGACTGAAAAATAGTAGAATAATTTAATTATAATAATATACTGGTTGTATAAATCAAATAACAATTTAGATTTGTGCACTCTATATTTTTAGAAGTTAAGAAAAGTGGTTGTAACATTTTGCGACTTAGAAAGAGGTTTAATTTATGGATAAAAGAGAAGCAAATTCATTTGAAAGACAGCGTTTTGCGTTGAATTGGGCAAAAGAAAATTTGCCGGAAGAAAAATACAATGAAATAAATAAGGTATATAAAAAGCTTCTTAAGACAGCGCTAATATTTGTCAGTTTATGTGCTGTTTCAATTATTGTAACATTTTCATCGATTATATTTATTCCTTCCTCTAAAAGGATAGATTATAGCATTTTGCCAGAAGGAGCAACTGAATACGTATTTGCCCATGTAGATCATGATGACAATTTCTGGTGGACCAATGACTCTATAAAATATGAACAGCCAATTTGTGAATATGGTTTGTCACCTCAGGATTATGAATTTGGCGATACATTAGTGGTCTATTTGGATGAGGCACAAAACGTTATTAAAGTAATCGAGTATACTGAAACACCTATTCTTCAAACAAGCGAAATTTTAGTTCGTATAACTTTAGGTGTTGTTTTGCCTCTTTCAGCTCTTGTTGTTTATTTTTCGATTGCTAAACGCACATATGGAAAACCATGGTATGAATTTTATGAAGGATTTGATGTATTTTAAATCCTTTTTTAACTTTAATGGAGACCTGAAAATTAAAAAGAGAGCAATTGATTGTCTTTTAAAACGATAAGTAGCGCTATTTCTAAAACAGATAAAATTTCTTATCCATTAGATACATTGATTAGTTCTCTTGGTACATTCACAACTGTTGTGATAAATTTTTATAGGTATATATTGTCTCCTTTCATATCGTTTTTTACCTCAGCAAAATAATATGAAGGGATTTTTTATTGTTCCCACCAAAAATTAAATAGATGGGTTTTGCATTGTTGAATATTTCGAACTTATAGATTTAATTAAATATGATTTATAGATTGACTAAGTAATAGAAACGCGTATAATTAATAATAGTTAACTGGTTAACAGTTAAATGATATTATGTGAGGTGCTTATGGATTATAAAAAAACAATATATAAGTTCTTGAGAGTTCATCAGCTGAAAAGATGGCATAATGCAATCAATCTAAGGGAAGTTGAAGGAGCTCAGTTAGCTCAATATCCGATACTGGATTACATTAAAGAATATCCTGGCTGTATGCAGAAGGATATTTCAGATCGGTTTGCTTTTTCAAAAGCAGCAGTCAGTAAAACGATAAAAAAGCTGCTTGAAAATAATCTGATTAAAAGAGAAAAGAACAATCAGGACTGCCGACAATATGACCTGTTTATTAGTGAAAAAGGTTTACGACATATTGAACAGATGAAACAGGCTTTTCAGCGCTGCAATGAAATGATGTTTAAAGACTTCAGTGAAGAAGAAATAGAAGTATTTAATAGTTTTTTAGATCGAATTCTGGAAAACCTGGAAACTGACTATTCTAGAGATAAGACAGCAGGCTTGTTGATGGATGAAATCAAAAAACTAGAAAGTGGGGAAAAAACTGATGAGAAAGATTCTTAGATGTACCAGAAAATATTTACCTTTTATCATATTGGCACCAATAATTATTATGGTGGAGGTATTACTTGAAGTAAATATACCTCTGATAATGGGTAAGATAGTGGACTATGGTATTCCATCTAACGACCTTACTGTGGTATTGAAGTTGGGTGGCAATATGGTAGTTATGGCTTTTCTATCATTGCTATGTGGTTCACTGGGCAGTATTTTTTCAGCCACAGGCAGTATTGGTTTTGGAAGTGAATTGAGAAAAGAAGTTTTCAACAGGATTTTAAATTTCTCTTTTGAAAACGTTGATTCTTTCCAGCAATCTTCGCTTTTAACCAGACTTACAACTGATGTCAACTTCATTCAGATGGGATTAAGAATGACAATGGTTATGGCAATCAGAGCTCCTTTTATGATGATTGCTGCAGCTACTGTTGCCTATGGCATCAACAGGGAATTGTTTATTTTCTTTCTGGTAGTGGCACCGATTCTAATGATAGCGATAGTATTATTGTCAAAAAAAGCGATGCCATTATTCAGGCATATGTTAACTAAATTTGATGGTCTAAATGATCGTGCCAAAGAATATCTTAGTAATGTAAGAGAAGTAAAAACATTCGTTAGAGAAGAATATGAAGTTGAAAAATTTAAAGAAATAAATTATGAACTGATGACTTCTTCAATCAAGGTAGAAAGATTATTGGTGCTGATTTCTCCAATCATGATGCTGGTAATCTATTCAGCAATTCTGGCTATTTTATGGTTTGGTGGCAATCAAATCATGATTGGCACTATGAAAACAGGAGAGTTGATAAGTTTTATTTCCTATGTTGGACAAATTCTGGCTGGACTTTTGATGATGGCGATGATTTTCCTTAATATGGTCAGACTTAAAGGCTCAGTTGATAGAATCAACGAAGTATTAAATACGGAATCTCTAATTGTTGATGGTAATTATGAGGGTACTTTAGAAGATGGCTCAATTGTCTTTAAGGATGTGACTTTCAGATATGCTTCCAGCAGTAAAGATGCTATCAGCAAGGCTAACCTGCAGATCAGAAGTGGAGAAACAATAGGCATAATTGGAGCAACTGGAAGCGGTAAAACAAGTCTGGTACAGCTGATACCAAGACTATATGATGTAAATGAAGGCAGTGTTGTGGTCGGAAAACATGATGTTAGAGATTATAAGCTGGCTAATTTAAGAAAAGAAGTAGCCATGGTTCTGCAGAAAAATGTCTTATTTTCTGGAACGATTAAGGATAATTTATTGTGGGGCAATGAAAATGCCAGCGATGAAGAGATTATAGAAGCCTGTAAAGTGGCTAGCGCCCATGATTTTATTATGAATTTTGCTGATGGTTACAAGACTATTTTGGGACAGGGAGGAGTTAACCTTTCTGGTGGCCAGAAACAGAGAATCTGTATTGCCAGAGCCCTTCTGGCTAAACCTAAAATTATTATTCTGGACGATTCAACCAGTGCAGTAGATACGCAGACGGATTCATCAATCAGGGAAGCTTTAAAAACAAAATTAAAAGATACGACAACTATCATCATTGCTCAAAGAGTAACTTCGGTTATGGATGCAGATAGAGTAGCAGTAATTGATTGTGGAAAAATTGTCGATGTTGATACTCCAGAAAACCTGCTGAGAACAAGTGAGATTTATATGGATATCTATCAAACCCAAATGGAAGGAGTTGAGTTGTAATGACTAGACATAGAAGAAGATTTAACTATGAAAAACCAGAAAATGTGCTGGCAACTCTTAAAAGACTTTTGGGATATGTTAAAGATAAGACGGTGGTTATTTTATTTGTATTGATATTGATAGCGGTAGGTTCAGTTTTAGCTATTTATGGCGTCCAGTTGATTGAACCTATCATCAACGAAGGTATTATTCCTTTAATCGGTCAAGAAATTACCGCTGAAAGTCTAAATCCATTAATCAGATTATTAATTACTTTGGGTATCATCTATTTAATGACAGTTATTTCTGAATATCTGATTGGTAGGATAATGGTTACAGTTACCAACAATACGCTAAATAAAATTAGAAACGAACTGTTTGAGAAACTGCAGAAATTACCATTGTCTTATTTTGATACGCACACTCATGGTGAACTGATGGCCCACTTTACCAGTGATGTAGGGGCAATCAGAGAAGCCATAAGTGATGGCATTACTTCATTTATTTATAGTGCCATTACTATTGTCGGTATCTTTATTATGATGCTCAGATATTCAATAGTTATGACACTGGTAGTTTTGCTTCTTTTAGGATTGATGCTTTTGATAACTGCCCTCTTTGGCAAGAAAAGCATGAAAAACTTTACCGTTCAGCAGGAAACAATTGCGAAATTAAATGGCTATATGGAAGAAATGATGGATGGTCAAAAAGTTGTCAAAGTCTTTGTTCACGAAGATAAGGTAAGAAAAGAGTTTTCTGAAGTCAATGAAACAGCTAGAAAAGCTAACACTAAAGCTAATATTTATGCCAGCATCGTTGGTCCTATTTCCAACAATATGAGTCATATCAACTATGCTATCTGCTCAGTTTTGGGAGCCTATCTGTGTATTGTTGGCAAAATGAATGTTGGTAAATTAGCATCCTTTTTACAATATATTAAAAATATTTACCGTCCATTAAGTAGAATTACTCAAAATTTCAATGCCCTGATCAGTGCTATTGCTGGAGCGGAAAGGATCTTCAAGGTTATTGATACTGAAGAAGAAATTGATGAAGGTAAGATTACTTTAGTACCATTAACTTTCGCTTTAGACAACTCCTTATTGGAAGCAGATAAAAGAACAGGTTTATGGGCTTGGAAAAAACCTGATGGCCAGTTAGTCAGACTGAGAGGAGATGTGCGTTTTAAAAATGTGGTATTCTCTTATGATGGTAAAAAACAGGTTTTAAATGATGTTTCCTTCTATGCCAAACCAGGTCAGAAAATTGCCTTTGTTGGAGCAACTGGGGCTGGAAAAACAACCATCACCAATCTGATAAATCGCTTCTACGACATCCAGCAAGGTCAGATTCTATATGATGGAATTGACATCAGAGAGATTGAAAAAGACTCGCTAAGACGTTCATTAGCCTTTGTACTGCAGGATACACATCTATTTACCGGTACAGTAATGGATAATATCAGATATGGGAAACTGGATGCTACTGATGAGCAATGTATTAAAGCAGCTAAGCTGGCTAATGCCAATGAGTTTATTGAAATGTTGCCAGAAGGTTATGCCACAGTGCTGACAGCAGATGGAACCAACCTCTCACAGGGACAAAGACAGCTGTTGTCAATTGCCAGAGCAGCTGTAGCAGATGCTCCGGTATTGGTACTGGATGAAGCGACAAGTTCCATTGACACCAGAACAGAAAAACTGATTCAGGAAGGAATGGACAACTTAATGGTTGGAAGAACAGTCTTTGTCATTGCCCATAGACTATCAACAGTTAGAAATTCCAATGCTATTGTGGTACTGGATAATGGTGAAATCATTGAAAGAGGAAGTCACAGTGATTTGCTCAGACAAAAAGGTCAGTACTATAAACTATATACTGGACAATTTGAATTAGATTAAGGTCTTGAAAAAGACCTTTTTTATAAAAGAAAACCTGCTTATTGCAGGCTGTTTACTTGACTTTGTTTTTTCGCCAACCTATTCCAACTGTAGGCGCCATAGAAATCATTTATTAAAAATAAGATGTTGGAAAAAAAGACCAGTAAGCTTGTCTTTTCGCCATTTAACAGTGGATATATCCATAGCGTTGTAGCGATAATATCTTTTATGATGAAGGTATAATAAGCTAAAACGGTCATTCGACTTAAAAAATAGAAGGCCAATACTGAAATGCAGATTGATAAGGCAGAAATATAAATCATGTTCACCTTAAAATACTTTAATAGATAATAGTAGCCAAAATACATGATTGCCTGCGAAGAAATGGCTAAAAGCAATTCTTTATTGGACAATTTATTAATATTGATAGTCTTAGTTTCTTTATTCTGGTTTTTAATCCAGTTAATCAGGCCATAGACGGTAATTGGAAAAATGAGAAATGCGGAAATAATGGCTTCAGAATATATTTTATGCTTAAAGGAAAAATAGGCATAAATCAAGCTGTTTATACCACCCATAATATTGCCAATAATCTTTCCTTTGGCAATAAAGATAGCACTTCCTACCGACAGTAAGCCATAGATTATGCTTAGCAAATCACTTTTTGATAAGATGGATAAAACCAGCATCATTACTGAGCCGCCAATCAAAAATATTTTCTCAAACAGATTCCAACCTTTAAACATAGTTTTCTCCTTTTATATCGATAGTTAAGTATAAACTAATTCAGGCGTAAATGCTATAATTAATTAAAGATAAAAAAGTTTTTATTATAGAAAACAAGAAAAGATAATGAACACTTTAATAACAGATAAAAACAGGAGGAATATTTAAATGATTATTATTGAACCAACCAAAAATCTGACAGGTATCACAATACAGGGGGACATAGAAGATTTATCAAACCTGGTTGACAGTATCTATAGACTGACAACAGAAGATAGATTTAATAAAGATCCACATTATGGTGTTAAATGTGTCTTGCTGAGTACCTGCTATGATATTCGCCATGCCTATTATGGTGATAGAGATATAGCACTTATAGATAATGCGATTTCTAAGGATGTATATAAGCTTCATAATATCAAAGGCTGTAATAAAAATATCTATTATAGTGTAAATATACTATTTCCAATAGCTTTGTTTTTAGCAGCTTCAATTCCGCAACTATATTTTTCTTCAGCAGGATTTTATGGTAAAAAAAGTCGAAGAAAAAATAAACCAGAATATTTTCCTTCCTTCTTATATACAGATTATATTAAAGACAAGGCAAATCTGGATGTTTTATGTGCTGGAATCTGGCAGGCGTTAGGTAAGGTTATCGGCGATGATCAACTACAGGAAATTATTAGATTGTTAGAAAAAACCGATGAAAGCTATTATGATTACAATATTCATTTTATTGATAGATGCAGTTCTGAACTGCTGGTCACGGATGTTGAAAAAAGAAATAAAAAACTAAAAAGTATTGCCAGAAGACTTATAGTAAAGTCTAAGGAATATTACAATCTAGAAGAAGAATATAAATATTGGGCTAACTACTATAATACAACTATCTATGAATTAAGTGATTCAGGTTGTATATGTTACGATGAAATAGAGTGGTAACTTAGCAGGGAATTTAGTCCTTAATGTTTGTTAGAAAGCATGTTGAAATGGCATGCTTGGGTTTTATAGACATGAAAGTAATCAAAGATGTGATAATTGAAAAACGAAAGGAAAGGATAATATGAAAGTTCTATTAGTCAATGGCAGTCCCCATAAAGATGGAACAACAGCTTTTGCCTTAGCCGAAATCTGTAAGGTTTTAAATGAGGAAAACATTGAAACTGAAGTTTTCTGGTTGGGCAATGAACCGATTGCCAGCTGTATCGGATGCTCATACTGCAAGAAGAATAAAAATGGCTGTTATAAAAACAATATTGTAAATAGATTTCAGGAAAAAGCTAAAGAGGCTGATGGTTTTATTTTTGGCTCACCCGTTCATTATGCTGCACCATCAGGAGCCATAACTACCTTTTTAGATCGAGTATTCTATTCGGCTGATAGAGAACTCTTCAGACTCAAACCAGCAGCAGTGGTAGTAGCCGCCAGAAGAGCAGGGACAACCTCAGCCTATCAGCAGTTGATTAAGTATTTAGGAATATCTGAAATGACAATTATCTCTTCTGGTTACTGGAATATGATTTTTGGCAATGGCCAACAGCAGGCTCAAGAAGATCTAGAAGGCTTACAGACAATGAGAACTTTAGCCAGAAATATGGCTTATCATCTTAAATGTCTTGAAGCAGCCAGAAAAAGTGGTGTTCCACTGCCAAAACAGGAAGAAAAGAAGTTTAGAACAAACTTTATTCGTTAATTGAGATAAAAAAAGAGGTATTTATTATGAAATATAATGTTGTATGTAATGAAAAACTAAGTTTGCTGGGTTTTGGTTTGATGAGACTGCCATTAATGGAAAATGGTGAAATTGATCAGAAACATTTAGAAAAGATGGTTGAGTATGCTCTTAGTAATGGTGTCAATTATTTTGATACTGCCTACCCATATCATGGAGGTAACTCGGAAATCGCAATAGGTAAGGCTTTGGCCAAATATCCTAGAGGCAGTTTTTATCTGGCCTCAAAGTATCCTGGTCATCAGATAGTATCGACAGGTTATTATCCGGCTGAGATTTTTGAAAAACAACTTGAAAAATGTGGAGTGGAATATTTTGATTTTTATCTGCTGCACAATGTCAACGATAAATCTATTGAAACCTACCTTGATGAAAGGTGGAAAATTGTTGATTATTTTCTCCAGCAGAAAGAGTTGGGAAGAATTAAGCATTTAGGCTTCAGTTCTCATGCCAGCTTAGAAAAGTTAGAGGAGTTTTTAGATATCCATGGTGATAAAATGGAATTCTGTCAGATTCAGCTGAATTATCTGGATTGGACTTTACAACAGGCAAAAGAAAAATATGAACTGTTGACTGAAAGAAATATACCTGTTTGGGTAATGGAACCGGTAAGAGGAGGAAAGCTGGCTGTACTGGATGAAACAAATGAAAAGAAACTGCTTGCTTTAAAACCGGATAAATCAATTGCCAGCTGGGGATTTGAATTTTTAAAAACTCTGGATAATGTCAAGATGGTACTAAGTGGGATGAGTAATATTGATCAGATGATTGATAATGTTAAAACTTTTAAGGATGAAAATATTATTTCTGAAGAAGAAGTAAATTTATTATTAGAGATTGCTGAAGACTTAAAAAAAGGAGTACCTTGTACCAAGTGTGAATACTGCCTGGAAGGCTGTCCAATGGGTCTGAATATTCCTTTGTTATTAGAGATTTATAATGATTTAAAATTCTATCCATCTTCCAATACTTCAATGAGAATAGAATTTATGGATGAAGATAAAAAACCATATAATTGTATCGGCTGTGGAGCCTGCAGCAGTATCTGTCCACAGAATATTGATATTCCCAATACTTTAAGTGAGCTGTCGAAGATGATGGAAAAACTGCCAAGTTGGGCTCAGATCTGTAAGGAAAGAGAAGAAGAAGCTAAGAAGTTTAAATAATAAATCCTCCGATTGGAGGATCTATTTTTTATTCCAGGCTTTTTGAAGTGTTGGTAAATCCGCTTCTTTTACCATATTTAAATTAATAGGTGTCAAAGTTATATAGCCATTATCCAGAGCATATAAGTCACCTGATAAAGAGTGATTGGTATAATGGAAGGTAAAACTGGTACTTCTGGTATTGTAGTAATAGTACTGACCATCAAAGGTTGGAGTCAAATCCATATGATACTGTGGATAACCACCAAAACCAGCTACCGTATAACCTTTTATCTGTTCTGCTGGAATGTTTGGAACATTGACATTCAGGACAAAATCTTTGTTAAAGGGTTGTTTGATAAACCACTTGGCTACTTCATAGGCAGCTTTAGCGGCAGCAGAATACTCAAAACTATCAGCCCAGCCTAATGAGACAGCCATTGCTGGAATACCAAATGGCAAAGCTCCACAGGCTGCTCCACAGGTGCCACTGCTAGGAATATCGCTAGCCAGGTTGCCACCTTCATTTATTCCAGAAATAACAAAATCAATATCTTCTACTATTGCTGAAAGGCCAAGTTCAACACAGTCTTTTGGTGTGCCAAACACTTTGTACCCTTCAGTATCCTCATCATACATTTCTTTTTCAACTTTGATAATTTTATTGAAAGTAATAGAATGACCAGCACCTGATTGGTGGTGTGCTGGAGCAATTACCACTACTTCCCCTAATTTTTTCATTTCGTTAACCAAATATTTTAAACCTTCAGCGTAAAATCCATCATCGTTTGCGACCAGTATTCTCATAATTTACCCACTTTCTATTTTTCTTCTTTGTATAAATTAAACCATTATTTTGTTAGATGTTCAAATAAAAAAAGAAAGCTTGATTAACAGGCTTTCAGATGCTGTTGAGAAAGAAAAGAAGGTAAACCTAACAGCAAGGTTGGAAAACATATAACAAGCAGAAATATCAGATAATTGATCACCAATATTCCTTCAAAAGAAAATAAAAATAGAAGAATCAAATCAAACAAAACAACTAAGCCAAAAACTGAAGATAATAACAGGATACTGATGCTGTAGCAGTATTTTTGTTTTTTAATACTTAGGGTAGAAATTGCTTTACGATAGATTATATTAAATAAAACAATAAGAATACTGACATAAATATGTCCAATAGAGATCTCTTTGAGTTGTTTGATAAAAATACTGACCAGCACAAGCTGAAGTGCGATTACTGTCAAATCTAAAAGATTGAAAGTAAATTTTTCATTTTCTATGATAATTAGAAAAGATAAAATTGAAGTTGAAAAAACAATTGAAATAATTGATAGAAAGTAATGCTGGTTAATAAAACTAGCCAGTGAAAATAACATCAGGGTAAAAGAGATAATGATTAGATAAGTTTTTTTCATATGAGATCCTCCTTGATTACAGTTATATTCTAACAATTTTATAAGAATTGACTGTGTAAATAATTGGACTGTGATATAATGAATCTGGTGATTAAAATGAGTAATAAAAAAAGAATAATGCTGGTGTTGGAATACTTAAAAGAAAACACAAATTATGATAATGGAGCCAATGCGGAAACATTGATTTCTTATCTGAAAAACCAAGCTATAGATGTAGAAAGAAAGACTATCTACAATGATGTAAAACAGCTGGATGAGATGGGTTATTCAATCGGTAAAAATAAAGAGGGCTATTATTTTGATGATGAAATGTTTGAAGCCAGCGAGCTGAGGGTGCTTATTGACATGGTTAAGGCCAGTACATTTTTAAGTGAAAAAACAAGTAAAGAAATTATAGATAAAATAACTGCTCTTACCAATAAATTTAATAGAGTTATCATCAATAGTGGTGACTATATTAACAAGAAAACAGAGTATGCTGATCTTCTTATCAACGTTGAGAAACTTTTAGAAGCCATCAATCAAAAAAGAGCAATCAGATTCAGATATTATGATTTGGATGAAAAAAGAAAGAAGAAGTATCGTGGTCGAAATTATACTTACTATCCAATCAATATGCTGGTAGATGATGACAGGTATTATTTAATCGGTTATGGAGAGAAATATAAAAGTTTCAATAATTTTAGATTAGATAAAATGGATTCAATTGAAGTATTAGACAAAACCTATGATGAAATTGAATTTGATGTCAACGAATATATGAGACAGACATTTGGTATGTTCAGTGGAGAGAAAATGTCAGTGAAATTAAAATTTGATCAAAAACTGTTTTCAGAAATTGACAGTCAGTTTGGTGATGAGATGATTTTAACATTCAAGGATAAAGATAATTTCTATTGTGAAGCCAATATTAATGTTTCGCCAACCTTTTTCAGCTGGGTGTTTGGCTTTAATGGTCAAATAAAGATCCTGGGACCTGAAAAAGTAAAACAGCAGTATCTTGAAATGTGTTACAGGGCAATAGAAGATAATAAATAATGTAAAGAATCTTAAAAAAATCTTAAAAAAACATTGATTAGGATGAATATTGGATGCTATAATTACTATGATTATAGTTACATAAAAATAACTAAACGATTTCTAAAAGGTTATTAAAAAGTTAACCTTGTCTTGTCAAATGTATTGTGCAGAAGGATTTTTAACTGTATTCTTCAATTGGTACCCTATGACAGCTGCTAGAACATGAAGAATGTTTGGGAAATATGTTACTAATAAATTATGAAAAGATAATTTACAGGGAAAGGATTATATGAAAAAGTTTATTTTAAAAATTGTAGTTTTTTTTGCAGTATTGATTTGCTGCTTTCCTACTACTGTACGTGCAGCTAATGAGGCTGAAGTTGGCGGTGTTGAATACGCAACATTACAAGAGGCTCTTAATGCTGCAAATGATGGTGATACAGTAAACCTGCTTTCACATGTCACTACCAGCGAACCCATCCAAGTTACTAAAGCTGTTGTTCTTGATGGGAAAAGTTATAGTATAACTTACACTGGAGCATTTAGTTCAACGAGTACTGCAATAAGTGTTTATTCTCCTAATGTGACTTTAAAGGAATTTACAGTTATCGCTGAAACTAGCAGATTTGGTATTTATTTTTATGATGGCGGCACTCTTAATTTAAGGAATGTGAAAATCTTTGGTGGTGCACTTCCTAATGTTCCTGCCTTTGCACTGATTTTCGGTAGCTCAACTAGCAATGCTGTTGTTAATATTACTGGCTGTAATATTGAAGGAAATTATGGAATAACCATCTGGGGTCAAAATATGACAATCAATATTAACAATACGATAATTAATAGTGTAGAAAGTTCTCTTGATGAAGACTACGGAGCAATTGTCCTCAGTAATAGTGGTAATTTTAGTGCAGAAAATACTGTTGTAAACATTACCAATAGTACTATCAGCGCTAAGAAAGAAGATGGTTCTACTCCATCTAGAGCAGTAGTAAATGGAACCAAAACCGGAGTGGTTAATATCAGTTCTTCTACTGTCACTGGAGCTACTATTAATGCGGTTGCTTTTGTAGTTGGTAGTTATCGTGAATATTATTATGAATCTCTTCAGAAGGCTATCGATTATGCAGGCCCAAGAAATCTAATTGTAAGAGTTATACGAGACATTGACACAAGTGGTTCAATTGTAATTAATGGAAAAACGACCATTAATGGTAACGGATATACTTTAACTTCACTTGCTGATGAAGCAATAGTCATCGATACTACTGATGAAGTTAAGATAAATAATTATAAATAATTGGTAAATCAGGTTATTTTGGAATTTGCGTTGAAAATAAAGAATCATTGATAAAACTTGATGAGGTAACTATTACTGTCGATAATGGCTGTGCAATATATGTTGCAAAAAATGTCCTTTCAGGAGCAACTATTTACATTGAAAACAGCAAACTATCAGCTCTGTCACCAATTGCTGTGTGGGCTAATTTTAGCGGAATACAGATTACAAACACCATACTGACTGGTGTCAGTAAACGACCAAATATTGGAACTGATTATGGAGTTTTTGATATTAAAGCTTCTAAAGTAAATATTATAGTATACGGAGGAACGATCAGTGCAACAACACAGGCGGTCAATGAACAATTGGCTGTTGTATATGTTCATTCTGGTTATGAGGACGTGGCTTTTAGTACAGATAAAGAAACTGTAATTCAACTTAATGGAACAGCCGCTATTGTCAATATTTATCCGCCAGATACACCTGCGATTGGTCTAGGAAAACAATACAAGCAGCAGCTTAACAATGAGGGCTACGGAGTGACTCCGCCAAACGCCGACGATATTGTTTTCATTGACTATTCAATAGCGGTCTTTGAAGTAGAATATGTGGCTGAAGGAACTACGGTGGCTGTGATTGGAGTTCAAAATGGTGAAAATGTTGTAGATCCTCCTGCTGTTCCAGCAAAAGCTGGCTATAACGGAGTATGGGATCATGATGGCACCAACATCACAAAAGATACAACCATTACAGCTCTATACACTTTAGCACCTGTCCCACCAACTGGTGACAATAATCTTGAAATTTGGACAAAGATAATGCTTATAAGTGGATTAGGTGTTCTTCTGACAGCTGTTTATGGTAAAAAGAAAAGATTGATATAAGATAAATTGAAGTAAAGTTTATAAAGTCTGAAGGCTTTAAGAGTCTTCAGACTTTTATTTTTGTTTAATTCATATTAGTCAGAGTACGTTTTTTGTTTTTGCATTAAAACAGAAATTTATTTTTAATTCTACCTTGTTATAGTTGTTTGAAGCTAATATAGGCAATAGAAGAGAATAAATAGTTGATAATTTTTAGACCATAGGTTATAATATTAGCAGTCGAACAGTTAGAGTGCTAAAAAGAAGGAGTGATTAGATGGCTAAAAAACAATTTAAAACTGAATCAAAACGATTATTAGATCTGATGATAAACTCAATCTATACCAATAAGGAGATATTTTTAAGAGAGTTGATATCTAATGCTTCAGATGCATTAGATAAAAGGCATTATCTCTCTTTAACGGATAATGCATTGGCAAGTGATAAGCCTTTATCGATTTCTATTTCAGTTGATAGGGATAAGCGTATTTTAACGATTGAAGATAATGGAATAGGAATGAATAAAAAAGATTTAGAAGAAAACCTAGGTACAATTGCTCATTCTGGTTCAATGGATTTCAAAAATGCTTTAGAGAAAAATGAAGAAATTGATATTATTGGACAGTTTGGAGTTGGCTTCTATTCAGCATTTATGGTAGCTCAAAAAATTGTGGTTGAAACCAAGAAAACTGATGAGCCGGGATATAGATGGGTTTCTACTGGACAGGATGGCTATACGATAGAAGAAATTGAAAGACAAGAGGTAGGTACAAAGATTTCTCTGCATTTAAGAGAAGATGTTGAAGAAACAAATTATTCTGAGTATCTGGATAGATATACTATTGAATCGTTAGTTAAGAAATATTCTGACTATATCCGCTATCCAATAACTATGATGGTGGATAAATCAATTGAAATTGAAGGCAAAGAAGGGGAATATGAAACTGTTGAAGAAGAAAAGACTTTAAATACCATGATTCCTTTATGGAGAAGAAATAAAAAAGATATTTCCCAGGAAGAATATAATTCATTTTATAAATCACAATTCAACGATTGGAATGACCCACAGGAAGTAATCCATTATTCTTTAGAAGGAAAAATAAACTATAAGGCACTATTGTATATTCCTTCAAAAGTACCGTTTGATTTTTACTCAAAGGATTATAAGGCTGGTTTACAACTATATTCCAAAGGTGTCTTTATTATGGCTGATGCCAAGGATATGATTCCGCCTTACTATAACTTCGTTAAAGGATTAATTGATACTGATGATGTAAGTTTGAACATTTCCAGAGAAATACTGCAACAGGATTCACAGCTGCAAGCTATAAATAAATCAATTTCTAAAAGAGTCAAGTCAGCTTTGGTCAGTATGGTGACTAAAGAAAGAGATAAATATGAAGAGTTTTTCAATAACTTTGGTTATGGGTTAAAATATGGTGTTTACAGTGACTATGGAATGCATAAAAACGAACTTCAGGATTTACTTTTGTTTTATTCTTCAAAAGAAGATAAATATGTTACTTTAAAAGAGTACAAGGAAAGAATGCTGGAAAATCAAAATGAAATCTATTATGCGACAGGAACTTCCATTGAACAAATCAAAAAATTGCCACAATTAGAGCAATTAGTCGATAAAGGATATGAAGTATTGTATTTGATAGATAATATTGATGAGTTTGTGGTTATGATGATGAGAGACTATGATGGAAAAGCTTTCCAAAGCGCGCAAAGAGCCAATGCTGATATTGAAACTGAAGAAGAAAAAACGGAAAAGGAAAAGCTGGTTCAGGATAATAAAGGGTTATTGGAAGATTTATCAAAAGCTTTAGCTGATAAGGTTAAAGAAGTCAGAATTTCCTCAAGACTTAAAACTCATCCAGTTTGTCTAGTGGCTGATGATGGAGGGATTTCAATGGAAATGGAAAAATATCTGGCTCAGCTACCTACAAATGAAGAAGTTAAGGCTACCAAGATCTTAGAAATCAATCCAGATCATGAAATATTCAATGTTCTGCAGAAGGTATATGAGAATAGAAAAGACAGTATTGATGATTATGCTGATATTCTGTATCAGCAGGCTCTGCTGATTGAAGGGTTCCCAGTTGATGATCCGGTAGATTTTTCCAATAAGATCTGTCAGCTGATGAAAGAAGCAAACAACTAGAAATACAAAGTAGAAGGGAAAAAAACTTCTACTTTTTGTGTGCTATAATAGTTAAAGTGTTTAATATTAATCAGGGAGGAATTATGAAACCATTATATCTTTATATTACCAGGCATGGTCAAACAGTTTATAACACCACAAATACTGTTCAGGGTCACAATGATTCTCCGTTGACAGAGCTGGGGATTTTTCAAGGTAAATGTGTTGGTTATGGATTAAGGAATATCCGCTTTAATAAAGTTTATAGTGGGGATATCGGCAGACAGTATAAAACAGCGCATTACATTTTGCGTGAAAATTGTTATGGAAAGAAAACAGAAATAATCATCGATAAAAATCTAAGAGAGATGGGTTATGGCAGTTATGAAGGAAAACATGATGGAATTATGTTGAAACCAGTCTTTGAAAGAGCCAATATAGATTTTGGTGATTATGATAAATTAGAGGAAACATTTTCTCCATCTGAAATAAGCAGAATAATAAATGAAAACAATGAAACAACTGAAAGATTTGAGGCTTTAATAGAAAGATTAAGGCAAGTAATAAAACGAATAATTTCAGAAAATAAGGATGGTGGAAATGTCCTGATAACTACTAGCAGCTGTGCTATGGATGCTCTTATCGAAGTTATGTTTCCCGATTTCGGCAAAAGAAAAGGTCTGGTTAAAAATTGCAGTATCTGTCTAATCAGATATGAAAAAGAAAACTTCTACTTAGAGAAGTTTGATGATATCTCCTATCGTTTAGAAGGAGAAAAACATTATCAGCAAAAAGAACATGTGTAGTGTTCTTTTATTTTTCTTTTGCGGCTTTTAAAGATTTTATTTTTTTAGATATTGATTGGTAGAAGTATCGGCCTCCTATCAATATGATAAAGATTTCAAGTCTTCCTAAAATCATCGCAATCATCTCGATTATCAAGGTCAAAGAATTTGATGATGGGCCGGTAATGCCAATTGAAACACCAAAGCTGGAAAGAGCACTGGCGAACTCAAAATAACCTTCAATAAGAGAGCAGTTAGCAGTAATTGTCAATAAATTGGCTCCAATCAAGACGATTAAAAAGTAAAAGCCGATATAGCTGATAGTTTCTTTAATAGTTTCATTTTCAATAATTTTTCTACCTGAGGCAGTATACCAGCTGATAGATAAAACTCTTCTGGCGCTAGATGTTTTCATAACCAGGGAGTTATACATTGTTTTTAAAAGAATTACAACTCTAGAAAGTTTAAGTCCTCCAGCAGTAGAGCCAGCACAACCTCCTAAAAGCATGCTTAATATCATAATCTGCAGCACAAATGAAGGAAGTATTCTAATGTCATAATTATAGTTTCCTGTTGTAGAAAGAGAGCTGACAATATTATAAAAACCGGTTAATAGAGAATTTAAAAACCCTAAGTCGGTTGAAAACCACAACACCAGAGTGCAGACTGTACCAAATAACAGGATCAGAAAAAACATAAATCTGATTTCGGTGATTTTTTTGACAACTTTAAATTTTCCCTGGAAAATCATCAGTAAAACACCAGTGTTGATAGTTCCCAACAACATCAGTACCATTGAAAAGATGTAGATGGCATTTGAATTATAGTAGCTGATACCGGCATCTCTGGTTGAATAACCAGCGGTAAATAAAGAGGTTATTGAGTTACAAAAAGCATCAAATAAATCCATCCCTAAAAGATAGAAGCCCAAGGCACCTAAAATAATAAGCAGGTTATAGGTAAAAAAGATTAACCTGGCAGTCTTCTGAATATTGGGTAAAAGTTTGTCTTTGTGGCCTTCAGCAGTATATAGATTTATAGCAGTTTGATCTTTGATAATCAGGATAAACATTAAAATAATTCCAAAGCCACCACAGTACTGCATGAAAATCTGATGTGCCAGATAGATTAAAGGAGTTTGAGATGGTATGACAACAGACAAACCAGTAGTAGTATAACCGGAAACAGATTCAAATATGGACTGAATCAGATTTAACTGACCTCCCAACCATAAAGGCAAGGCCCCAAGAAAAAAACTATAAAACCAGGAGAATAGTACCAGCATCGTGGAATTACGCAGATTATCAGAAAAAATAGAATGTTTTTCTACTTCCTTGAAATCTTTACAGATCAGTAAACCTACAATGACTGATATTGCTCCTGGAAGGATAAAACTATAAATATATTTAATCTGACTTTTGTCAAATAAAACAACTGTAACTGGCACCATTATTAAAATGCCAATTAAAATCATTATTTTGCCATAGCGATTAGATGTTTTTTTATTCATAATTTTTACCTGTAATTATTTCAATAGCCTTCATTTCATCTTCAACAGCAGCGACCAGAAGCAACATATCGTTGGCTAATATCTGAGTTGAACCACGAGGAATAATAGAAGATTGTCCACGTAAAATGCAGGCGATAATCGATTGAGAAGGAAGAGATATATCATACAGTGATTTATTAACAATCGGAGAATCTTCATTTACTTTTACTTCAGAGATTCTAACTCTGCCTTCTCCAATTGGAATCATCGTAGCCAACTCATCCAAAATAGCTTTTTGTTCAACAATGGTAGTAATTGTAGTAGTAGTACATACTACTGAATCGATTCCCATCTGATAGAAAAAAGCTGTCTTTTTAGCATCACTGACTAAAGAAATAGTCTTTTTTACATTAAATATTTTTTTAGCCATTAGACAGATAGCCAGATTATCAGCATCATTTTCAGTCATAGCTATCATAATTTTACATTTCGCTGTATCAGCATCTTCTAAGACATAGCGCTTATCACCATCGCCGAAAATAACAACCATATTATCAATTTGAGACAGTTCCTTACAGAGTTCTATATTGTTACTGATAACGGTAACAGGAAACCTTTTATTTATTAGTGACTGAGCCAGTGATTTGACCTGAAGAGAACTTCCGACAATAAAAATACGTTGATTCATACTACTTACCTCCAGACATCATTTCTTTAACTGCCTTAGTAGTCAGTTCACTAGGGCAGATAACATGAATATCACTATCGCTATATATCGGCTGTTTTGAATTATCGTGAACTCTTAAAATTACATTTTTAACTTTAAAAAGATTTTTAGCCATCAGAGCAATCATAATATTGGTGTTTTCATCGTCAGTGACCGCAATAACTGTACCAGCTTTTTCAATATTAGCTTCTTTTAAAGCGTCGATATCAGTACCATCTTTGACAGTGGCAATACCACCAAAAGAAAAAGACAGCCTTCTAAGTGAATCTTTATTATTATCAATGACAATTACATCTCCATTATTATCGGAAATAGAATTGGCAAGTTCGGCTCCTAAACGTCCACAACCTACAATTATTGTTAATTTATTTGTGTTTATTTTAGACATAAGCTTTTACCTCAACAATTAAATTATAAAACTAAAATTTCTTTTTAACAATACCAGCCAATTGTGATAAAATACTTATTATAAGTTTACTGGTATGAAATTTTTACTGTGTTATCTGATGAGAAAAAGCCAGTTTGACTTATATTTTGGTAAAGGATGAAATATTAAAAAGGTAAATTATTATGGAAAAAATGAATTTGTTGAACACTTA
Organism: uncultured Erysipelotrichaceae bacterium; assembly: GCA_964449115.1. Classification (GTDB taxonomy): domain Bacteria; phylum Bacillota_I; class Bacilli_A; order Erysipelotrichales; family Erysipelotrichaceae; genus UBA1783. The sequence goes on along the minus strand of CAYUXW010000014.1, from coordinate 15,986 downwards.
CAAGGGAGCCAGAAGTACGCTTCTAGCAATAATTATCTTCAGTGTCTTAAACTGTTTTATGTTGTTTTTTGAAATGGGATATACTTTCCTGTATTCAATGATTACTCCACAACTAGCTTTGATTTTCGCAAAACATGTCTTCAGGGGTTTTACTTCAGTAATAGTTGTTGTGATGTTTGCGGTTGTACCAATTGCTTTGTATACGATTTCTTATCTGCTTTCAAATAAGGACTGGAAATGGATGAGAGTCGCTACTGTTCTGTTTGGTACCGACATATTAGTATTTATTGGTTATTTCTTCGTCTTTGGCTTTGAGGGCTCTTTTATAATTGATATTCTTTTTGAAGGATTAATCATGTTTAATCTGGTTAGAGGAACTATAGCAGGTAAAAAGTTGAATAATGACTTTGAAGTTGAAGAGATTGTTATTCAAAATACCAATGTAACAGGTGAAGAAGGTGAAGAGACAAGAGTAAAAATTTATAGCTACGATAAGCAGTTTGCTAAGAAAAATAAAGCTGATAAGAATTTATTGTTGATTCTGAGTGTTTTTGCGTTATTTGGATTGATGTTTGTAATGATCTTTATTTTAACAAATATTAAAATTAACCCAGGTCTGATGATTCTTATTATATATGGATTATTAATTGCCTATATTGTCTGGGTGGTAAAAATGTCACCTTTCTTGAATGCTAAAAATTTCCAATACTTTAAAAAGGATGGCATAGTTTGCAGAAACACAATAATTGGTGGAATAAATGGTGTTATTCAGCCTTTAAAAGATTTAAAAGTAGAATCAACAGGTGAAGACAGGTTCGTTTGTTCATATCAGCAAAAAGAAAACAAAAGAAAAAATCTGGTTATTCCTAACAGTTATCCAGATATCGAAGAAATTTTAAAATACTAAAACAAAAATGGGATTTAATCCCATTTTATTTTTTAATCAATACCTTAATGTTTTTCCAAATCAGAAAGGCTATAACAGCACTGCTGGTTCCTTTTATCAGGTTAAATGGAGCAGTGGCAAATACTATAAAGCTAAACAGACTGGTTATATTACCATTTAATTTACTGCCCATGGCCACAATATCTTCAATTGGCATCTTAAAAACAGTAGCATAGGTAGGCAACATGATATAGTAATTAACCAGACAACCTACAATAGTTAAGCTGACTATGCCAGCTGCCAGTCCCAGAAGCATAGATTTTTTACTTTCATTTTTCTTGTAAATAGCTACAGCTGGAAAGACAAAGGATACCCCCATTATAAAGTTAGCCAAATCACCGACAAAGGCTGTGTTTGTAGATGAGATTAGAATTTTAAGAATATTCTTTAATAATTGAATAATTATAGTTGCTTTGGCGTCCAATAGATAACCAGCTAAGAGTACAACACTTTCTGAAAAGTCCAGCTTGTAGAAAGGTGGCAGAAATGGCAGAGATACTCTAAACAACAGTAGAATCATTGCTAGAGCAGACGCCAAAGAAATAGTTACTAGATACTTTGTTTTTTTATTCATCATCATTCCTTCTTTCATCCAGACTATTACTGTCGCCAATGGAATTGCACCATTTCAGCCTGTTAAGGCGCCTGGGGTATAACCAGCGGTAAGGATTTTCACCTGTCCCCGAAGTAACACGTTCATTATAGCATGTATAAGTCTTAATACTCAATTAGACAAAAATATCAGAAAAACAAGATAATTGAAAGGCCATCTTCTAATATGTTAAAATTTATAAAAGCCTTGTTATATAAACAAACAGGAAAGGAAGGAAAAATGTTTAAAAATTCTAAAGAAGTATTGTGTAAAAATTGTCAGCTACCAATGTCCAAAAATGAAAAGATCTGCCCTTCCTGTGGGATGGAAAATAAAAAATCTTTTAGTAAAAAAGAATATTTGATAGCTATAATTGTAGTTTTATTATTAGCTGGTATTGGTTATTATCGTGAATATGTTGCTAATAAAATTGAGTGGAATAGTTTAGTACTAGCACATGTTTTACCTGAGCCAGAATCAGAATTTGGAAATGTAATTGTAAATTCCGGTAAATATTTGAGTATAGATATATTTAAAACATCAAAAGAGGAATTTAAAGAGTACATGTCTGAATGTCAGACAATGGGTTTTGAAGTTGAAAAAGAAATTAGTGATATTAGTTATAAGGCTTTTAATAAAGAAGGTTATAAACTTTATTTGTGGTATGATGAGCAGGATAAAGAACTATCTATACAGCTTGATGCCCCTATAGAAATGGAAACCCTTATCTGGCCAAATAGTGAAATTGCCAGTCTTTTACCGGTTCCAGATTCAGATGTTGGAAAAATTGAGATTGAAAGTCCAGATTACTTTTCTCTCTATGTTGCTGGTATGAGCAAAGATGATTACAATGCTTACATTAATGAGTGCTATGAAAAAGGTTTCTCATTAGATTACTATAAAGGAAATGGCTATTATTATGGTAATAATAAAGAGGGATATGAAGTTCATGTACAATATGAAGGCAATAATGTGGTTTATATTCGCATTAAAAAATTGTAGGTTTCAATCTGAATGTATGATTTATAAATGGTAAGGATTTTTCCTTATCATTTTTAATTTGATTAAAACCCATTATATAACAGCTATTATAATAAAACATTGGATAGATAATACGTTAAGAGGTATTTTTTAATATGGTTTGACTTAAGCATAAGTATTGAAAAGTGTGAATAAAGTTATTATAATATAAGTATAAGTACAAGAAAAAAATGGGTTTATAATCTCTGTTAGAAGTTTAAAATATAGAAAATATTGTGATTGGAGTAAGGCTTTGTTGTAGGGTTACAACTTAAAGGCTTTTTCATCTTTAAACCTTTAAAAAGAACATCATATTATTGAATAGTTTAAAACGAACAGAGATTTATAAATAAAAACAATGGTAAAAATATAAAAAAACCATTGTGTGATATTTGATTTTCTTGGATTCAGGTTTTTTAGTATCGTAGAAATACGCTGGAAAACCAGCAATGATTGTGTGTTTCACAAGCTGTTTAATGCTGTAGCGAGGATAGACAGTCAAAATTAAAGTTCCAGGAGAAATTAGTAGCACATAAGTGCAATAAGCTTTCCTTATAAAGAAGAAGGAGAAAGGTTTCAATGAAAGGAAAAAGAAAGTTATTTGGTTTATTGCTTTGCATTGTGATGATATTTTCAATGTATAGAGTGACAAAGGCAGAGCAGAATTCTGGCGATGGGTCAATTCAAATCCCTGTAACAATTGTATGGAATGGAAATGCTGATTCTCAAGAATCAAGGCCTGAATCCATAACTATATCTTTGTATAGGTATCTTGATGATCCCTCAGCAGCAATATTGGTGGAATCAAAAGATGTTTCCAGCCTTACTGGATGGATGTGTAATTTTACAGTTCCATATGAACTATATTATATTGAAGCCAGTAATACGACTTACAACTTTCTAATAACTCAAAGTGCTTTTAGTGGTTATGTAGAAACGGTTCATGTAGATCCAGTTGTACAGCACAGTCCTTTTGAAGTTAATGAGGGCTGGCAAAGAATTACCCCATGTAATCAGCTGGAAATACCTACTTATGCAGATGAGAATCAAAATCCAATTATTGCCTCAAAAAAGGGTAATGATGTAGTAATCTGGTCAGCAAGAGCACTAACTGCCAATGAACAAAATATGGTTATTGATTCTATAGAAGCTAATGTTGCTGGTATGCAAAATTCAAATTTCCAGTTTATAAATGGGTATGGTGATTTTCCTGCATATGGAATGAACATAAGTCCTGGACTGATTCAGTACTATGACCAAAGTGACTGGTCATTTTTTGCGATTGGTTCCTACAATGAAAGTTCAACAACAGTAACTGGTGGCTCATTAACAAATACCAGAAATACCTATGGAGCTCTGATTGTTGAAAAGATAATAGCCGGTAATGGAGCAGATGCTGATAAACAATTTGAATTTACTATCACCCTTACTGATAGTAGTATCAATGGACAGTTCAGCGAAGTATTGTTTACCAGTGGTGTAGCTACAATTTTCTTAAAGGGCTCTGAAAGCAAAACCATTGAAGGATTACCTAATGGAGTAGGCTTTACTGTAACTGAAACAGATTATACTGCTGATGGCTATATTACAGTGCCAGAAGAAATAACTGGAGTTATTGTTGGAGATACTGAGGTTACAGCATCCTTTACCAATACCAGAAATTCTGATGGAAGTCTAACAATATCTAAAAAACTGGAAGGCTATGGGGCAGATTATAACAAAGAGTTCAAATTTACTATTGTACTTAATGAAGCAATTAGTGGAACTTTCAGTGAAGTTGTATTTACTGATGGTATAGCTGTTATCTTTTTAAAAGGTGGACAGAGCAAATTTATTGAAGGTTTACCAAATGGAATAGGCTATACCGTAACTGAAAGTGATAATGATGGTTATAATACCACCGCGGTTGGAGCATCTGGAACAATTGATGAAAACAAAGCTTCTCTGGCCGAATTCACTAATACAAGAAAATGGGGAATACTCACTATTGTGAAGATGATTTCTGGCAATGCTGCAGATGTAAATAAAGTCTTTGAATTTACCATCACACTTTCTGATGAAAGTATCAATGATACCATTGATGGAGTAACATTTATTAACGGTGTAGCTACAATTGGATTAAAGGGTACTGAAAGCAAGACCATTAGATTTTTACCAGCTGGTATAGATTACAGTGTAAGTGAAGAAGACTATTCTGATGAAGGTTATGTTACTACCTCAACAGAAACAAGTGGAACAATTACTGAAGGTCAGATAGCTGAAGTAGTATTTACCAATACCAGAAATGTATATGAGTTAACTATTGGAAAAATGGTACTTGGAGATGGTGCTGATATAGAAAAGTATTTCACATTTACTGTAAACTTTGCTTCTGAAGCTGTTTATAGTTATCATGGAAGTAAGACTGGTACAATTTCAAATGGAGGTAAAATCCAGCTTAAACATAATGAATATATAACAATTGAAGGACTTCCAGAAGGAATTGAATACAGTATAGTTGAAAGCGATAATGAGGGTTATCAGGTATTTGCTACAGCACACAATGGAACTCTTATTGCCAACACCAGTGCTCAATTCGTAAATCGTAAGGATAAAGTTCCAGAAACAGGAGACAACAGTAAAATCCATATCTGGACTAAAATGATGGTGTTATCTTTAGCTGGAATCATTGCTTTAGAGTTTGGCAAAAGAAAAATGCTTGAAAAGTATGTTTCTAAAATAGAAGACAAGTAAAAGTAATAGGATTATTAAAAAAGAAAGTGGTAGAGAATATTATCTCGACCACTTTTTCTAAGGTCTGAATTATAAAATTTTAGTAATTAGATTTTCATTAAATTTAAAATCGCATGATAGTAACATACTACCTGAGTTTCTAGAGAATCCCAGGTGACAAATTCATTATCATCATGGATGTGGTAATTATGCTTTCCATCATCACAGCCAAAAGCAACAACATTGTTCATTGATTTTGCATATGTACCTCCACCAATGACCATTGGTTGTTTGACAGTATCATTTGTTACATCAACATACGCTTTGTGCAAGGCCTTAATCATTGGAAGATCTGGACTATAGAACAAAGGATCAACGCCATTTAGATTTTGAATTAATCCGTTAGAGTTTTTCTTAATAGCTTCGATTACAAATTCTTTTTTCATCGTGACAGGGAAACGAATATTGACTGTAAAAACTAGATAATCATCTTCTTTATAACAGACACCAACATTGAAGGTTAAATTGCCATAATCATCAGAAAAATCAATTTTCAATCCTTCACCGTTATATCCCAAACCAATCAGGTTGTGATAGCTGTCAACAGCGTTATCATTGATGTCAGCCTGATATAAACCTTCCAAAGCATAGGAAATCGCATTAACGCCAAATTGTGGAGTTGAAGCATGGGCAGCAACACCATTAACAATCAGGATGTTTTCATTTAAAGAATAGTTGATATTATTCTTTTTGAAGAAATCATCCAGTTTTTCTTTATCAAAGCTGTTATCTTTTAATGTGATTTTTACTGAGGCACAGACAGTGTTTCCAGCATTACCACCTTCGATATCTAAAATTTTGTCACTTTCTAATTTTAACAATCCACTGATAATACCTTTTTCCCCAAATACTAATGGGAACTCACCATCAGGAGTAAAGCCATAATCAACATGACCATGTTTTTCGACATAGTGCTTAACACATCTGGCTCCTGTTTCTTCGTTAGAACCTAAAATTAATCTTACGCGTTTAGTAAAAGTGTGTTCTAACGGTTTTAAAGCACGCATAGCAGCTAGAGAGCAGACTACTGCCCCCTTATCATCAGAGGTGCCCCTGGCGTAGTATTTATCATCTATCAGGGTTAAGGTAAATGGGTCAGTATTCCAGCTGTCACTTACTGGAACAATGTCAAGATGGGCTAAAATGCCGATAATTTCTTCACCTTGTCCCATTTCGATATAGCCACAATAATCATCAACGTTGACCGTTTTAAAACCATAACCAGCAGCAATTTCCAAAGTTCTTTCCAGGCATTTTTTGTTTTCGATTCCAAAAGGTGTGCCCCCTTCATCAGGTATATAGACACTGTTGTAACTGCAAAGTTCAACTAATTGTTCGATAATACTTTCTTTATATTGAATAACATCTTGTTTTTTCATAGTTGGTCCTTTCTAGTTTAAAAGTGAAGAGAATGTTGATTGTTCCTGTTGGTATTCGGTGTAGTAGCTGGAAATCAGCGATTTACAATCATATATCAGTTTGTCAATCATTTCATAATAAATGTTGCCAAATTCTATCAGTTCCTTCAGCTTGATTCCTTCATGCAGGATAGTTACGATTTCCTCAGACAAATTCATTTCTTCAAACAGGTCAGCAGTTAGTTCACTAAGCCAATAACTTTCTGCCTGCTGATAAGAAATAAGATCCTCACTTAAAGCCACAAAAGTTCCTAAAATACTGGTTAACAGCATCGCTTCTAAATCTTGTAAACCTTCAAATTGTTTTGGAATTACCATAATCAGTCCCTCCTTCTTTAACAATAGTGAATATCATTATACTATATATTTTATAAAGTTGTAATAAACTGATAAAAAGATTATAATTTATAAAGCGGAGGAATTCGTATGAAAAAGTTTTTGATTAAGTCAGTCATTATAATCGCTTTATTTGCTTTAAGTTATGGAGCTGTAATGATTGTTGCCTATGATTATTTGTATCCTTATCCCAAAGGATTTTTAGATGAACTTGAAAGAGCTGATGAAGCAAGATATTACGCCTTGGTACATAAGGTAAAGATTGATAAAGACACTTTACTATACTTTACTAAGAGTAAAAATGGTGTTGGTGGTGAATTGCACTTTGGAACACTGGATTGTTCAAAACCAGATATCATTGCCAATTTCTTCTGTGAAGCAACAAGTTCAGTATACATGCCTTGTGATACCATCTCATATACTGTGACTTCAGATGCCTCTCAAACCTGTTATTTGTTTGGAGCTACGGAAGATGAAAATACAGTAAGTATTGATATAACCTTTTTCAAAGATGAAAACAATAAAATAACTTATGAATTAATTTTTGAAAACAAATGTTTCTACTACAAAGGCTTTGATCCTTCATGGGCTCAATATCCATTTATCATGACAGGATATAATGCTGATGGATATGCTACATTTGAAGTGCAGGGTGAACCTTTTGAGATGAATCAGCCAGCTGTAATAAACAGATAACTAGTCGCTTGACTAGTTATTTTTATAAATACTTTTTCAAACATTTTACAATCATAAACATATGTGATATCTATTGAAATTATTGAATTAAAGCAACATACTTTGTTTGAATGTTGCTTTTTTCTTGTAAATGGCATATATAAATGCTACAATTTATGAAAGTCAATTTGGGCAAGTAACTTTAATAGTGGAAGAAAAGGGGATGAGTATGAATAAGAAGCTTAGGAAATTTCTGATGTCAGTTTTAATAATGCTGATATTTTTAAGTAATTTTAGTATAAATGGTAAAACATCAGATGTAAAAGAAGTTAAAGCACAGACTCTTGCAGAAGAAAGTTTTCGGCGAGAGGATTACAATAATCTGATAAAAAACCCTTTTGGGATAGTCTTGATGGGACTTAATCCAGGGGAGACAGTAAAAGAGATAGAAGTACCCAATCCCAAGAAATATGAAGTAATGGTGGGGACTTCTTTAGAGAATATTGGACTGCAGTCAACTTTAAATGTAGTGTATATTCTACCAAATGATACGGAAGAAACCCGCAGTGAAACCATCAGCTGGACTTCCTATGATCCGGCTAATCCATATAATAAAGATCAGGATGGCGACTACATATTAAAGGCCAGTTTTGATGACGCTTCAATAGCTGATTTAGAAATCGAAACTGTAACGGTCAAGGTAAAAGGTAAAGCCTTGGCGAATATGATAACAGCCTTGCCACCGATGTCTGAAGCTGCGAATTATAATAAAAATGAAAAACTGGAACTCAGATCAAAACTGATCACTATCTACAATGAACTGAGTATCTTGACCACAGGAGAAAGAACACTTCTGGAAGGCTATGTCGGAATAGCTGAAATGGGCAAATATCAGGAACTGTATGATGAGTTTGTCTTAAAGGATGGCACTTCGACTGATTTTCTGGATGGCGACTGGGCTTTTATCAGTCGTTTTGAAGTGGTGGATATCCAGGATGGAACCGGACCGTTTGATACTTCAGGTGATCCAAATGATCCAAGCTATAAAGACAGACCGGGAAATGACTGCTGCCCAGACAACAGAATAGTAAGAACCTTTGATATCATTTCCTATGATTTGGCTTATTCAACCGCTGTTTCTGGAGAATACCTGGGAATAAAAGAAGGATATATGTATTATGAATTTGTCTTGCCTTACACTGTTGATAAAGCGATGTGGGAAGAAGATTCGATGACCTGGATTGGTCTGAAAGTCAATTCGATAGATGAACTGGCCAATAAAAAAGATGGTGAAAGCTACTACGTTATTGAAACCAAGGAAGTTGATGGAGTGATGTCACAGGTACTGACTGGGAAAAAGTTTCTAGTGCCGGTAGAGCCAAATCCAAGTGCATTTCCAGGAAGTGGGACATTGAATGCGGTATTAAGAGTTTTAAATATTGACAACGGTTCTACTGTTGTACCTAAATTCAGTGCCTGGCTGGAACACAATCATCTTTACGGGGTATGTCCTGTTCATAACAGAGAAGAAGTTAAAACAGTATATGGTGATGCAGTAGAAGTAACCAGTGAACTGAGGCTGAATGTTCAATTAAGACAGGTTGGCGAAACTCAGGCCGATGGATTAGATCATTTTGATTTTTCTACTGGCAATCATTTGGCGATGAATAAGGATGCCGGCATTGTCTATGGCCGCTTAATTGGTTATGGAATTACTCTGCAGCTATATAACTTAGATCCAAATGATGGATTAAAGGGAGTAGCGATACCTGAAGGGCCGATTACCTTTGATTTGGATTTAAGTACCATATTTAAACTCAACAATGGAACAATTATTGACAATTTGCCAGATATGTATACTCCACTTGTCTGGTCTTGTGAAGCGCAGAATGGTTCTGTAAATCAAAAAGATGCTAGAAATATTAAACCATATGTTCCAAATCGCTATGCCGCTTTTGTAGCACCAGGGTCAGTTCCTATTAATCAACCAATGGGTACATATTCCCCAAAAACAGGAATTAATAGAACTTGGAATGGTGGAACCTGGACTGGCAGTCAGACTGGAAGTAAGGTTTCCCTGACTGTGGATAATTATGTAATTAATCCTAATTATTTTCCTAATACTGATTTAGGTCATCATGGTGGTGTGTTTACTTATTTTAATCCCAATAATGGTGTCCGTTCTACCAATATTGGATGCTTCAGTGGTGGTGAATTATTTATCATTGTTCCTTTTGGAGAAGGGGATGATTACTTGCCTACACGCTATGGTGATAATGGAACGATTCAGTTTACAATCACTGATTTTAATCTACGTGCCAGTTCTGCCACTGCTGGAAATCTGCCAATAGTTGATGATAATAGTAATCAGACTAAACCTAATAGATCGGGCTTGCCATTACAAGATGATATAAGTAACATGACAGTTTATCTGGCAAAACCTGGATCGTATGAAAATGTTATTAGATACATTAAATCACAATGGATTGGTCATTGGTGTGATATTGATGGTGGTATTTCATATATTTACAATGGAAAAGATACGGCTACTAGAAATCAAGAATTTGCTATTTATTGGGGTATGTCAACTCAACCAAAGGGAGAACAAAGAAATGCTGCCTATGGGCTTAATGCTTTAATGAAATTTGACCCGATGGGTTTAGAAATAGTTGATGCTCCTCATCTTCATCCGATGGGAGGTTATCAGAATCCCGATACAACGGCCACTTTTCTATATGCCACCAAACCAGATGGTACAAACTGGATAAGCGATGCAGAGATGGACAGTGCTGTTGAAGAAGATCTGGTTTACTACAAAACTTTAGAAGAAGTTCCAGCAGGTCATATTGTTGTTGGTATTTTAGCGGAAGCCAGGGCTGTCAATCCTATGATAACTCAAACTATTATTGCCTTTTCGATGCAAGTAAAAATAAAAAATGATGCAGAAACAGATAAAGTTTATCAAATTGTACAGCGTACAAAACTGTGGTTAAAACCACAATATGAAGCTGTGGGAAACAATATTCCACGTCGTTATGATGTCGGTTCTTCTATTGTTTATCCACAAGCTTATTTAGATGATTATTCTCCAGGACCATATACAAAAGCACAGTATACTGAAGGAGCTTATACCAGCGGACATGTTGGTGGAACTGTTATAGGTGACTCAGTCTATGTTGTACCATATAAAGTGGCTATTAAAAAGGAAGTAGCTCAGCTGGCTGGTGGTCAGGAAAAGAAAAACTTTGATCTGGATGCTAATCAAAGGGTTGTTGATTTTAAATTAACTCCTTCAGTCAAAACCATGCTTCCTTCACAACAGGAAATAAAGACTACGGTTGTAATTGTTGATACCTTACCAAAAGGATTGAGCTATATCAGTAATTCCGCTTATTTTGGTGGAACCTATATTCAAGATCCAATTTCTGGTCGACAAGGTAAAGTTATAGGAGGACAGCAGATTGAGCCGATAGTTGAATATAATTCAGTGAGTGGTGAAACAACCCTGACCTGGGTTATTGAAAATGTGGTGGTCAATGAGATAATGGATGTAATTATCTTCAGTGCCGATATCGGCTCACCTGGCTCACCAGATGATGTAGTAAATAACCAGCATTTATTAAACAAGGTCTCAATCAGAGCGAGTGAAGATAATCGAGAAAAAACAAAAGTTCATGGTAACTATGATGAAGTCGGTATCAAGGTTTCAAAGCTTCTATCCACTTCTCTAGCCAAGGTGCCATATGAAAAATATGTTGAATCGGGTGAAAATATCGGCTGGAAGGCCTATATTTCCAACAATGGAATCAATCCATATATTGATACGATTATTCTGGATACCTTCCCGTACAACGGTGACATATGTGGTTCTAAATTTGATCCAGCAACTCAGACAATTCTTCAGGAGTGGTCAATTGACACATCTCTATCGACAGTTGAAAACCTGTCTGACTGGGAGTTCTACTATACAACTGATACAACTGTAAGGGGAACCCTTTCTCAGGATTACTCGACAGCTGATATCAGAGCCGGTACATCGGTTTTGGAAAATGGTGATATCGTCAGCTGGACCAAGGCGACACTTGATCCTGCAACCGGAATAATAAGCTGGAGTCCAGCTGATATAACAGCTCTGGTGGCAATAGGTGATCTGGATGGCGGCAAGACTCTAGTACAGAATGTGGTCTTAAATACGAACCCATATCTGAAAGCCGGAGATATCTTCGCCAATACTCTTTCAAGAGCCCTGAATGAAATCTGCTCACCGGTTTATGTTCTGCAGAGAAGTCTGGAAGGCCTGCTGTGGCATGATGTCAATGAAGACGGAATCCGTCAGGTGACTGAAGAACTGTTTAACAGCGGCAGTGTAAGTCTGCTGATACAGGATATTACAGGTGCCTATGTACCATATCTAGATACCAACGGCAATCCAGTAACCATACCTTTAGGAAAACAGCTTGATCTGGCTTCAGGAGATATTACTGATATCGCAGCCGGCAGGTATAACTTTATTGGTCTACCAGCTGGAATGTTTGCCGTCAGATTTGAAACAGACTATATCGGCGAATACCATGCTTCACCGGTAAATGTGGGAAGCGACTATACTGATTCCGATGCGACTGGAGAGTATAGTAATGGTTTTTTGACTTCAACAGTGATAACTGGAATCAAGATGCCGGAGAAACATGAGATGGCCAGTGCAACCTATGCCTCTAGATTCAATGATTCAGGTTTGTACAAGCGAAAAATAGAATTACCAGTTGAAAAAGACTGGCAGGATAACAACAACCAGGATGGCCTGAGACCAGGTGCGGTAACGATCAAGCTGTATGCCAACAATGTAGATACGGGATTAACCCTGACGCTTGACCAGACAAATAACTGGAAAGATAAGTTCAGTAATTTGGTTGAATACAGTAATGGTAGCCTTATCTCATATACAGTAAAAGAGGTTACTGTTGGAAATGGCTACAGTACAATAATCGCGACAGATAAAATCGGTTCAGGTTATACCGTTACCAACTCAAGAACACCTGGTACAACCAGTGTTACGGTAAACAAGGTCTGGGATGACAACAGTAACCAGGATGGTCTGAGAACCGATGTGACATTAAAACTGATTCCAACAGTTGATGGTAGTGAAATCCTGTGGACTGATCTGGTAAACGCTTCAGCTTCCGGAACTCTGATGGATGCTGATGGACTTGTGACATTAACTAAAAAAGCAAATGAAAGCCATACTTTTGCTAATCTGCCTGTTAAATATAATGGCAAGACAATCGTCTATACGGTTGAAGAAACAAATGTACCAACTGGTTACACGGTATCCTATAACCAGAATACTCTGACAGTAACCAATACCCGCATTCCAGAAACGACCAGTATTACAGTAAATAAAGTCTGGGCTGACAACAACAACCAGGATGGTCTTAGAACTGATGTTACACTGAAACTTGTCGCAACTGTTGATGGCAGTGAGGTCCTGTGGACTGATCTGGTAAATGCTTCAGCTTCTGGAAACTCAATGGACGCTGATGGCTTAGTTACTTTGACAACTAAAGCAGATGAAAGTTATATCTTCGCTAATCTGCCAACTAAATATCAGGGTAAGAGTATTGTCTATACAGTTGAAGAGACAACAGTACCAACAGGTTACAGTGTATCTTATAACCAGACTACCTTCACAGTTACCAACACTCACACTCCACAGACAACCAGTGTTACGGTAAACAAAATCTGGAATGACAACGGTAACCAGGATGGTCTGAGAACCGATGTGACATTAAAACTGATTCCAACAGTTGATGGTAGTGAAATCCTGTGGACTGATCTGGTAAACGCTTCAGCTTCCGGAACTCTGATGGATGCTGATGGACTTGTGACATTAACTAAAAAAGCAAATGAAAGCCATACTTTTGCTAATCTGCCTGTTAAATATAATGGCAAGACAATCGTCTATACGGTTGAAGAGACAACTGTGCCAACAGGTTACAGTGTATCTTATAACCAGACTACCTTCACAGTTACCAACACTCACACTCCACAGACAACCAGTGTTACGGTAAACAAAATCTGGAATGACAACGGTAACCAGGACGGTCTGAGAACTGATGTGACATTAAAACTGATTCCAACAGTTGATGGAAGTGTAATCCTATGGACAGATCTGGTAGATGCTTCTGCATCAGGCAATCTGATGGATGCAGATGGTCTGATAACCTTGACAACCAAGGCTGATGAAAGTCATATCTTCAGCAACCTGCCAGTCAGATATAAGGGCAAGACAATAGTGTATATGGTTGAGGAAACAACAATTCCTACCAACTATACTGTCACATATAATCAGAACACTCTGACAGTAACCAATACCCACAGTCCAGATACTACAAGTGTTACAGTAAACAAGGTCTGGGCTGACAACAACAACCAGGACGGCTTGAGAACTGAAGTGACACCGAAACTTGTCGCAACAGTTGATGGCAGCGAGGTCTTGTGGACTGATCTGCTAAATGCTTCAGCTTCTGGAAACTCAATGGACGCTGATGGCTTAGTTACTTTGACAACTAAAGCAGATGAAAGTTATATCTTCGCTAATCTGCCAACTAAATATCAGGGTAAGACAATCGTCTATACAGTTGAAGAGACAACAGTACCAATAGGCTACAGTGTATCCTATAATCAGACTACTTTCACAGTTACCAACACCCACACGCCGCAGACAGTCAGTGTCACGGTAAACAAGGTGTGGGATGACAATGATAACCAGGATAACCTGAGAACTGAAGTAACCCTGAAACTTAAAGCCAGTGTAAACGGAAGTGAAGTACTGTGGACAGATCTTATTGATGCTTCAGCTTCTGGAACCCTGATGGATGCTGACGGACTTGTAACTCTGAGCACAAAAGCAGATGAAAGCCATATCTTCGCTAATCTGCCAGCCAAGTATCAAGGCAGGACAATCGTCTATACGGTAGAAGAAACAACTGTACCGACAGGCTATGAGGTAACCTACAACCAGAATACTCTGACAGCAACCAACACTCATACACCTGATACCACAAGTATTACAGTAAATAAAGTCTGGAATGATAACAGTAATCAGGATGGTCTGAGAACGGATGTCACACTGAGACTTGTAGCTACAGTCAATGATGTTGAAGTGACCTGGGATGAGCTGGTAAGTGCTTCAGCTTCTAAAGCTCAGATGGACGCTGATGGATTGGTAACCTTGACTAATAAAATAGATGAAAGCCACACTTTCAGCAACCTGCCAGTCAATTACCAGGGCAGTCCAATTGTCTATACAGTTGAAGAGGTAGAAATACCAGAAGGCTACATCGCTGAGTATAATCAACAAACTCTGACAGTAACCAACTGCCATACTCCTGAAACGATTGATATCGCAGGAGAAAAGATCTGGATTGATGATGATCTGGTTGGAAGAAGACCAAAAAGCATCACCATCAGACTGATGAATGGTGATGTAGAGGTAGACTTCGTGGTTGTAACAGAGGCTGATGGCTGGTCTTGGAGCTTTGAGGGTGTTGACAAGTATGAAAATGGTGAACTGATAGAATATACCATAACTGAAGATGAGATTAAAAACTATGCTTCAGAGGTAGAAGGCTATAATGTGACCAATACATATATTCCACCTGTGGTACCAAAGACTGGAGACAACTTCAAGCCTATGGTTGTGACCATGGTAGTTCTGATGAGTGTATCACTGGCAGCGATAGTTGGCTTATCGGTATATCAGTATAAAAGTAAAAAAAAGAATAAAAAATAGTTGAAATTAACTATCCTAATAAAAAGGCACTGATCAAAATTAGTGCCTTTTAATTGATTTTTAATATTCATTATATTTTTTAGAAGAACCTTTAACTTTTTCTACTGGATATTTCTTAGCATTCTTTTCATACTTCTTGTAGACAATGTCAATTGGATCTAAGTTAAGCTGAATACACATGTCAAAACAATATGCTAAAACATCAGCCAGTTCTTCTTGAACCTTTTCAATATTTTCAACTTCAGGATTAAACTGAAAGTATTCTAAAAGTTCATTGGCTTCTAGAACAATAGACTTAGCCAGATTGTTGGGAGTATGAAACTGGTTCCAATCACGCTGATCGTTAAAGTCTTTAATGAATTCTAATAACTTTTTCATAGGACACCTTGTATGATAAATACGTACCTTGTCATACGTAAATAACATTCCTTTCTAACC
>CAYUXW010000013.1:0-41151 GCA_964449115.1 uncultured Erysipelotrichaceae bacterium | reverse complement strand
TCTCACCCTAAAAGTGACCCTAAAAGATTGGAACAAACCCTAAAATTTCTCGGTTGCCCTTTAAATTTAAATCACCTTTTTAACTATTATAAACTTAATATCAATTTATTTTGATAATTCTACAACCCAGTCTTTACCATCTTTGATGTGATAGGTATCTCTGAAATTATTTTGATTTAAACCAATAGAGATATAGTTGCTACTGGAATTGTATAAAATGGGTTGATTTACATCAACATAACCAAATGATTTTTCATATAGAACATCATCTTCAAAATAGACTTTATCTTCATGAGTGATTTTAACATGAACAATATCACCATGACTATAACCGACATTATTGAAATCTTTGGTCAATACATTAAAGATAATAGAACCAAAATGATCTGAAACACTGGTCACAATACCTGTTATGTCAGTATCCGTAACATCAGCTCTTAAATAAGCGTAGTCTTCTACAATAATTTCCTCTACTGGATAAGAAGGGCCGACTTCTTCAAAAGAAATAATTCCACTTGCCAATCTTGCTGCAGCATAGGCAAAGATATCACGACCGTGGAACACGGAGACCTCTTCAGTACCTTTATATCTGTTAATAGTAGTGTCAATTTCTCTGACTTCTTTTACCCCAACATTATAGAACAGGTGAGTTAAAGTACCATTATCAGGAGTAACGACATAGTTGCCATCATTTAACAAGGCCACACAGGCTTTTCTTGGTGTTCCAACACCAGGATCAACAACACTGACAAAGATGGTTCCCTTAGGCCAGAAAGGTTCAACATACATCAATTCTCTAGAAGCAGCTAGAATGTTGTATTGTTCAATATCGTGAGTAATGTCATAACACTGCAATTCACTGTCAACTTGTTTGACAACACCACGCATACTGTTTACTGCCCCCCAGGTTAAACTAAAGTCAGTTTGCCATACAATACTTGGTTTCATTTAGTAAATTCAATCCTCCAATCTTTACCAGAAGAGATATTATAGACATTAGCAAAACTGCCTTGATTTAAAGCTAGACAGATTACCAGGCTTGAACCATTAAAGAGGATTGGTTGATTAACATCAACGTATCCAAATGATTTTTGATATAATACTTTCTGATTGAATTTTATTTCGTTTTTATAACTTATTTTAACATTAACGTAATCGCCTTCATTAAAACCGGCTTTATTAAAATCTTCAAAGTATATATTGGTAAATAAATTACCAAAGTGTTTGAAAACTGAAGTAATTAATCCTTCGATGTGGTTCTCTTTGATAACAGGATTGTAGAAAGTGTCATGTAAAATAATGTCTTCAACAGGATAGAGAGGACCAACTTCTTCAAAAGAAATAATATTAGCCGCTAATCTGGCAGCACAATAAGCAAACAGATCACGGCCATGAAAAACTGAAGTGTTTTTAGTTGACGGCAATCGATTAATTGATTCATCAATTTCTCTTACTTCTTGTATTCCGACTTCATAAAAGACATGAGTTAAGGTACCGTTGTCTGGAGTAACAACATAGTTGCCATCTTTTAATTTAGCCACACAGGCTTTTCGTTTTGTGCCCACACCAGGGTCAACAACACTGACAAAAACGGTTCCCTTAGGCCAGAATGGTTCAACATACATCAGATAGGCACTGGCTTCCCAGGTGTTAAATGGTGTAACTGAATGTGTAAGATCAGTTGTGATTAAATCAGAACAGATAGTGCTACAAACACCTTTCATAGCACAAACGCTGACATTATCAGCCCCAAAATCTGTCATCATAACAATGGATGGATATTTCATAATTAACTCCAATAAATCCACATCTTAGGATCACGAGGAGTGATAATACCTGAGATGATATAGTAAGCACAGAAAACTGCAACTAGCAGGTAGATAACTTTAAAGATTTTGTCATTTCTTCTTTCTGGGTATTCTGAATAATATGATCTTTTCTTGCCTTTACCAAAACCTCTTAAATCCATAGCATTGGAAATATTACCAACTCTGTCAAATGAGGTAACAATTAAAGGAATTAGAATAATAATCATCTGTTTTAAACGCTCAATAGGTTTTATTCTTTTGGCATCTAACTCTAAGCCTCGACACTGCATTGAAACAGAGATGTTTTCAAAGTCTCTAGAGATATCAGGAATGTATCTGAAAGCCAACTCTACAATACTGCCAAGTTTATAAGGAAAACCTAAAGAGGTCAAACCAGCAGCCAGCTCACTTGGAGTTATAGACATAATGAAGACTAAAGAAGTGGTAAATGAAGTCAGCATCTTTAACAGCCTAATTGTTAAATACCAGAAAGTTCCTCTAGTAACAATTAAATAATCGGTAAAAGCAAATAAAACAGTCTGATCACCAGTATATTCAAGCCCACAAAGTGGATTAGCTAACCAGAACAGAATAATATTAACAATGTTCATAGCGACAACAAAAATAACGACAGGTTTAATTACTTTCCAACTTGGTTTTAAAGAAACTAAGCCGATAATTGTGATAATAAATAATGGAAGAATTATTGGCAAGTCAAAAGACATTGTTACATAAACCATCAAAACAGCAAATAGTCTGACCTTAGTAGTACCAGAAAGTTGATGCAGGAAGGTTTCTCCCTTTGTCAGATTGATAATATTAAGATTTTTCATGACGTTTTCTCCTTTCTGCTACGATGAAGGATTCAATAAAGCTTTCAGGATTTAAGCCTATTCTTGTAGCTAAAGAGTAAAGTGATGTTTGTTTCAGACTTGCCTGTTCGATAATATCGTTATCAGATAAAATCTTGAATACTGAATCATCTCCAATACATTTTCCATCGGCAAAAACGATTGCTCTGTCAGTATATTCAATTGCCAGGTGCATATCGTGAGTGATAAATAAAATTGTAATACCAAAATCCTGATTGAGTTTTTCTAAGAAAGACATTATTTCAGTATAAACTCGGTAGTCCTGTCCAGCAGTAGGTTCATCTAGAATAATTATTTCAGGGTTCATTGCTAAAATAGAAGCAATTGTGACACGCTTTTTCTGCCCATAACTGACAACAGAAATAGGCCAGTTTCTCATAGGCCAGATATCACATTTTTTCATTGCTTCTTCAACGTTTTTTTCAATTTCTTCTTCAGGTCGATTATTAAGTACCAAACCTAAGGAAACTTCTTCTTTAATAATATCTTTAACCAGCATCTGGTTAGGATTCTGCATAACATAACCTATTTTTTGTCCTAACTCTCTAATTGAGTAGTTCAAATAATTAACTCCTTCTAAAAAGACCTCCCCTTTATCAGGACGAAGAATGCCGCAAATAAGTTTAGCAACTGTTGATTTTCCAGCGCCATTTTTTCCAACGACAGCAATTTTATCAGCTTTGTTGATGGAGAAAGAAACATTTTCCAGGGCCTTTTTCTTATCGTAAGAAAAATCAACATTCTTTACTTCTAATACAATTTCTTTTTCTTCTTCAGGTTTACCTGTATCAACACTAGTGTAATAAGATACCAGCTGATCTTTATATTTATCAAGATTGATATCAAAAACATTACATGGGTTATCTTCAATGGTGACATTACAGCCAGCCATCTTTAAAGCCTGAAGATATAAAGGTTCCCTGATTCCTTTTTCAACAATAATATTTGAACAAAGCAATTCATTAGGAGTCATATCAGCAACAATTTGTCCATCTTCAAGCAGAATGATTCGATCAACAGGACGATATAAAACATCTTCTAAACGATGTTCAATAATAATAACAGTACAGTTATTGTTTTTTTGAATTTTATCAATCAGATCGATAGCCTGATTTCCCATCTGAGGGTCAAGAGCGGCTAAGGGCTCATCGAAAAGAAGAATCTTAACATGATCGTGCATAATACCAGCTAAGGAAACGCGTTGTTTCTGTCCGCCAGAAAGATTGTAAGGAACATGTTCTAAGAATTCGTGCATACCAACAAGGGTAGCAGAGTTTAATACACGTGGAAGCATCTCTTCTCGTGGCATATTATCGTTTTCCAGTGCATAAGCAATGTCTCCACCGACAGATAAACCAACAAACTGGGCATCAGAATCTTGCAGTACTGTGCCTACAACACCACTTAAATTAAAAATGCTAGAAGATGAAGTTTCAGTTCCAGCAATTTTACAAGATCCTTTAATTTCGCCTGGATATGAGAAGGGAACAAGGCCATTAATACAATTAGCCATAGTACTTTTCCCACAACCACTCGGTCCAAGGATAAGCACCTTTTCCCCCTCATATATTGTTAAATTTATATTCTTTAAAGTCGGCTCCGTTTGAGAACTATATCTAAACGTGAAATCTTTAAATTCAATAATAGGCGATTTTGACATATTATTCTTTTACTAGGTTTTTGCCACGAGCATTTCTAGCAGCTAAAGCTTTTAAGATAGGAATACCAGCAACGACAAGTACTGTAGCGTTAGATACAACAGCAAACCAGCCTTGTGTAATAGTGATGCTTAACTCTCCACCAAATAAGATTTTAGTGAAAACTGGAGTAATAACACCAAAAGCCAGAATATTACCTAATACAGCTAATACAGTATAGATGACCATATGCTTGACTTCAAAAACACCATCTTCAATATTAGCACCATATAGTTTTAAACAGCCTACGATAAAGCCTAATGCCGCATTACCGATTGACCAGTCAAACCATAAGCCCCAGCCACCAATCAGGTCAGCTAAAACGTTTCCTAAACCACAAGCTAAAGCAGCTGGAAGAGGTCCAAACAAACCACCAACGATAACAGGAACAAGCATAGCCAATGACAGATTTGTATTGGTAAATACTTTAATTGAGCCATAAATCATCAATACGGCAAATAAAGCAATACCAATAGCTACACCAACAATAGTTTTAGTGTTCCATTTTCCTAACAAAATTTTTCCAATACTTTCTTTTTTCATAATATTTCTCCTTTTCTTGCAATATATTCGACACAAAAGTGTTATTGCCCTAAAATATAAAACGACATCCACAAAGGATGTCATTTAATAAACAAACATCTTCCCTTATGGGTTTATTCTATTTAGTAAACTCGATTATGTCAAGCAATTTTTCTGAGTTCAACCTGCCAGGCAATGCCTGTTCCAATATTATAGGCATTGGCAAAACTACCTTGATTGATAGCAACAGCTACACAATCCAGCGAGTTTATATATAACAAAGATTCACCAATATGAACATCAGCAAAACTTCTGGCATAAACCAAATGATTGCTATATACAGTACGCGTATTGTTCGTAATATCGACATTGATTTTGTCTCCATGATTGATATTCAATTGCTTAAATAGTTTACGAGGAATATTTGTCCATAATGAACCATACCTTACATCCAATACATCAATAGTTCCAGTTATGACATCATTTTCAATGGTAGCCTTAGCCACAGGCAATTCGACTATTTCCTCAACATCAAATGAAGGACCAATTTGTTCAAATTCAATCAACCCAGAAGCAAGTCTTGCCCCAGTATAAGCGTAAATATCACGCCCGTGGAAAGTATAGCTTTCTCCTGAATTTGGAAGTCTATTGACTTTTTCATCAAGAATACGAGCTTCCTTAATGCCTAATATTCTTTTAATATGAGTTAAAGTGCCATTGTCTGGAGTAACCACATAAGTATCGTTATTTGTTTTTATAACAACAGATTTTCGATCACTTCCAACTCCTGGATCTACTACCGAAACAAAAACACTTCCTTTAGGCCAGTAATTAATTGTCTGGATTAAACGATAACTTGCTTCCCAAATATCATATTGGGGAATATCATGAGTCAGATCATAAATTCTGATTTCAGAATTAACACAATTGGCAACGCCATACATAGCACTGACTGCACCATCAGCTCTGCCAAAATCAGATTGTAAAACTAGTGGAAACATAAGTACACCTCGCTTGATACCTTTAGAATATAACATTGAAGTACATTTTTCAAATATTTAACCTTGAAAAAGCTAATAAATAATGTTTTAATAAAGTACTTGATAAAAGGTGGTAAAGATGAATAAGAAAAAGGTTAAAAAGCTCAATCCATTAGGTAAACTGGTAAGATTTTTAGGTCTTGTAATAGTAGCCGTTTTAATGGTGGGTATGTATTATCAGATAACTAAAGAAATAAAAACAACCTTCTCTTTACGTGGAGATATTAAGGAATCTGAAAAAGAAATTGCTAGATTAGAAGCTGAAAAAGAAAGTCTGGAGTTACAAAAAGAAAAACTGACAGATGAAAACTATGTCAGTTCAGTTGCCAGGGGTAAATATTTAATTACTAAGGAAAATGAACAGATATATGTTCTTCCTCCTCTTACTGAAGATGGTGATTAAGAAGTTATTAAACTTCTTTTTTTATGGTGTCTCTTACTTCCATCAAAGCAAAGCCGTGCAGGTTTAGACCTTCCCATCTGGAAAGATTATAAAGTCTTGTGTCTCCATAATTTAAACCTGTACCCCAGACTTTATCGGTTTTACCTACTTTTGCCAGGGCAATATCTTCGGTACTTAAAAGTAAATCTCTTAGCTCCTTATTTTGAGAAAACTTGGCATAGTTGCCCTTATATAAGTTGATGTGTCTTCTGGCATTCCAGACTTTATCAACATAATTGGTAATACCTTTGCCATATTCAATGATTTCTTTTCTTTCTTTGGCATTCAAAAGTTTTTCAGCACGGTAATCATCATTGAACATAACAGCCTTGCGGTATTGCAGATATTGCTCCACACACCAGAATTTATATCCATCAACAAAGAAACTGCAGGGATACCAGACACTTAAATAACCATTTTCTTCATTAGCTCGATCAAAATGTATAACTCTCATAAAATCACCCTTTTAATTATATAAGAAAAGAAGACTTAAATTAAGCCTTCTAAAGAAATAATCTTAAAAACCCGAAAGCCCCATAACTGGCAAGGGTCATAATTATTGCTGCAATACAGACTCCCAAAAAGATTGATAGCAAAGCTTTCTTAAAGCTGAACTGCAGAATTGTAGCCACCAACGATCCACTCCAGGCACCAGTAGCCGGTAAAGGAATACCGACAAAAACTGTAAGAGCGAAAAATCCATATTTTTCCACTTCATCACTTTTGGAATGTAACTTTTCTTCATATTTAGTAAAGAAAGGGCCAAAAAGTTTGGTAGTTTTTAGATATTTAATAATTTTCATACCAAAAATCAGTAAAAACGGAACAGGAAGCATATTTGAGAGAATACAAATAGGTAATGCTTTATACCACGGAAACCAAATAGCTGAAGCGAAGATTATTGCCCCTCTTAATTCAATAAGAGGAATCATCGAAATCATAAATAAGGCAAATTCGCTTCCCAGGGCACTAAAGAAATTAAATACAGCTTCAACCATTATTTAATAATACTCTCATTCCATTTTTCGTGTGGTTTTAATCCCAGTAATTTAACTAAGGTTGCTGCTACGTTACTTAAACTAAAATTACCTTCCTTAACTTCTACATCATTATTATAAATAATGAATGGAACCTTATTTAAGGTATGAGCAGTTAAAGGAACAATTGGAGCATCTGGGCTCTTTCTTTTCTGATACATTTCATCAGCATTACCATGGTCAGCAGTGATAACAACGGTATAGTTCATTTCATCAGCTACTTTCAATATTCTTGTAATAGCCAAGTCAACGGCTCCTACACCAACAATAGTTGCAGCATAGTCACCAGTATGACCAACCATATCCCCGTTAGGATAGTTTACACGTAAAAATTGGAATTTATTTGATCTCATTGCTTCAATCAGTAAGTCAGTGATTTCAGCTGCTTTCATCCAAGGTCTTTGGTCAAATGGAACGATATCAGATTTAACTTCCTGCCAGACTTCAAGATTTTCATCAAATTTTTCACTTCTATTTCCGTTCCAGAAATAAGTAACGTGACCAAACTTCTGAGTTTCACTAAGAGCATAAGAACTGATTTTCTCTTTAGTCAGAAGTTCAGATAAAGTATGCTCAATTTTTGGTGGATTAACCAGATAGTTATTTGGTATATGCAAGTCTCCATCATATTCAAGCATTCCAGCATAAATAACTGAAGGATATTTATTGCGCTTGATGTAAGGCAAGTCTTTGTTATCGAAAGCTCTGGAAATTTCTAAAGCTCTGTCACCTCTAAAGTTAAAGAGAATAACTGAATCATGATCATCAATAGTTCCAACAGGTTGACCATTTTCAGCAATTACAAAACCTGGCAAATATTGATCATCAAGATCTAATTCTTTACGATAGGTTTCGATAGCTTCAGTAGCATTGGCAAACTGTCTTCCTTCACCTTCAACATGGATTTTCCAGCCATCCTCTACCATTTTCCAGTTAGCTTCGTAACGGTCCATAGTGATAACCATTCTTCCACCACCAGAAGCAATTCTAGCATCGAAAGTTGAATCGTTTAATTTAGCCATTTCTTCTTCTAACTGTTTAACATAGATTTCACCAGTTCTAGGTCCAACATCTCTGCCATCTAGTAAAGCATGAACTCTGACTTTTGTCAGTCCTTCCGCTTTAGCCTGAGTAATCATAGCAACTAAATGAGAAATGTGTGAGTGAACATTACCATCTGATAATAAACCGATAAAATGTAAAGTATGACCTTTAGCATTTTCTACCAAAGATTTCCAAAGTTTTGAGCGAAAAATCTCTTTTGAAGCGATTGATTCATTAACCAATTTAGCTCCTTGTGAGTATATTTGTCCACATCCCAGAGCATTATGTCCAACTTCAGAGTTTCCCATATCCTCATCTGAAGGTAAACCTACAGCTTCACCATGTGCAGCGATAGCTGTATGAGGGCAAGTAGCCCATAATTTATCTAATGTAGGGGTATAAGCATTTTTAACAGCATTGCCATCCGATTTTTCATTGATACCAATACCATCCATAACAATTAATACAACAGGTTTCTTTTCCATAAAGTCCTCCTAAAATCATTCTATACATTTTAACATTTTTAGAAGAAATATGCACTATTAATACAAAATGTAGTATTATATATACTGAGGTAAAATCTATGTCGAAACAAGAATTTCTTATAAACTTTCTATATTATAGCTGCATTGGATTAATTGTTTATCTATGCGGCAAATATCTACTGCCTGTTATGATGCCTTTTATTATAGGCTTCTCAATTGCTTACCTGGTTAGAAAAATAGCAATAAGAATATTTGGTAAGCCAGGGAAAAAGAGACAGTTACTAACGTTAGTTGGATTTTATATTATTGTGGTAATCTTATTTGCCTTTATTTCAGTGATGACAGTTAGTTCAGTAAAGGGGTTTGATTATGCGGGGTTGTATTCAAATTATCTAGAACCAGCAATAAACATTGTTTACAATTTCTTTATTAATTTAAATGAATCATTACCTGTTGAAGTGGCGAATATCTTTAATCAGGTTACTTCATCAATTTTTGAAGCAATTAAGACTGTCTTAATGACTGTATCAACATTTTTGATTAATTTTGTAAAAGGAGCAATAACCTCCTTTCCTTCTGCAATTATTACGGTCACTGTAACAATTGTTTCATCGATCTATTTTATTCTGGACTATGAAGGAGTAGTAGCCTTCATTTATAAGGTATTACCAAAAAAAGCCTCAAACTTTCTTGGTGATGTTACAGTTTTTATAAAAGAGAATATCTTAAACGTTTTAAAGTCTTATATAATAATCATGGGAATAACTTTCATTGAATTAACAATAGGATTAGCCATATTAAGGGCTAGACCAACAATTCTAATTGCAGCATTAATCGCTGTGATGGATATCTTGCCAATACTTGGTGTAGGAACTGCTTTGATACCATGGGCTTGTGTGGAAATAATTTTTGGCAATATCTTCAGAGGGCTGGGAGTATTTGCCTTATATATAACAATAACAATTGTCAGAAACATTATAGAACCAAGAATTGTCGGAACAAAACTGGGACTCAATCCACTGGTAAGTTTAATCTCAATGATTGCCGGATTAAAGTTGTTTGGACTTTTGGGGATGATTGGATTCCCACTGATAATTGCTTTCTTTATGTATCGAGAAGAAAAAAGAAAAAATATGGAAGAAGAAAAAACTCAGGAGACTGCTGCCTAACAGCAATCTCTTTTTATATTGAATATATAAAAGTGATATAATTAAGTAGAGATAAAAAGGGGAAACCGATATGTATGATGTAATAATTATAGGAGCTGGTGTAGTTGGATGTAGTACAGCATACTACCTTTCGCAATATGAGATGAATATTGCCCTTTTAGAGGCACATAATGATGTAGCTAACGCGACAACAAAGGCTAATTCAGGATGTATGCATGCCGGATATGATCCAGAACCAGGCTCTTTAATGGCGAAATATAATGTAGAAGGCTCTGTAATGGCCAAAAAACTTTGTGAAAAATTAGATGTTCCATATGATAATTGTGGTTCGCTTGTTTTAGCTTATAATCAGCAAGATATGCAGACGCTTCAGCAGTTGCTTGAAAGAGGAAGACAAAACGGGGTTAAAGAATTGCAAATTCTTGATGAAAAACAAACCAGAGAATTAGAATCATTATTAAGCAAAAAGGTAGCAGGTTCTCTATATGCTAAAACAGGAGCAATAATTGACCCTTGGCAGTATACAATAGCTTTAGCTGAAGTAGCAGTAGAAAATGGTGTTGATTTAAAGCTTAACAATGAAGTTAAGAATATCAGCAAGGAAGAGGGAATTTTTACTGTTACAACTAATAAAGATAAATATCAATGTAAATATATAATCAATGCAGCCGGAGTGTATTCGGATGTTGTCCATGAAATGATTGGGGAAAAAGAGTTTACCATTATACCAGTTAGAGGACAATATTATCTGTTGGATAAAATTGAGGGAGAAAAAGTTAATCATATACTTTTCCAGTGTCCCAGCAAATTAGGTAAAGGAGTGGCAGTCTGTCCTACGGTACATGGAAATATGATTGTTGGCCCAGATGCTGAAACTGTAGAGTTTGAAGATTTAGCTACTACAAGTGAAGCTTTAAATTTTATTAAAGAAAGATCAGCTTTAACGATGGATTGTATCAATTTTAGAGAAAACATCAGAAATTTTGCTGGAATCAGGGCTAGAAGCGATAGAAAAGACTTTATTATTGGAGAAAGTAAAACGGTAGAAAACTTTTATAATCTGGCAGGTATGGCTTCACCGGCTTTAACAGCTGCCTGTGCTATTGGCTATCATGTAATAGATTGGTTAAATACCAAAGAGAAGTTTGTAAAAAAGGATAATTATAAGGAAACAAGAAAGAAAATCCGTTTTAAAGATTTATCGGATGAAGAAAAAAATGAACTAATTGTCAAAAATCCAGCTTATGGAAGAATTATCTGTCGCTGTGAGCACATCACAGAGGGAGAAATTCTTGATTGCTTTAATTCGCCAATCCCTCCACAGTCAATTGATGCTGTAAAAAGAAGGACCAATGCTGGTATGGGACGATGTCAGAGTGGTTTCTGTGGCGAAAGGGTGGCTATGATATTAAAGGAAAAATTGAATATCAGCTTCAATGAAATCCTCTTAGATAAAGAAGGATCAAATATTTTTATGAATAAAGCGAAAGAAGGTGACTACTAATATGTATGATTTAATAGTTATCGGTGCTGGTCCAGCGGGGTTAAGTGCTGCTTTGACTGCTTATGAAAATGGACTTAAGAAAATATTGGTGGTCGAAAGAGATAAAGAAATGGGTGGAATATTAAACCAATGTATTCACAATGGTTTTGGCTTGCATTTGTTTAAGGAAGAATTGACTGGTCCAGAATTCGCTGGTAGATTAATTGACAAAATAAAAGATACGAATATTGAAATAATGCTTGATACGATGGTATTGGACATGGATAAAAATAAGAATATCCACATATTAAATACAAAGGGTTATCAAAAAATATCAGCAAAAGCAATTATCCTGGCAATGGGCTGCCGTGAAAGAACTAGAGGAGCGATTTTTACTCCTGGTGATCGAGGAGCAGGAGTATACACAGCTGGTGCTGCTCAGAGATATATGAACATGAATGGCTATAGTGTTGGAAATAGAGTTGTTATCTTAGGTAGTGGAGATATTGGCTTAATAATGGCTCGTAGAATGACTTTGGAAGGAGCTAAAGTTTTAGCCTGTGTGGAAATTAATCCTTATTCATCAGGCTTAAGAAGAAATATTAAACAGTGTTTAGAAGATTTTGAAATTCCACTATATTTATGTCATACAATTACTGATATTAAATGCACCAACAATAGAGTAAGTAAAGTTGTAATTTCTAAAGTAGATGAAGCGTATAATGTCATTAAAGGAAGTGAAAAAGAAATCGAATGTGACACAGTGCTGCTGTCAATAGGATTGATTCCAGAAAATGAGCTAAGTAAGACTGCTGGTGTAGCAATTGATGAAAGAACAAAAGGACCAGTAGTGTATGAGAATATGGAAACTTCAGTTGAAGGAATCTTCTGTTGTGGAAATGTAGTACAGGTCCATGATTTAGCTGATAATGTGGCCTTAGAAGCGAAAAAAGCAGCACTAGCTGCCTGTAAATATGTATTAGAAGAAAAAAGCTTTGAAAGGGTAGTTGAAGTAAAAGCCAATAGACCAGTAAGCTATACTATTCCTCAAAAAATACATTTACCAATAGAAGAAAAACTTGTGGACATTTCATTTAGAACCAATAAGGTTTTAGGGAAAAGTGTTATTAAAGTTGCCAACTCCAGTGGGGATGTTATTTGCAAATATCCAAGAGAATATGTTATTCCAGGAGAACTGGAAAAAATAAATGTTCCTGTAAGTCTGATAAGAAACGAACAAAATAGTATAACGATATTTATTGAGGAGGAATAGGATATGATTGAATTAATTTGTATCGGCTGTCCAAAGGGATGTAAATTGTCAGTAGATGAGAATAACGGTTACACAGTGACAGGCCATAGCTGTCAGATAGGGGCTGAATATGGCAGAAATGAAATACTTAATCCAACAAGAGTACTGACAACTATTGTAAAAATAGAAAATGCGATTCATAACAGTTTGCCTGTTAAAAGCAGTAAACCTTTGCCAAAAGATAAACTTATTGAAGCATCAAGGTCTTTAAAAGATGTGGTAGTTAAATCCCCTGTAAAAACAAATCAGGTGATTGTAGAAAACATTTTAGATACCGGGATTAATATAATCGCAACCAGAGATATGTAAAAAAGCATTGGTCTACTTTTACATCAGACTGGTGCCAAATGTTTGTTATTTTAAACTTTTAAAACATAAGTTGCGACAATACATTTTTATCAATGAATAAATAGATTTATAATCTTCTGTTGTTTACGGAAGATTTTTTAATATAAAAATGCAGCAAATAGCAGAAGTAATAGAAATCTTAATAAATTCTTAAGGATTTAACTACTATTATCTTAATTAGCAGTAACGATAAAATGACTTTGTATTGAAGGAGACAGCTATTATGGAGACATTGAGTTTTATTAATTATGTTATTTCGCTATTATTTTTTCTTTGCTATTCTTATCAGATTTTATATATCCCCATAAAGATTTTTTCTTTTAAAAAACACAGAGATGAAAATGTTGAAAAAAATAATTATGCTATATTGATCTGTGCCAGAAACGAAGAAAAGGTTATAGCAGAGTTGATTGACAGCATTCATCAGCAAACATATCCCCAAAAGAAAATTACAATTTTTGTAATGGCTGATAACTGTGATGATGATACCGAAAGAATTTCCAGGGAAAAAGGAGCGATTACTTATAGTAGAAGGGACAGGGTCTTAGTCGGAAAAGGATACGCTTTGGATACGATGTTGAAGTCTATTGGAAGAGAATATAAGGATCAGTTTGATGGGTATTTTGTTTTTGATGCGGATAATATTTTAAAAGAGAATTACATTGAGGAAATGAATAAAATATTTGTTGCAGGAAATGATATTGTAACCAGCTATCGAAACAGTAAAAATTACGACAGCAATTGGATCAGTACTGGTTATGGCTTATCGTTTTTAAGAGAAAGTCAGTTTCTTAATGGAGCCCGCTATGCAATTAACAGCAGTTGTGCAGTTTCTGGAACAGGATTTCTTGTCAGCAGAGCAATTATTGAAGAGCAGAAAGGATGGCCATTTTATACCCTGACAGAAGACATAGAGTTTTCTATTTATCATATTACTGCAGGAAGAAAAATAGCCTATTGTGAAAAAGCCATGTTTTTTGATGAACAGCCTGTCAGATTTACCCAATCAATCCATCAGAGATTGAGATGGTCGAAAGGATATATTCAGGTGTTTGGCTTATATGGAAAAAAGTTGACTCTAAATTCTCTTAAGGGTAGTTTTTCCTGTTTTGATATGCTTATGAATAGTATTCCTGCCCTTATACTTTCCATTATTTCGATCGTATTAAATATTGTTTTATCAATCAATGCTGCTATTGGTGGTAATGACTATATGATAGTTTTAAAATCTATTTTTCAGTTATTTTTTAACATGTATTTAACTTTGTTTGTCTTAGGCTTAATAACAACAATCACAGAATGGAAAAATATCTACACTGGCAATAAAAAGAAAATATTATATCTATTTACTTTTCCAATTTTTATGTTCACCTATATACCAATATCTTTAGCGGCATTATTTCTTAAGGTATCCTGGAAACCAATTGAACATGGAATAAATCGTAAAAATTTGGGAGGATTAATGAAAAATGTTTAAAATAAAGGAATGTTTTACAGCTGTTTTTAA
Source organism: uncultured Erysipelotrichaceae bacterium (assembly GCA_964449115.1). GTDB lineage: Bacteria > Bacillota_I > Bacilli_A > Erysipelotrichales > Erysipelotrichaceae > UBA1783. The sequence continues at coordinate 26,385 of CAYUXW010000013.1, read as the reverse complement.
ATTTTTATACAATCCTCATTTGGCGTTATGCTTATTAATTGCCTGGATGATTACCAATGGTTGGGGATATCTATTCATTGCTTTAGGTTATTGTTTTAAAAATACAACTTTATTGACTATTGGAAGTAGCTATGTAGCTTTTCTTTGGGTACCAGGTACCCCAGAGAAGGTATTTACAGTAACAATAGCCCTGGCTTTACAAAAAAAGCTGTTTTCAAATCATACGACAATAGATGTTGAGTTAAAAGAAAGGCAACCGGAAAAGGATACAGCTGTTAAAAGCCATTAAAGGGTTTAAGTTGGTCTAAAACATTACCTGTTTATGTTGATTTCTTAATAAATTCTTAATAAATCTTAATGACAAATACACAGGTAGCACTGATATAATGGTTAACGAAGAAAGGAGCGATGTGGGATGCAGAATATCTTAATTGTTGATGATGAAAAAGATATTGTTAATGCTTTAAAAATATATTTATCTGATCCAGACTATAAAATCTATGAGGCCTTTAATGGTAAGCAAGCCTTGGAAATTGTAGAAAAGGAAGATATTCATTTAGTTTTAATGGATATTATGATGCCAGTAATGGATGGAATTACAGCCTTAAATAAAATAAGAGAACTTAGTTTTGTTCCAATTATTTTATTAACAGCTAAAGGAGAGGATGCAGATAAGGTCTTAGGATTAACAGTTGGAGCTGATGACTATATTACTAAACCTTTTAATCCACTGGAAGTTACCGCCAGAGTCAAATCTCAGCTTAGAAGATATCTAAGGTATGGTTCAGGAAATGAAGATGTAGAAAAAATAACAATTGATGGTATTGAATTAGATGATTCAACTAAACAGGTGTTATTAGATGGAAATGAGATTGCTCTTACTCCCAAGGAATATGAAATTTTAAAGTTGTTGATGAGTAATCCAGGGAAGGTATTTTCTCCAAAGGAAATATACAGAAGTATCTGGCAGGAAAAGCCATATGGGGCTGAAAATACAGTTGCTGTACATATACGTCACTTAAGAGAAAAAATTGAAATTAATCCAGCTGAGCCAAGATATATAAAGGTTATTTTTGGCCAGGGATATAAAATTGAAAAGAGGGTTTATAAATGAAAAAATTTTCTAGAAGCACAGTGGGAAAAACATCGCTATTCTTAATAAGTCTGTTTTCTACACTTTTATTATTAGGTTCACTACTAGCAATGATTATTCTCTTTGAAGCAGATTTCTATTCTAAAAAAGAAGATCAGATATTTTATAATGTTGCAGGTAAATTTGTATATAACGATATTTTTAATGAGTTTGGATTATATCTTTCTGCATCAGATGATGGAATATTAGAGGATAATGGAAATCTTGTTTTTGAGATTATAGATGCTAATGGTAATGTTGTTGCCAGAAGTAGTTCTGCAACAGAAGTAGAAGATTGGCAATATGAGTATTATTTCTACAATTACGGAGAAAACGGTTATGAAGGTTACTACAATATTGAAGATAAGGAATCTGCTGGTGACTATTATATTATAAAATCAGCAATAGCTAAGCCATTTCAGGCAAATGACAAGTATAGCTTTATCTCGAAATCTATCAGTTTGTTGTACGGATTACGCTATACCATTTATCTTTTAGCTCTGCTATTGTTAATTGTTGATGTATATAGTTTTGTAAGTTTAATAAATGTGATTGGCTACAATAATGAGGATGACAAATTATATACCAACCCTTTAAATAAGATCCCCTTTGATTTAATACTAGTTATTGCAGCTATCTTTGGAATTATATCGATTTTAATACCTGATTATGCTGGTTTATTTAGTGGAATTGAACATATAGGAATACTGATTATCTATGTGATTGTTGTTTCAATAATTGATTTGGCAATAATTATGGGCTTGATTTTAACTTTTGTATCAAGATTAAAAACTAAGACCTTAATAAAAAATATTATGACTTACCAGATAGTAATGATACTTAAAAAAATACTCCTGTTTGGCTTAAGGATAATGAAAGCAATTGTTAACGGCATTATAAGTTTGATAGTTGCTATTCCAATTGTCTGGAAAACAGTAGTTATTACAACATCAGTGTTGCTCTTAGATGCTATATTTCATAACATCATAGAATATAATTTAATTAAGTTTATCGTATTTATTCCATTAGTTATTTACCTGGCCATAAATATGAAACAGCTTAAGGATGGAGCTGAAAAATTAGCAAACGGAGATTTAAGTTGGAAAATAGATACGAAACATTTGGTTCTTGATTTTAAAGAGCATGGAGAAAATCTAAATCAGGTTTCTAAGGGCATGGCAATTGCTGTGGAAGAACGATTAAAATCTGAAAGGATGAAAACAGAACTGATTACTAATGTGTCGCATGATATTAAAACTCCTTTAACCTCAATTATCAACTATGCTTCTTTAATAAGTGAAGAAGATACAGAAAACTTAAAAATTAAAGAGTATTCAGAGGTACTGGTAAGACAATCTAATAGATTAGAAAGATTGATTGAGGATTTGGTTGAAGCTTCAAAAGCATCAACAGGAAATCTTGAGGTAAATCTTGTTCCGTGTGATGCAAATGTATTTTTAACCCAGGTTTCTGGTGAATATACCCAAAAACTGGAAAACAGTAAGCTGACACTGGTTGTTAAGCAATCAGATGAAGAAATCCTGATAATGGCTGATGGAAGAAGAATGTGGCGTATATTTGATAATCTGATGAATAATGTTTGTAAGTATGCTCAACCAGAGACCAGAGTATATCTCTCAATTGAAAAAAGTGATGGTAACGCTGTAATCACCTTTAAAAACACTTCCAAAGAGCAGCTGGATATGAGTGAAGATGATTTAATGGAAAGATTCACCAGAGGCGATCACTCAAGAAATACTGAAGGCAATGGGCTAGGTTTATCAATTGCCAAAAGCCTTTCTGAACTGCAAAATGGTTCATTGAAGTTAGAAATAGATGGAGACTTATTTAAAGCGATTTTAAAATTCCCTATTATTTAGTTTAAAAAAATAAATTATCTAACAATGAAAAAGAAATGTTAAATTATTAGAGGGACACCGACAGTCCTTCTTTTTTTATAGACAATTTAATGTTTGATAATTAATTTTAAAATCTATTTTTAAAAAGAAAACAGGCCTTATCTAAAAAGCCTGTTTATCGAATATCTGATGTAAAAAGTTATCAGTGTGTTTTTACATTCTGGTAATCAATAATTTAATTAATGATTTAAACTCATTATTAACTCTTCTGGCTACAGCTTCTACTTCTAGGTGACTTAATTCTTTACCAGTGATTCCCGCAGCCATATTGGTAATGCAAGAAATACCAAGGGTTGGAATATTGGCATGCCTTGCTACTAAAAATTCAGGAACTGTACTCATTCCAACAGCATCAGCGCCAACTACTTCCGCAAAACGTATTTCAGCTGGAGTTTCATAGTTTGGTCCTCTAAATGACATGTAAACGCCTTTTCTTAAATCGATATTCAATTCTTTGGCTGCTTCAAATGCCAATTTTTTATAGCCATCGTCTAAAGCTAAGGTCATATCAGGGAATCTAGGGCCAAATTCATCAACATTTGGTCCAGTTAATGGATTTTCTCCCATAAAATTGATGAAATCATCGATTACCATCAATGTTCCTTCATTAAAATCTCTATTGACTCCACCGGCTGCATTGGTAACAATCAGAGAGCGTATTCCTAAAAGTTTCATCACTCTTACTGGCATTGAAACAATCTTCATATCATAGCCTTCATAGAAGTGAAAACGTCCCTGCATACAGATAACTTTAATACCATTTAATTTACCAATTACCAGTCTTCCTGCATGTCCAATAACATTAGTCATTGGAAAATGAGGAATGTCTTTATAAGAGATAATCACAGCATCTTCTACTTCATCGGCCAAGTTTCCTAAACCACTGCCAAGAATAATTCCAATAGCTCCACTAGCATCAGCATATTGTTTAATATAGTCAGCAGATTCTACATATTTTTGATAAATATTCATATTATTCTCCAATCTTTATTACAACCCCATTATAACAAAAATTATGATAAAATAGACATGTATCGGAGGGTTAATTATGAACAGCTTATCTGAAGAAAAAGTTTTTAGAGACCCAATACATGGCTATGTCAGAGTACAGGATAAAATAATATGGGATTGTATTCAAACGAAGGAATTTCAACGTCTAAGAAGAGTAAAGCAGTTAGGTTCCACATCAATGGTTTATCATACTTCGGAACATTCAAGATTTGCTCATTCTTTAGGTGTGTATGAAATAGCCAGAAGAATGATTAATGAAGTTAACGATATCAATAGTGCTTTAACAGAATATGAAAAAATAACAGTGAAATTAGCCGCTTTACTGCATGATGTCGGTCATGCTCCTTTTTCGCATTCTTTTGAATCTATTATGAAAACCGATCACGAATTGTATACTATTCAGATAATCAAAGGACAATCAGAAATTAATACCATTTTAAAAGAGTATAATACAACTTTACCAGAGGATGTTGCCAGTGTGATAAAAGGGAGTCATCCTAATAAGATTTTATGTCAGATGGTCAGTTCACAGTTAGATGCCGATAGAATGGATTATCTGTTAAGAGATTCTTACTTTTCAGGAACCAAATATGGAGAATTTGATTTGGAGAGAATTTTAAGAACAATGAGAGTTGCTAATGACAAGCTGGCAATCAAGGCCAGTGGAATGCACACAATTGAAGACTATATCATGGCTAGATATCATATGTACTGGCAGGTTTACTATCATCCAGTCAGCAGAAGTTATGATACTCTGTTACAGAAGGTTTTTCAGCGTTTGTTTGATTTATACAGAACAGATAAAAGTATTGATCAAAAATTGCCTATGTTTAAAGCCCTGTTAGAAAAACAACAATTTTCAAATGAAGAAATATATCTGTTAGATGATGCGACATGTTTCTATGGTTTTAATCTGATGAGTCAAATGGATGACGGTATATTAGCTGATTTAGCTAAAAGAATATTAAGCAGGAATCTCTTTAAATACACAGCAGTAGATAGAAAAGAAGAGATAAAGAAAAAATGTTTAAAAAAAGGCTATGATTTGAATTATTATTTTCATCAGGATTATCAAAGTCAGAATCCTTATCGACCATATACAACTAAATCGCAGTGTATTTGGGTACTGGAAGATGATGGTTCAATTAAGGAGCTTTCAACAGTCAGCACGATTGTTTCTTCTCTATGTCAAAATGATTCATATGAAGATGAGAAAATCTTTTTTCCAAAGGAAGTTTTATAATGGTAGAAAATGTATATCTGGTGGATAGCGATAATATTAATCCTTTTCACAATCTGGCATTGCAGGCTTATCTTATCAACAACATACCTGATGACAGTCTGGTCTTTTTGGTGTGGAGAAATAATGATTCTATCATTATTGGAAATAAAAGCAGCGCCTACAGTGAGTGTAATGTTTCTCAGCTGGAATTTGAAAAGACTAGATTATGCCGAAGAGATAGTCATGGTAAAACAGTTTTCAATGATTTAGGTACTCTTAATTATGCTTTCTTTCTATATATGAACAACTACAACCCTGCCAAACAAATCAATGTTATCTATCAGGCTTTAGCAGGAATGCAGCTTCCTGTTTATTTGGCTGATGATGAAATAATGCTTAATAAATTTCAATTGACAGATAATAATTACTACATTAAGCAGCAAAGGTGTATGCACGCCGGCTCTTTATACTGGAGTTGTGATAAAAGCAAAAGAGCAAGATTATTGAAAGATCCTACTATCAAAAAAGATATTATCAATCTTGTCGATTATGAACCATTTATCAGATATATTGATGTAAAAGAAAGCATCCTGCAATCACTCGCCAATTTATATGGTGATGTTTATCAGATGTCAGTTACCGATGATTTGCTGGATTATATGGAACTTTATCATAGCTATCAATTTATCTATAACACAGATAACAAGTATACAATTCGTATAAGTGATAGCTATGATTTTGGTCAAGCGCAGATTTATGTCGATCTTTATAGAAACAGAATCTTGCAGATTAATATATATCTGCCTCAGGAAAACATTGAGATAAGCGATCTGATTGTGGAGGTATTTAACGACTTAGTAGTTGATGATCTTCAATTTAAACAGAGAATTAAAAAAATTGATGAAAAGTATCATCATGATTTTATTAAATTATTCAAAAAAATAAAGAAGGACAGTTATTGTTTATGAGTAAAAATTATTTTCATAGATTTTTGATAATGCTGGCCAGTGGACTTGTTATCGGTATCGGAGTCTTTTTTTCTGTTTCTGCTAATGTAGGAACAGACCCACTGACAACTTTTCAACAGGGATTATCAAATACTTTAGGATTAGAATTGGCGCTATGCAGTTTTTTAGCCAATGTTTTATTTGCTTTATTCATATTTATTGTTGATAGAAAAGCCTTAAAAATAACAGATTTAGTTTATCCGTTTATTATTTCAGCGGGGATAAAGCTGGCAAGTTATATTCCTTTACCACTGCATTCGACGGTTTTAAGAGTATTATATTTTGTGATAGCACTAGTTTTAATTGGTTTTGGTATCGGCTTGGGAGTAAACAGCAAGTGCGGCAATAATCCTTATGATGGATTTGTATTGTTAATCAGTAAAAAAATAAATAAGCAATTTAAACACATGAGAATGTTAATGGACATCACGGTTCTTATAATAGGGATTATATTAAAGGGAAGCTTTGGTGTTGGAACAGTTTTATCGATGATTTTGCAGGGAACAATAGGTCAGTTTTTTATTGAATTTTTAGAAAAAAGTGATTTTTTGCACAAATATACTGCAAATTAAGAATAACTGAGCTTTTATTGAGCACTTTTTAATAAAAAGATGTTGCATTTATATGCCATTCTATTTATAATCATAACGATATATATGGGAGATGATAATAAGTGAGTTTAAAAGCTATAGATATTGCATACAACAAATTACTGAATGCTAAAGAAGGAATGTCATTTAAAGAATTGTGGATCAGCGCAAGCGATGAATTAGGTTACGATGAGAAAATTGCATCTAGAAAAAAATCTCAATTTTATACAGATCTTACATTAGATGGAAGATTCATCATGCTGGAAAACAACGTTTGGAATCTCAAATCTCGTTATAAATATCAACAGGTTGAAGTCAAAGAAGACGAATACGAAGAAATCGAAGACTATGATGATGAAGACGAAGATGAATTCGATGACGAAGAAGATGAAGATGAAGAAGAAAATGAAGAGGATGAATATTAAAATAGGCTGATCAGCCTATTTTATTTTGTTTAACTCTTTTAGTGCTTCTTTTAAATATTCATCTGTAGAATTTAAATTTAACTCTTTTAATTTATCAACTACTAAATTAATTTCCACAGATTTATAACCCAGATTTTTTAATCCCTGTATTGTTTCCTTTAGATGAAGGTTAGTATCTTCATCTTTTTTATCATCTTTCAGCTGGTATGGAGTTATAGCTTTAAAAATGAATGAAGTTGATAAATTAATTCTATTTTCAAAGTTTAAAATGAAGTTATAAGCCTTGTCAATGCTTGATAAATCTACATTTTCCATTTTTTGGCGTTCAAATTTAAAGGAAAATAAATACTCATCGATCAGATCACCTTCTTTATTTCTTCTTTGAGAATATCCAGATAGTACAACATATTCAATAAATGGTGTCAGGTTGAAGAAGTTGGCTGCTAAATAGATGGCTAAGGAAATGATTGCCTGACTATATTGCTGTTTGACAGTAAGTTGATTTTTATTTTTGATGATAATTTCTCCATTTGAAGATAAGCTTGGATATTGACTGTTGAATGTTTCAATTTCTGGAAGATCTAAATCAATGAAAAGAATATTATTTTCTACCTCATATTCAATGCTGAATTCATAAGGCAGCTCTATTGAATTGATATAATTTTCAATCAAGGCATCAAGAGTGCTTTTATCGCCATCAATTACTAACTGCAAAGATTTTTTAAGGGAATCTCCTTCAACTACATTTAGATGATTGATAAAATCTTCTCTGGTTACGACATCATCAGTATATTTATGAAGATTGATGATATAGTCATTTTCTTTTTTGTATTGTTCAATAATTGCCTTATTTTCTTCACTCTGCTTACTGCTTTCTACTTTTGAAGTTGATGCTTTATTTTTGCTTATTTTATTATCCAGGCGTTCTCGCCATGAAATACCGGTTTTAGGAATTGACAAGTTTAAATAAGTTCCTCTTTTACCAGTATTAAGCTTTACCGCTTTAGAACCCAAGGTCCAACTTATGCCAGATTTAGAAACATTCATTCTAACACCAGGCAATATTTTAAATGATTTATAAAATCTTAATCCCATAATTTTTACCTCTTTAGTTAATTATATAATAAAAAAGACCAGTTTAACTAACTAGTCTAAGTTGTGATAAATAAATAGCATTCTATCTTTACCGTTTAGATCTTTTAATACTTCATATCTATCATCGGGAAAGTATTCTTTGACCATCTTTTCAAGTTCTTCTTTTTCATCAAAACCGATTTCAAAAGCCATGAATGATTTGTCTTTCATTACTCTGTGAGCATTTTCAAAAACTGAACGATAGAAGTATAAACCATCATCTCCCCCAAATAAAGCAAGATGTGGTTCAAAATCAACAACACTTTTTTCTATTCGCTGTTGTGACGGAATATAAGGGGGATTGCAGACTAAAATATCAAGTTTGATATTGTTTTCAATTAATGGCTGTAACATATCTCCCTGAAACAAAGCAATCTCACAATTATTAAGTTCACAGTTTTTTCTGGCAATTTCTAAAGCCTTAGCAGAAATATCAGTGGCATGAATGTTAAACTTGTCTTCTTCCTTTTTTAAAGCGATAGCAATAGCTCCAGAGCCCGTTCCAATATCAGCGATATCTATTGATGAATAATCTTTAAAATAATAATCAGAATCTGCCAGAACATTGGCGACTAATTCTTCGGTTTCATATCTGGGAATTAGACAATCTGGTGAAACCAGTATTTTATGGCCATAGAACCACTGATAACCTAAGATATATTGCAAGGGTTCATTTTTCAACAGACGTTTAAGTGCCTGTTGAAACTGCTGATTGATAGATTCATCAATCTTTTGTTCATAGTTAAGGTATAAATCGGTATAGTTCATATTGCATAGTTCAAGTAATAAGATCTGAACTGATTCAGTAGAAATATCTGCCTGCTGACACTTTTTGATAGCCTCCTGTAGAATTTGACGATAAGAAGCCATTAATGTTCTCCAGCTATTCTGGCTTTTTGATCAGCATCTAGCAAAGCTTCAATAATATCATCTAACTTACCTTCCATGACACGGTCTAATTGTTGAATGGTATAGTTGATTCTATGATCAGTGATTCGGTTTTGAGGATAGTTGTAGGTTCTAATTTTTTCACTTCTATCCCCAGTTCCAACCTGACTTTTTCTGAGCTCACCTTTTTCTTGATCTTCAATTCTTTTATATTCATCATAAACTCTAGCTGTGATAATCTTTAAAGCTTGCTCTCTATTTTGAATCTGGCTTCGGCCATCTTGGCAGTTTACCGTAATTCCCGTTGGAATATGGGTAATTCTAACTGCTGAGTCAGTCTTGTTGACATGTTGTCCGCCAGCTCCTGAAGCACGATGAGTTTCAAAAGTTAAATCATCCATATTGATTTCATAATCAACATCTTCTAAATCAGGCAATACTAACACTGTAGCGGTTGAAGTGTGAATTCTTCCACTGGCTTCAGTTTTAGGCACTCGTTGTACGCGGTGTACTCCACCTTCAAACTTCAATTCACGATAGACATCATCACCCTTGATAATAAATGAAATATCACTGAAGCCACCTGCTTCACTTTCTACAAAGTCAAAAGTCTGAACCTGCCATCCTTTTGTTTCGGCATAGCGACAATACATACGATATAAATCTCCAGCAAAGATATTACCTTCATCTCCTCCTGCGGCTCCTTTAATTTCAAAAATAGCATCGCATTCATCGTTAGGATCTTTTTCGATTAGTAAAACCTCTAAACGATCAATGAGCTGTTGTTTCTTTTCCTTCAATTCTTCCAGTTCCATTTCAGCCATTTCTCTTAAATCAGGATCATGCATGAGCAATTCCGCATCTTTAATATGTTTTAAAGTTTCAACCAGTTGGTAATATGATTCAACTGGTTGTTGAAGTTTGGAATGCTCCTTGCTTATTTTTCCATATTCACGAGCATCAGAAAAAACGTTGCCACTAATCAGCATGTCGTTTATTTCGTTATATCTTGCTGCCATAGCTTCTAGTCTAGCTAGCATTTTATCCATAAATAATCACCTTCTAACGTAGTAATTATACTATAAGAGTGTCAATAATCCAAATAAGCAAAAAATAAAAAAGTGAATCCCCAAGCAATAATTTTAAGAAGAAAAATTGCCGATAAAGAGTTATAATTTTCCTTTTTAAGATTGTTAGTGTAGAATTGTCCTATGATAGTAATTATTGTTTTAGCAGTTTTATTTTTAGCTTATGCAATATACCAGAATAAAAACGTAGACCTGACTTTCTACGAATTTTCTAGTAAAAAAGTAGAAAGAGAAAAAAGAATTGTTCATCTTTCAGACGTGCACAATGACTTGTTTGGAGAAAAAAACAGCAGATTAATTGAGTTAATTGAAAGTGCAGAGCCAGATTACATTTTTATTACAGGAGACCTATTAGACTCAAGAAGAACAAACGTATACAGGTGTTACTATTTAATTGAAAAGATTATTAAAATTGCCCCAATCTATTTTGTGACCGGAAATCATGAATCAAGAAAGAAGTTCTATCCAGAATTTAAAGCAAAGTTAATAGAGTTGGGGGTAAATGTTTTAGATAATCGCAAAGTTGAGCTGGAAGAAATATGTTTGGTGGGAATAGATGATCCAGGTTTTAAAGCAAAGCAAAATGAAGTAATTTATCGAAAGATAGTTGAAGAACAACTACAGAAAATTGAACTGGAAAACTTTAATGTCTTGCTGGCTCATCGACCTCAATATATTGATGTATATTCTAAATTTGATTTTGATTTAGTTTTAAGTGGGCACGCTCATGGGGGTCAGATTAGGTTGCCATATATTGGTGGACTGTTTTCACCCCAACAGGGAATACTTCCTAAATATACTACAGGAAAATACAGTTTGAATAATACTGAAATGATTGTATCCAGAGGATTGGGTAACAGTCAATTTCCATTAAGAATATTTAATAATCCTGAAATATTGGTTATTGATATAAAAAAGGATATTTAGATAATACTTTAAGTGATATAATTTATTTGTGCTTGATGTAAAACATTAATAATAGTTTAAAGTAAGGAGAAAGTTATGAGAAAATGTTTAAGATGTGAAACAGAAATGATTGAAAATCTTAAAATTGCCCCGCCAAACAGTGTTGTCAGCATTGTTTTAAAAGAAAAAGCACTTAAACCTTCTGCTGCTCCAATTGAGGCAGCTTTATGTCCAAAATGTGGTTATGTGGAAACATATATTGATATTGAGCATAATAAAAAAGAAGAGCTGCAGTCAATCCTTAATAAAGAAAAATAGAAATAATAAAAACAATGGATAAGTTATCACGACATGTAATGATAATAGCCATTGTTTTTTTGTGGTTTGATAAACTTTTAAAGTGTAGCTAAATATTTATCTAATTCTCTTTCGCAAATATCATTCTTTTTAATTTTTGGCTGTAGATACTTTTGATTTTTAAAGTGAACCAGATAAGGCTTTCTAATAGTTGAAAATCCATAAGTCAGAGGATTTTCATCAACGACAATAAAGTCAGCTGATTTTCCTGCTTCAATAGATCCTGTTTGATTTTCTAAACCTAAAATAGAAGCATTGATCAGTGTTCCAGTATGTAAAGCAAAATTTCTTGATACCCCAACCATCTTATGGAAGTATTCCAATTCACGCCACATATCATAATGGGTAATAAAAGGACAGACTGAATCAGTTCCCAAGCCTACAGTAATGCCGTTTTCCAGGCATTTTTTAGTTCCTGAAAGGATTCCTTCCAGTAAAACCTTACTGTTGTAAAGGACAATTTCACTGGCTTTGGAAATACCAGAATCAAATTTAGCCAATGGGATAGCTGGAGAGATGGTACAGACTAAAACAGCGGCAGTCTTTTTAAATAATTCAATTATTTCATCATCCATTGCTGCACCATGTTCAATGGTATCAACACCATTTTCTAAAGCCATAATGATGCCTTTAGGACTTTCTACATGGGCGCAGACTTTTAAGCCTAACGAATGAGCTTTATCACAGCAAGCCTTAACCTGCTCACTATTCATTCTTAGTTCACCAGGTTCCCCTTTGACTTTAGCATCCAGTACTCCACCAGTAATCATTAGTTTGATCCAGTCGACACCAGCTTCAGCGTTGTCTTCAATAAACTTTTCAAATTCTTCAATGGTTTTTGCCCCATAGGCAACTGAACCTTCCATATGTCCTCCTGGGATGGTAACAGCGCTATCGGAGCTTAATACTCGTGGTCCAACAGTTTTTCCGCTATTTATTTCATCACGCAGCTGTGAATCAAAATTACCTAAACCCCCAACAGTTCTAACAGTGGTAGTTCCGGATAAGAGCTCAGTTTTTAAGGCATTACGACAAATACTCTTGCCAATTTGCTGTAAAAGTTTATTGCTCATAACCAGCTTGGCCAGTTTAGTGCTATCAGATTCTTTTTTCTTTGGGAAGCCCGTACCAGGAGTATGAATATGTAAATTAATCAATCCGGGGATAAGATACCTACCTTGCAGATCTATAACATTGTTTTCAGTTGTATCTTTAGCCTCCTCAATACTAACAATAATTCCATCTTCTACTGTAAGCATCATATTTTCTTGTAGCACCATATCTTTGGTTCCATTTAAAATATTGACATTGGTATAAACAGTTTTCATAAAATAATTATACACTTAAAAAATAAAAAAGTTCTTTTTGTTTTTGAATAAAGGTATTATTATATAAGGAAAAGGTGGGTGTTATTTTATGTATGGAGCAATCATTAATGCAGCACTGGTAATACTGGGAACAACTGTAGGAATGATTATTGGCAAATTCCTAAAAGAAGAATTACAAAATCAATTGGTCATAGCGATGGGGCTATGTGTTCTTTATATTGGCATCGATGGGATGCTGGAAATGAGATCAGCCCTAAATATGTTGTTATCAATGTCAATAGGAACGCTGATAGGAAATGTTATTGATTTGGATGGAATGATTGTTAAACTGGGAGATAAAATACAGGAAAAGTTCAGTTCTAAATCACCAATTGCTTCAGGTTTTGTTAATGCTTCACTGTTGTTTTGTGTAGGTGGAATGGCTATAGTAGGTTCAATTCAGGATGGTTTAACTTCTGATTACAGCATTCTTTTAATGAAGGGTATTATTGATGCTGTCAGTGCAATAGTTTTGGCTGCCAAGTATGGTATTGGGGTTTACTTTTCAGCTGGCTTTGTTTTGATTTATGAAGGACTGCTAAGTATTCTAGCCTTGGTCATAGCTCCAGTATTAACTAATGAATGTATTGTTCAGCTTTCAGCAGTTGGCTCAATTGTTCTTTTAGCTGTTGGTTTAAATATGCTCAATATGATTAAAGCTAAACCAATGAATATGGTTCCAGCAATAATTTTAAGTGCTATTTTAACGATTGTATTTAACATTTAGATTTTTGACAATTTAATAGTGATTTAATATACTTTGAATATTGTAGTTTTAATTTAAAAATGTTAATAAAAAGGAAATATAAAAAACAAGGGGGAAATATGATTAGAGTATTTGTAGATTCGGGAAGCAGCATTAAACAGGATGAAAAAGAAAAGTATAATGTTGAAATACTTCCTTTAAAACTATTGTTAGGTGATAAAGAATATTTAGATGGCGTGGATTTAACGATGGAAGAATTTTATCATGCCTTGATAGAAGAAAAACAATTTCCTAAAACCTCACTTCCAAACATGGTTGAAGCTAAAGAAAGGGTTATGGAATATGTAAATCAGGGTGACGATGTAATTGTTATTCCACTTTCTAAAGGAATTTCGTCAACTTACAGCACACTGTATATGTTGTTTCAGGATGAAGAAAAGGTTCATGTGATTGACTGTAAGACTGTTGTTGGGGGAGTTAGACTCATTGTTGAAGAAATAAATAGACATCGTGATCAGCCAATTGAGGTTGTTTTACAGAAAATAGAAGAAATACTGCCAAAAATCAGAGTTCTGGTAATACCAGATACACTGGAGTATTTATATCGAGGCGGAAGATTGTCAAAAGCAGCTTATGTTGCTGGCAACGTGATGCAGTTAAAGCCATTTATCGCCATTGATAACGAGGATGGTGGGGTAAAAATGGTTGGCAAGGTTCTGGGCAGAAAAAAAGCTCTTAAAATGTTAGCCAATTATTTAGAAACAGAAGACTGTGATACAAGTTATCCAATTATTCCTTCATATACCTATGATGAAACAAATCTTGATGAACTGATTTCGTTAACAGACGATAAATACAAAGAAGCAATGATTGAATATGATAATCTTGACCCAGCAATCGCCTGTCACTGGGGACCAGGAGCATTTGGTTACATCTTTGTATCTAAACAATCCTATAAAGAAAAATAGCATATCGCAAGATACGCTATTTTAATCTGGGACTTTCTTTAAATGTTTTTAAAATTTACTGAGAGTCTTTTTTAAATAAAACAAACAAACCAACAAGTCCAATTGGAATGGATAAAATGACTGCAGGACTGACGATTGTGTTGATCAGTATCGCAAACAATAATATTCCGATACCTCTTAATTCGTTTTTCATAGCAATACCTCCAAAAAAATCAATTTGTTTTCATCTTTATTATAATGGTTTAGGAATAAATATAAAAACGGAATGAGATAAAAAAGTAAAACAGTATTTAAAAAACTTAAGTTTCAAATAAAAAGTGTATCATGATGACACACTTTAAGCATTGCAATAATTAATGTCTACATTCTTTCTGGGGAAGAAACACCTATTAAATCCAAGGAATTTTTTAGCGTGATTCTAGTAGCTTCAACCAAAGCAAGACGTTCTTGAGATAATTGAAGATTGTTTTCATCCCATATTTTATTAGTCGCATAGAAAGAGTGGAAATATTGAGCTAATTTTTGAATATAATTACACACTTTATGTGGAGCTCTTGTTTTAGCTGCATCAGCTACTACAGAGGTAAATTCACCAATATGTTTTAAGATGGTAATTTCCTTTTCACAATTTAACAGTGAGTAATGTTCTAATTTTTTAGCAGGATACTGTCTTAAAACTGAACAGATTCTCGCATAGGCATATTGAGCATAATATACTGGATTATCATTTGTTTCTGATTTGGCTAAAGTGAAATCAAAATCAAGATGAGTGTCAACAGCTTTACAGACAAAGAAATATCTAGCAGCATCTAAGCCGACTTCATCAACTAATTCTCTAATAGTAATGGCGTTACCGGTACGTTTGCTCATTTTAACTTCAAGGCCATCTTCAACAAGTCGAACCATTTGAATCAAGTCTACTTCTAAAGCCTCTTTTGGATGACCTAAAGCCATCATAGCCGCTTTCATTCTAGCTACATAGCCATGATGATCAGCTCCCCAGAGATTAACCAGTTTTTCATAGCCTCTTTCAAACTTATGCTGGTGATAAGCAATATCTGGTGTCAGATAAGTATAGAAACCATCAGATTTCTTAAGAACTCGATCTTTATCATCGCCATATTCGGTGCTTTTAAACCAGAAAGCTCCATCCTGCTGGTAAGTAAGATTCATAGATATCATTTTTTCCAGCGCTTTTTCGACTCTATTTTCATCAACGATAGATTGTTCAGAAACCCAAGAATCAAAATAGCAGCCATAATAAGCCAAATCTGCTTTTATGCGGTTAAGCTGTCTATTTCTTCCTTCCCATCTAAAGAAGTCTACAGCTTCCTGTTTGGTAGTATGAAGATACCTGTCACCAACTTCATCAATGATTTCTTTAGTAATTTCAATGATATCTTCGCCGTAATAGCCATCAGCAGGAATAGTGAAATCCAGTCCATAATATTGACGATAGCGTCCATAAATTGATTCACCCAGCATATCGATTTGATTGCCGGCATCATTGATGTAGTATTCTCTTAAATAATCATAGCCTGATTTTTCTAACAGACGACAAATTACATCTCCCCAGGCTGCTCCTCTGGCATGTCCACAATGTAAAGGACCAGTAGGATTGGCAGAGACATATTCAACTAGGATTTTCAAGTTGTTACCGCTGTTGTTTTTACCATAATCATCCTTGGCATCGATAACCGTATTGATAATTTCAGCCAATACTTCACTTTTAATAAAGAAATTTATAAAACCAACACCAGCTACTTCAATCTTTTCAGCAATCTCACAGGTTTCGTTTAATTTTTCGACCAACATATTAGCTGTAATACTTGGTTTTTGTTTAACTGACTTGGTAAGTTTCATAGCGATATTAGTAGAATAATCTCCATTATTACTATCTTTTGGAATTTCAATAATAACAAAATCATCTTCTAATTCAATATTAAAAGTCGAAAAAACTGCTTCGGTAATTTTATTTTTCAAGAGATTTTCGATTTTATTCATACTTTAACACCTTTTCTTCCTTGCACGAAAAATTTTAACATATTTATGTAAAATAATAAATATCTAAAGGTTAATCAGCAAAGGATGTTGTTTAATAACCATATAAAATATGATAACATTAAATTTAGTGAGGTAAGTCAAAATATGGTGAATATTAGCAATTTGAAAACAGAAGTTAGAAACGAAAAAACAATGAATCTGGATTTGTTGTCAGTAAAAGAAATCATTGAAATTATGAATGATGAAGATATTAATGTTATTGAAACAATTAAAAAGTCATTGCCTGAAATTGAAAAATTAATTAATACGACAATTGAAGTAATCGCTGATGGAGGAAGAATCATCTATATCGGTGCTGGAACAAGTGGCAGAATGGGCTTGATGGATGCTGTAGAATGTCGACCAACCTTCAATTGCGATGATGAATTTATCGGTTTGATTGCTGGTGGTGAGAAGGCGTTTATCAGAGCAGTTGAGGGAGCAGAAGATTCTAAAGAGATGGCAGTTGAAGATTTGAAAAACATCAATCTATCTTCAAAAGATATCGTTATCGGTATTGCGGCAAGTGGAAGAACTCCATATGTTATTGGCGGTTTAGAATATGCTAAGGAAGTAGGCGCAAAAACAGGAAGTGTCTGTTGCAACTATGGTACTGAAATATCAAAATATTCTCAGAATCCGGTTGAAGTAAATGCAGGATCGGAAGTATTAACAGGCTCTACCAGACTAAAAGCTGGAACCTGTCAGAAGATTATCTTGAATATGATTTCAACTGCTACAATGATTAAATCTGGAAAAGTTTATGGAAATTTAATGGTAGATGTCCAGGCAACAAACGAAAAACTTGTAGAAAGATGCAAGAGAATTGTTATGGAAGCTACAGGAGTTAACAGAGAAACAGCCAGCGAAGCATTGAGCAAATGTGATAATAACTGTAAAGTGGCAATTGTGATGATCTTGTTGGGGATTGATGAAAAAGAAGCAACCAAAAAACTTGAGGCTTCAAAAGGATTCATCAGAGAAGTTATTTAGAAAAAGAAAAAAGAGAATTTATATTCTCTTAAATTAATAGCAAACAGACTTTAAACAGGTCTGTTTTTTAATATCTTCTACTTCCGGACTGTCTTTCATCAGTAACATCATAAACATGTAATTGATGTTCTTGCTGGAAACACAAACGATAATGATGATATAAATCTCTAATCCCATACAGTTTATTGCCTTGATAATCACCATATTGTTTTGCCAGTTCTGTAAAAGTAGGAAAAGAAGCATAATATTCTTCATCTAGCAATTCAATCTCCTTAATTAAAGAAAGTGCATTTTTGTTCTCATAATCTTTAATATTATCGGCTCTAAGAGAAATAATTACCAGTCTGTTTTGTTGGTTTATCGGATCAGCTTCACTAACCCATTCAGATTCAGTTTTATAAACGCTGCGGTTAAACAGTTTTATTGTTTCAGAAGAAAGCAGCAAAAGATCGTCCTTGGTTAATCTGGCATCTTTTAGTGATTTTCCTCTACCTTCTTGATGCGGGATGAAAAGTCTTATTTTCTTACTTCCTTCTTTTTTTAAAACAGCAACTAATTCATTTGTTTGTTTAATATTTTCTTTTGTCAGCGGAATTGAAACAGTAAATGAAATATCATGTTTTTTTGTTGCTTTCACCATCCGAAACAACAAATCGAAATCACCTTTTCTTCCAGCAAAACTGTCATGATATTCTTTAAGACCATAAAATGTAAAGTTCAACTCTTTTAGGCCTTCTTTTTTAAGCGTCAGCATAAGATCGTCACATTGAATATCGTTTCTCATTTTCATGCCATTACACTGTAAGAATTCTGACATTGGACTTTTTAACTGGTTTAGTGTAGTTAAAGCTGTTTCAAGATTAGGGTGTTCCACAGAATAGCCAAAAGAAAAAGAAGTTTTAAGATGGGGTAAACACTCATTTATCTCATCAATAAAACGCTTAGCAATAACTACGCTTTTTTCCCAATTTATACCTTCAATTTTACCATTCCAGGATAACAGACAATATCTACAGTAACTAAAACAAGGAACGCATAAATTTTGTATCATTACAGAAGTCGTTTTCATAGAATCTTTAAGGCTCAGTGACCAATAATCTGAAGCGTATTTTTATATAGATTTAATAATTGTGTTAAATCTTTCTTTGTTGATATCTAATACAATTTCGCAGTGATGGTCTTCAAACTGAAAATCTGAATAGACATCCGTAACGGTCTTGCCATAGGTAACCTTACCTTTGGTTTCAACATAAATACCACATTCATCTGTAATAAAGATAGATGGATCCTTTAAATAGACAAGTGGAGCTAAAGCTCGGTTTTCTAAATTTCTGGTAACATTTAGACCAAACATTACGATTTTAACAGTTGATAAGAACACCTGTTGAGCAGCAAAAACATCAGCATAGACATTTTTTTCAGCTACTGGGGTTACATCTCCATAGGCATCTGAACCACCGACAAATAGTACTGCATCAATCTGATCGATAAGTTTATATCTATTCATTAGAATATTAGCCAGTTGAGTCAAAGGACCATTTACAATGACTGTAAATCTATCATCTTTAACATCTTCGATATCGATAAGCTGAATATCATTTTGTTTTTTAATCAGATTTAATAGTTGTTCGTTATCCTTTGATGGTTCTAAACTTAAAAATACTTTTTTCATCTCAATTAACCTCGCTGTAGCTTTTGATAGCTTCAATCATATAATCAACAAATTTTTCTCGATCAACATCCATCAGTACGGTAACATTGGCTTTTTTACCACTGATATTATTGATATCGCCAATAGTAGCTCCCTTGGTGTATTCACCAGCGGTTTCTACTTCAACATACATGTGCTTTAAATCAAAGATTTCAGGATGATTTAATACCAAAACAGCACACAAATCATGAATTGGTGCTCCAGGATAGCCAATAGAAACATGAAATTGATAGAAAAATTCTAACCATTGCCAAACTATTTCAGCCACAGGATTATCAATTTTTTTGATTTGCTCGACATCTTTAGGAGTAACTAAAGCTTTTTCAGTGACATCTAAACCAGCCATAAATATTGGTAGCCCACTTTTAAAAACAATATCAGCAGAATCAGGATCAATTAAAATGTTAAACTCAGCGGCAGCAGTCCAGTTTCCATATTTAATGCCACCACCCATAATTGAAATCTGTTCTATTTTTTCTTTTAAGTCTGGTCGAACTAATAATAGCGCTCCAACATTGGTTAAAGGCCCAGTTGCGATGATGGTTACTTTTTCCTTAGATTCTTCTAAGATTTTGATCATCAGTTCAACAGCTGTCAAATCTTCCAGTTCTCTTTTTGGCAGTGGCAACTCTGGTCCATCAAGGCCGCTTTCACCATGAATATTAGTTGGGGCTTTTAATGATTCGATAACCAGTGGTTTGTCCTGCCCCTTAGCGATTGGCACATCTAAATCAATCAGAGCACAAACCCTTTGAGAGTTGTAAGCAGCTTTAGCAGCGCTACAGTTACCATTTACTGCAGTGCAGGCTAAAATATTAAAATCAGCACTGGCTTTAGCGACAACCCACGCAATGGCATCATCATGCCCTGGATCACCATCTAAAATTACGTTGATAGGTTTTTTCATCATAAATTATTCTCCAAAATATATTACCTACATTATAGCAAACATTACCCTTAAAAATAAAAAAAGTCTGTTTTTAAGCAGCCTTCTTTTAATCTCTTTAATATTATTCCTTGATGCCGTATTTTTTATTGAATTGTTCAATACGTCCTGCAGCAGCCTGGAAACGTTGTCTACCTGTATAGAATGGATGACAGTTTGAACAGGTGTCAACCTTGATTTCTTTTTTAGTAGAATGTGTAGAGAATTCAGTTCCACAAGAAGCACAAGTAACTGTTATCTGGTAAACATTTGGATGAATATCTTTTTTCATAATACAATCTCCTTTCGCCTTGGATTAATTGAAAATCCAAAGTAAGTGCTTAAACATATTAACATAGTTAATACTCTTTTTCAATACTAAAATTGTTAATTTTCGATTATAACAAGCGAATTTATTAGATATTTTCACGATAAATATCAGCGCCTAAAGCAGCTAATTTAGCGACAATATCCTCATAGCCACGATCAATATGGTAGATGTCATGGATTGTAGTAGTTCCCTTAGCAATTAATCCTGCGACAACCAGAGCTGCTCCACATCTTAAATCGGTAGCCTTAACATCACAGCCAACCAGTTCAGTTGGTCCTACGACAGTTGCTGAAGCTGGTCCTAAAATGATATTGGCCCCCATTTTATTGAGTTCATGACAGTGTTTAAATCTTTCAATATAGATTGTTTCGGTGATTCTGCTGTTACCTTTCGCCTGTGTTAACAGGGCTGTCAGTGGCGCCTGTAAATCGGTAGCATAACCAGGAAACGGCATGGTTTTGACATTGGTGGCTTCATATGGTCCATCAGCTTTTGTGATTTCGACCTGGTCATATGAGAACTTGATATTTACTCCAATTTCCTGCAGTTTAGAAATTAAAGCGTCTAAGTGATAAGGGATAACATTATCAATTGTCACATGTTCGCCCATAGCAGCAGCCAGGATAATATATGTTCCGGCTTCAATTCTATCAGGAATGATTTCATGGAAACATCCTTCAAGTTTTTCCACACCATCAATTATGATATTGCTTGTTCCCCCACCTCTGATTTTAGCGCCCATTTTATTCAGCATATTGATACAGTCAATGATTTCAGGTTCTCGTGCCGCATTTTCAATAACTGTTCTACCTTTGGCATAAACTGCTGCCATCAGGATATTTATTGTTGCTCCAACAGAGGCAAAGTCCAAATAAATTGTTGTACCAATCAATTCATCAGCAGTAAGAATGTAGTTCCCATTATCGTAGTCAATTTTAGCTCCTAATGCTTCAAAACCCTTGATATGCAAGTCAATTGGTCGAGGTCCCAGATTACAGCCTCCAGGCATACGAATAGATACATGCTTATATTTACCTAAAAGAGCACCCATAAAATAATAAGAAGCTCTTAGTTTGCTGACGGCATCAATTTCCAGGGGTTTATTAACCATATTTGTGGTATCAATAATTATTTCATCAGGATGTGGAGTATCAACTTCTACTTCCATATACTCTAAAATCTCTTTTAGACTATCGACATCTGAAATATCTGGAATGCCTACAATTTTAACTTTACCATAGGCCAAAACAGTAGCAGGTATTAAAGCCACTGTAGCATTTTTGGCTCCAGAAACTCTGATTGTTCCGTTAAGAGGTTTACCCCCATTTATCTTAATTACTTCTTCCACGATTTATCACCACAAATAGTATAATATAATTTTCAATATGATACAATTGAATAAAGAGGTGAGGCAAGTGAACGACCGAAAAAAAATAATAATGTTTGCGATTACTAACCTGTTGGCCTATATTGCGGAAGGCTTAGGTTATTGTATGCTGATAAGCTATTTGATTACGATAGGATATACAGCAACACAGAGAAGTATAATGGTCTCTTTTGGAGCTTTACTTTCAATGTTTTTTCAGTTTATGGTTGGCTATCTATGTGATAAGAACAAGACCATCAGAAGATATGTAATTTATGGTTACATAATTTATTCGATACTGGTAGCGGCATTATACAGTTATAATACTTACAATTTTTATGTGCATTTTATTTTAGTATCGCTAAATTCGGTAATGTTTAGAGTCAGTATGGGACTTTTAGATTCATGGGTTTTAGAAAGTGGTGAATACTGCAAGACAAACTACGGCGCCATCAGGGCTTTTGGCTCAATTGGCTGGGTGATTGGTTCCTGGATGACATCAATTATTATTGATAATTTGGGCTACATTTATCTTGGGGTAGTATTTGCACTTATAAACGTTGTCTTGATAATAATCAATTTGAAAATGGATGATGCCATAAAGGAAACTCAGGAGAAGATAGAACTAAAATCAGTTGGAAAACTATTTGAAAACAAGGGTTATATTTATATTATTCTGGTAATGTTTTGTATCTTTATGATGCAGACAGCCTTAGATTTTGTCATTGTAAGTAAACTGGATTCTTTAAAAGCCACCAACATACAGATAAGTTATTATTGGATGATAACAGGAATAGTTGAGCTGCCACTGTTTTTTTACGGAGGCAAGCTGGTTAAAAAGTTTGGAGCTATTCCTATGCTTGTAATAGCAATAATTTCCTATGGGCTTAGATTTTTCCTGTATGGGCTGTCAATAAGTGTAAAACAGGTTTTGGTAATTTCTTTGCTGCAGTTTACCTGTTTTCCAATCATGCAGGTAGTTTCCAAGCAGTTAATTGATCTTGAATCTCCAGCCAGCCTGAAAAGTAGCGGTCAGCAGGTAGGGTTGGCATTATATTCATCGATAAGCGCTTTAATTGCTCCATTAGTAACTGGAATTTTGGAAGACACCTTCAATGTGAATATTTCTTTATTTGTCATAGGAAGCTTTGCCATACTTTCTTTGGTTTTTGTTGCTTTTTATGTAAAAGAAAAGAAAAAACAGGAAATATTCAACAGATAAATAATATCTTTTGATTTTGTTCTTGAAAACCCTTTCAAAATATAATAAAATTATTGTAGATTGGAAAAAATATATTAACAAGGAGGTTTTTATAATATGACAGAAGTTAAAGTTTTAGTTACCGATCCAGTGGGACTACATGCTCGTCCAGCAACAGTTGCGGTAAATGCAGCAAGTAAATGTAAATGTAAAGTTACAATTTCATACAACGGTCGCTCAGTTGATATGAAATCAATCATGGGTGTTATGTCTTTGGGAATTCCAACTCAGTCTGAAATTGTAATCACTACTGATGGGGAAGGCGAAGAAGAAGCGTTAAATTCTATCATCGAAACGTTGAAAGCTCAAAAAGTTATCGGATAATAGTGAAAAATAAAGGGAAGGGCATGCTTCCCTATTTTTAA
This sequence comes from uncultured Erysipelotrichaceae bacterium, assembly GCA_964449115.1. Lineage (GTDB taxonomy): Bacteria > Bacillota_I > Bacilli_A > Erysipelotrichales > Erysipelotrichaceae > UBA1783. The sequence continues at coordinate 2,670 of CAYUXW010000013.1, read as the reverse complement.
AAATAGGAGAAATAATAATATGAATGTAGAAAAGAAATATTTAAAGTGGTTAAACCATCCTTTTATGGATGAAGATTTAAAACACGAATTAGAAAACATGAATGAAACTCAGAAAAAAGATGCTTTCTATAAAGATGCTGAGTTTGGAACCGCAGGAATGCGTAATGTTTTAGGAGCTGGAACTAATAGACTGAATGTTTATACTGTTAGAAAAGCAACAGTCGGCTTTGGCAACTACCTGAATAGAAAAGGTGGCGAAGTTTCAGTTGCGATTGCTTATGACAACAGATATAAGTCGACAGAGTTTGCGATGGAATCAGCAAGAATCTTTGCGGCTTTGGGAATTAAATCTTATGTTTATAAAACACTTAGAACTACACCACAGTTAAGTTTTACTGTCAGACAATTAAAGTGTGATGGTGGTATTATGATTACTGCTTCACATAATCCAAAAGAATACAATGGATATAAAGTATATGACAAAAATGGCTGTCAGCTGATTCCAGAATTGATTGAAGGTGTAATTGAAGAAATCGGTAAATTAGGTGGCGATTTCATTGAAGCTCCAGAATTAACCCCAGAACAGGAAAAGCTGATCAATTATGTTGGCAAGGAAGTAGATGAAGCTTATTTAAACGAAGTATTAAAGATTCAGTTAAATCCAGATCTGCCTAAAGATGATTTTAAAGTTGTCTATACTCCACAGCACGGGACCAGCTTAAAACCAGTTAAAGCATTATTTGAAACTGTTGGCTATGATACGGTATATGTTGAAGAACAATGTACTTTTGACCCTGCTTTCTCAAATACCCTGGTTCCAAATCCAGAAGATCCTGAAGCTTATATCCTAGCTTTAGAATATGCTAGAAGAGTAGATGCTGATATCGTTTTGGCTACTGACCCTGATGGAGACAGATTGGGTGTAGCAGTAAAAGATGGAAAAGATTATACTTTAATGACCGGAAATCAGACTGGTTCGGTATTGATTGAATACATCTTCTCTCAAAGACGAGAAAAAGGCTTAATGCCTGAAAATCCAGTAATGTTTAATACTGTTGTTACATCAGATTTAGGTGAGATTATCGCTAAAGAATATGGAGTAGAAACCGAAAAGACATTGACTGGCTTTAAATATATTGGCGATAAGATTGAGGGTTACAAAATCAGTAAAGAGAAAAGCTTTGTCTTTGGCTATGAAGAAAGTTATGGTTATCTAATGAAAGAAATTGTTAGAGATAAAGATGCTAACCAATCATGTCTGATGCTGGCAGAATGTGCTAACTACTATAAGAAAAAAGGATTAACTCTACTTGATGTTTTAAAACAGTTGTATGAAAAGTATGGAACCTACTTAGAAACAATTCAGTCAATCACCTTGACAGGTGCTGATGGAGCAGAAAAGCTTCAAAAGTTACTGGCTGATTTAAGAGCTAATGTACCAACAGAGCTTGGTGGATACAAGGTTGTCAAATATCAGGATTTCAGAACGGCTAAATGTTTAGAGAACGGAGTAGAAACAGATATTGTTGGTTTTGACAGAAGTGATGTCTTAAAATACTTTATGGAAGATGGTTCTTGGATTGCGATAAGACCTTCAGGAACAGAACCAAAGTGTAAATTCTATTACTGTATTAAAGGTGAAAATCAAGAAGATGTCGAAAGCAAGAAGGATAAATACTTCAAATCAATCGAAGAAATAACAAAATAAAGAAATCGGGCCAAAAAAAGGCCCGATTTTTATGACATTCTTTTTTTGTTTGGTTATAATAGTTAGACAAGGAGTGTGATTAGCGTGATCTCAAAGAAATTAGCCTTAGAGGTTTTGAATATCGCTACAGAAACAGGTGCAGATTTTGCGGAGATATATTTAGAAGAAGAAAATTCTGCCAGTATCAGTGTTGATAATGGTAAGGTTGAATCATGTAATGATACATTGACTTATGGGGCCGGAATCAGACTATTAAAAGATTTACAGAGCGTTTATGGATATACCAATAATCTTACTGCCAAGTCTTTAAAGAAGCTGGCTAAAGATTTAGCTGCCTCATTTTCTGAAGAAAGAAAAATAGAAGTAAAAACAATTAAAAAAGTAAGACAGGGCAAAAAGCATTTGCCAAAGATTGCTTATGACAGTTATCCAAGAGAAAAAATTGTAGAGCTGTTAAAAGATGCTGCAGCAGTAATGAAAAATTATGATGAGTCAATAGTTAGAGCAACAGCATCGTTTGTTTATGATAATAAAAAAATATCAATTTTCAACAGTGAGGGAAAACAGTTTTCTGATGTACACTCCAGAGGCAGAGCAGGACTGGTGGCTGTGGCTTCTAAAGACGGTAAAATTGAATCAATCTATCGTGCTCCGGGAGCCCAAAAGGGAATGGAATATTTTTTAGAAGAAGTTGATTTAAATCAGGCCGCAAAAGAAGCAGCTGAAGCGGCAGTAACGATGTTATCGGCTAAAGAATGTCCGTCTGGTAAAATGCCAGTTGTAATTGGCAATGGGTTTGGAGGAGTAGTTTTCCATGAAGCCTGTGGTCATTCACTGGAAGCAAGTTCGGTTTCTAAAGGTTTATCTGTTTTCTCTGGCAAAAAGGGCGAGAAGATTGCTTCAAGTATTGTCAGTGCTGTCGATGATGGTACAATTGATGGAGCCTGGGGTTCAGGGAATAT
>CAYUXW010000012.1:0-43075 GCA_964449115.1 uncultured Erysipelotrichaceae bacterium | reverse complement strand
ATAATGCAAGCAATTAATGAATTTACTAAGGATATGATAGAGGTAGAAAAGGAATTATCTTTTTATAGTAAAGATATAATTGATCAATTAAACAAATTAAACGAGAAATTAAAAAATACAACAATTCTTAGAATTGGCAAATATACAAATTATTATGAAAAATCAATTAGTATTTTAGTTAAGAAAAATAACAGAAGATTTTATGAGGGAAATTATGATTTAGTTTTTTCTCCAACTAGGCCTAAAAAAAGCAATAAAAAAACTATGCCAAAAACTAGAACTATTAGTGTATTAGATGGTAAGGAGTGTCTTCCTGGATATTTAGGGATTACTCGATGATTAACAAGTATTCAGTTACTTTAAACTTTCCACTAGGGGCACAGTTTGATAAGAATCCGATGATTTTATTTTTCAATCTATACCTTTCGTTTTTAAAATCTTTATTTTGTATTAATGTGGAAAGAAAATGTAGTAGTTGTATAAAAAGCGAAGGATGTAGGTATTATCTATACACTGGAAATGAGTTTATTTTACCTTCAGCAATTTTGACAGATATTGATATCTTTTGTAAAAGAAGATATGAAAAAAACGAAGAATTTTCATGTGATATATATTTTGTCGGTAATGCTGAAAACTTAACTGAAACAATATCGCTTTTCATAGAGCATCACTTAGCACAATCATTTTTTGGTAATTTTTTCTGTTTGAAAAATCTTAAACTAACAAAGATAGAAAGCGAATATTTTGATGGGAAAATTGTTTTATCTTTTAAAAAGCCATTAACAGAAAACAGTGTTGAAAAAATATACAATGAGACAGTAGAGATTTACAATAAAAACTACGAAACTAATTTTTCTTCAGCAAATATTAATGAAAAAAGTAATAATTTAACTTATCAAAAATATCCATCTATAAGACTTCAAGGTAAATTTATTAAAGGAAGTGGTTTTGTTGGAGATGTTGAATGTGAGGTATCAAATCTTTCGTTAGGACTCATAAAAACATCAATAGGTGTCAACAATGTAATTGGGGGTGGACGTTGTGAGATTAAAAATAGTATTTAAAAAAGAAAATTGTTGCCTTCCCTTGAATTATCAAAGTTCTATTCAAGGATTGATATATGATAGTTTATCTAAAGAAAAAGAAGGTAAATTTTATCATGAAGTTGGATATGGAGAAAACAAATTAAAGTTATTTGTTTTCAGCAGTTTAATAGGTAAAAAAATAATTGATTTTAAAAACCGAAAGATTTATTTTGAAGATGAGTTTGTTTTGTATATTAGCAGTGAAGATGAAAGATTCTTGCAAATTCTTTTCAATTATTTTAATGTTAACAAAAAAGTAGTGTTAGCTAATCAAGTGATTGATATTGATAGAGTAGACATTTTAAGTTTGAGGTCATTTAAAGGAATAAAAGAAGTTGAAATTTATACTTTATCGCCTATTGTTACCTATACTACAACGAACAATTTCGTTACTTACTTTGCACCAAGTGACAATGATTTTGAAGAATTAGTTAAAAATAATTTAGAAAAGAAATTTGATTCTATTGGGATAAAAAAAGATGTCAATTTTAAAATAACTAAAGTAATAAGTGAAAAATCTCATGTGGTAAAATTTAAAAATACCACCTACAAAGGCTATACCGTTAATATGATAGTAGAAGTAGATAGTCCAACTCTTTCTTTACTATATAATACAGGAATGTCTTCAAAAGGCTCTGCTGGTTTTGGAATGATAGAAGTAAAAAGATGAAAAGCATATTCTACTTATATAAACATGGAAATTTAATAAGGAAAGACAATTCGTTGGTGCTAGAAACCAAAAATGGAAATGAATATATTCCAATAGAACAATTGGATATGATTGTTTGTTTTTCCGAAATAAACTTGAATAAAAGAGTTTTATCTTTATTAAAGCAATATAAAGTATCGATAATGTTTTTTAATTATTACGGGAATTTAATTGGTAGGTTTTCTCCTAAAATTCATAAATATGGCAAAGTATTGATTGAACAAGTTAATTGCTATAGCGATGAAAGAAGAAGTTATATAGCTAAAAAGATAGAACATAGTTCAATAAGCAACATGTTAGCACTATTGAAATACTACAATAAAAAAGGAATCAATCTAAATGACAAAATAGAAAAAATTTCTGATTTTAGAGATAAACTTAATTGTGCTATTGATATAAACTACATGTTGATAATAGAAGCTAATGTAAAACAAATATATTATGAATGTTTTGATTTAATTTTAAGAGATGATAATTTTGTTTTCGAAAAAAGAAGTAAAAATCCTCCTGAAAATGAAGTGAATGCTATGCTAAGTTATGGATATTCATTATTATACAGTTCTTTTTTGGCAGTTTTAGATAGAAGTAGTTTGTTTCCACAAATCAGTTTTATTCATAGTACATCAAAAACAACTGATTCACTACAATATGATTTAGCTGACATACTTAAACCAGTTTTAATAGATAGATTAGTTATTAGAATGATAAGAAAAAAACAAATAAAGAAAGAATTATTCGATTTTAAAAGTGACAAAAGATGTTTTATGAATAAAGATGGAGTAAAAGTATTTATTGATGAATACGATAACAATTTGAAAAAAACAATAAAAATAAACAATAAATATTATAGTTATAAAAGTTTAATTTCTGGGGAAGTTCATAAACTGTCAGAATTTATTAAGGGTAATAAAAAAACTTATAACCCATTTATTATGAAATGGTGATTATTATGTATGTGGTTATAACTTATGATGTGGAAGCTAAAAGATGTAGCAAAGTAATGAAACTATTGAGGCAATATTTATATCATGTGCAAGAATCTGTATTTGAAGGAGAGCTGAATCCTAACAAGCTTCAAGAATTAAAAGAAAAGATTTCAAAAATTATATCAGAAGATGATTCAGTTAGAATATATTACACTTACAACAATAAACAATTATATAAAAGCTCACTAGGAAGACCATTAAAAAGCAACAATATCATAATTTGATTCGATTATCTTAATAATATGCATAAAAAAAGATTCTTTTATACATCGAAAAAACTAGATAGTCGAAAATATACTTATCATTTTTAACTAAATAACCCATTTTGTATAACAATAATGATAAGAAAACACTGTTTTTATGATAAAATATAGGATATAAATCATTCTTATGAAGGATTAACGCTTGGTTCATATTTTTATACCCACCTTTCATTACTAGATATAAATCATTCTTATGAAGGATTAACGCTGCTTTATTACCTTATCAACAAACAACTTGTTATCTGATATAAATCATTCTTATGAAGGATTAACGCTCAGAGTACATTTCCAAACCACCAATACAATTTTTAGATATAAATCATTCTTATGAAGGATTAACGCCCATTTTTTGTTGTGTGAAACCTTTTTCTGACATCAAGATATAAATCATTCTTATGAAGGATTAACGCAAATATTCACTATAACGATTTGTTTTGTAAGTATCGTTAGATATAAATCATTCTTATGAAGGATTAACGCCTTTCACCTTTTATAAATTTCATCCCATTTTTTCATCGATATAAATCATTCTTATGAAGGATTAACGCATATTTACTTTATTGTGTCGATACAATCTAAACCATTCTAGATATAAATCATTCTTATGAAGGATTAACGCAATCTAAATCTTCTTTCATTTGATAATAATCTTTTCCAACATGATATAAATCATTCTTATGAAGGATTAACGCTTTTTATTGTGGTCATAAAGGAAAACAACATTTTTGTTAGATATAAATCATTCTTATGAAGGATTAACGCCTTAACCAAATCTTTTTTTATTGATTGTTCGTATTCCGATATAAATCATTCTTATGAAGGATTAACGCAAGTTGTAGCAGATTTCCTCTTTCGAAATATAATTGATATAAATCATTCTTATGAAGGATTAACGCTTAAATCAAACTCTAGTTCTAACTTGTTGATTACATCTGATATAAATCATTCTTATGAAGGATTAACGCTTGATATACTCTTATAAAATCATCTCTTTTAATTTTGATATAAATCATTCTTATGAAGGATTAACGCTAATTCTTGTTGTTCTATAACTTCTTGAATACTCCCATGATATAAATCATTCTTATGAAGGATTAACGCAAATATTATATTACTATACTGCAAATGATTATTTAATGATATAAATCATTCTTATGAAGGATTAACGCTGATGTTCAAATAGTAGCGATTGCTGATTTCGTATAAAGATATAAATCATTCTTATGAAGGATTAACGCCCGGCAAGATAATCGTCAGTCTCATCAAAGTCGTAACCTGATATAAATCATTCTTATGAAGGATTAACGCGATTTTTATCCATTTAACTTTATTTGATACTTTTTGATATAAATCATTCTTATGAAGGATTAACGCTTGAATCGCAAATCACCCCATGTATCAACATAAACTAACTCTATATAAATCATTCTTATGAAGGATTAACGCACAAATAAATTTAACAAATTCTGTATCATAAAAGCTCCTGATATAAATCATTCTTATGAAGGATTAACGCTGAATCACCCTGTGCCTTTTTGAACACCTCTAATTTGATATAAATCATTCTTATGAAGGATTAACGCTAATTTAAATTATTATTACTAATACGACCAATTATAGATATAAATCATTCTTATGAAGTATTAACGCCATAATACATTGTTTCATTGATGCCTGTCTGTAAGATATAAATCATTCTTATGAAGGATTAACGCAGTAATTTAATAACTTTCTTATGACCTAAAGTGGGATATAAATCATTCTTATGAAGGATTAACGCTCAATGGTGACTACATTATCAAGTTTGAATATTATCAGATATAAATCATTCTTATGAAGGATTAACGCTTCGATATATTCCATAAATGACATATTCTTATTTTTGATATAAATCATTCTTATGAAGGATTAACGCAATATTCAGCAAAGTTTTCATTATAGATTTTGTGAATCGATATAAATCATTCTTATGAAGGATTAACGCTTTGAAAATGATCGTTGTATAATTCAATTTTTATTTTCTTGATATAAATCATTCTTATGAAGGATTAACGCTATCCTCGCCATCAAGCACCATCTCGCTTTTCATTCGATATAAATCATTCTTATGAAGGATTAACGCTATAACTTCGGCTTCAGGATGTTCTCTCTTTTCTGATATAAATCATTCTTATGAAGGATTAACGCATTTAAGGAGACTCATATGCCATCATGCAGTCAGTGATATAAATCATTCTTATGAAGGATTAACGCTTAACCTTTTGAAGTTTTTAGGTTCGCATAATTCAAGATATAAATCATTCTTATGAAGGATTAACGCCCATTGAATCGTAATATCCTGCCAATTGTTCCAGCCTGTGATATAAATCATTCTTATGAAGGATTAACGCTTGCGCCATCACTAAGATGCTCACTATCTGTTATTAGTATGATATAAATCATTCTTATGAAGGATTAACGCATAAAGATACGCGTCTCTTAGAGGCGTCTAAGGTATTGTGATATAAATCATTCTTATGAAGGATTAACGCTAATGAAATCTGGCTTGAAAGTAATCGGACTATCCTTATCCCATGATATAAATCATTCTTATGAAGGATTAACGCTCATTTAAATATAGATTTTTGATATGGTTCAATCGTGATATAAATCATTCTTATGAAGGATTAACGCTCCCAAATTTTTGAAAGAGGAACAAGTTTAGAATATTCAGCGATATAAATCATTCTTATGAAGGATTAACGCATATAAATCTTTATTGTTGATAATGTAAACACCTTTCACATCAGATATAAATCATTCTTATGAAGGATTAACGCCAAATCTGTCTAAACTTGCACCATCTAACTGATTACGGATATAAATCATTCTTATGAAGGATTAACGCTAGAGTTTTCACTCAAGCAATAACCTATATTATTAGATATAAATCATTCTTATGAAGGATTAACGCCCAGTTACTTGTCTTTTAAAGTCTTTCGACACATCACTGATATAAATCATTCTTATGAAGGATTAACGCTTAATTTTGTCCATGTTTACATCTCCTTTTCTCGGATATAAATCATTCTTATGAAGGATTAACGCAATTTAGGTTCCCTAAATAATTTGCCACAATAATTACAATATAAATCATTCTTATGAAGGATTAACGCAAAATGTAAGCAAGAGCCTTCTCTACTGATCGAGTTATCTTAATATAAATCATTCTTATTAAGAATTGCTGTGAGGACAGTTGCCTTATCAATGTGGTTCAATTGGCTTTTGTGCTATGCAATTTGTTAAAGAAACCAATTGTAATTTTTATCTTTATGATTCTTATTGTTTAGTTCGGCATTGTACTGGCTATCTTGAAAAGGAAACTATCGGCAATCTAATAAATTCAAGTGTTTGAAAATATTCTTAAAAGAAGAAAAAAGAATGAGTCCTTTGTGTGCTGATTGTGGCCTTAAGAATATTTCTAATGATCAATGTAAGAGAATGAATACAGCATATTCTGATGTTTATTGTTATTTACAGATTTTTATGAGCAAATGTGATAAAGAGTTGAGTTGTATAACTCAAGCACATTTTTAATTGGTGAGTTTATGAGTGAAAAAGAATATTTACTATGTACTGTCAGGTTTTTAAACAGTTATAAGCCATATAATTATCTAACAAATGATGATTCTTTAGAAATTGGTGATTATGCTGAAGTGTTTGCTCAGGGATATAAAACGATTGTTGAAGTTTTAGAAATTGATAAGGTTACCCAAAAAGACACCTTTTATAACTTGGAAAAAATGAAATGTCTTACTGGAATAATAAAAAAATATGATGAACCTATTTCCCAGGAAAGGCCACTGTATTTAGAAATGTGTTTAACCGAAGATAATAATGAAGATATCAGTGTTGAGGATATGTTTGAGCCTTTAGAGAATCTTGGCTATCTGCCTTTAGGTACACTAGATTTAAAACAGGTAGAAACTTTTGAGAAAATATTTGATTTAAAACTTCCTGTTCAATATAAAGAGATGTTATTAAAGATAGGTAATGGTGTAGAAATACACCATTTACAAGCACAAGAAGAAATAACAGATTTATCCTTTCTTCAGAAAATACAATATAAACTTTTTAATATATTTTCTAAAAAAGAAAATAATGGGGAGCTGATAAAAAAAGATGATAGCGTTGATGTTCGAGTAATTAAAGGAATAATCATGCAAAACATCTTTGCCAACCAAAGGTTATCACGTCCATTTAATTTTTCTAAAAGAAAACAAGCAGACATCAGAGAATTTCCTTTTCCTCAATTTAAAGATTGTTTGAAAATGAAATTTGATGATGTAGTTGGAGTATGTGATATCTGTGATCATCGTTATGAATGTATCCATTCAAAAGCAGAAAATAATCTAGATACGGTTTTTTATAATGGAACAATCGAAATTTTAAAGTCAGATAAAGAAAATCATTCCTATCACTTAATTTTAAATGGCCCTAATAAGGGAGAGGTCTGGCTATCTAAAGACAATGAAAACTTTACTTTTTTCTGTAAATCTTTTAAAGAATTTCTAAAAATTGCCTGTAGAATGAAAGCGCTTTAAAAAGTGATAAAAAAATGATTTTTTTTGAATTAAACCCCAATTATATATGATATAATTAAATCAGCAATAGATATTCAGGTTTAATTGTCATTTGAAAAACTCCTTTCAGGCAATTCATATTGCATAATCTTTGGAAAAAGATGTATTTGTATCGATGATTACATCTTTTTCTTTTTACTAATGTGGTAAAATAAAATGGAAGAAGGTGTTCGGATGAAGCTATTAATTGATGCCTTAGCAAAGTTTATTGTCGGATTAATCTTTGAGATGATTTTATTGTTTGTTCCAGCAAAAATAAAATACTTTAAGGTTTTGTCTGATTTTATAGTTTCATTTGTTTTATCGAGTTTAGTGAAGTATCGTTTGATACCATATATTTGGTGAAAGAAATAAAAGAGGAGAGAGAAATAATATGAGAATTGTTGATTTTTATAAAAGTGATATTAAGGAAACAGCTTTAAAGCAGTTGAAAAACTGCAAATGGACCTTCAGTGAAACGTTGGTAAAGTTTATTGAAACTGATACTTTTTATCAGCAGTTAGGTAAAGAAAGCAACTTGCTGCTTCTAGTAAATAGAGATAACGATATCGCTGCATTTTTAACTTTATCGGAAAAATATATTATTGATGATGAAAAGTTAAGCCCTTGGATCGGTTTTGTCTACACCTTTGAAAAATATCGAGGCAACAGATATTCAGGACTTTTAAATGAAAAAGCTTGTGATATTGCCAAAGAAAGAGGGCACAAAAAGGTTTATATCGCTACTGAGCACAAAAACTCCTATGAAAACTTTGGCTTTAATTATATTGAAAATAGAGTCACTATTTACAATACCTATGCCAGAATCTATTATCGCAACATTGTTGATCTGACAATCAGAAAAGAAGAGTTTTCCCGTGAACTAGTTGATAAATTAATTCCTTTATCTGTTATCTGGAAAAAGGAAAGAATTACTCATGGACTGGTTGAAAATACGGTGCTAGATTTTTTAGAGAAGGATATTTATGTCGCTTATGATAATAAACTTATTATCGGCTATGCTTTAGCCAAGATGTATAAAGAAGATGAAGCAGCACCAACAATAGAAAAGAATTCAATTGTTTATGATATTGAGGAGTTTTATATTCTGCCAACATTTAGAAATCAGTTGATAGGTTCAAAACTATTTAAATATATTGAAGAAAGTATCAAGGATAAAGTTGATGTAATTCAACTGATTTCAGCTACTAAAGACTACAAGAAAGCATTGCATTTCTATATTGAAATGTTAGGAATGGATTTCTTTGCGGCAAAATTGTTTAAAAAGATGAGATAGAATAAAAAAGGGAGGAAAGGTTATGTTTTTTAAAATTCCAACACTGGTTTATTTTGAAGATGATTGTATAAAAAATCATCAGAAAGAGTTAACTGGTTTTGGTGATACATGTTTAATTGTTACAGGTAAAACAGGAAGTAGAATTAATGGTTCTTTAGAAGATTTAACCAAGGTTCTAGAAGATATCAATATCAGTTATTACATCTTTGATGAGGTAGAAGAAAATCCTTCTTTGCAGACCGTTGACAAGGCTTATCTGCAATATAAGGACAAAAATATCAGCTTTGTCATTGGACTGGGTGGTGGAAGTCCAATGGATGCTGGTAAAGCTATTGCGGTAATGTTGCATCATAATTTAGATGATGTGTATAAATTGTATGAAAAAGATGTTGATAACAAGAGTTTACCATTTATAGCCATACCAACGACTTGTGGAACAGGAAGTGAGGTAACAGGAGCTGCTGTTATTACCAATGACAGGATTAAATCAAAACAATCAATCAGTTATCGCATTTATCCTGAAATTGCTTTAGTAGATAGTAAATATTTATATAGCCTGCCAAGGCAGGTACTAATTAATAGTGCTGTTGACGCTTTAGCTCACTTAATTGAAAGTTACATTTCTTCTAAAGCCACAGAGTTTTCTAATATGATAGCCTTAGAAGGCTTAGGAGTCTGGGGTTTGAATAAAAATAATTTACTGAATCCAGAAAAATTAACCAGAAAAGATTATGACAATTTAATGTTGGCCTCAGTATATGGAGGCATGGCTATTGCTCATTGTGGTACATCGCTTCCACATGGTTTAAGTTATACATTGACATATAATCAGGGTATTCCCCACGGGAATGCTGTTGGGTACTTCACATATGGCTATTTAAAATATGCTGATCAGGAAGATGTGAAAACGGTATTGGATTTAATTGGTTTTGAAAATTTAAAACAGTTAAGAGATTACTTGACTGAAATATGTAAATTTGAGACTTTGGATAAGGCAATATTAGATTTGGCAGTAGAGAATTTAAAGGATGATAAAAGAAAACTCAGCTACTGTCCTTATCCTGTAGATGAAGAGTTATTAAGAAAAGTTGTTTATGCTTTTGGAAATGATACCTAATAAAAAACAAATTTTTATTAGTGAATCTTAATGTTTAATTAATTAACTGAAATGTATAAATTAGGTGGTAGATGTGATGAAGAATTTATTTAAGTTTATTTTTACAATTATCGCATTGGCGTTTACGTCTTTTGTATCTTTTATATTTGGTAAAAATCGTGGCGAAAAGAAGTCTGACAAAAAACATGCAAAAGAGTTAAGCGAACTTAAAGAGGTTGTAAGAGATGTTCAGGCAGAAATAGAAATAAAGGATAAAAAAATTGATGAAATAAATACAAGATTATCTTTGTTTGATAGAATTCTCAAAAGAAAGAGCAATGAAGATGAAGAAAAAAATAATGAGTATCAAAAAATAAGAAATATTCAAGCCATGCAAAAAGATAGATTGTCAAAAATGATTGTTCCAAGTTCAGATGATATAGATGGATATGTTTTAGCATTGTTAGAAAAACAGGATTTTGATGAAGAAGAGTATCAGTTAATAAACGAGTATTTTTCAGTAAATAATAATACAAAGATTGTAATTCCATCTTTTGAAGATTTATCTGATACAGCTGTAAAGAAGGGGTTTTCAAATATCACAATAACTGACCTTCTTGATGAAGATAAGTTGAATATTATTGATGAAAGAATTGAATCGCTGGATGAAGAATATAGGAAAATATATTCTCTTGATTCTATTGAGTATGCTATAAGCATTGCAGGAGGTCTTTTATCAGCTCTAATTGATATTGTTTTTATAGGATTACCTGAAAATCCTTCTAATGTATCAACAGGTAGTTTATCTAATTTTGTAAAAAAGAAATTCGAAGAGCTTTTGCCAATCGATGAAGTAAAAAAAGTTGGAAAGAAATAAATTAGCTAAAGTTCCATTTGATGCTCCTAACAATAGTTTTTTGAAAGTAGATGTTGAGGGACTCAGTTCTCATATGCATAGATTTTATTCTTTGGGTCACGATCCTCTGTTAGGGTGGATTGTTGGTGTTATTGATATTATGAAAGGCTCAATAACTACAATTGATAAAACGGGAAATGTTGTATGTCAACTGCGTGAAGGTTTTACTGGAGAATCGTTGTTCAAAGCTATTGCAATGGAGTGTGTTCATTTACTTAGTGATGTAAATACTCCTATGAGTTTACCAGCGCCACTTATGACATTAGCCAATTTATTGCAGTTTGGCTCAATTGGAGAACAAGAACAAACAATTGCTGAGATTGTGCAATCAATGTATTATGAAGGTTTTGATTTTAAACATTTCTGTTCACAATCACTTAGTGTAATTATTAGTGATGTTGTGGTAAGAATTGGTTATTCAATAAAGAGATTAGCAGATGGATATAGTATAAAAGACTCATTACCAGTTAATGGTAGAGAAAAAAATCCAAAGCTTGAATCCATGCTATTTGTTTCGAGCTTAATAGCCGTAAGCATTAATTCTGGGAAAATTATTTTTACCAGTAACCCACTATCTTTTAATTATCCACAATGGTTAGTGTTTACAAAACGATTATTATTTGAAGTCTATTGGAAAGCGGCTAAAGAACCGGAATTATGGGATGAAAAGTTTGTCAAGCAAACAAAAATGAATTTAGATGAACTTAGAGAAAGGATACAAATAGTATTGGATAATTCATCAAATAAATATGAAATTGTTTTCGAGGAGTAAGAGCATATACTTTTTATTATTAAATAACAATAAAAGGATGGAATTTTGATTAAAAATAGACAAATATAGATTTTTAAAAAATATAGTTCATCAAAAAAGAGCTGTAATATTAAAAAATACCACAAATAATTAGTACAAATAGTTTTTAAAGTTTTATATTGTTGTGGTTTCGTTTTATGCTAGTGACATAATATAGTTGATGGAAGGATCGATAAACATGAAACAATATGAAACTAAGCACTATATCTTTAATTATTATTCAGGAAGTAAAGCTGAAGAAGATATTTTGGATATAGTAGCTTTACAGGAAGCTTGTTATAAACATATATGCAATGTTTTAAAAGTAAAGTTGAATTTTAAAATTCAATATTTTCTTTGTGATTCACCAGAAGAAGTAGGTCAAATATATGGTGATAATGAGCCATGCAATGGATTTGTTGATTATCCAGATAAAATATATGCTGTCTATAATAGTGATATAAAGTGCGTAGGTTTTCATGAAGATGCTCATTTAATCAGTTATAAAATTAATAGGCCTGATTGTCCAGCTATTAGAGAAGGTTTGGCAATGTATTTTGATCGTTATTGGTGGGGAATACAGAATCTGGATTGGACTATTTTTTATTTAAAAAATGGTTATAATATATCTATAGTTGAACTATTAAATAAAGAATTCTTTTTCTCTTTAGACTGTACAGTTACTTATCCAATAATGGGTGCATTTACTGATTGGCTAATCAGTAGCTATGGTATAGAAAGTTTTTTGTCTTTTTATAAGAAAAAGGACTCGAAATCAGCTATTGAGGAAGTGTATGGGATGACTATAAAGGAAATGGATATAGCATTTAAAAATTATTGTTCTCTATTTGAAGTCAATGACACTATCAGTAGTGAGATATTAGATTTACTAAGTCGTATAAAAAAATAAAAATAAATATTTTCCTAGGATGTAATTTACATAGTAATAATTTCAAAATAGCTGTGGAAGTGTTAGAATTTGATACTAAAATTATTAGAATTATTAAAAGTGATGAAAACAACTTGAAAGAAAACTTGATTTCATACAACAAACACAATGAATTAAAAAAATTTATTTTGTATAATAATTCATGGTTTATAAAATGATTTAGAAGTATAAAAGGAGTATATATTAATGAAAAAACAGATACCATCCTTCGATTTGATTAAATTAATTGGTAGCCTGATGATTTTTCTAATGCATATAAATGCATTTGCTGATTATGGAAAGCTTGCTTTAGTTTTTGAGCTATTGTCACGCTGGGTAGTTCCGTTTTTCTTTATCAGTTCTGCTTACTTTTTATTTTCTAAATCTAAAGACGGAAATATAGATAGAAAAACATTAGAGATATATGTAAAAAGAATAAGTCTATTATATCTGTTATGGGCTATATATAATCTACCTAATATTTATGCAACACGATTTTATGGGGAAGATTTAAATAGTGTAGATAGCTGGATAAGAAGAATTTTAACTTTTTTATTGTCTTCAACATTTACCGGTTCATGGTATTTATTAAGCAGTATTTTTAGTGGCTGGTTTATTTATTCTTTAAGTAAGAAGATGGATAGTAAAAAGTTAATACTTCTAACATCAGGATTTTTAATTATCAGCGTTTTAACCAGTGTATATAAGGGACTGTTACCAAAGACCGTTTCAACAATTTTGTGCAGCTATGGAAAGTTTCCATTTAATATTTTTACTGGGACTTTCTATTTTGCGGTTGGAAAATATATCTATGAAAAAGAAACAGAGTTAAAAGAAAAGTATAAAGACTCAACTTTATGGCTTGTCATGGTCGCTTTTTATCTTCTTTATTTTATTGAAATTTACATTGCGAAAAAATATCAGTATTACATTTATTCTGACCAATCACTGTTACTGGTTCCAATTGCTATTTCAATTGTAATGCTGTGTCTTAAGTCGGATATGGTTATTGAAAATGCAGCTATATACAGAAAAGCCAGTACGATAATTTATTGTGCCCATCCTAATGTCATTTTGGTATGCTGGCTATTGGGTGAGTTTGGTGTTGCTTCATTAGTTGCTGCCCTGATTGGCTTGATAATACTTTTAATTATTGTAGATATAGTTTTAAGACTGCAAAAAAATAATAATATAAAATGGGCTAAGTATTTATCTTAAGTTGTTATAAATAGAGGAAATTTAATGAATTATAAAAGTTGCTATAAAACTGATAAAAACTTTTCAGATATCATTTTGACCAGTGATGGAAAATACCTGACAGGACTTTTCTTTGTTGGTTATAAATATGCTGATAAGCTGGTTGAACAATTTGAAGAAAAAGAATTAGCTATCTTTAAAGAAACTAAAAAGTGGTTAGACATCTATTTTTCAGGTGAAAAGCCTGACTTTGATATAAAATACAAAATAGACAATTTAACTTTATTTAGAAAAGAAGTTTTAGATATGATATCAGAGATACCTTATGGCCAAACGATTGCTTATGGAGCTATTGCCAGAAAGATAGCTGATAAACAAAATAAAAGTAAAATGTCAGCTCAGGCGGTAGGTGGTGCTGTCGGTTTTAATCCGATAAGCATAATCATACCTTGTCATAGAGTAATAGGCTCAGATGGGTTTATAACTGGTTATTCAGGGGGACTAGCTAACAAGATTGAATTATTGAAACTGGAGCAGGTTATTGTTGATAGTGCTGGTTATGTAGTAAAATACTAGTAATGAAAAGGAGGAACAGCGTATGTTGTTTATGGAATATCCAAGATGTTCAACCTCTAATAAAGCTAAAAAATGGCTTAATGACAATGGTGTAGAATACAATAGTCGTCATATGGTTGAAAATAATCCTACTTATGATGAATTAAAGAAATGGTATCCGAAAAGTGGTCTGCCACTGAAGAGTTTCTTTAATACATCAGGAATTCTATATAGAGAATTAAAACTGAAAGAAAAACTTTTGACAATGAGTGAAGATGAACAGTTAAAATTATTATCTACCAATGGCATGCTGGTTAAGCGTCCAATAGTAGTAGGAGATGATTTTGTACTGGTCGGCTTTAAAGAAAAACAGTGGCAAGAAGTTTTATTGGGCAAATAAATGAACTATAAAATTTTAGCCAGTTATTATGATGCCTTAGTAATTGATGAACAGGCAATCCAGGATTGGGTTGACTATACAAAAAAATATGTTGAAAAAGGAAAACTTCTGGATCTGGCCTGTGGTTCAGGAGATTTTGCGATTGCCATGGCTGAAGCTGGTTTTAGTGTTGAAGCTTGTGATTTATCTAGTGAGATGATAAAGGTAGCTAAAAACAAAGCAGGAAGTGAATTAGTCAGCTGGCAAGTCTTGAATATGCTGGACTTAGATGAAAATGAAAAATACGACGCCATAACCTGTTATTGTGACAGCGTAAACTATTTACAGTCTTATCAACAGTTGAACACACTTATCGATAGTGTTTATAAGGCTTTAAAAGTGGATGGTGTTTTTATGTTTGATATCCATTCTCTAGATGCTCTTGAAAATTATCAGCAAGAGTATATTGAAGAAGGTTATATTGAAGATGTAGCTTATCAGTGGTGTATTTATTCAAGTGGAAACAATTTATACTATGCATTTATTTTTCAGGATGAAAGTGGATTGATGCAAAAAGAACTTCATCAACAGTTTATTTTTGATCCAGTTGTAGTTAAAAATATGTTGGAGACCAAAGGATTTGAAACTAGGATTTTGACAGATTTTGCACTGGAAGGGATTGTTGAAGGTGATAAGATATTTTTCAGTGCCATTAAAAAATAAAATTAAGATGAGCTGCCAGTTATCTTTATCTTTTTAGAAAGTTGATATTAAGCTATAATAGATGTAGAGACATATGATATAAAAAAGGAAAGGGAAAATATGCAAATAGAAAAAGTTAAAAAAGAATCTTTTGTTGTAATAGGAAAAGAAGGCTCAACATCAGATGGAGAAAAATTCATTTTAAAACTTTGGAATGACTTCAGTGATCATTTTAGTGAGATAGAACATCTAGCTAAAAAAGATGAAGAAGGAAAACTGTTAGGATTTTGGGGAGCAATGAGCGATTTTTCTCATAGTTTTAAACCGTGGGGAAAGAACTTTACCCAGGGTTATTATCTGGCTGGTGTAGAATGTGATGATGATGCTGTTGCACCTGAAGGTTGGACAAAATGGGTTATCCCAGGCTATCACTATCTGCGCATTTTAACTGATAGGGAAGAAGCGCTTTTAAAAGTGTTAGACTATTTAAATTTCAGCAATGTCAATCTGGTTGGAGCTATTCACGATTTTACCTGTCCAAAAACAGGAAAAGACTATATGTATGTTCCTGTTAAAGCATTAAAGAAGGAATAATGAGCTTAGAGTTGATAATTAATATCATAAGTCAGAAAGGTTAGAATTATGTTGACTTTTTTGTGCTTGATAATATCAATGTTTTGATATTTTAAATAAATTACTATTTTTACCTTAACTTTATATTTAAAAATTTATTAATAATGTTTTGCCATGATTATTCACGGTTAGAATAAAAAATGAAAGGAGCAGCTATGAAAGAATTAATTAATCCATTTGAAAAGTTTTATCAGCATTGGGCTCTGGTGACTGCTGGAAATAAGGAGAGTTTTAATACAATGACTGTTGCCTGGGGTTCAATGGGAACCCTCTGGTCTAGACCGATAGTGACAGTTTATGTTAAACCATGCAGATACACATACAATTTTTTAAACGATAATGATTATTTTACTGTCAGTTTTTATGATGAAAAATATAAAAAAGATCTCTCTATTTTAGGCACAAAATCTGGAAGAGATACCGATAAGGTAGCTATGACTTCTTTAACACCAGTTGAAATAAATAAAACGATGAGTTTTAAAGAGGCCAGCTGTACAATTGTTTTAAAAAAGATTTATTATCAGGATATGGATATCAACCAGATGCCTGAGGCAGTGATAAAAAGATACTATACTGAAGAAGCTCCACATAGAATGTATGTGGGAGAAGTAGTAGAAATAATTGAAAATTAAACAAGATTGGAGGAAAAAGAGATGGGAAGATTCACTCATGAAAGGGTTTTGGATAATCTGATTCAGATTTTTGATAAGGATGTCTACATGCTGCTTATCGAAGGAAAAGACAGGGCGATTTTATTGGACACGGGAAATGGTGTTGGTAATTTGAAAGAATATGTTGATAAACTGACAGATAAGCCTTATGAGGTTTGGCTGACACATTCGCACTTTGATCATGTTGATGGTGTTGGCTGGTGGGATAAAGCTTATCTGAACGCAAAAGATTTTGATACCTTTGTGGCTAAAACAAAAGAAGAGAGATTACCAAGGATACTGGAAAGAGTATATCCAGATGCTACCATTGATGAATTGGCTCCTAAATTTGAAGGACAGTTAATTCCCTATAAAAATGGTGACATCATTGATTTAGGTGGGACAACTTTACAGGTAGTGGAAGTTTCAGGACATACTCCAGGCTGTTCAATGTTTTTGATGATTGAAGATCGAATTATGATCTATGGTGATGCTGTAGGAAGAAAGTCAGGTTTATGGTCAACTTCAACAGCTTCAGATTTAGTCAAGTCACTAAAGTATTTACAGACTTTTGATGATAAGTATGACCGTATTATCAGGTTACATCATGGATTGTGGTGGCAGAAAGGTTTTGCTGATGAGGTATTGGAATGTGCTGAAAATATCGTTGCCGGCACTGATGCCAGACAGGAACTTCCTTATAATCTATTTCCAAATGAAGTAATGTATGCAGCGGCTGAATGTGATCTTGAGGATCCGGAATTTCCAAGAAAAGATGGTAAAACAGGTAATGTTTTCTACTTTTTGAGAAATGCAAAATAGTTAATAGAATACATAAATAGAGAAGGAAATAAAGTTTATGGGATATAAATTGATATCTACATGGAAGATGTCATATAACAAAATGAAAGATGTAAAAAGAATGCTTAAAATGAAGCATTCTTTACAAGAAATAATCGAGGCAGTAATTATGGATGTAGAAAATAATCCAGATTTTCAAAGTGTCGGTTATGGGGGTCTACCAAACAGTGAAGGAGAGGTAGAACTTGATGCTGGTTATATGGATGGCGATACTTTAGCCTTTGGAGCCATCAGTGCCGTAAAAAATATTAAAAATCCAATACTGGTAGCTATCTCTTTAACTAAAGGAAAAACGAACAATTATTTAACCGGTAAAGGGGCAGAAAAATATGCCAAAGATAATGGGTTTGAAACCAAAAGAATGCTGACTAAAAAAGCCAAAGAAAAATATTTAAACAGAGTTAAAGAAAATAGCCATGATACAGTCTGTGTTATTGGTAGAGACGTAAATGGTTCAATGGCTGCAGAAGTCAGCACCAGTGGCTTGTTTATGAAACGACCAGGAAGAGTTGGAGATTCTCCAATAATCGGCTCAGGTTATTATTGTGACAGCCAGATAGGTGGCGCTGCAGCTACTGGAGTTAATGAAGATATAATGAGAGGTTGTTTGTCTATAGCAGTTGTTAATTGTATCAGACAGGGATTAGATGCTCAGAAAGCTTGTGAAAAAGCCTTGTTTACTTATTTAGAAAGAGTAAATAATGAACCAAAGTCTATTTCACTGATAGCTTTAGATGCCAAAGGTAACTACGGAGCCTGTTCAACGCTTGATGATTTTCCGTTTGTAATATTGGATGAAGAAAATCAAGCCAGACTAATGGTTTACTTGGGGAAAGAAAAAAGAATCATTGAAGCGGATGAACAGTGGCTGGCCAATTATAAAGGCGATTAATAAGATATAGAAAGGATTTCATATTAAATATGTAATCTAAGAGGATGATAAAAATGAAAGAAAATAAAATATTGCTTAGTGCTGATGGAGATGTTTCTCTTTATACAGTTTCAAAAGATATATGGGATAATTTTGACAAACTTATAGATGATTTTTTTAAGTGGAAGAAAACTAAAAGTTATGATGAGACATTATTCGTAAAGTTTTTAAGAAACAGGTTCGGCGAAAAATCAATCATTTTCATCAAAGTAGTAGGAGAGTATTCTGGAGAACCGAATAGGATTTTTCTGGATGGAAAAGATGTTACTGAACAGTATAGAGATATTAGATGGTTTAACTTTTAAATTTAAATGTTTTGGAGGAATAGAGAATGAAGTTGGGTAAAGCTAGATTTATTGGAGCTATATTAATTATTGTTGGTTATGTAACTATTGTAATAGGAAGTGGAATCAATAGAGAATTTTTATCATATATAGGGCTGGCTATTTCTATTGGGGGTTTAATCTATACCATCTATCATAGCAAATGTCCTCACTGTGGAGGCTTGCTTAGAAGTACAATGTGGAAAAAATGTCCTCATTGTGGAAAGGAATTGAAGGGTTAAAAAACCAGGAGAATATTTATGTGGTTGGTATATGCATTATTATCAGCATTATTTGCTGCTTTAACATCTATATTGGGGAAAATAGGAATAGAGGGTGTAAACTCACATCTGGCAACGGCTATTAGAACAGTGGTAGTTGTAGTTTTATCCTGGGCAATGGTGTTTCTAACCAATGCTCAAGGAGGTATTTCGGAAATTAGTAGAAGAAGCTGGATGTTTTTAATTTTATCAGGTCTGGCAACTGGAGCATCATGGTTGTTCTATTACAGGGCTTTACAAATTGGTGAAGTATCGAAAGTTGTACCAATTGACAAGCTTAGTGTAGTAATTACTCTGATTCTGGCATTTATATTTCTACAAGAAAAATTTACCATCCAATCATTAATTGGAACTATTTTGATTGGAATCGGAACGTTGATAATGGTTTTATAATTTAAAATTGTTGTTTTTTGTGGAGGTTTTTAGATGAAATTGCATAAGACAAGAAAAATTGTTTTCCTGATATTGTTTAGCGGTTTTTCTGTTGTTATGATTGGAGCATTAATTAAAAAAATTGATTTAATATATTTAGGTTTTGTGATTATGGGTTCATCATTTGTTTTAGATTTTATTTATAGCAAATGTCCCCATTGTAAAGGTTACATCAGATATACAAGTTGGAAACATTGTCCCCATTGTGGCAAAGATTTGGAAGGTTAAGCTTTGAATTGAATATCGAAGCATTAATTTGAGCATTTTATTGAGAGGCGTTTAAAATGAAATTAAAAAAGGTTAAGAATATTGGATTTGTTATATTCGTTGTTAGTTTGGCAGTATTTGCCATAGGACTTTTAATTGATTTTGTACCACTAATGGTTTTAGGTGGAGCAATTTATATTCTGTTCATCTTTTTTCTTCTAACCAACAGCAAATGTCCCCATTGTGGAAGTTATATAAAAAATGGTGATTGGAAACATTGTCCTAATTGTGGGAAAGATTTGAAAAGGTAAAATCTAATGGATAGTATTATTGAATATATTAAAAATAAATATGATCCTCTTGTTATTATTGTCTATGGTTCTTTTGCCAGTGGAAGTAATAATCAGGACAGTGATTTTGATTCTTTAGTTATTTCAAAAAGTCATGAAAGATTTCATGATACTTCTTTTGTGGAGGGAATTCAGCTAGATGTCTTTGTTTATCCAGATGTATACTTTGAAGATGATTATGATCTGGAAGAATTCAAACAGATATATGATGGAAAAGTTTTTTTAGATCATGAAAACAAAGGCTTAGATCTTCAAAATAAGATTAAAAACTATGTTGAAAGTAAATCATTAAAAACCAAAGAACAGATTGAAGAGAATATTATTTGGTGTCTGAAAATGCTTAAAAGAGTAAAAAGAAAAGATACAGAAGGTGCTTTTCGCTTCCATTGGCTTTTGGTTGATAGTTTAGAAATCTTCTGCGATATGGAAGAAAAACCGTATTCAGGTCCTAAAAAAGCCTTGAAATGGATGAAAGAAAGTCATCCTGAAGCTTATAGTCTTTACAAAAAGGCTTTAATAGATTTTGATATTGCAAGTTTAACTGACTGGATTTTATATTTAAAAACAAGGGGAAAGATATGAAACTTCAACTAATTGGAACGGGTTCCATAAGTGCTCCACAGACAAGTGCCAGTGCCCTGATTGATGATTGTATTCTGGTTGATTGTGGTACTGGAGTAATTAAAGAATTGATGAAGCAAAAGGTCAATATTTTTGATATTGATACGATTTTAATCACGCATCTGCATGCTGATCATTTTTTTGATTTGACCTATATCATTCTTCTAAGAAGTTTTAATAAAGTGAAAAACAGATTAATAATATATGGACCAAAGAAGTTGAAAGCCAGTGTGGAAGCCTTATTTGAAATTGGATATTCTGATTTAAATGATATTGAAAAGATATTTATTGATTCCAAAACTTCAATTGTCGAATTTGACATCTTAAATGAAAATATTGATGACTATCATATTGAATCTTTGTTAGTCGAACACGGTAAAACAAAACCAAGTTTTGGCTTTGCTGTCCAGAAAGATAATAAGAAAATTGGCTTTTCAGGTGATAGCTGTTATTGTGAAGCAATAGATTATTTAGTTGAAAATTGTGCTGTTTCAGTATTGGAATGCAGTTTGCCTTGCAACAGTGAAGATCATATGGGGCCAGAAATAATCAGGCAATTATCAACAAACGGGAAAATTATTGTAACTCATATGTCCTTATATACCAGAGAACAATTAGAAAAGATGAACCTGGAAAATGTTACTATTGGAAAAGATGGAGATATTTTTTATATTTAGTAATATACTTTTGTTTTTATTTGTGCTAATATTAATTAGCAAATTGCCCGAGTGGTGGAATTGGTAGACGCAGTGGACTCAAAATCCACCGGTAGAAATACCTTGACGGTTCGAGTCCGTCCTCGGGCACCACTTTAAGATGACTAGTGTGTTAACATTAGTTTTATTTTTTTAAGATATAGATACTTTTAAACATAAGTACTATAATATAACTAATTGCAAAGAGGGTGTAGAAATGAACAGACGATATATTGATGCAACAAAAGGATCGATTATTAAAAATATTTTATTTATTCTTTACCCTATTTTGATCACTGGGATTTTTCAGCAGATATATACAATTTTAAATGGCATGCTGGTTGGAAAAGTTTTAGGCTCACAAGCTCTGGCAGCTGTTGGTGGTTCTGCCAATAATCTGATTAATATGTTTGTAAATATGTCAAATGGAGCTGTTACTGCATCGATGGTTGTACTATCACAGGATGTTGGAAAAGGAAAAAGAGAAGAAAGTCGAAATAATTTTAAAACAGCACTGATTCTTGTCTTTGTAATAGCCCTTTCTTTTACAGTTTTATATTTTTTCAATTGTCATAATTTCTTAATCTTATTAAAGGTTCCATCTGATAATCTAGAGCTATCAACTCAATTTTTAAGATTCTATTGTTTTGGCTTTATTTCTAATATGACAGTTCTTATGATCATCAATATGTTAAGAGGGTTGGGAGAAAGCAAAAGGCCAACTATTTTATTGATTGCCTTGTACTTAATGAATATCTTCTTTGACTTTATTTTCATTGCCTTATTTAAACTTGGTATATTTGGAGTAGCACTATCTTATATTACAACTCAAAGCTTGATGGCGATATTTTTATTAAGGATGGTTAACATTGACTATGGAGTCTTTTCAAAAAACAGTAAATTTGAAATGTCGATATTAAAAAGAGTATTGGTAATAGCTATACCAGCATCGATAACTTCGTTTTTATATCAGATAACAAGTGCAACGCTGCAATCAGCTATTAATGGCTTAGGCTCAGCAGTGGTGGCTGGTTTTGTTATTAACAATAAGATAGAAAACTTATTCTGGATTTTAATGGCTTCTTTTGGAGTAGCGGTAACTAATGTTGTTGCCCAAAACTATGGAGCTAAAAAGTATGACCGCGTTAAAAAGACTGTTCCCGCTGGACTTCTGGTTTCATCTTTAATAAGCATTGCACTAAGTGCTACCGTTTTAATATTTGTTCGCCCGCTGGTTTTAATGTTTACTAATGAACCGGAAGTTGTTGAGCAGGCTGTTTCAATACTTAGATTTTTAATGCCAATGTTACTAGCCTATGCGGTTGTGGAAACTTTCTTTGCCTTAATCAACGGTTTAGGAAAGGCCATATATTCAACGATAGTTACTATTTTTGGAGTGGTAGTTGTAAGAATGGCCTGGATAATGTTATATGCTTCTAAAACAGGCAATGTGAAAACAATTCTATTTGCTTTTCCTTTAAGTTGGACAACAACTTCTTTGATATATTCAATTATTTACTTGATTATAAAAGCTAAATTTTTAAATGAAGAAACAATTACAGATGAGGAACATAGTGAATGTCTGACAGAAAGTATTACCAACACCTAGATATTTTAAGAGTGCTGGCATGTGTGGCTGTTATTTTACTGCATACTAACGCACGTTATGTAGAACAAGATTTTAATTCTCTAAATTTTATTATTGGGAATTTTTTCGTAGGAATTTCCCGAATTGCAGTGCCAACTTTTTTAATGATATCTGGCTCCTTACTTTTGGATGAAGGATATAATAATACAAATGAAAAAGATAAAAGACGCATAGTTAAAATGCTGAAGTTTCTTGTCTTTTGGTCTGTATTCTATTCGCTGGTATATAATGTAGCAATCCCTTTATTTAAAGGAAGAGATGTTGATATTATTTATACGATTGAAATGATGATTAAAGGACATTATCATTTATGGTTTGTCTATATGATGATTGGTATATATTTAATTCTTCCTTTGTTGAGGCTGTGGATCAAAAAAGAGAATATCAAATATGTAAAATATTATTTAATCCTGTCTTTTGTTTTTGGTTTTGTTTTACCACAGATAATTGAAGTTGGTTTATTATTTACTGATTTTTTTGCCCATCTTCAGCATGTACTTACTATAGCTAATATGAACCATGTTGGTGGATTTGTCTTTTATTTTGTTTTGGGCTGGTATTTAAATAATACCGAATTTAAAAATAATAGAATTTTTTATCTGGCTGGTATGATGGCTCTTATTTTTTCCATCATCTTTTCAATTATTCTTTCCTTGTATTTTAACAGGAAGGTTTCAATGTATGGCAATATGACGATGAATGTAGTTATATTTAATATTGGCTTTTATCTCTATGTTAAAAATATGGATTTAAAGTTACAGACAAAGCCGAAGTTAAAATGGATTATTGATTTAATATCTGAGCATAGTTTAGGTATTTACGCTGTCCATGCCTTGATTAATACGATTGTTATCAGAATAGTGACAAAGGTTGTAGGAAATTTTTCCTTAATAAACGTGCCGATATGTTTGATTATGGTGTTAGTAATATCACTGATAATAACGATAACAATAAAAAAGATACCTGTGCTTAAACAATTTGTTTAAAAAAAGCATAATAAAAGCCAGCCTGATAATGAGCTGGCTTTTTTTGTGTTATTTTTCTGTTGGTAAATAAGAAGGATAGTTCGCTTTCACAAATTCGAAACTTTTTAAATCATATAATGCGAAATTGTGTTTTGTAAAATAGTAATTATTTACTTTCGCGATAAAGTCTTCACTTGATTTTAAGAATTCAATAAAGTTATCTTTAACCTGTTCAACATTTGTTTTTGTTATCTGAACGATATAAATACCACTAGAAGTGCTGTTTTCAATTGGTGCAGACAGTGTTGGTTCAGTTACCGTTAATAAAAATTGTAAAACATTATAATCAACTTCAGAATATCTGGTATATAAAGATTCATTTGCCAGAGTGATAGCTGCTGAATATTTTTCAGCTACCTTTAAGAATTCTTCACCTGCTTTAATTTCTTCAATGGCATTAGCAGCATTTGTTTTAGCTGTTTCAATATCGTTATCAACATATCTGATATAAATGATTCTAGCCATCAATGGAGCATATTCTTCAATTAAGGTATCCAGGTTTTCATCAAGGTATTTGGAAGTTAATTTAGTTGCTTTAATAGAAGCTAAAATCTGTTCAAACAATTCTTCTTCGGTTTCAAAACCTAGTTTTTCTAAAGATGCTTGCCAGTCATCAGTCAATGTTGCTTTATAGCTATCAATCTGTTCTTGAGCTTCAGCTATCAATTCATCAGTTGTTTCAATTTCCAGATTGACAATCATCTTGTTTGCCATATTGATGACAGTATAGCCAGCATCAGTTTCCAGCATGCTGTAATATAGATCAGCTTTAGTAATCTTGGTGTCGCCAAATTGAATCAATACATCACTGCCATTTGATACTTTGGCAGTCTTGTTTCCACAACCTGCCAATAGCAGGGCAGTTAACAGGGTAATAACTAATAATTTAAACTTTTTCATAATTATTCACCATCCTTTACAACGTTTAATTGTTGCATGATGTAATCTTTTACTGCTTCATCCATAAAGGTAATGTCAGCGTTTTGAGCATACTGCCAAACAATTTCATTAGCCAGGTTGGCATTGTCAGTTAAGACAGTTGATAAGAAGTTAGGATCACTAGCATAGTCACCATAATTTTTTGAATCACACTTGATTAGGAAATAACCATAGTTTTCATCAAAGATCCATTCAGACACCTGTCCTTCTTCTAAAGCTAAAGCAGCCTTCAGGAAAGCTTCAACAAGTGCTGAGTTATTATCAACATAACCTAATTTTCCACCTTTGCTGGCAGTAGAAGGGTCTTCTGAATATTTCATCGCAAACTCTGCAAATGTTTCGGCATTATAGTCATTTGTCCAACCATCCATTGCCGCATTTAATCTAGCAGTTTCATCAGCTGTAGGATTTTTAGGATCATCAAATTTGATCAGACAATAGCTGATAACTCTAGGATTGTGCTTAGTAATAAACTCTTCTGTAACATACTTCTCAGCATGCTGAGAGATGTAGGTTGAATAAAGCTTTTCAGCTTTCAATTGATATTCTACATAGCTTGGGAAATCTGGATAGCCATAATAGTATCTAGCTAATTGGTTCAAGTACTCTAAACCATAACCATAATAGTTGGTGTAGTAGCTGACTGTCTGAGAAATGGCATTGTTAATCTGTTCCATTAATTCATCAGTTTCTTCAACATTGGCATCAATAACACCCATGTAGAATTTTAAAAATAATTCTGATTTACCATAAGTTTTATATAACTCATCATATAACTCATCAGCAGTAAAGTTGGTATCATCAACCGAGAAGATGACATCTTTACCGTTTACAGTTTTATTAGGTAAGTTATCTTTATTCTGGTCATAAGCATAAAAGACAGATATTCCTAAAAAGAATACCGCAATTACAGCTACAAACCAGTTCTGTTTAAGAAATTCTTTCATATAAACCTCCCATTGTAACTCAATTATTATATGCTATTTATAAGTTTAATTCAATTAATACTTGCTTAACGATATAATTATTAGTGTGATATAATGTTTTTAAGGACGATTGAAAAGAAGGTGATTGCTTTATGTTTGATATTGATAAAATCCGTCAAGATTTTCCTATGTTACAGGGTAAAACAAATGAAGGAAAGCCTTTAATATACCTGGATAATGGAGCGACAACCTTGAAACCACAGTGTGTTATAGAAGCAGTCAGTAACTATTATCAGAATATCACCAGCAATATTAATCGTGGTGATTATCAGCTAGCTAATATTGTTGATAAGGCCTATGAAGAAGTTAGAAAAACAGTATCCGAATTTATTAACTGCCAAAGCAGGGAAATAGTATTTACTTCTGGCACTACTCACGCTTTAAATCAGATTGCCTTTGGATATGGTTTAAAGTATCTGAAAGAGGATGATGAGATACTGATCAGTTTGGCAGAGCATGCTTCCAATACTTTGCCCTGGTATCGTGTAGCTGAAAAAACAGGATGCAAGGTTAAATTTATTCCTTTGGATGAAACAGGCAAAATCACTGTCGACAATGTCAAAAAAATGCTGAGTGAGAAGGTTAAGATTGTTTCAATTGCCCATGCTACAAATGTTTTAGGTCATATCAGTGATATTAAGGAAATATCAAAGGCTGTTCATCAGGTTGGTGGGATAGTAGTAGTTGATGGCGCTCAATCAGTGCCACATGTTAAAACTGATGTTCAAGATTTGGATTGTGATTTTTTAGCCTTTTCTGGCCATAAAATATGTGGCCCAACAGCATCAGGAGTGCTGTATGGTAAATATCATCTTCTTGAAAAGATGGACCCATTGATGTCAGGTGGAGGAATGAATGCTCGTTTCGATATTGATTTCAATGTTTTATTGAAAAAAGTCCCTTACAAGTTTGAAGCTGGTACCCCAAATATTGAAGCCGCTCTGGGTTTAAAAGCAGCGATTCAATATGTGGAGAAAATCGGTTTGGATAATATAGTCAAGTATGTAAAACAGCTCAGAGACTATGCCATTGAAGAGATGAAAAAGTTAGATAATATCATTATCTATAATCAGAAAGCCGATACTGGAATAATCAGTTTCAATGTAGTGGATAATGGTCAAATATTGTTTGGTCAGGATGTGTCAGCTTACCTTTCTAAGCATGGCTTATGTTTAAGAAGTGGTAATCACTGTGCTAAGAATCTCTGGCAGCACCTGAAAACTGATTCAACAGTCAGATGTGCCCTCTATTTCTATAACACTAAAAACGAAGTTGATAAACTGATTGAAGTGTTAAAGAATACAACACTTAAAAATTGCATTGATGTAATTTTATAAAAAGACAGGAGAATATTATGAAATCGATAAAAAATAATCCAATATTAAAAAGAGAAATTATTATGGAACATTATCAGCAGCCAAGAAATCATCAGCTGGTAGTTGATAAAAGATATAAGCAGGTTAATATGCATAATGATACCTGTCTTGATGATGTTTTTCTGCAGGTTTTAATTGAAAATGGAATTATTGAAGATATCAGATTTGATAGTAAGGCTTGTGTCATCGCAACTGCTTCAACTTCAATCATGAGTGAACTGCTTAAAGGTCGCAGTATTGATGAAGCTGAGGAAATTGTTCAGAATTATTTCAATATGGTTTATCAAAAAGAATATGATGAGAAGCTTTTAGGTGAAGCTGTGGTATTTGATACAGTTGGTAGACAGGTTAATCGCATTATCTGTGCCACAATGGGCTGGAATGGTCTGATAAAGGTAATCAACGAAAGTAAAAACAAAAATGAATAAAGCTGAAAAAATAAAAGCGAGCGTAATTAAAAGCAAGCCCGAGTTTCTAATAGGTTTAGATGAACACGGAATTGATGATTCAAAAGTGCTCGTTTATACCAGAAGACAGTGGATAAATTCATTAAAAACAGAATATGGATATGGCTATCTTGGTTGTGGCGTTTGCGGTAGTGTCTGTACTGCTATTTGCCTCAGTTATTTAAATAATAACTTTGACAACCAGATTATAGTAAATGAACCATATTCTTTTATTGATGGCAACTTTGCCAAATGGCTGATACATTTACTATGGCCACGCATTGAGCCACCCCTGCCTGGTGCTTTTGCCAAAGATATTATCCGAGGTATCAAGTGGTTTTATAAAAGTACTTACAGCAACATTGAAAAAGGTAAACTCTTACCCTATAAGAGTAAAGATATTAACGAATATAAAAAAAGCATCAGCGCTGGTTATCCAGTGATGATGTATTTAAATAAAATTGATAGAAGAATCAGTCCCTATGGACTGCACTGGGTAGTTGGTTATAAATATATTGAATGCCAGGATAAAACCTATTTTCAGGTGATAGATACCTGGGGTTATCTGGCCTACATTGATGAAAAGCTGATTAAATATGCTGTTTGTTTTAGGTATTAGGTAAAGAGTAGCGAATGGAAAAAATTAAAAAGATCGTCAATAGCATACTGAAAATATTAATAGTCTGTTGTTTAATTGTGGCAGTCAGTTTTCTTTATGTTTTTAATTATATTCCTCATCGCAGATATACCAATGAGGATTTTGGTATAGAAACACTTGTCAGTTCTGTTGATAAGGACAATGATGGGATTGATGATCAAAGTGATATGCTGCAGTCAGTTAAAGACTATCTGGCAAGCAACCCTGAATACAAAAGCAAATATTATAGTACCGGCTATCCAGATGATAATTATGGAGTATGCACGGATGTAGTAGCTTTTGGCATGTTAAATGCTGGCTATGATTTGATGAGACTGGTCTATGATGACATCTGGGCTAACAGGGATATGTATGACATTGAAGTAGTTGATATCAACATTGATTTTAGAAGAGTAGAAAACCTGCAGGTCTTTTTTAAAAACAATTTCATTTCTCTTACTACCGATATTTACGATTTAGAAAGCTGGCAGCCGGGAGATATTATTATCTTTGCAGGTCATATAGGCGTCATCAGTGAATATCGCAATAAAAAAGGGATACCATTTATTTATCATAATGCTAACCCTTATCAAGCCAATTATTTGGAAGATGTATTAGAATATCGAAACGATATCGTTGGTCATTATCGACTTTCAGAGTAATTCTTTCCCTGGTAGAGGTCTAACTCTACCATTTTTTTATCAATGTCATTGATGACACTGACCTTTTTCAGCGTCCACATTGGAGCCAGCAAGTACTGTTTTAAGCCATCACCAGTCAGCCTTTCAATGATAATATCTTCCCTTAGATAGGAAAGCTGCTTAGCTACAATACTGACATATTGCTCTTTACTTAAAAGATTAAAAGGTTCTTTTTGATAAAGATCCCCTAAGGCTGTGTGTTTACAGATGTGCAGCATATGAAACTTGATGGCATGGATGGGAAGTTTTCCTACTTCGATGGCGGTCTGCAGCATCATCTGTTCAGTTTCAGTTGGCCAGCCATTAATTAAATGAACACTGATTTTTATGTCGGTGTTTTTTAGTTTTTCAATCGCTTCTAAAAAGTTTTGATAACTATGCGCTCGATTCATTTCTTTTAAAGTTTTATCGTGAATTGACTGCAGTCCCAGTTCAATCCAGACTGGCTTGATTTTTGTCAAAGAGTTTAAAAAGGCAATTTTTTCATCATCCAGGCAGTCACTTCTGGTTGAAATGATAATTCCCTTTATTTCCTTACTTTCGATAAAGGGCTGGTAGATTTCTTTCAGTTTTTCTAAAGGAGCATAAGTGTTGGAAAAAGACTGAAAATAAACATAGGGAATACCATCAGGCCATTTTTTTAAAAAGATTTCTTTTCTTTGCTGGTACTGTTTCATCAAATCTTTATCACTTAATTCTGGAAAGGCATTTGATCCTCCCAGACAAAACACACATCCATCCTTACCTAGGGAACCATCTCGATTAGGGCAGGAAAAAGGACCATCAATAGGGATCTTGATGATTTTATTTTGAAAGTTGCTTTTACCATAATAATTCCAGGTAAGGTAGCGTTTGTTATCTAAAGAATATTTAAAAGGATTTTTCATAAATATATTATAAGTTAATTTTATAACGATGGATAGTCATTCTGTTTTACCAGCCTTTTACAAAGAAGTATCGAAATCCAAAAGTTTAACTGCCAAAAGCGTATATTTAATGCTTTTTTAGAAGTCAGATTAGTGCTGTCAGGAAATTTTTGTCTGTAAAAAAGATGAAATGGTTCTTCAAGCTGATTAATATGCCTATTTTTATTTTAAATATGGTAAAATTATTTACAGGTGTAACAGGAGAAAAGTAAATGACTGTATTTCTACTATTATTAATCATACTGGTATTTTATGGAGTAAAAATTGCTCCAAAGGGTAAGTTTAATGAAGACTATATGTCGATAGAAAAAACAAAACCAATAAAAGGAATTTTTACTGTTTTAGTATTCTTTTCTCATATTAACCAATATTTAATTTTAGAGAGTCTGATTGATAAACCACTTTACTGGTTTTCTTTATTTTTAGGTCAATTGGTTGTGACCTTGTTTTTGTTTTATTCAGGCTACGGAATTATGGAGTCTATCAAACGCAAGGGATTTAAGTACGCTGATGATGTTTTTAAGAAAAAGCTGCCAAGCCTACTGATTCGATTTAATGTTGTGGTACTGATGTATTTTGTCTTACAGCATTTTGTATTTAAGGTGGAATTTGACAGTTTTGTCTTTTGGACTTCCTGGATTGGCTATAGTGGTTTTGGCAATTCTAACTGGTATATGTTTGTTACCTTTGTCTTATATATTTTTGTTTATGTTTCTTTTTCTGTTTTTAAAAACAGGGAAGATGAAACACACTATAACGCTGCACTTGTTTTAACTTTTTTGACTATTTTATTGATTGTGACCTTGAAACTGGCTGGCAAAGAACATTGGTGGTATGATACAGCTATTTTATTTCCATTGGGCATCTGGTATTCAATTTTTAAAGATCGAATTGAAGAGATTGTAATGAGAAATGAGAAAACATATCGAATGGTGTTATTACTTTTGTTTATTTCATATATAGCTGTAGCAGTATTCAGGCTTAATATGGATGCCCTGAGCTTTATGATTTGGGGAATTATTTTCACATTTTTAGTTGTCACTGTGACAATGAAATTATCAATTGGAAACAGGGTACTCAATTTCTGTGGCGATCATGTTTTCAGTATTTATATTCTGCAGAGACTGCCGATGATAGTTTTGGCTAATTTAGGTTTACCAAAAAGTAACAAGTATGCATTTTTCATCTTATCGGCATTAATTACAGTAATATTGGCTTATATCTTTGATAAAGTGTTTGAATTAATAGAAAATAAAGCCAAAAAACAATAAAAAAATGACTGAATTATAGCGAAAATAACGATTATCAGAGGGTAATCGTTTTTTATATTTATAATATAAAAAATTAGCACTTAATAGTTGACAGTGCTAAACTAATGTATTATACTATTAGCAGTGGCAGAAGTTAAGTGCCAGAAAAGAGGGGAGAAGGATGTTATCTAGAAGACAGGAAGTTATCTTGAAAGCGATTGTTGAAGAGTTTATTAAGACAGCTGAACCAATCGGATCAAAGACCTTGCTGGAGCAATACGGACTAAACTGTTCAAGTGCAACAATTCGTAATGAAATGAATTATCTGGAAACAGAAGGTTTATTAGAGAAAACTCATGCTTCATCTGGCAGAGTCCCGTCAACATATGGCTATCGCTATTATGTTGAAAACCTGATGGACTCATTCTTGGATGAAAAAGAGAAATATCAATTACAGACATTCTTTTCCAGCGACTTACCACTTGAGAATGTGATTCAGGCAAGTTGTGATATTTTATCAAATATGACAAATTTGACTTCACTGGTATTAGGTCCCGATGCTAACAGGCAGAGTCTGGCCCACATAAAGCTGTTTCCACTGAGTGAAACAAGTGCGGTGGCTGTAATTATTACTGATCAGGGTCATGCTGAAAATAAGACATTCTACTTTGCTGACAGGGTATCGGTTGAAGATATTCAGACCTGTACAAACATCTTGAATGACTATTTAGTGGGGACACTAATTAATGATGTGGTAGCTAAGTTGAATGAAATCAAACCGATTTTAGAAAGATCAGTTAAAAGACATGAGATACTGTTCAATGCCTTTGTGCAGGCGTTTGTAAAATTTGCCAGTGACAATGTATATTTTTCAGGAGCAACAAATATGTTGTATCAGCCTGAATTCAGCGACATTGAAAAGTTAAGGGAAATCATGAAAATGTTTGATGATTCTGCCCTCTGGAAAAAAATAGGGACCAGTGAATCAAGTGTCAAGGTCAAATCACCAGACAATAAAGGTGAACTGATATGGGTTAATGATGTGGCTATTGTTTCTTCAGTCTTCAATATTGGTGAAGAAGAAGGAAAATTAATGGTTGTCGGACCAAGTCGCATGAATTATAACAAGATTGTTTCAATATTGGATTTCGCAACGCAGTTTATCGAAAGCCAATATAAGAAGAAAAAATAGAAATTGAGGTTAAAATGAGCAAAAAAGATAAGAACAAGAAAGTTGAAGAAAAAGAAGTTACGGTAGAAATACTTGAAGAAGAAAAACAGGAAGAAGTAGAACTGACTGAAACTGAAAAACTACAACAGACGATTGAAGAACTTCAAAAAGAAGTCACAATCACCAAAAATGCTTATTATAAGGCTTATGCAGATACGGAAAATCTGAAGAAAAGATTGTTGAGTGATGCTGAAAATGCTCACAAATATCGAATTCAGAGTTTCGCCCAAAGCATTTTACCAGCTTTAGATGCTCTAGAAATAGCACTGGCTGGAAAAGATATATCTGATCCTTTTGTCAAGGGAGTTAAACTGACTTACGATCAGATAATACAGGCACTAACCGATGAAGGGGTTAGTCAAATTGATAGTATAGATAAACCTTTTGATCCAAACTTCGAAAATGCAATGGTGACAGAGAAAGTCGAGGGTGTAGAACCGAATATAGTAATTGAAGTTTTTCAAAAAGGTTATATGTTAAAAGACAGATTATTAAGAGCGGCCTTGGTAAAGGTCAGTGAGTAAAAGAAAGAAGGAATAAATTATGGGAAAAATTATTGGTATTGACTTAGGTACAACAAATTCATGTGTAGCAGTATTTGAAAATGGTGAAGCTACAATTATCACAAATCCAGAAGGAAATAGAACTACTCCATCGGTAGTAGCATTTAAAAATGGCGATAAGATTGTTGGCGATGCTGCTAAACGTCAGGTAGTTACAAATAAAAACTCAGTAACATCAATTAAAAGATTGATGGGTTCAAATCAAAAAGTTGAACTGGAAGGTAAAATGTATACACCTCAGGAAATTTCAGCAATGATTCTGGCTTATATGAAAGATTATGCTGAAGCTTATCTGGGCACAAAGGTTACTGATGCTGTTATTACTGTTCCAGCTTACTTTAACGATGCTCAGCGTCAGGCAACTAAGGATGCTGGTAGAATTGCTGGCTTGGAAGTAGCTAGAATTATCAACGAGCCTACAGCAGCAGCTTTATCTTTCGGTATTGATAAGACCAACGTTGAACAGACAGTATTAGTTTATGACTTTGGTGGAGGAACATTTGACGTCAGTATTCTGCACTTGGCTGATGGTACTTTTGAAGTATTGGCAACAGCTGGTAACAATAAACTTGGTGGAGATGACATTGACAACCTGATCGTTGACTATATCTGTGATGGCTTTAGAAAAGACTATGGTATTGATTTGAAAAAAGACAACATGGCTTTACAGAGAATCAAGGAATCAGCTGAGAAAGCTAAAAAAGACTTATCTTCAATGAAAGAAGTTCAGATTTCAATTCCATTTATCTCAGCTAACTCTGATGGACCATTACACGTTGAAACTTCTTTAACCAGAGCAAGATTTGAAGATATGATTAAACCAATCGTTGAAAAGACAATTGGACCAATCAGACAGGCTTTAAGCGATTCAGGTTTAACAAAGAGTGACATTGACCAGGTACTGTTGGTTGGTGGTTCAACCAGAATTCCAGCAGTTCAGGAAGCTGTTAAAAATGAACTTGGAAAAGAACCTAACAAGAGTGTTAACCCAGATGAAGTAGTAGCTATGGGTGCTGCAATTCAGGGTGGAGTACTGAAAGGTGATGTCAGCGATGTACTATTGTTAGATGTTACACCACTGTCATTAGGTATTGAAACATTAGGTGGAGTTATGACTAGATTAATCGATCGTAACACAACTATTCCAACCAGCAGATCACAGATCTTCTCAACAGCGGCAGACAATCAGCCAGCTGTAGATATCAATGTTCTGCAAGGTGAAAGACCAATGGCCAAAGATAACAAGTCATTAGGTATGTTCAAGCTGGATGGTATTGCACCAGCTAGAAGAGGAATTCCTCAGATTGAAGTAACCTTTGATATTGACGTTAACGGTATCGTTCATGTTTCAGCTAAGGATAAGGGAACTGGCAAGGAGCAATCTATTACTATTACCAACTCTTCAGGACTATCAGAAGAAGAAATTGAAAGAATGGTAAGAGAAGCTGAACTGCACAAGGCTGAAGATGACAAGCGTAAAGAAGAAATTGAATTACGTAACCAGGCAGAAGGCTTCATTATTCAGATTGAGCAGATGTTAACTGATAATGCTGATAAGATTGATGCTAATCAGAAAGCAGAAGTTGAAAAACTGAAAAATGAATTACAGACAGCTTTAGATAATAACGATTACGATACATTGAAAACTAAACTGGATGCTTTACAGAAGGCAGCACAGGCAATGGGTGAAGCAATGTATCAGCAACAAGCACAGCAACAGCAGGACATGCATTATGATAACAGTGCCAACAGCTATGATGATAATGTTATGGACGCTGACTTTACTGAAAAGTAAAAATATGATATAAATTCTAATGGCTAGCAAATGCTAGTCATTAGATTTACTAGGAAGGGATTATTATGGCAGAAAAAAGAGATTATTATGAGATCTTGGGTATTGACAAGTCAGCAAGTGAAGATGATATCAAAAAAGCTTATAGAGCTCTAGCAAAAAAATACCATCCAGATTTAAACAAAGATGAAGATGCACCAGAAAAGTTTAAAGAAGTTCAGGAAGCATATGAAGTATTAAATGATCCACAGACTAAAAGTACCTATGATCAGTTTGGTCATGCCGGCTTAGAGAGCAGTGGTTTCAATTTTGATAATTTCAGTTTTGAAAACTTTGGCTTTGGTGGCTTTGGTGATCTGGGCGATATTTTCGGTTCCTTCTTTGGTGGTGGAATGGGTGGACAAGCCCGTTCACGCAACAGCAATGCTCCAAGAAAAGGTCAGGATAAGTTCATGACTATGAGAATTGACTTTATGGAATCAATTAAAGGTTTAACTAAAACACTGAAACTGGAAGTTGAAGAGCAGTGTTCAGAGTGTCTAGGCTCAGGAGCTAAAAGTAAAAGTGATATCAAAACCTGTCCAACCTGTAACGGAACAGGTAGAACAGTCAGAACCCAGCAGACCATGTTTGGGATGTCTCAGGTTCAGACTACCTGCAGCAACTGTAATGGAACCGGTCAGGTAATTGAAAATAAATGTCCTAAGTGTAAAGGAACAGGATTCAGTAAAAAGAAAATTGAAGTTGAAGTTAGTATTCCAGCGGGAATTCAATCAGGTCAGCAGCTTCGTATCGCTGGCAAGGGTGATAGAGGATTCAATGGTGGTCCTAATGGGGACTTATATATTGAAATTATGGTTATGCCACATGAATATTTTCAAAGAAATGGCAACGACATCTATATCACTGTACCACTGTCAGTAATTGATGCTACTTTGGGTACCAAGATTGATGTTCCGACCGTTCA
Organism: uncultured Erysipelotrichaceae bacterium; assembly: GCA_964449115.1. Classification (GTDB taxonomy): domain Bacteria; phylum Bacillota_I; class Bacilli_A; order Erysipelotrichales; family Erysipelotrichaceae; genus UBA1783. The sequence continues at coordinate 7,100 of CAYUXW010000012.1, read as the reverse complement.
GGGTGATGTTCAGCTGACGATACCTTCAGGAACTCAGCCAGATCAAAGATTCAGGCTCAAAGGCAAAGGTGTCAAGGATATCAGAACTTCCTATTATGGTGATCAATATGTCATTGTAGATCTGAAAGTTCCAACATCACTGAGCAGGGAGGAAAAAGAACTTTTCAATAAATTGAAGGATATCGAAAAGAAATCAAAGAAATCGGTATTTGATAGATTTAGAGATACGTTTAAGTAACAGAAATGTTACTTTTCTTCAAAAAACAAATTAGCACTTTGTGACTTCAAGTGCTAGAAAGGAGTTGTTTATGGATTTTAATAAATTCTCACAAAAACTACAAAACATCCTACTACAGGCCAATCAGTTAGCCAGTCAATGGCGTCACAGTGAAATAACAACCGTGCATATGTTTCATGCTATTTTCTCTGATGATACGATTGATGGTCTGTTTAGAAGAATAAATCTGGATAAACAGGAGTGTTTTAATAATGCTGAAAACAGATTGAAAAATATTGCGAATGTGGATTATATTCCTCAACCAGTCTTTAACCGCAAGGTTAATGATTCAATTATTGAGGCTTTAAACTGGGCGCAGAATAATGATGAAACATTTTTGACTGTCGCAACAGTTTTTATCCATCTGTTATTTAACGATTCACCTATTTCCAATGATATCGTTAAAAAGTATGGCTTAACAAAAAATCAGGTAATTAACCAGGAATTAGAAAGACGTGGTGGTAAGAAGATGAATGAAGCAACAAGTGAAGAAACTCTAGAAGCTTTAGAAAAATATGGCAGTGACATCGTTGAAGCTGTCGCTAGTGGCAAAGTAGATCCAGTAATTGGTCGTGATGAAGAAATCAGAAGAATTATTGAAATTTTATCGCGTAAAACAAAAAATAATCCAGTTTTAATTGGTGAACCAGGTGTGGGTAAAACGGCAGTTGTTGAAGGTTTAGCCTGGAGATTATACAAGCAGGATGTACCTTTAAATCTGAAAAATAAAAGACTGATTGAACTGGATATGGGCTCTTTAATAGCTGGAGCCAAGTATCGTGGTGAATTTGAAGAAAGGCTGAAGGCTGTTTTAGAAGAAGTAAAAAAGGCTGATGGAGAAATCATTCTGTTTATTGATGAAATTCACAACCTTGTTGGAGCTGGTAAAACAGAAGGCAGTATGGATGCAGCTAACCTTCTAAAGCCAATGCTGGCTAGAGGAGAATTGCGCTGTATTGGAGCGACTACCTACAATGAATACCGCAAGTATTTTGAAACCGATAAGGCTTTGGAAAGAAGATTCCAGAGAGTAACTGTTGATGAGCCAACAGTGGAAGAAACTATCTCTATTTTAAGAGGTTTGAAAGACCGTTTTGAAGCTCATCACGGAGTGCAGATTTTAGATGAGGCCATAATTGCCGCAGCTACCATGTCTAACAGATATATTTCAGATCGTTTTTTACCAGATAAGGCAATTGATTTAATTGATGAGGGCTGTGCTTCAATCAGAGTAGAGATGGATTCAGTTCCTTATGAGCTGGATGAGTTAAATAGAAAAATCATGCAGCTGGAAATTGAAGAGAAAGCTTTGCAGAAAGAAGAAGACTCAAAAGCTCTGGAAAGACTGGATATTATCAGAGAGGAAATATCAGAGCTCAAACAGCAAAGAAATGAAGTGCACAGCAAATGGCAGGACGAAAAAGATGAGCTGGATTTAGTCAAGAAAAATAGAGAAAAACTGGAAATGGCTAAACTGCAGTTAGATAAGGCTCAAAATGAAGCTAGATATGAAGATGCAGCCAGACTGCAATATGAAACAATTCCAACTTTGGAAAAGCAGATTAGAGAAGCTAAATGCAATCCTAAGGTCGATGCCTTGATTCAGGAAACTGTTGATGAGGAATTAATCGCTAAGGTTGTTTCTAGATGGACAGGTATTGATGTCAGTAGATTAATGGCAACTGAACGTCAGAAAATCTTAGCTTTAAAAGATAAGCTGGCTGAAAGAGTAATCGGTCAGGATGAAGCGATTGAACTTGTTTCAAATGCTGTATTAAGAAGTAAGGCTCAGATTCAGGATGCTAATAGACCAATTGGTTCCTTCCTGTTTTTAGGACCAACCGGGGTTGGTAAAACTGAAGTGGCTAGAGCTTTGGCAGAACAATTATTTGATGATGAACATAAGATTGTCAGAATCGATATGAGTGAGTATATGGAAAAGTTCAGTGTTTCTAGATTAATCGGTGCTCCTCCAGGCTATGTCGGTTATGATGAAGGTGGTCAGCTTACTGAAGCGGTCAGAAGAAAGCCTTATTCAATTGTCTTATTGGATGAAATTGAAAAAGCCCATCCTGATGTCTTCAACATCTTGTTGCAGATATTAGATGATGGAAGAATCACTGATAATAAAGGTGTAACAGTTGACTTTAAAAATACGATTGTTATTATGACCAGTAACCTGGCCAGTGAATATGCTTTTGAAGAAGATCATGACAAAAAGCGTGCAGCCTATGAAAGAGTAGTCAAGGCCACTTTTAAACCAGAGTTTGTCAACAGGATTGATGATATTATTATCTTTAACCCACTGACCAATGAAGTCTTGGAAGGTATTGTCGACAAGTTTATCAGACAGCTTTCTGATAGATTAAAAGATAGACATATTGAGTTGCGCTTAACAGATAGAGCTAAACAGTCAATTATCGATAATGGCAGTGATATCACCTTTGGGGCTAGACCTTTAAAAAGGTATATCCAGCAGAATATTGAAACAGTTTTAGCTTACAAAATAATTGAAGACAGTATCGAAAGTGATGCGATACTGGAAATAGACTATGTTAATGATAATTATGTAGTTAATGAAAAATAAAAAGATATAGCGGATTAATTTTCGCTATATTTTTTTGTCTTATTTGTTTACAATAAAGATAAAGAAAAAGAAGTCAGGTGATAATATGCGTGAAGAAATAATTAAAGAGCTTAAGAAAATTGAAAAAGAAGAAAATGTTAAGATTTTACTGGCGGTTGAATCAGGCTCAAGAGCTTGGGGGTTTGACTCAGCTGATTCAGATTATGATGTTAGATTTATCTATAAAAGAAAAGAAAAAGAATATTTAAGATTAGATAAAACAAAAGATGTGATAGTAAGACCAATTAATAATGATTTAGATATCAGTGGTTGGGATATTTCTAAAACTTTAAAATTGTTGTATGCTTCTAATCCTTCTTTGTATGAGTGGCTGAATTCACCAATCATTTATAAAAAGAGAGAACCGATTAAAGAGTTAAAAAAACTTTCTAAAGTATATTTTTCTAAAATTAAGATTTTAAATCATTACTATCGTATTGCTTCAACGCACTATAATAAGTTTGTTTTAGATAAGGAAAAAGTAAATCTTAAAAAGTATTTTTATATTTTAAGATCACTGGCTTCAGCTTTGTATACGATTGAAAATGATACTGTTGCTCCAATTGAATTTGATGTTTTAAGAAATAGTCAGTTTACCTTGGAGATAAATGAAATCATTGATGAACTGATAAAAATAAAAAAGGAAAATAATGAGAAAAAACAGGTAATAAAGATTGAAAAATTAAATGATTATATTGTAGAAAATCTTACAGAGATCGAAAACTATATTAAGCAATTAGCTGGTAGTGAAGCATTAAGTTATAAAAAGCTTAACGAATTCTTTTTAAAAGTTATAAAAGATTAGTTATTTAAAAAACAGGCCATTTTTAAAGCCTGTTTTTAGATTGTTTAGATATGCTTAATAGCACATTTTAAGCATTTTTATTAGGTTGTTTATCAGCTAATTTCAAGAAGACAAATCCTAAGGCAAAGAAGATTGTTAATAGTCCAATAGCCAGATTGATTGTTCCACCAGCAAATTTAACTGCCGCGATAACAGCTGAACCGATAAAAGATGCTCCTTTTGAGAAGATATCATAGATGCCAAAGTATTCCCCTGAGTTTTCAGCTGGAATAATTCTTGAATAATAGCTTCTTGAAAGTGACTGGATTGAACCTTGGAAACATCCGATTCCAAAAGCCATAACACCAAACTGCCACAGGTATTGAAGTGACAGGGCATAGACACAGATGGCAAAGTAGCCAGCAATACAGATTAGAATTAATTTAACCGTGTCATGTTTCTTACTTAAACTGGCAAAAACCAGTGAACCAATCCAGGCAACAACCTGAGTTAATAGTAAAAATACAACCTGACCAACAGTATCTAAACCTAAGTCTGTTCCAATGTTGATGGCATTGTCAATAATTGTGCCAACCCCATCAATATACATAAAGAAAGCAATTAAGAAGAACAGAACTTTTTTATCTTCAAAAAAGATAGTCTTCCAGGTGTTATAGATTTTAATAAAGGCATAAGATACCTTGGTATCTTCAATATCAACATAGTTTTTCTGATGATAAACCTTAATAAGTGGAATAGTAACCAGCATCCACCAGATGGCAGTCACCGCAAAACCGATAAATTTACTTACTCCACTGGATAAGATACCAACCATATCAGGTCCCAGAATGTAAGCTATTAAGGCTACGATAAAGGGAATGCATGAACCGATATAACCCCAGGCATAACCATAAGATGAAACTTCATCCATTCTATCTTCGGTAGTAACATCATTAAGCATCGAATCATAGAAAGTCAGTGAAGCGCTGTAAGCGACTTTAGTCAGAATAAAGATAACTAAAAATAAAATCCAGCTGGTCGCAAAACCGTTAATAATACAGCCACAAACACCAATGGCCACAGAAGTGGTAAAGAAGATTTTCTTCATATCTTTTCTATCAGCCAAAGCCCCAAAGACCGGACCGAATAAAGCGACAATAATGGTGACAACAGATGTGCCTAAGGCCCACATTCCGGTAGCGGCATCAGAAGTAATCTGACCTGGTGCTGTTCCGATAGCTATTGATTTAAACCAGATTGGAATCAGTGAACATGACAGCATTGTAAAAGCAGAGTTTCCTACATCATATAAAACCCAGGAAAATTCCTGCTCATCTAAATCGTTGAATACTTTGGAATTATTCAACATCTTAAATAAACCTTTCATAAATTTCTCCCCAAAAAATAATACATAGATTTATTGTACCCTATTTTTTCTTTTGATGCTATGATTTTATTTAGCTGATATAATTTGGTATAATATAATTTAACGAATAAAAGGATAAAGGTGATAAAAATGATTATACAGAGTAAAAATGTCTGGATTAATGAAAGTTTACAACCAGCTCAAATTGAACTGAACGGTTCTAAAATAGTTGGTATCTATTCGTATGATGAAAAACCAGTAGATGTTGATTATGAAAATAGATGGATTCTACCTGGATTTATTGATATTCATTGTCACGGTTATGCAGGAGTCGACAGCAACAAGCCTACTTTAAAAGGCATGAGGAAGTGGTGCAAACATATGCCAGCTGAAGGAGTGACTTCATTTTTAGTTACTACTTCAACTCAGGCAGCTAATAAAAATGAAAAGGCCATGGTCACCTATAGCAGAATAATTGAAAGAATGGATGATGGAGCTGAAATTTTAGGTATCAATATGGAAGGAAATTTTATTTCTAAAGAGCGTAAAGGTGCTCAAAATAAAAGGTATATCGTAGCTCCTGATGCAGAAGTGTTAGAAAAATATCAGAGACTATCAGGAAATAATATTAAATCTGTAACCTATGCTCCTGAAAAAGATGAAGATTTTTCTTTTGTGAAAAAGTGTGGTGAGTTAGGTATTGTGGCCAGTATTGGTCATAGTATCGCTAGTTTTGAGCAGGCTAAAGTAGCTTTGTTAAATGGAGCCAGCGCCATTACCCACACTGGTAATGGAATGAATCCATTTCATCATCGTGATCCAGGACTGTTTGGAGCAGCTGTTAATTTAGACGGTTTTTATGCTGAGGTTATTGGTGATGGAGTCCACATAGATTTTCAGACTGCTTATTTAATCGGCAAGATGAAAGGGAAAGATAAACTTATTCTGGTAACGGATTCAGCAGTACAGAAAGATGATCGAAAGTTTAATTTTTTAAACAAGGATGGAGCTTATCGTATGCCAAATGGAACTCTTTTTGGCAGTGCTTTATATGTCAATGAAGGAGTTAACAATTTACATAAGATGGCCGGACTTGATTTAGTTACCGCTATTAACAGTGCTACTATCAATCCGGCTCGCTACTGTAAGGTAGATGATCGAAAAGGAAGCATTGAAGTAAATAAGGATGCTGATTTAGTTATCACTGATGAAAATGTCAAAGTCTATGAAGTTTATTGCAGAGGAGTTAAACAGGCTATATGAAGTTAGTATCGTGGAATGTAAATGGTTTAAGAGCTGTCCTGAAAAAAGGATTTTTAGATTTTGTTAAAGAGATAGATGCGGATATTATCTGTCTTCAGGAAACCAAAGCTCAGCCTGAGCAGATAGATATAGAGCTGGATGGTTATTATCAGTACTATCATTCAGCTCAAAGAAAGGGTTATTCTTCAACTGCTATCTATACCAAAAAAAAGCCAATCAGTGAAAAATATGATTTTGAAGATAATGATGATCATCCTGAAGAAGGAAGAATAATGACCTTTGAGTATGATAATTTTTATCTGGTCAATGCCTATGTGCCAAACAGTCAGGATGGTTTAGCTCGACTTGATTACAGGATGCTCTGGGAAGATCATATGCTAGAGCATCTAAAAGAGCTGGACAAGGAAAAACCGGTTATTTACTGTGGTGATTTAAATGTGGCCAAAGAAGAGATTGATTTGAAAAATCCAACAACCAATCGTAAAAATGCTGGTTTCTCTGATGAAGAAAGAGATAAGATGCGTAGACTGTTAACTAGTGGCTTTACTGATACTTTCAGATACCTATATCCAGATACGATTAAATATTCGTGGTGGAGTTATCGCTTTAACGCCAGAAAAAACAATGCCGGGTGGAGAATTGACTACTTTATTGTTTCTGACAGATTAAAAGATAAGATTATTGACAGTCAAATATTAAATGAAGTTTATGGTTCAGATCATTGTCCAATTGTTTTAGAGATTGATATCTAAAATTATATTTGGTAGAATTTGATACTGATAGA
>CAYUXW010000011.1:0-49747 GCA_964449115.1 uncultured Erysipelotrichaceae bacterium | reverse complement strand
AATGGATATTTAATAAATTTTATTTTCCACTTGATTTATAATAGTTAATCTCCTTATTCTAATTTAAATATAGCATATTTTTTAGGTGGCACTGTGTTTTTATTGTGATAAAATAATATGGTTGAATTATGTTATAATGTTTTTGTGATGTGCCCGTAGTTTAACGAATAAAACCCTCGATTCCGATTCGAGAAAATACAGGTTTAAGTCCTGTCGGGCACACCAATAAAAGGGATGATTATGAACGAGAATATTAAATTAGTAGTAGCGGATATCGATGGAACATTGACAAACAGCCAAAGAGTGTTGACTGATTTTACTAAGAAAATCATCAATCAGCTAAGAGAAAAAGGAATCTTATTCGGCTTGGCTTCTGGTAGATGTGTGGATAACCAGTTATTGCACTATTACAAAGAATGGGGCTTTGACTGGCAGTTTGATATTCTTATTGGAATGAATGGAGCTCAGCTATATGATGGAGTAAATAATAAAAGATACGATTATCACAGCCTGTCTAAAGAAGATGTTAAAGAAATCTGTAACTTGGTTAAACCTCTTGATGTAAACCCCTTTGTCTATGATGATGGAGTAATGGTCTGTCTAAAGGAGGATGAAGCAACCATATCTAGCAGTATCAGAAACGAGATGCCTTATGTCATCAGCCCTGATGGTTCCTTGATGTTTAATAAAGATCGCCCTAAGTTGATGATTAGAGTAGATGAAGATAAAATGGCAGCTTTAGAAAAATATGTTGAAGAAAATAAAAAGGAAGGTGTCACTTATCGCACTGTAAAAACGCAGACAACAATGTTGGAATTTATAGACTATCGAACAAATAAGGGAGATGCTTTAATAAATTTCTGTCAGCTAAACAATATTGATTTAAAAGATGTTATGACTTTTGGCGATATCAGTAATGACAATGAACTTCTCGAAGTTGCTGGAATTGGCGTCTGTATGATTAATGGTTCTGATGAAACTAAAGGATATGCTGATGATATTACCGAAAAAACAAATGATGAAGACGGTTTTGCTCACTATTTACAAGAAAAAGTGTTAAAATATCGTTAGACTCTAACTGCACCGGTGGCGGAATGGTAGACGCGTACGCCTCAGAAGCGTATGATTAATATCGTGTGAGTTCAACTCTCATTCGGTGCACCACTTTAGCAATTAAACCTTGCCCAGGCAAGGTTTTTTTGTTTAAGAAAAAAGCAAATAGAGATATAGGTTAAAATGGATAAATTTTTATAAATTTTAAATTTTTTTTAAAAAAAGTATTGACAACAAGGAAGTGATTGTTATAATTAAATTATAAAAGATTTCAGTAACCGAAATGATAATTACAAAATAATATTTTCGAAAGGAGAAAAATATGCAAAAGGACAATATCGTTCATAACTGTTATGAACATCTGGATTCAAAGTGTCGCTGTACTGTTTGTGATAAAACCTATCATGTCATTGCTTCTGACAGCAATTACTCAGGCTTAGGAAGAGTGAATGCAGTCTGCTTGAGGTGTGGGGCTTCCGAAGCTTTTGAAGACAGTACAGGAGCAACTTTCTATAGTGATTTTGATGGTAAGAATTATGATGATTATTATGGTGATCGTGTTGATAAGGAAGAAATTGCTGAAGGATTGCGTTTGGCTGGCCACAACTGTGAAAGATACATTGATGTAATAACTGGGAAATGTCTGGTATGTGGAAAAAAACTTAAGGAACCATTAAAATGATCGAGAAAGAAAAGCTGAAGATAGTTAAAAGTTTTTTTGAAGATGAAAATTATCGTGATTTTATAGCGAAAATGTATGATCCGGAAATGAAAAATGCCATAGAATCATACTTAATTGAAAATCATGATTTTGAAAATGTGGAGCTTCATCATCTTGTAGCCTGTCGTGATTTTGACAAATCTCAGCAGCTCAAAGATGTGCTATTTAAAGCATTGGACCTATGGGCAGAAAATCATTTTGAACACTCAGCAGCAATCAGCCAAAAAATGGAAGCTTATGTCTTGAGAATTTCTCAAATACTGGAGGATTATTTTTCTTTAGGAAAATATACCAATCCTGTTGGGCTTAAACATATCGATGTTTTAAAGCAATATTTAAATGAGACTCTTAAAGATGAAAAAAGGGCAGCTTTATGGAAAAACCATTTCCCTGTCTACTTTCAAAACAACAATCGCTATTCTTATTTTGCTTTGGTGTTCCTTATATTGATGTTAGATGAAAATAAGAATACATATTCAAAAATAATGCTTGATGAAGAAACACTGGCAATGCTGGTTAACTGTGGATATCACTATATCGCTTTTTCTGGAGCCAATCCCCATAGAGCTTTTGAAAAGGGAGAATTTACAGAAGCGGAAAATATCGAAACAATCTTTGCGCTAATAATGGAGTTGGCAGTTAAAAACAAATTTTATCAGTATGAAAGCCATGATACTTTCGAGTATGCATTGGCTCACTATATAAACTATTGTATTCCTAAACAGTTTGTAAATTTGCTCTTGTATTATGATGAAGAGTTTAATAAACTGGCATGTTTGAGAATTTTAAAAAATCTGAAGGTTAATAATTCTTCTTATCAAAAAGATCATCGCTCTGAAATAATAACTTTGGTAAAATTAATACCTGAAAGTACGATGAACAGCTGTAAAGAAGAGTGGAAACAGGTTTTAGAAGAGGCACAAAAATAAAAGTTCATCAGATGGATTAATCTGGAAAGGAGATAAGATGAGCAAAACTATATTTTATAAAGATGAAAAAGGAAACGAAATTGCTACAGATTTTAAAGAAATCCCTGTTAAATGCGCTGACTGCAAATTTGTTTATGTAACAGAAGAGTTTAGAGAATATGATGATTTGGAAGGTACTGATGTATTTGATAAAACAATCATCTGTAAAGCCAACAAGATGGTTTTATGCAGTTGCAGAAGTGAAGGTCTGTATCGTTTTGATTATGGTTTTGAAGAACATACTCTAGCTAAAAGGGACCAAAGATGTCCTCTTTATAAAAAGGAATAATTTATGAGGATAACTAGAGGGGAAATATAATGAGTGATATAAAGATAGTTGGAGTTGGTGGAGCTGGTTCTAACATTGTAGGCTACATGTTTTTAAAAGGAATAGAAGAAGTACAGTTTATCGTTATGAATACCGATGAAGCTTCTTTAAAAGCCAATGTTTGTCCAGATAAGGTATTATTAGAAACTGATAAACCACTTAAAGACCCATTGTCAGGTAGAGAAAGCATTATCTACAGCCATAAAAAAATTATGGAAGCCTTACAGGGTGCTAGAGTATTAATTCTTGTAGCAGGACTGGGAGGAAACACAGCAACGAGTGCTTTAGCTCCAATAGTTGAAATTGCTAAAGATTTAGATATGTATGTTGTTTGTATGGTAACAACTCCTTTTGAAATAGAAGGAAAAGAACGTCTTTTACATGCACATAGAACTGTTATAGATTTAAAAGTAATTGCTGATAATGTGGTTGTTTTCCATAACGAAATGTTTAAAAAGATGCTATCTGATGAAGCATCTTTCAAAGATGTTTTTGAAGCTTTAAATAGCAAATTTCTAGATGGAGCCGGTTATATTGTTGGCTTGTTTGATTTTAACTCAGATTATAATGATGAAACTGACATTAGACAGCTCGCTGAAGCTATCAAAAATCATGATTTTTATTAATAAGTTTCAACTGAAGTTGATAAAAAAGGAGGCATTATGTACAAAAATTCAGAAATAGAAATTATAAAACTTCCCGATTATAAATACTTGACTCGTAATATAAAGGATATAAATAGTCAATATAATTATAATAAGGAAAAATTGATGCCCAATATTCTATTTGGTCGTATATTAGTTGAAAACCAGCAAGGGCTACAAGGCTTGCTTGATTTAGATGGTCAGTTGGCTATTGATTGTAAATATGAGCGAATTGATGGCTATTCAGATCGTTTTATTAAAATTAGCAGATTGGATGAAAAAGATGTTCGCTACTATGGTGTATTGGATTATTCAGGGAAAATGATTTTACCTTGTGACTGTAGTGAAATTATTATTCATTCTGGCTATAAAGATTCAAAGATGGACCGTCTGATTTATCATTTAAATGGTTGCTGGGGAGTTTGTAATCTAACTGGTCAAGATATCTTGCCTTTAGAGTTTGACGAACTTAAAATCCGATTTCTGACAATCGAAGAAAATGAAGTCATGGTTTTTATTGTCTCAAAAGAAAATCTTTGGGGTGCATATGATATTTATGGTGACGAATTGATAGCTTGTGACAAGGAAAGTGTAATCACTTTTCCTAAAGAGCAGTATCAGAATCCTGAATACTTAGTTTTTAAAAAGAATGATAAAACAAATATCACCGATTATCGAGGCAATTGGCTGAAAGATAAATGGTATCAAAAAGAAATTGAAGGTTTTATTCCTTCAGAAAAACCTGTCTTTTTAAAAAAGTATGAGACCATTTATGAAGACAAATTTGATGTTGATAAATATGACAAGGAGGCAGAAAGCCTTCTTGAAGGAAAAATAATATCCAGCGAGCTTGATGAAAATGGAGCGGTGGTAAAAGAACGAATGGGATATCAGGATGAAAAAGGTAATATCATCCTTAAGATGGAATATGCAAAGATAAAACCGATAGGAAAGTATTTGCTGGCAGCTAAACACCATGAAGATTATCTTATAGATCGCTGGCAATTATATGATAAAAACGGCAAGTCCCTCTTTAAAGAAGATTTAAGAGATATAGTTATGACAAATACTGGCAAAATTGCCTGTGTCTGTTATGACTGGGAAAATGTAGACTATCTGGATTATATGTATTTTTATGATGAAGATAAAAACTCTTATTATAAAATAACAGACTATAACAGTGTTCATAAGTCACCACCTGTAGCGCCATATTATGTAGCTGGGAAAATTGATTTAGATGCTGAGATTACTTTTGGACTTGTTGATGGAGATGGCAATATTGTTATAAAGCCAGAATATGAATTCTATTACAAGGCAAACGATTATCGTGTAGACAATAGTCTTCTAGCCTGTAAAAACAGACAATGGTATCTGATTCGTGTGGATCAGAAAATATTGACAGATAAGGAGTGATTGAAAATGAGTGAGGAAAACCTGATTATTATACCGGAAGAAAACCTGAAAAAAGTTTCTTTTCCAATAACTTTTGAACAGGTTATTGTTCCACGAACAAAGGAAAATGAAGCCAGGTATCGTCATCTGACAGTTTTAATTCTTGGGGTGTATGTTAATGAAGACGATAAGATAATGGTAATAAACAAATATCCTAAAAACAAATTTAAATCACCGGAAACATTTTTTCCTGAAATTTGCCGTGATGTACCTGGAGGACATTGTGTATATGAAGCAATACCAGAAAGTGAAATGATAAGCGGTGAAATAAGTGAAGATACTGTAAGAAATCAGGCTTTTAGAGAATGGTCAGAAGAAGTCAGTTTTGTTGGAAAGAAAATCAATCCCTTCTGTCAGAATGATTTAAAGTTTGCAGGCTTTTATCCCTATGAAAGTAAAGATAACAGGGAACTGTCGGCTCTTTTTGTTGTTGCTATTCCTTTTGCTTCTGGCAATTTAAAAACGCAGGATAATGTAAAGGAAACTATAATTGATCTGCCCAATGAAGCTATCAGCTATCAAAAGCTATTAGAACAATGGCAGAATCGTTTTGAAACGGTAGAACATTTACGTTTTGAGGATGGACTAGGTCGTTTAATGATGAAGGGTGATTTATTAAAGCAGGTAGAAAAAATAAAATAAAATTTAAAGAAAGGGCTACTACAATGAATATATATGATATTAAAACTCGCAGTTATAATGAATTAAGTCAGGGTTATTATGCTCAAAAGGAGTATATCTGTCCTCTTTGTGACAGTTTTAAATGTAATGAAGCTTATCAGCTGAAGCAGCATTTAAAAGAAGAACACAACAATAGAAGTGTCAGAACTTTCCGTTATGGTAAAAGTTCATCTTCTGGTTATGCCTGTCCACTTTGCGATTTTGTTTCAGATGAAAAACAACAGATGGATGATCATTTTAATGCAGAGCATTTAGATGAAATTGAAAATCGCTTTTATTTTTATCGACTGACTGGTAATTATATCTGTCTTCATTGTGATTATATTTGTAGTGATGAAAAAGAAATGCAACTTCATCAAAGAGAAGTACATTTTCCAGATGAAGAAGCACAATTTATACAGCTGCTTACAGCGGATTCAGCTTTTGTAAATGTTTTATCGTATACTGAGAAAATGACCTTGCTATATGCTTATTATGGAATGACTAATGTAGAGATTTCCAGAACCCTGAATATAAGCGCCAATACTGTAGGAACAATTTTGTTCAGGTTTTTGAAAAGAGCTACAGAATGCAAGGTTGTTTTAAGACTTTATGAAATGCTGAGAGTTGAAAATGCATCTAATCCGGAGCTGGAGATGCCACAGGATGAAATTCCAGGTCTGGACAGTGCTGGAAATGTTATGGGCTTTTATAATAAGGACAGGTTGCATAATCCTGCTGATCCAATTGCTCATGCTTCGGTTATACTGCTGATAGCAAAGAAAGATTTAGAAAGTTCAGGTAAAAATATAGAAGAACAGCTGCGTTTTCTAATCTGTACCAAATCAAGTCAATTTTTAACACTGGCAGCAAAAACAGAAAATATTGATGATCTGTTACTTTCAGAAAATGAGGAAACAACTGAATCAAAACGAGTCAGAAAAAGATGGCTTGATTTTCAGGGTGGTCAGTGTGAAAAACAGGATAGTCCCAATATTGAAATTGGTAAACCTCTTCCAAGTGATATCTTTCTAGCAGCTGCTGAAAGAGAATATAAAGAAGAAATCAGAATTAAGGCTTCTGGTCTTAAATCAAGTGATGCAAAAACAGCCATCAGATTAAAAGAGAAAAGCGAGGATATGTCAAAATTTCGCTATCTTTATACTGATGAGGTGTATAGATCACCTCTTGAGCCTGTAGGATTAAATACCGAAATCAGTCAGGTTTTTGTTTACCGTTTGCCCGATGAATTGGCAGAAAACAGTGTTCTTGTACGCGATAAATGGACCGATAGTGTGGGAGGAATCAAAGAAAAAGAATATCCATCACAGTTTCTTTTATGGAGTGAAATTGAACAGTTATCAGCTTCACAGGAAACAGTGCTGATGGAAGGAGCAAAAAGAGTAGTAGAAAGATTAAAACAGGATTCTAATCTAAAAAAGAAAATGTTTGATTTATTAGAGGAAATTGGAAATTAGTGTTTAAAATATGTAAAGAAAAACTGAGTTGCGAAACTCAGTTTTATTGTTCAAATTGAGCATTATAAAGTTTGTGATAGAAACCTTTTTGATTTAATAGCTGCTGATGTTTTCCTCTTTCAATAATTTTGCCATCTTTCATAACCAGAATAATATCGGCATTTTGAATTGTCGATAGGCGGTGGGCTACAATTAGAGAAGTTTTATTTTGCATTAAATCATCAAAAGCCTGTTGGATTCTGATTTCAGTTCTGGTGTCAATGTTGCTGGTTGCTTCATCCAGAATTAATATTTTAGGGTCCTTCAACATGATTCTGGCAATACATAAGAGCTGTTTCTGTCCTGTTGATATAGTACTATCATTTTGCTTTATTATCGTGTCATAGCCATCAGGAAGTCTTTGAATGAAGTTATGAACATGACATTTTTTACAGACACTGATAATTTCTTCATCGGTAGCATCTTCTTTCGCCATCAAAAGATTTTCTTTGATGGAAACATTTTTAAGCCAGCTGTCCTGTAAAACCATGCCAAAGTTTTCCCTTAAGGAGTTTTTAGAAATAGTGGAATAATCAACGCCTTCAATTTTAATTGAGCCTGAGTCAATTGGATAAAAATTCATTATTAAATTTATTAAGGTCGTTTTACCACATCCAGTTGGGCCAACAATCGCCACCTTTTCACCTTTTTTGATATTGATGGTCAAATCTTCAATAAATGGTCGATCTTTGATATAAGAGAAATAAACATCATCTAAAGAAATATTTCCTTCAACTTCTTTATCCAAGATTGAAACTGCATCATATTCATTCTGCTGATCGATTAAGTCAAACACTCTATTGCCACAGACAATGGCATTTTGTAGTTCAACAATAACACCGCTTATTTCATTAAACGGTTTTGTGTATTGTGAGGCATAAGATAAAAATGAAGATAAAGCCCCAATGGTAATAGTGTTTTTAATAACAATCAATCCACCAAAAGTGGCAATGGCCCCATAAACAGTCGCATTTACTACTCTGGTAGCCGGATTGGTTAAAGAGGAAAAGAAAATAGCTTTACTGGAAGTACTTTTATAGGATTCGTTAATTTCTGCGAGATTTTTTTGGGTGTTATTTTGCTGATTGAAAGCATAAACAACCTTCTGGTTAGAAACCATTTCATCAATGTAGCTATTGATATCAGATCGAAGAGTTGATTGATGTATAAACAGAGAATGTGTTCTGCTGCTGATATAGCGAGAAACCAAAAGTGATAGTGGGGTTAAGAAACAGACAATCAAGGTAATTGAAACATTGATGTTCAACATATATACAATAGTTCCAATAATTGTCAGTAAACTGATAAACAGGGTATTAAACCCCATCAGAAGTCCATCATTAAAACTGTCAACATCATTGATGATGCGATTAGTTATTTCACCAACAGTATGCTTGTCCAAGTAAGATAAAGAAAGATGGTGAATTTTTTCAAAAGCCTCGTTTCTTATATCACGACATATCTGATAGCTGGTGTGATTGTTAATCAGACTTTGCAACCACTGACTGCTAACGGTTATACAGACAGTAATAGCTAGGGTTGTTAGAAGATTTTTCATCTTGGCAAAATCTACTGCCTGATAAACAAGGATATCAATGCATTTGCCAATAATTACTGGAACATAAAGAGTTGTAACTACTACTATAAGGGACAGAAACAGTGATATAAGTAATAAGAACCAATAAGGTCTGATGTATTTAAATAACCTATTCATAGTTTGCCTCCTTAATTTGAGATTTGTAAATCTCCTGATAAAGAGTATTGTTTTTCAGCAGGTTTTCATGACTGTCATTACCGACCAGTTTTCCATCATCCAGCAAAAGAATCTGGTCACAATAAGCAATAGAAGAGATTCTTTGAGAAATAATGATAACTGTTGGATCATAATCTAAAGAATTGATGGTTTGTCTTAGTTTCTTTTCGGTGCCATAATCCAAAGCACTGAAGCTGTCATCCAAAATAAGAATTTCACTTTTGGAAATTAAAGCTCTGGCAATAGTCAGTCTTTGCCTTTGACCGCCAGAGAAGTTTGAACCATTTTGTAAAACGACAGTATCTAAGCCATCCTTCTGGTAAACGAAATCACACTGAGCCAGTTTTAAAGCCAGATGCATATCTTCTTTATTGGCTTCATCATCACCCCATAAGAGATTGCTTTTAACGGTTCCCTTAAAAAGAGTGGCTTTTTGTGGAACCAGTGAGATAAGTTTGCTGAGAGTTTTCTTAATATAGTCAGAGATATTATTATTCGCCAACTTGATTACTCCCTTTGTTGGCTGATAAAAATTACAAAGCAGATTAATCAATGTACTTTTCCCTGAACCGGTAGGACCTATTATACCGACTTTGCTACCTTTTTTTATATTAAAAGATAAATCAGCTAAAGAATCATGAGCACTATCAAAAAATTTGAATGAAACATCTTCAAAGGAAATGATAATATCACTATCTGCAATCTGTTCAATAGTTCCTGTATCTTTTTGAGTTTCAATAGCTAAGATATTTTCAATTCTTTTTAAAGAAGCTAAAGCTTTAGTAATCTGAATGGTTAGATTAGCCATCTTGATGAGTTCTATTAAAATTTGAGACATATAGTTATATAAGGCTAAAACCTGTCCTGAAGACAAGGTACCAACATTTACTTTTATTGCTCCTTGTTGGATTACCAATATAATGCCGAAGTTAATAATCAGATAGGTAAAAGGATTTAATAAAGCGGTAATTTTTCCAACAAAAAGCTGAGCAGCAGTAAGTTCACTATTGGTTTTCTTAAAGCCTTCTTTTTCTTTGTTTTGCTGATTAAAACCACGAAGAACTCTAACTCCCATTAAGTTTTCTCTAGTTAAATTCAGTACATTATCAAGTTTATCCTGTACCTTCTGATATAGGGGTATTGAAAAAAGCATAATTGAAAAAACAATTAAAAGCAAAATGATAATAATATATAAAAAAGTCAAAGAAATCTGTCTATCGATACTGATAGCCATTATAAAAGCACCAAAAACAATAATTGGTGATCTTAAAAGTAGTCTTAAAGCCAAATTCAAACCGTTTTGAATTTGGGTGATATCGTGAGTTAAATTTGTGATTAATGTTGAAGAGGATTGTTTTTCAAATTGTTCAAAAGATAATGACTGTATGTGTCTGAAGCTATGCTCTCTTAAATCACCAGAATAATTAACAGCAACTTTAGCTGAGAAATACTGAGCGACAAAAGTACAGCTAAAGCCTGCTATCGCAAAAAGAAACAATAATCCAGCACGGCTGAAAATAAAACTGCTATCCTGATTGACAATCCCAATATCCACAATTTGGGCCACGACTAAAGGAACTAAAAGTTCAAACATGGCCTCCAACATTTTAAATAAAGGAGCAATTAATGATTGAAGGGTATACTTTTTGTAAAATTGCAGTGTCTTCATAAATTAGCCTCCCATTTACTTATAACATAAAAAGATATATATTTAATATATAAGAATTATTTTAGATATACAATAAAAATATAGGAATCTATCAATGAATTACAGGAGAAAACTATGTTTTATTGGTATTATCTTAAAATCTTGTTTGTTATATAATGAAGGTAAAGAAAGGAAGTTATAATTAATGAAAAAAATCTTAGTAATAGTATTAAGCCTTTTATTAACTGTGAGTTTTTTGGGTTGCCAGAGCAAAGATAGTGAGGTTATTGATAAACAGGAAACAATAATCCTGACAGAAGAAAATGCATTAGAGTATGTTAAATCTATTTATGAAAATCCAGCCATAAATGATTGGATGGGTCCAGTAAAAGATTTGAAAAATTTGATCGCAATGTTTAAATATGATGTCAAGATATTCAAGATCTTTATGGAAAAAGATGAGTTTGATAAAAATGAAAATGGTAAATTTGGCTTTTCAGTGGAATCTCTACAGAAAAGAGTTGATGAGGTTTTTGGAAAAGGCAGGTTTGATGTAACAGAACTATTTGCCCAACATATTGAAGGTGGCTATGTAATGTTTGAGCCTAATCCAAAAGCAATTGATTTACCTGAAATCAAGGCTTCCAAATATTCAATATACGAATCAACTGATAAATATATAGTTATTGAAAGATTATCGTCTTACGATACTGTATATGAAGGTGAAGTATATACGACAGAATTGAGGGATTTAATCGTAGTGTATCCAACTGATGAAGGATTAAAGCTTTGGGATTGTCAAAGAGGTCTGGTCAGTTCTGATTTATATTTAAGTTATTTGCCTGTTGGGGATAATGAAGAAGCTGATGGCAGTTACTTCAGCACCGACTGGAAAGAGTTTGCTTTTATGCTGGATGGTGTTCTTTACACTTATCCATGGTCATTTGCCCAACTGGAAGCTAATGGCTGGATTCCGGACATAAATCCAGATATAGTGATTAATGCAGAACAGGTTAACACTTCTTACTATATTGAAATGACCAATGCTGATTATGAGGATTATTCCTATGTGGATAGTGACTTTCTTTTAATAAATGTCCAAAACAGATCCGGAGAAGATAAAACCATAAGAACTGCTCAGATTATTTTTATGAATTTCCATATTATGTCTGATTGGGAAAATAACAAGATTATGTATAATCCATACCAACTGGTGTTGGCTAATGGAATCAGCTGGTTTGCGACAGAAGAAGAAATTATCGCTGCCTATGGCCCGGTTGAAGAGGGAAATAGAACTGTAAAAAGTGAAGAATTTGCTTCGGAATTTGATCCAGAAAACGATTATGATTCCGTGGTAATCTACTATCCTTTCAGAAACGAGACAGAAAGTGGCTGGCTGATGCTCACTCTTAGAGAAGGTATAGGATTGTGTTCAGTATCTTTTCATAGAAGTCCTATAAATTTTGAAAATATAGACTAAAGAATTATTGATGACATATAATTATTTATATAAAATTCAAGGAAGAGTAAATTAATAATTTTAAATATAATTATTTAAATAGAAAGGAATTTAAAAGATGAAAAAATTATTAGTAGTTTTGTTAGCTGTATTGCTAATGACAGCTTTAGTAGGATGTGATAAAGAAGACATCAGCAACAATTGGGTAGATATGGAATTCAAATTGGATAATAAAAAATATAGTCTACCATGTCCTTTCCAAGACTTCAGTAAAAATGGTTGGTTGTTAGAAGAAAGTGATGAATTACAGCCTGCTGATTATACAACTTATATGTATGAAATTTGGAATGAGGATTTTTATGATAAGGGAAGAGATCTATATGCCTTTATATTAATGGATTTTGAAAATTATGGAGATAAAGCTCAGGATATCAAAGATTGTCATGTCTATTGGGTGGCTTTTTCTACAATCTATGATGATGAAAAAATTAGTAATGGCTATGAGATTGAACTGGCTAAAGGAATCAAGTGGGGTAGTACAGAAGAAGAAATTGTTGCTGCCTATGGTCCTGTAGCAGAAGGAAATAGAGACGTTTATGAAGGTGGATATATTATACTGGTATACGAAAATACTTCTAAAAACATGTATTCAAGAATGGTTCTTTATCTTTTAGAAGATGGTGGACTGTATAGTGTCATACTTTCAAAATATCCAGAATAGACAAATTAAAGAAAGGTGATGGTAATGAAAAAGATAATAGTTTTTATAATTGGTTTATTATTTGTGTTAACTTTGACGGGATGTAAGGAAAAAATAACAGATAATGGAGACAATAATAAAACAAACGGAAATAACATTGCCAAAGAATTCAGTATCAGTGATGATTGGACAGATCTGGAGTTTGTTTTAGGAAATGAAAAATATAGTTTTCCGCTCTTTTATAAAGACCTTAGCAGTAAAGGCTGGCAGATGAACGAAAATGAAGATTTGCCTGCTAAAGAAAGTACATTTAAAAATTACGAAATGTGGAATAGTGGTTTTTATGATGAGATATTGGATTTATATGCCTACATTTATGTAGACTTTCACAATTATGAAGATGAAGCAAAGAAAATCAGAGACTGTCCTATCTGGTCAATTGGTTGTTATAGAATCGATGAAGAAATCAGTGCTATGGGTTATGAAATCAGGCTGGCTAAAGGAATCAAATGGGGAAGCACAGAGGAAGAAATACTAGCTGCCTATGGTCCTGTGGAAGAAGGTTATAGAATTGAAAGTGGAGAAATTGGCTGCATATTGGTTTACTATACTCCAATTGAAAATATGATGATTCAGATGAACTTGCATATTGATTATGAAAGTGGATTATTTATGGCTGAGTTAATGCAATATCCACTGGAATAAAGGAGAATAAATATGAAAAAGATATTGTTGGCAATACTTAGTTTGCTTCTTTTGCTGTGTTTACCGGGCTGCAATAAAAAATCGACGTCTGGTATGACCAGCAAAGACTGGAAAGATTTTGAGTTTGAATTGGATGGAGTGGTTTATAAAAATCCTTGGTCATTTGATGATTTCGCAGCTAATGGCTGGAGAATCATGGACGATGCAAATGATGATATTGACCCTGATAGTAATGGTTCTCAGCTTTATATTATGGTCAATGATAGTCATTATGACAAAGAATACAATTACCATCCTTTTATCACAATTCAATTTGATAATAGAACCCACGAAATAAAAAAGATGAAAGACTGTGATATCATGTTTTTGAGTTTTCAAAATCCTCCGCCTGAGTTAAATTTTGGCGTTGATATGACTGATGTCAACTATGAATTGGTATTAGCCAAAGGTATAAGCTGGGGAGCAACTGAAGCAGAAGTAATTGCGGCCTATGGTGATGTGGAAGATGATTTTAAAGCACAGCGAGAAGATATAAAAGTAATACAATATTATACTTTAAGTGAAGAAAGTCTTTTATCTATTATGCATCTGGTTTTTTATAAAGATGCTTTATATTCAATAAGCCTTCACAGATATTATGTCTATGATGGTTATGAGCATCATGGTGTTCAGCGCTAAAGGAAAACGATATGGATGTTAAACAGTTAAATTATTTTTTAACGATAGCTCAGGAAGGTTCAATTTCTGCAGCTGCTAGAAAGTTATATATGTCTCAGCCACCACTTAGTGCCCAGATGAAACTGTTGGAAGAAGAATTAGGCTGCAGTTTATTTGTTCGTGGTTCAAAAAATATCACCTTGACTGAGGAAGGTAAGATTTTATATCAAAGAGCTGAGAGTATTTTAAATCAGATAAAATCAACAACACTGGAAATCAAAGAAGCCAGTCGTTTTGAAGTGATAAGAATAGGGGTAATATCTTCCATAGTTGAAGAAGTTTCCAAACTATTATCGGCTTTTCATCTAGAAAACGATAAGGTAATTTATGAAATAACGGAAGCAAACACTTATCGTCTTTTGGAACTTTTGAAGGATGGAACAATCAGTGTTGCCTTTGTTAGAGAACCATATCCAAATGGGGGCTTTAAACAGATTAAGCTGTTTGAAGATAAACTGGTAGCTGTAGGAAAAAATCTACCTGAAACTTTAGATTTGACTTACCTGTCCGAAAAACCATTGGTTTTATATCGTCGCTGGATTGAAGTTATCAGAGAGCAGTTTGACAGTATTGACATACCGTTCGATTATATCTGTTTAAATGATGATGCCAGAACAACGATCTCGCTGGTAAAAAATGGTTTAGGTATTGGACTTGTACCACTTAGCAGTGTCAGCGATAATACAGAACTACAGGTTAGAAATGTAATTGACAGCACTGTAGCCACATCAGTGAATATGGTCTATCTGCCTAATAGTTACAAAACTGTCAGTTGCAGCAAATTGATTAAATATATTGAAGAAAAAGTCAAAAAGTAGGATAATGATTTTGTGAAACATTGCATCTTTTAAAGAGTGATAGGAGTATACGAAATGGAAAACAGAAATAAAACATACAAAATGGCAATATTAGCATTGTTTATTGCCATTGAAATTGTACTGGTATCAACCCCTTTGGGTATCATCCCGATTGGACCGATACAAATCACAACAATGCATATCCCAGTAATTTTAGCTGCTATTTTATTAGGAACAAAACAAGGGGCTATTCTGGGTTTGGTCTTTGGACTGGCAAGTACTATTTACGCTGTAGTAGTTCCTTCGCCAGCATCATTGTTTTTTACTCCCTTTTATTCAATTGGAGAATTCAGTGGTAATTTCTTCAGTTTAGTAATTGCGATAGTACCGAGAGTACTTTTAGGGGTAATTGCTGGTGTTCTATATGACTTATTTATTAAGGCTAAACTTTCAAAAGGATTATCGATTATCATTTCTTCTGTAGCAGCTACGGTTATGCACACAGTTATGGTAATGTCAATGATTTACATCTTTTTTGGAAAACAATATAGTGAACTTTTTAATGTACAGTTAAGTGGGTTAATGGTATTTGTGTGGTTAACTTTAGCCACAAATGGTTTTTATGAAGCCCTGTTTGCTGGTTTTTTAAATTGGCCAATAGTAAGAACGCTTCAAAAAGTAATGAGGGAGGAAAAATAAGGATGTTGCTTACAATTGATGTTGGAAACACCAATATCTCCTGTGGAATATTTGATAAGGAAAAGTTAATTACAACTTTCCGTTTTATCACCAAACAGGTAAGAACAAGTGATGAACTGGCTTTGCAGATTCATTCAATTTTAGAAGTAAGAGGAATTTATGAAAGTCAGATAACAGATGTAGTGTTAGCTTCGGTAGTTCCTAATATCAATAATGATATGATAAGTGCCATCAAACAGCTGTTTAATGTTGAGCCGCTGATGGTTGCAGCTGGAATTAAAACAGGATTACAAATCTGCATTGATGATCCAAAAAGCTGTGGAGCTGATTTAATAGCCGTAGCGGTGGCTGGATATGATCGATATAAGGGTGAATGTATGGTTGTTGATTTTGGTACAGCAACTAAATTCTTATATGTTGATAATAAGGGAAGATTTCAATATGGTATTATTTCACCAGGTTTAGAAATCTATGCCAACAGTTTATGGCAAATGACAGCTCAACTTCCACAGGTTCAGCTCAAAAAGCCTGAAACAATCCTGGCTAAGAATACTGTTCACAGTATGCAGGCTGGTATTGTGTATGGCTATATCGGATTAACAGAAGGTATTATCAAGCAGATTAAAAAAGAAATAGGTCATGATTTCCCTATTATAGCTACTGGTGGTTTAGGAAGACACATCTATCCTGAAACGGATTTATTTGATGAATATGATCCAGATTTAGCTTACTATGGGTTGAAATTAATTTATGAAAAAAACAGGTAGGAAAAAAATGAAAAAGATTAAAGAGTTTTTTACTCAACTAATAAACAGATTTTTAGAAAGTATTAAAAGATTTTTATTATCTAATATCTTTCTGGCAGTTATTGCTTCAGCGACAATATATTGTATTATCTTTGAAAGCTTTGATGATCCATATGCTTATTTAGTAATGGCCAGTACTTTAGGAGGGTTAACTTCCTTTGTATTAACTTTGGCAACTGAAAAGTACAATATAAATAAGGGGAACATTCTTAATGTTGCTATTTCACTGGCGGTTGCCGCTATTAGCTATACAATATTATATTTTTATAGCGATAACAATTATGTGGTTTTAGCTTACTCTGGTTTAATAGTAGTTGAGCTATGTATCAGCTTCTATTTGTTATATTATATTGAAGATAACAAAAAGTTATTTGCGGTGATGGTTAGCAGTCTGCTTTACTGCTATGTGATGGTCACAACTATTGTAGCTGGTCTTTCAATCTGTTTGCTAGCTTTTGAGTATTTGATTTATAGATTTGAAGATTTTGAAAAACTATATCTGATTACTATAGCAATTTTCGAAATTTTTGTGGTTAACTCATTGTTTTTATCATATATTCCAACCAGGGAAGAAAAACTGTCAATCACAAAAACTTATGAAAACATTCTACATAAGGCATCATTAATAGTTTATTATCTGCTGATTGTAATTTTATATATCTATTTAGTTAAAGTGCTAATTACTTTTGAAATGCCAATAAATAAAATTAACTGGTTTGCCTCATTTGCCATGTTGTTTTATTGCCTTTTCTATTTGAGTTGTCAGGATAATGAAAAAGGTTTAGCCCTGTTCCATGTAAAATATGGTGGGCTAGTGATGATACCAATTTTTCTAATGCAGGGATATGCTTTATTTTTAAGAATCAGTGCTTATGGTCTGACGACTCCAAGATATTTGTCAATTATGTTTAATCTCATTGGCTTGGCTTTTGTGGTTTCTTCCTTTTTCAAAAAAGGACCAAAACATGTGTTTCTATTTATGGCAGCAATTGTGACCATATTAAGTATTGGTCCATTAAATATGCTTGATGTACCATTTTATTCTCAGACTAGAAGAATGGAAAAGATACTTCTTAAAAATAACATGCTGGAAGATAAAACGATTATTGCAAATCCAAATATTTCTGATGAAGATAAACAGGAAATCAGAGCAATATATTATTATCTAAAATATCCTGCCAGCAATAAAGAAAACTATATCACTGAAATTACTGACGATGAATTTGAAAAAGTGTTTGGTTTCAGCCAATATGGTTCCGATGACGTTAATAAAGATTACAAATATTGCAGCTATAGTAATACTGAC
This sequence comes from uncultured Erysipelotrichaceae bacterium, assembly GCA_964449115.1. Lineage (GTDB taxonomy): Bacteria > Bacillota_I > Bacilli_A > Erysipelotrichales > Erysipelotrichaceae > UBA1783. The sequence continues at coordinate 31,814 of CAYUXW010000011.1, read as the reverse complement.
ACTATTATTGACGTTGAAGGTTACAAAACGATAGAATATGTAGAGTATCGTGACAGTATTGAAATTGATGGTTATAATATTGAAGATTATTTGTGGAGTCTATACAATGAATATGGAGAATCATATAGAACAGATTTAGTTTACCAAACGAAAGATGGTACAAAAATAATTTTTAATTATATTAACTTTACATTAAGAGATGGAAAAGCGATAACAGGTGTTTATTTCAGCTGTTACATATTAAGAAAGTAGGGAATAAAATGAAAATAGGAATTAGTAATGATCATGCTGCGGTCGATTTAAAATTTGAAATAATTAAACATTTAGAAGCTAAAGGATATGAAGTGATGAATTATGGAACAAACACTACTGAAAGCTATGACTATCCAGTTGCTGGAAAAATAATAGGTGAAGCTGTAAGAGATAAAGAAGTAGACTGTGGTATTGCTATATGTGGTACTGGTATTGGAATTTCTTTAGCAGCGACTAAGGTTAAAGGTGTCAGAGCAGCTTGCGTGTCAGAACCGGTAAGTGCAAAATTGACAAAGTCGCATAATGATGCCAATGTCATTTGTTTTGGCGCTAGAATTGTCGGTTTGGAGGTTGCTAAGGCTATTGTTGATGCCTGGCTGGAAACCCCATTTGATGGTGGTGAAAGACATAAAAGAAGAATAGAAATGATTATGGACATTGAAAAATAATCGTTTTGTCAGATTTCTGCTAAAGATTGTCAAAAAAAGAATAAAAAAAGCAGAAAATCAGTGTTAAAATTAGTTTAATGAAGTGTTGGGACTTGTTTCAACACTTTTTTAGAGGGGAAATGAATAGATTTTTTAAAAAATAGTTGACTATCGTCACTTTTCTTGATATTATTAACAAGCATTGAAGAAATGGTCCGTTGGAGAAGCGGTTTAACTCACATGCCTTTCACGCATGCATACACGGGTTCGAATCCCGTACGGGCTACCAGAAACAGATAAACTTCCTTAAGGGAAGTTTTTTTTGTATAATAAAGACGATAAAACAGGAGTAAATTGAACACAATTGATACAGTTTAATGTGGAGGTCTTTATATGTACGATGAAATTGCCATCAAAGAGATAGTTGAAAAACAAAGAAGATTTTTCAGAAGTGGAGTTACTTTAGATATCGAGTTTAGAAAGAAACAATTGAGAAAGCTTAAAAAAGCCATGGTTGATTATGAAGAAGAAATTATGGAAGCGTTAAGATTGGATTTAGGTAGAAGTTATGTTGAAGCCTTTTTCTGTGATATCGGAACGGTAATTTTAGAAATAAATGAAACTCTAAGAGGATTAAAAAAATGGGCAAAACCTGAAGTGCTCTATTCAGGATTAGTATGCTTTCCCAGCGTGATTACCAGAGTATATAAAATGCCTTATGGTGTATCGTTAATTATTTCTCCCTACAACTTTCCTTTTCTGTTATCTTTTGGAGTGCTGATTGCTGCTATAGCTGGAGGAAATACAGCAGTAATCAAGACAAGCAGTAAAAGTGTCAATTGTACCAGAGTCATCAAAAAAATAGTGGCAGACATTTATGAACCGGAATATGTAACGGTTGTTGATGGCTCTCATGAAGTGGCAGATATGTGTCTGGCTCAAAGATTTGACAAGATTTTCTATACTGGCTCAGCTAAGGTAGGAAAACATGTAATGAGGTGTGCGTCTGAGAATTTAACTCCGGTGGCTTTAGAGCTGGGAGGGGAAAATGGCAACTGGTGTATTATACGAAAAGATGCTGATATTAAAGATGCAGCTAGAAAAATAGCTTTCTTCAAGTTGTTAAACAGCGGTCAGGTTTGTATCAATATTAATCAGGTAGCAGTAGCTGCTGAAGTGGCTGATGATTTTGTGGAAGCTTTAAAAAAGGAGTTCGACAGACAGATAGGCAATGCCGTTGACAATGATGATTATCCAAGACTGATAAATAAGGCGGCCTACAATTTATGTGCTAAGGAAGCTTTAGATTATCAAAACAGGATAGTTTATGGTGGCTTTGGAAACGAAAACACCCTTAAGTATTCACCAACCATTATCTATCCGGTAGATATCAATGAGAATATTGTCAGGCATGAACTTTTCAATCCCTTGCTTCCAATAGTAGTTTATGAAGAAAAACAAATAGATTCATTACTGGATACGATTGCTGATAGAGAACATGGCTTGGCTTTATATATCTTCACCAAGGATATCGACTGGGCTAACAAGGTTATGTCGACGCAGCAGTTTGGTGGCGGGTGTATTAATGAAGTATGTCTTCAACTGATGGTTAAAGGAGCACCATTTAATGGAACGGGTCATTCTGGAATGGGAACTTACCATGGTAAATGGGGGTTTGATGAATTTACTCATCCTCAAACAGTACTGCAAGGCTACAACAGGTTCAATCTTCCTTTAAGAGAACATCCTTATTCTGGAAAAATTGGTAAAATTAAAATGAAATTTTTAAGATTATTTGAAAGATAAAATGGATATTATAAGAAAAATGCGCATCTTAGAGATACGCATTTATTTTTTCTTCATCAATATCAATATAAATTGTTTTATATTCCTTCAGTATCAATTTTCCAATTTTACTGTTAGGTATTTTCTTTAAATTTCTAATAAGGGTGTAATTGACAGGAATACTGCTGGAATACCTGCTTTTAGAAAAATAAGCGGCTAACATGGCGCAGAATCTGATTTCATCTTCATTTGGCTGATCGGTATTAATAGTCACATGGGCTCCAGAGCCATCCCTGACATGAAACCAGCTGTCAAAACGATTAGATTTTTTAAAAGTGATAAATTCATTTTGAATATTGTTCTTTCCTATCAGGATAGTCTTATCCTGAAACTGTATTCTGGTGTAATTTGGTTCAGTTGGCTTTTTAGATCTTTGTCTTCTGATTCTGGCTTTTAAGTAGCCCTGATTTTCCAGTTCCTGACGAATTTCCCCAGCAGTATCAAAATCAGCATGCTCCAACTGCTGTTGGATAAGTTGGAAATATTCCAGATTTTCTTTGGCGATGTCAATCTGTTGGTTAATGTGTTTTTGTCCAGTGGAAAGCTTGCGATATTTAATAAAGTGTTTTTTTCCATTACCTTTGCCATCTAACTTTTCATCAAGAGGAATAGTCACAAGATTTCCTTCAAAATCATCCAGCGTAACTTCCTTCATTCCCTTGCTGATCTTATCTAAATTGGCGAAGATTAAATCTCCATAATGACGATATTTATCACAGTCCAAAGCTTCTTCTAAAGAATGCAACAGATTATCGATTTTTTTGGTCAGTTTATTAATTTCTTTTCTGGTGAATTTAAATAGATCGCCAGTTATCTGTCTTATTCTTTCCCTTTCCTCTTTAGTAAAATACAAGTAGTCTAAACCTTCACATATTTCAAAACGTTGATACTCATCTGAAAGATGAGTCAAAGCCAGACAATGAAAGTGTTCTTCCTGATTAATATTTGTCAGATATAAGCTTGTTGATGCTCTGATTTCCTGCATAATCTGTTTATAACTTTGAGTTTGCATTCGACAGCTGACTTCCTGAGACAGAAGTGGAGAAAAGCCAATCAGCTTTTTAGAAAGATTATCTTCCATATTTACATCATCTATTTCAAAAGGATGCAGTTTATTCTTTTGTGGTGCTGTAACTGTAAATTGAGCACCTGGGTGAATGGTTCTGATAGTATTTTCAAATGGAGGAATATGCTTTAAAGCATCGATGATTCGATTATCTTTTACCAAGATGACATTGGCATATTTACCCATTAATTCCACATATATTTGAACTGTTATTTTATCTCCGATATCATCTCTGCTATCAACTTCAATTGTCAGATAGCGATCTAACTCTGCCTGAGTGATACTTTTTATTATTCCACCTTCAGTATATTTTCTTAAAAGAATAATGAAATTACTTGGTGATAAGCGAGTAGGATAGCTTCTATCGGTTAAATGAATGCGATTATAGGAAGAGTGGGCACTGACAATCAGCTGATATGATTGATAACCTTTGATGATGAAAAGAATTTCTGTATCAGAAATCAGATAAATTTTGTTAATTCTTTTATTTACAAGTGGTTGTAATTGTTTGATTACCTGGTGTAAAAAAACTCCATCAAAAGCCATGTCTATCTCCTTTTAACCATCATTAAATATTATATCACATTGAAAAAGAAGCCCATACTTTGTATAATGAAATTAAATAAAAGGGAGGTAAGTAATAATGAAAAAAAGAGGCTTACTAATCATTTTATCAGGACCTTCAGGAGTAGGAAAAGGTACTGTCAGAGCTAAATTTTCTCAAGATGAAAAGCTTAATTTAGCTTATTCAGTTTCAATGACTAGCAGAGAAAAAAGAAGTGGTGAAACTGAAGGGGTAGATTATTTCTTTGTCAGCCAACAGGAGTTTAAAGAGGCTATTGAAAATGGTGAACTCTTAGAATGGACAGAATTTGTTGGCAATTATTACGGCACACCTTTAAAAAATGTTGAAAAGTTAAGAAACGAAGGTAAAAATGTTTTACTGGAAATTGAAGTAGAGGGAGCAAAGGAAGTGCAGAAAAAATGTCCTGATGCTCTGTCAATATTTCTGATTCCGCCTTCAATGGCTGAATTGGAAAGAAGAATCAGAGGAAGAAAAACAGAACCTGAAGAAATTGTCCAGCAACGTTTGGCTAAAGCAGAAAGAGAAATGAACATGTTATCGCAGTATAAGTATGTTATCTGTAATGATGAGGTTGATTTGGCTGCTGAGCTGATTTCAGTAATCATTAAATGGCATATGAAATAGATGTAGCAACATCTATTTTTTTGTTTGAGGAGGTAAAATGAAAAAGATTTTAAGAATATTGATAATATTCTTTTTTTGTGTGGTCTTGATCTTTCTTTTAAAGGAGCCAAGAAGAGGTCATCTGGAAAGGAAAAAAGACAGGTTTTTATCTGATGAGAAAAAAATTAAAGAATATGATAAGCCAATTATGGAGCTGCAAATTCCAGAGAATAAGAAAAAAGCAGATAGTAAAAAAGATAAAGAATCTTTGACCACAGAAAAGATAGTAGTTAAGGAGGATGGCTGTACCTATATTTGGGTAATTGATGTACCGTATCAGCCAGCAATAGAGGAAAAGGGACATTATGAGATTGTTCATCATGAAGCCATCACTCATTTAAAGGATATATATCAGGAGTTTAAAACTTATTACTTCATCAGAGAGGATGAAACGTATATAACTGTAAATGATTATGAGGGATTTTCACCTGAGGAATATTTTAACAGTTTACCAGAGGATTTTTACCGCTACTATTACAAGATCACAAAAGAAGTGATTGCTCAGGAAGTAGTTATAGATAGGGAAGCTTATGATGAAAAGATTTGGGTAGTAGATGTACCATATCAACCAGCAATAGAAGAACAAGGGCATTATGAGAAACTAGGATGCTGAAAGGGGTAATTTAAATGAAGAAATTAATAGTTATATTGATAACCTTAGTGATGATATTATCTAGCTCATCACTTTTTTTATGGCCAAAAGCAGATGTAATGACAGGTAATTATATTACTTTAAAAAAACAGATAAAAGAGTATGAAGATTTGATAAGTTTAAATCCAGATGAATATAGTTTACAGGGGTCAGAGTATGAGGTAAGAAACAGTAAAGATGAAGTTATAGCTGTCTTTGAAATAGATAAAAATGGTATCGGCTATAACAAAACCACAGGGAAACCTTTTGTTGACCAGTTAGATGATGGTTTATATAAGATCAGGGAAATAAAACCATCAAAAGGTTTTATTCTAGATAAGGAAGTTTATGAAGTGTCTTTATATGCCAATACTCATCTGCCTGAACAGATAACAGTCAATACCATTGCCAATCTTTACGGTAAAAACAGTCAGGGACAGTATTTTGCTAATAATCAATACAAATTATGGACTACTGATTATGGTATCGGAGTGTTTGAATGCGGGATATGTCAAACGGATGCCCCTATTGCGATTAGAGATTTTGGCAGTCATATTATTTCCACATCTACCAGCAAGATATTAGATCGGAATACTGAAGCTCATCGTTTAGTCTATAAGGTTTTGTACTATGGCAGAAGTGGTCCAGATATGTGGCAAGGGTTTTCCAGCAGAAAATATTATGTTCCCTTTTCTACAAAAGATGGCTATAACTATTACAGAACAGATGATACAGATGCTCTTTCAGCCTTTATTACTCATGTTGTTTTGGGTAGAGCCTATGGCAAAAATAATAAATGGTTACAGAAATGGGATCAACATGGTGTAAGTGACTATTATAATTGGGTAATTAGACAACCTGATGCTCCGGATAATTTTGTCGTTTACATCTGGGAAAACTATCAGATAAATGGAACGCAGGATATGTTTTATGGTTTTTTAATGCAGCCAACAGATTTCGCTCATAAAGATCTAGTTGTTGAAGCGAAGACAGAATTTGACCCGATAAGAGTAGTTTTAACTAAAAGTGATAAAAATGATGTCAAGATACAGGGAGCGCAGTTTACTGTTGAATACTATAATCAGCAATTAGACTCTGTTGAAGAGTCAAATGGTTTACAACCGCTGAGAAGTTGGGTATTTGAAACCGATGAAAAAGGGATATTCAGATTCACCAGTGACTATTTAGTCAGTGGTGATGAATTGTTTATTGTTGAAGGTATTTCTGTGCTTTTAGCTGGAACCTACATTGTATCAGAGACCAAAATACCTTCAGGTTACATAAAAGCTGATGATTTTATGATCAAAGTATCATCGGATGTAACTAAACCGATTGAATTTACCGACAGCAGTGGTAAAGGAAGGCTTGAAACCACACCTGAAGAAGGTTACAGATTGCTAGAGCTGCTGGAAGGATATTTAACAATAGAAAAAGAAAGTGAAATAGCCTGTCATTATCCTTTGTCTGGGGCTGTTTATCAGGTGTTTTCGGATGAAGACTGCAGTAAGCCAGCCTATATAAACAATAGTGAAGAAAAGGCAATTTTAATAACCGATGAAAATGGTAAAACAGCTATTATCGGTTTAATTCCCGGGAAATATTATGTTAAGGAAATACTGGCTCCTGAAAATTATTATTTGGATTTAAATGTTTATGAAATCGAAGTAAGCCAGCAGGAAACAGTGATAGTTAAAAGTATCGAATGTCCTAAGATGGTCAGTTTAAAAGTGACTAAAAAAGATGAATTTTCCAACCCTCTTCAGGGAGCAGTTTTTGGCTTGTACGATCAAAATGATGAATTTTTATTAGAAAAGACAACTGATGAAAATGTGGTAGTGGTATTTGAAAATTCTTTGTTTGTTTTACAGAATTATTATTTAAAAGAGATAAAAGCTCCCAAAGGGTATATTTTGGACACTAAAAAATATCAGATATCTGCTGGTGAATTCATAGAAACGATAGAAAAAGAAGTAATTAATCATCTTGTGCCAGAAACAGGCGATTTTTTAATATATCCGTTTATCATAGTAATGGTTATTTCCGTTATCAGTATTTTCTTATTAAATGAAAGTATGAAAAAATATCTTTAATATTTATTGGAGTAGAGAGTTTCTCTACTCTTTTTTTGTGTAGTAAAAAAGGAAATATACCTATAAGTATGATAAAATGATAAAGATGAATAAAGCTTTAATTGTTGAAATCTATATTGAACATCCTATTATGCAGCTTAACAATACCTTTTCATATTTTCATCAGAAAAGAGAAAAAATTGAAAGAGGAATGAGAGTAAAAGTTGATTTTAATGGGCAAAAAATAGTCGGATTTGTTGATTCGACTTTTGAAGTTGTAGATTTGGAAATATATGAAACTGAACTTGGATATCAACTAAAACCGATTGAAGAAGTAATTGATAAAGAGCCAATTATCAATGATGAACTTTACAATTTGGGTTTATGGATGAGCAGACAAACGATTTCCCCGATTATTTCCTGTTTTCAATCAATGTTGCCTTCAACTTTAAAACCAGTAAGTCGTGCTAAAAAAGCGGTGATGGAAAACTGGGTCAAAATAAACAATTATAAGATTAAAGAAACCTATGGTTTTAAAGAAGATGAAATGTTATTAAAGGATTTTAAAGCAAAAGTTAATGATTATCGTTATCGAAAATTAAAAGATATAGGTGATATTGAAGTTGTAAAAAAAGAAAAAAGAGCTGAAGTTGAAAAATTCAGGGTATATGATGCTCCTTATAGTTTAACTAAGGATCAGAAAAAAGCTATTGATACAATTAATGCCAGTGATAAAAACACCATCCTCTTACATGGTTTGACTGGAAGTGGAAAAACAGAAATATATCTGCAACTGGCTAAACAGGCTATCCTTAAAAATAAACAGGTTCTGATTCTGGTCCCTGAAATATCACTTACTTCTCAGATGGTTGATAGATTCAAATCACGTTTTAACAGTATCGCTATTTATCACTCTGGAATCTCAGCCCAGGAAAAATACCAGCAATATACGCTGGTAAAAGAGGGAGAAGTTAAAATTGTTGTTGGTACCAGAAGTGCTATTTTTATGCCATTTAAAGACATCGGTCTGATTGTTTTGGATGAAGAACATGACAGCTCATATAAACAGGATTCAACTCCCAAATACAATACCAGAGATATCGCCATCAAAAGAAGTGAAAGCCATAACTGTAAATTAATATTGGGAAGTGCTACTCCAACACTGGAATCTTATGCCAGAGCTATTAAGGATGTGTATAAACTGGTAACTTTAGACAAAAGAATAAATCAGGATTTACCAAAATCTTATTTAGTTGATATGAGTAAAGAAATAAGAAAAGGCAATTACATTATTTCCGCTCCTCTTTTAAAGGCAATTGAAGAAAGATTAGAAAAGAAGCAACAGGTAATCTTACTTTTGAATAGAAGAGGATATACTCCGATTGTTAAATGTTCAAGCTGTTCGTATGTTGTAATGTGTCCACATTGTGATGTGGCTCTTAGTTATCATAAGGATGATGATAAACTAGTCTGTCATGTCTGTGGTCACACTCAAAGCAATGATGTCACCTGTCCAAAATGTGCCAATAAGATGTGGCGAAACTATGGTGTGGGTACTCAAAGGCTGATGGAAGAAATTCAAAAGCATTTCCCACAAGCCAGAGTTGTGAGAATGGATGCCGATTCAACTAGAAAAAAAGATGCTCATAGTAAAATATTGACCAGTTTTGAAAAACAGAAGTATGATATTTTAGTTGGCACCCAGATGATTTCAAAGGGCTTGGATTTTCCTAATGTAACCTTGGTAGGTATTTTCAATGCTGATGGGCCATTACATCGAACTGATTATCGTAGTGTTGAAACAACCTTTGACTTAATTGTTCAAGCCAGTGGCAGAAGTGGTAGAAGCAAAAATCCTGGAGAAGTGTATGTTCAAGCTTATGACATCAATCATTATGGAATCAGACTGGCAGTCAGACAGGATTATATAACTTTTTTCAATAACGAAATGAGTTATCGCCATGCTGGCAAATATCCACCATATACCTTTATGGCAGCAGTCCTATTTACCGGCAAAGATGATGAAAATGTCAAGGATAAGGCCTTTGAAGCCAGCGATTACTTTAGAGCTGATTCAACTGTCAGGGTGTTAGGTCCTTCAAGACTTTTGAAACTAAAGGGAGACTATCGCTATCGCATTATTATTAAATCCAGAAATAAAGAAGAGCTGATTGACAAACTGTGGTTATGGTATGAAGCTCAATCAATTAATAAACGTCAGGTTTCAGTACAAATTGATGTTGATCCATATATTTTAGATTAGGGAGTAGAAAGATGAGTGAAAGAGAAGTAGCTTTTAACTGTTTATGCAAAATAACAATTGACAGGCAATTTTCCAATATTGTACTTAAAAACTGTCAGGATAATTCACCACTTGTTACTCAGCTGGTCTATGGGACCTTAAGAAATTATCGTCTGGTGCGAGCTGTCTGGAGCAAGTATGCCAGAAAGATGCCGCCAGTTAAGATTTGTCAACTGCTGGATATGGCAACTTATGAAATCCTTTTATTGGATAAACCAGAATATGCCACGGTTAATGAAATAGTTAATATCGCCAAAAAAATCAAGGCAGGAAGTCAGGTAAATTTTGTCAATGCTATTTTAAGAAAGATTTCTAAAGATGATATTGAAAATATTCCTTTAGCTGTTAGAACTTCTCATCCTGACTGGCTGGTAAGTTTATGGACAGCTCATTATGGGCAGGAAATTTGTGAAAAGATCTGTTTTGATAATTTAAATGATGGCAAGGTCGCGCTAAGAGCTAACAAACTATTAACTGATGAGAAAAAACTTTTAGAAGATGACAGGTTTTATAGAGGCTTTGTCGATGGATGTTTATATTTTAAAGGTAATATTATTGAAACTGATTATTTTAAAAACAATCAGGTCATAATTCAATCTGAATCAAGTCAGTTGGCAGTTAAAGAAATCGGAGTTAGAGAAAATCATACAATTCTGGATTTGTGTGCTGCCCCAGGGTCTAAAACAATTCAACTGGCCATGGAGTTAAAAAATACTGGTTTGGTAGTAAGTAATGATATCTATGATTTTAGAGTTGATTTAATAAAGCAAAATGTGGAAAGATATGGACTCTACAATGTTGTGACATCCATTTATGATGGTACAAAGATTGATGAGAAGTATCAAAAAAACAGTTTTGATGCGGTTTTACTGGATGCTCCCTGTAGCGGTCTGGGAACATTAAAACATAAACCGGAAATCAAGATAAATACTACCCCACAGGATTTAGATGATTTAGCCGATTTACAAAAACAGCTTTTAAAAGCAGCAGCTTTAATGGTCAAAAAAGATGGTGTATTATTGTATTCTACCTGTACCTTGAACAAAAAAGAAAACGAAAAACAGGTCCAGTGGTTCTTAAAAGAGTATCCAAACTTTACCTTAGAAAGTGAAAAAACCATTTTTCCATTTGATTATGACTCTGATGGGTTCTATATTGCTAAATTAATAAAAGCAGCCAACTAATCGTTGGCTGTTATTTTTGTTTTGAAGAAATCTATCTGATCATTGTTGGCTTTTTGTCCGATGGCTGTTTTTATATCGACATGGAAAACATGACTTACCATTTCCTTTTGATGTAGTCCATAAACTGAAAAATAGTGTTCTGTACCATTTTCTTTCAGTTTATTTAACAGAGGCTTCTGATAATATCTGAAGAAATCGTTTTTACTGGTAAAGACAAAACAAGCAGGAAAGTTTTTATTCTGATAGTGTAGGGGATATATCTGTCGTCCATATTTTTTAGTATCCCAGCCCAGATAAGGAGATAGCATTGCCTTGATAAAAGGATTTTTATTAACCATTTCTAAACTGTAAATTCCACAGTTTAAGCCCAAAGCTTTAAATTTTAGCTTGCTGCAGCCGATGTTCATGATATCTTGATACTCTTTACTAGTGTGGATGACAGTCAACTGATGAGCCATTTGAGCTCCAGCGCTATCGCCAATTAAAAACAGATTATCTAAATCAATAAAATATTTCTGATGATTCTCTTCTACAAATTTAAACAGTTCAAGACAATCAACAAACTGGGTTGGATAGACAAATTCTGGTGCCAGATGATAATCAAAGTTAATGACTGTAAAACCCTTGGCAGCTAAATACATGCAGAAAAACTGGCAGTCATCTTTACTGCCATAAACCCATCCTCCTCCATGAATTGATATTATGGTAGGAATTGGTTTTTCGGTATCTTTTGGAAAGTAGATGTCCAATAGTTGAGTTTTATTATATCGTATGTTATCGATACGTGTTATATTCTCAGGGGTAGATAAACCACTGGCTCTGATAGCATCGCCCTTAGTACAGGCATCAATATATATTTTTGTAAATAATTTTATGATAGACATTTTATTTCCTCCAAAGGGTTGTATAACCATACTTTTATTTTAAAACATTTATACTTCTTTGTGTTGAAAACTGGTTGAAAATAGGCAGGTTTAGTGCTATTATAATTAAGCGTTTGGTCCGATAGCTCAGGTGGCAGAGCAACTGACTCTTAATCAGTGGGTCTAGGGTTCGAATCCCTATCGGACCACCACTTTTAATACTAAAAGACGCTGTCAATAGTTTATAAGAAAGGATTTAAACGCAATATGAAATACATAAAGAATATTCCTTATGTGATATGCATTTTAACATTTATCTGGCCACTTCAATTATTGATTTTTTATTCAATTCTTGGATTGTTGCTGTTTAAAGATATAAAAAAACACCTTCTAATTTACTACTCGGACAAAGAGAAGGTTAAAGACAGTTTTATTTTTCCGTATTCTTGGATTCTTATGACAGCAGTTTTTTATTTAATGGGAGGCATTTCAAATAATTATTTATTTCAGGCTTTAAATATAGGGTTTGCCACTGCTTTTTCCAATTATTTGGATGTGAAAACAAGGGAAAATATCTAAGTTGCATTTAAAAAAATGCAGAAGATTTAAAGGGTAATTTTGGTATAATTTAATCATGGAAAATTTAAATAAATATAGGTTAAATTATTCCTTAACTAACAATAGGAATTAAATCGCATATCAAATTATTCATCATAGGACCAGCACTTTTAATACTAAAATGTGTTTTTTTTTTTGAATATTGTATAATATAAATGAGGTACTGTGTTATGAAGGAAATAAAAGAAGAAAACAATTCTAATGGTATCCAATTTTCAGTTGATGAAGCGATAGAAAACGATTTATCAGAGCAGGAAATTGAAATTATGAACTCAAATAATGATAAAAATTTAAAGACAGAATCAGAAAAGAATCAAGAAAAGATGAAAAGAAAAAAGATTGTCAAATGGGTAATCTATATTATTTCTATGGTTGTTATGATAGGAGTAATGTTTCACTCTAAAAGACTTTATGATCTGGTCAGTTCTTATACTTTTTTGCCGACAAAGTATATTGACTATCTTCGTTATGGATTAATTGGGGTCAATGTATTTTTCTCTATTTTTGCTTTTTTACCGAATGTAAATAATTTAAATAAGATACTTCAATCTATTCTATGTGTCGCGTTAGCGTATGCTTTAGCTATGGCTAATATAATAGTTCCTGATTATAAAGGTCAGCTGGAAAGAATGTGGATTGAAGTGCCTACTGAAGGAGATCTGATGATAAATGTGTATGTCTTAAATGAAAGTGAGTTTATGGAAATTTATGACTTGCAGGGAAAAATCATCGGTATTCAATCACAACTGGATGCTGAATATCAGGACTATGCTTTAAAGGTTATCAACAGAGAGTTTGAAGGAGAGCCGGTAGAAAGCAAGGCTTATGAGGATATTTATTCAATCGTAGAAGCACTTTATGCTGGTGAAGTCGATGCTATTATGCTTAATGAATCTTATGTAGAAATTGTTTCTGAAAATGATGACTTCCTTACTTTTAAGGAGGATACAAGGGTTATTTACACCTGTACTCAAAAAATAAGTTTAGATTATGATAGCGCCAGTATTGGAAATATTACAACAGAACCATTTATTGTTCTGATAGGAGGTTCTGATAGTAGAAATTATAATACCCTTTTCACTAGCAGAGGTGCAGGAAGAACGGACGTTAATATGCTGGCAGTATTTAATCCAGTCACAAAACAGGTTTTGATTATAACTATTCCTCGTGACTCCTATGTCGCTTTATGGGGTGATAGCGGATGTATGGATAAATTAACTCATGCGACTGTCTATAGTATCAGTACCTGGCAACAGACAATCAACGCCCTGTTTGGTATCAAGGTCAACTATTTCTTTAGAGTAAACTTTCTATCGATTGTTAAAATAATTGATGCTATGGGTGGTCTTGAAATTAATAATCCTTATTATTTTACAACTAATGCCTGTTTTGATATAGAAACGATGTCAGAAGTCGGTTATGCTGAATTTCCAGAAGGGATAATAACTTTAACAGGATCACAGGTTCTAGGATATACCAGAGAAAGAAAAGGCTATAAACCAGATGGAACTCAGATTGGAGACTATGGTAGAAATGAGCATCAGGGAATTGTGTTAGAAGCCTTGATTAAACAGGCAACTTCTGTTTCAACTATTACAAATATTTCTGAGATATTGAAAGCAGTTGAAGGAACATTCTTTACCGACATTACAGTAGACTCAATTTATGCCTTAGCTCAGATGCAGTTAAATGATATGGCTACCTGGAGCGTTATTAAACATAACCTGACAGGCTCTGGAGCCTCTAGAACAAGCTATGCCTTAGGGCAAAACAGTGGTTTAACTTATAGTGTTGTCATCTTGCATGAAGGACCATTAAAAGAAGCTAAAGCCATGATTCAACAGATATTGAATAATGAAATAATTCAAAAAGATTAATAATTAAACCCATCATTAAATGGTGGGTTTTTGTTAGTGCAAGTATATTTTTGAAATGATGTAATTGTGTTATAATTTAAGAGGTGAATTAGAATGAAAAAAGTACTATGTATCGGAGGAGGAACTGGTCAATCAGCTCTTTTGAAGGGTTTAAAACAAATAAATGAAATTGAGCTATCGACAGTTGTTGCGACAGCTGATGATGGTGGTTCAACAGGGCAACTTAGAAACTTTTTTAATTTACCTGCTATGGGCGATGTCAGAAACGTCATGGTTGCCTTGGCTGATAGTGAAGATTTGATGACCAAGATGATGAACTATCGTTTTGATTCTCATGCTGGGCAATTAGCAGGACATAATTTAGGGAATATAATAATTTCAGCTTTAGCTATTGATGGGAATGATTTTTATCGTGCGGTGGTTGAATTGTGCAAAATTTTAAAAGTTAAAGGGAGAGTATATCCCAGCACCATTCAATCAGTAACCTTAAAAGCCCATATGATGGATGGAAGTACTGTTTCCGGTGAAACTCAAATTAGAGAAAGCAATAGACAGGTAAAAAGAGTCTTTTATGATGAGCAGGTTAATACTTATCCACAGCTATTAAAGGCTATTGAAGAAGCAGATTATATTATTGTAGGTATTGGCTCACTTTTTACCTCAATACTTCCAAATCTGATTATTGATGATATTAGAAAAGCGCTATGTAAATGTAAGGGAAAAGTAATATATTATTGTAATATTATGACTGAAAAGGGAGAGACTGATAACTATACAGTAGAACAGCATGTTCAAGCTATCCATAACCATATCGGAGCTGAAATTGTGGATGCTGTAGTTTTAAGTTCAGATGTTTTCCCAGAAGAGGTTATCAAAAGCTATTCTTTAGAAGAAGCGGAAATTGTTAAATTGGCCAATCAGCAGCATAAGTATAAAGTTTATTATCACAGTCTGTTAAATTTTGAAAAAAACCTGGTAAGACATGATCCAATAAAAGTGAGGGATAGTTTTTTAGAAATTATGAGGGATATGTAAATGTCATTTGCAGCAAAAGTAAAGGATGAAATAACCAGACTACAATTAGATGAGGACCATAAAAGAGGTCTTCTTTCTGGTTTGCTTCAATCTTTAGCCAGTATAGGGATTTCTAACAAAGGTATATCATTAACTTTAAAAACTTCCAACAGCAATATTGCTAAAAGGGCAGCTGTAGATTTAAGAGATCTTTATGATGTTACAAGCCAACTTTCAGTTATCAAACAACAAAGATTGCATAAAAGAAATATCTATCGTATTACAGTAAATGAAAAAGTAAAAGAGATATTGTATGATTTGGACCTATGGACAGATAGAGGTTTACAGGATCATCCTCGCATGATGTTTTTGGTTACAGATGAAATGATAAGAGCATATGTTGCTGGGACTTTTTTGGCTACCGGTTCTATTAACAGGCCTTCCAGTGTCAACTATCATCTGGAAATTACAGCAAACAGTGAAGAGCATGCAGATTTTCTGATTAAGTTATTAGCCAAATTCAGAATAGCTGCCAAAAAAATGGAAAGAAGAAACAAAAAAATCGTTTATATTAAAGTTGGACAAGATATTGCTGATTTTCTGATACTTGTTGGCGCTAATGATGCTATGATGGAGTTTGAAGAGATAAGAATAAACCGTGATATGTACAACAGCATACAAAGACTGGAAAATGTTGAGATTGCCAATGCTCAAAGAACTTTAGCGGTAGCTAAAAAACAAATTGAGGCAATACAATATTTACTGGATAAAAAACTTGAGCATTTATTAAAAGAAGAAGATCTGGAAGTAGCTATGCTAAGAATGGAACTGCAGGATGCTTCTTTAAATGAATTGGCTCAGGAGTATAAAAATAGAACAGGTGTTTCCCTGAGCAAATCAGGAATAAGACATCGCTTTAATAAAATTTTGGCTTTAAAAGAAAAATACGTAGAACGAGAAAAAGAATTGGAGGAAATAAATGAGTAAAGATACATTATTTTCAATTATTTATACCTTGGCTGTTATAGCTGTTACAGTTTTATTGTGGCCAATTATCAAATGGTTTGTCTTGATTGTTTTAATCGGAGCGGTTTTACTCTTTATAAGAGTAGCAATTGAATCAAAAAAAGTTAAAGAAGAAATACAAAAAGATCCACAGAGACATTATAATAAAGTAAGCAGTGATGTTATCAATGCTGAGTATACAGAAAAAGAAATTAAAGAATAATTTGTAGGATAGTTATGATTAGAAGAGGAAAAGAAGAAGATAAAAGAGCGATTTTCGACTTATATACCAAAAGTGGAGTCCCTAATTTTGAAAGTCAGGATGAATATTTTATTAATGCCTTTATCCCAGAAAATGTTTTAGTCAATGATGTCAATGGTTCGGTGGTGGCTTCAATGCAGACCAACTATCATCCAATGATATTGCATGATAAAAGACTGTCAGCATCGGTTGTTTTTGGTCATTTTTATGATAGAAGCAAGGGAATCAAATATTATGATGCTTTAAAGGATGAAGTCTTTGAACATCAGAAATATAAAACTCTGGTTACAATTGTGCCAACAAAAACTCCAGCTGAATATGAAAGGTATGGTTTTGAACCGATATATAATCAAAGACTATATACAATATCTCGTTCGCATTTAAAAAACAGTTCTTATTCTGGTGTCAGCAGAAGTTTTAAAATTAAAGACCTGGTTGATGTTTATGAGGCCTTTATTATAAACTTTAATGGTTATTTATTAAGGGATTATAACTACTATATGAATTTAATTGATTTACTGCAAATCAAAAGATACAATCTTGTAGCCTTTTATGATGAACAGTCTGTATGTAAAGGATATATGATTTATTATATTGAAAGCAGTAAAATTGTAGTTGAGGAGATTATTTATTTAGATGGTTTGGCTTTAACCAGGCTGTTATGTTACGTATTAAGAAGGAAAAAGAGTATTCAGGTTTATGTTTCAGAACATGAGGATTTAACCAAAGCCTATCCTTCTGTCAGCTATAAGTCAGTCAATAGATATGTGGCTAGAATTAACGATTTTGAATTATTCAATAAGCTTTATGAAAGTAATATTACAACCACCAGTGAAGGGTTTAATTTGCTTAATAAGGCATTATATATTAACGATTTGAACTATTAATAGGGAGGTTATTATGAAATTAAAAGGATCAAAAACAGAAAAAAACTTATGGGAAGCATTTTCAGGTGAATCACAAGCAAGAAATAAATATACTTATTATGCTTCAAAGGCAAAAAAGGAAGGCTATGAACAGATTGCTGCTATCTTTTTAGAAACTGCTGGAAATGAAAAAGAGCATGCTGAATTATGGTATAAACACTTAGAAGGTATTGGTTCAACATTAGAAAACCTTTTAGATGCTGCTGAAGGTGAAAATTACGAGTGGACTACCATGTATAAGGAAATGGCTGCTACAGCTAGAGAAGAAGGCTTTATCAGAATTGCTGAACAGATGGAAGGTGTAGCAGAGATTGAAAAGCATCATGAAGAAAGATATCGTAAATTAGCTGAAAATATTAAAAAGGGCGAAGTGTTCCAGAAGGTTGATGAAAATACCTGGATTTGTAGAAACTGTGGGCATTTATATTTTGGAAAAGTTGCTCCAGAAGTATGTCCAGTATGTGATCATTCCCAAGCATATTTTATGCTTCATGTAGAAAACTACTAAAATATAATTTTAAGAATCATTCACTAAACAGACCCTGTGGTCTGTTTTTTGTATAACATTTAGACAATGAAATCGGTTAGTTGTATAATGAAAATGTAAACAAAAAGAGAGGAAAAATATGAAAAAACCATTATTTAAGCCAATAGAAGAATACGATTATGTAGGAGCAACTTACCTGCTGGTTGTGACAATAATAGTTGCGGTTATTGCGAATATAGTTTTTGCTATTAACCCTGAGATAAATAGAAGCATTGTAGTTTCTCTAACAATTTTTCCTGTTGCCCTATTGATAGCAATAATAATTAGAAAAATAGGTGACAAAAATAAAACATAAAGCATTTCATTAAAAGTAATTGAGGAAGAAGTAAAGATTATGAAAAAAATATTAGTTACAGGTGGTGCAGGATTCATTGGATCACATTTGTGCAAAAGACTTTTACAGCAGGGCAAGAAGGTAATATGCCTTGATAATTTATTTACGGGAACTTATGACAACATCAAAAGTTTTCTTGATAATGAAAATTTTGAATTCATCAATGCTGATATCATAAATCCGATTGATTTAGATGTTGATGAAATATACAATCTTGCCTGTCCAGCCAGTCCGGTTCATTATCAGTACGATCCGATAAAGACTGCTAAAACCAGCTTTTTAGGAGCCTTAAATGTTTTAGAACTGGCGAAAAATGTCGGGGCAAGAGTTTTACAGGCCAGCACAAGTGAAATATATGGAGACCCATTAATTCATCCGCAAACAGAAGATTATAGAGGAAATGTCAATACCATCGGGCCAAGAGCCTGTTATGATGAAGGAAAACGAATTGCTGAAACGTTGTTTTTTGATTATCAGAGACAATATGGTGTCGATATTCGAGTAGTTCGTATTTTCAATACCTATGGACCTAATATGCTGGAAAATGATGGCAGAGTTGTTTCTAACTTTATAATTCAGGCACTAAAAAATGTTGATATTACTGTTTATGGTGATGGATCTCAAACCAGAAGTTTTTGTTATGTTGATGATCTGGTTGATGGACTGATAAAAATGATGGAACAGGATGATTTTAATGGGCCTGTCAATTTAGGAAATCCTGTTGAAATGACAATAAATGAACTTGCAGAGATGATTATAGAAAAAACAGGTTCTGAATCTAAAATTGTATATAGAGATTTGCCTGCTGATGATCCTGTAAAAAGAAGACCAGCAATACAACTGGCAAAGAAAAAATTGAATTGGCAACCTGAAGTGTCTTTAAGTGAGGGACTGGATAAAACCATTGAATACTTTAAAACAAAAATTTAAATAAAAAGGTGAGGATAAAAAGATGATTCAGGATAATAAAAATACTATAGTCATTGTGGGAACAGGATATGTTGGGTTGAGTCTAGCTACATTACTTTCGACAGCTAACAAAGTCATCGCTGTTGATATCAGCAAGGAAAAAGTAGACAATATCAACTTAAGAATTTCTCCTATCAGGGATGAATATATAGAGAAATATTTTAAAGAAAAAGTATTAGACTTAACAGCGGTCCTGGATGGTAAGGAAGCATTTAAGCTTGCTGATTTTGTTATTGTCGCCACTTCTACCAACTATGATGAGGTAATAGAGTATTTTGATACTTCGGCTGTTGAAAGTGCCGTTGAACAGGTTATGCAGGTTAATCCAGAAGTACCGATTGTTATAAAATCAACAATTCCAATCGGTTATACCAAAAAGATAACTGAAAGATATGGGAAAAAGAATATCATATTCAGCCCAGAATTTTTAAGAGAATCAAAGGCCCTATATGATAATCTGTATCCAAGCAGAATAATAGTCGGTTCCAATAAAGAAAATAAAGATGTAGCCTGTGCTTTTGCCCAGCTATTAAAAAAAGCTGCCATTAAAGATGATGTTGAAGTTTTATTTATGGGCTCAACAGAAGCAGAAGCAGTTAAACTGTTTTCTAACACCTATCTGGCTTTACGAGTTGCTTTTTTTAATGAGTTGGATAGCTATGCTGAATCAAAGGGACTAAATACCAAGCAGATTATTAAAGGGGTTTCTTTAGATCCGAGAATAGGTGATTACTATAATAATCCATCTTTTGGTTATGGAGGTTATTGCCTGCCAAAAGATACTAAGCAGCTATTAGCTGATTATAAGAACATTCCTGAAAATATGATCAGTGCGATAGTTGAAAGTAATGAAACAAGAAAAGATTTCATCGCTCAAAGAGTTCTTGAAAAAGCAGGCTTTTATAAGGCGGAAAAAAAGAAGGAATATGTTGTTGGAATATATCGACTTACGATGAAAAGCAATTCCGATAACTTCAGATACAGTGCAATTCAGGGAGTAATGAATAGACTAAAAGAAAAGGGTGTCAGATTGGTTATATATGAACCTACACTTGATGATGATACATTTTATGATAGTAAAGTAATAGATGATATCGTTGAGTTCAAAAACATATGTGATGTCATAATTGCCAATAGATTTGAAAAGCAGTTATCAGATGTGGTAGAAAAGGTCTATACAAGGGATATTTTCGGTAGAGATTAATTTTATTTTTGTTAAAAAAGTCAAGAAGCAAGTATTTTTAAGTAATCAGATGTCATCAGGTTTTTAAAATATCAGCTGTTTTAAAGCACTTAAAAATCATTGAGATGAAAGCAATAATCTGAAATAGCAATTGTGAAAAATATATTAAATATACTATGTTAAAATTGACTTTTAAATAGTAAAAACATATAATTTATATGTAACAAAATAGACTATAGGAGGATTAAAAATGGTTAAAGTTGCTATTAATGGTTTCGGACGTATCGGTCGTTTAGCATTCAGACAAATGTTCGGAGCAGAAGGTTATGATATCGTAGCTATCAACGACTTAACAAGTCCAGCTATGTTAGCTCATTTATTAAAGTATGACACTGCTCAGGGTGGTTATTGTGGAGTTTTCGGAGAAAATAAACACACTGTAACTTCTAAAGAGCCTGTATACGAAGAAGATGGAAAAACAATTAAAGTTCCTGGTTCAATCACTGTAGATGGCGAAGAAATTACTATCTATTCAATGCCAAATGCAAAAGATTTACCTTGGAAAGAATTAGATGTTGATGTAGTTTTAGAATGTACAGGATTCTATACATCAAAAGCAAAATCACAGGCACATATTGATGCTGGTGCTAAAAAGGTTGTTATCTCAGCTCCTGCAGGAAATGATTTACCAACAATTGTTTACAATGTAAACCATAAGATCTTAAAAGCTGAAGATACAATTATTTCAGCAGCAAGCTGTACTACAAACTGCTTAGCTCCAATGGTTAAAGCATTAAACGATTATGCTCCAATTCAATCAGGTATCATGACAACTGTTCATGCTTACACTGGTGACCAGATGATTTTAGATGGACCACATAGAAAAGGTGATTTACAAAGAGCAAGAGCTGGCGCTGCTAATATTGTTCCAAATACTACAGGTGCTGCTAAAGCTATCGCTAATGTTATTCCAGAATTAGCTGGAAAATTAATTGGTGCTGCTCAACGTGTTCCTACAGTTACTGGTTCTATCACAATTTTACATGCTGTTGTAAAAGGAAAAGACATTACTGTTGAATCTGTAAATGCTGCTAACAAGGCTGCAGCTGATGATTCTTATGGCTACACTGAAGAAAAATTAGTATCTTCAGATACTATCGGTATGACATACGGTTCATTATTTGATGCTAACCAGACAATGGTAGCTAAAGTAGATGATGACACTTATCATGTACAGGTTGCTGCTTGGTATGACAATGAAATGAGTTATACTTGCCAGATGGTTAAAACAATCAAATACTTGGCTTCTATCTAATATTCGATATTTAGAAACAATGAAACTCCAGTTTAATCTGGAGTTTTCTTTTGGTTTAAAAAATATCATTGTATGGTACAATATTTAAGAGGATAGTTTATGAAATCGATTTATGACTTTAGTTATGACCAGCTGGTAGAGATGTGTTTAGTCAATGGTTTTAAAAAATATAATGCGAATCAGATTTTTTCGTGGTTATATCGTAAAAGAGTCATTAGCTTTGAACAGATGACAGATATAAGCAAAAACCTGAGACAGTTTTTAAAGGAAAACTATTCGATTGGAGTGCTTGAAACTTTACAGCTGCAGGTAAGTAAAGATTCAACCAGAAAATATTTATTCAAACTGGCTGATGGCAGCAGTATAGAGGCAGTCTTGATGCAATATGATTATGGCAACACCATCTGCATCAGCAGTCAGGTAGGATGTAATATGGGCTGTACTTTCTGTGCCAGTGGCTTGTTGAAAAAACAAAGAGATTTAACCAGTGGAGAAATGGTTCTACAGGTCTTAACTGTTCAAAAAGATATCGATGAACTTAAAAAGAGAATTTCTCATATTGTCGTTATGGGGACAGGCGAGCCATTTGATAACTATGACAATGTTTTAAATTTTTTAGATACTGTTAATCATGATTTAGGACTGGGAATTGGTGCCAGACACATAACGATTTCTACCTGTGGCTTAGTTGAGGGAATAAAAAAAATTGCTGATGCAAAAACGCAATATAATCTGGCAATTTCCCTGCATGCTCCAAATGATGAAATAAGAAATCAGATTATGCCGGTCAATAAAGCCTATCCACTAGCTGAACTGATGAAGGCACTGAACTATTATACCAGTAAAAATAACAGAAGACTGTCTTTTGAATACATACTGTTAAAAGGGATTAATGATACTGACAAGTGTGTTGAAGAGCTTGCCGAGTTGACTAAACAATTTGATGTCTATGTCAATTTGATTCCCTATAATAATGTTGATGAAAGTGGTTATGTTTCAACTGATTATAAAAGTGCCATGATATTTTATGATAAATTAATGCGTAAAAATGTAAGATGTACACTTCGCCAGAAAATGGGCGATGATATTGATGCTGCCTGTGGACAGCTGAGAAGTAAATACGAAAGGAAAAAGAATTAATGAGTAGTTATGGTTTAACCGATACTGGAAGACTAAGAAAAGTAAATCAAGACAGTTTCGTTATTGTGGATAATGAAAAGCTTTTTCTTGGAGTTGTCTGTGATGGAATTGGTGGAAATAATGCTGGAGAAGTTGCCGCTGATTTAGCCACAAAGGTGATGGCGTCATATTTCAATGGTGATTATAAAGCGGAAAACCAGGTTAAAAAAATGCACAATGCAATTGATGTTACCAATCTGGCAGTTTTTAAAAAAGGTCTTGAGGACGATAACTGCAAAGGCATGGGAACGACCCTGATAGCAGCTTATGTTGATGATGACTGTACTTTAATTGCCAATGTTGGTGATTCAAGAGGTTATATTATTACCAAGGATGGTGAATTGGTTCAAGTCACTGAAGATCATACCCTGATTAACGATTTAATTAAAAAGCATAATCTGACAGAAGATCTGGCTAAACAGATGGTAGGTAAAAATGTTATTTCCAAGGCAATAGGAGTTTTTCCGAAAGTTGAAGCTGATGTTTTTGAAATCAGTCAGGAATATAAGGCTATTCTGCTATGTTCTGATGGATTGCATGGTTTTGTTGCTGATGAAGATATTAAGGAAATTATGCTGTCTAGAAGTTCTATAGAGAATAAAGTTAAAAAGCTGATCAAAAAGGCTAATGATGCAGGCGGTTTAGATAATATTACTGCCTTGATTTATCAGAGGTAATAGTTATGGCTGAAATGATTGGAAATAGATATATAGTAGTTAAGAAAATTGGTGAAGGAGGCATGGCTGATGTATATTTAGCTATTGACTCTATTTTGAAGCGCGAAGTTGCAGTCAAGGTTTTAAGAGGAGATTTAGCAAGTGATCCAGTAAATCTGACTAGATTTAAAAGAGAAGCTCTGGCTATTACTTCTACCTCACATCCTAATATTGTTGAAGTTTTTGATGTTGGACAGCATGATGGCAAGCACTATATTGTTATGGAATATGTCCATAGTAAAACTTTAAAGCAGCTGATTCGTTCCAGAGGAAACATCCCTATTGATGAAGCAGTAAATATAATGAAGCAACTGGTTTCGGCAGTTGAACATGCTCATAAGATGGGCATCATTCATCGTGATATAAAATCACAAAATGTGTTGGTGAAGGATGATGGAACAGTAAAATTGTCCGATTTCGGTATCGCTTCAATAGTTGGTGTTTCTGATATAACTAAAACTGATACAGTCATCGGTTCAGTTCATTATATGGCTCCCGAACTTGCTCAAGGTAAACCAGTACAGATTCAAGCGGATATTTATTCGTTGGGAATTGTATTTTATGAGTTGCTTACTGGAGATGTTCCTTATCATAGTGAAACAGCAGTAGAGGTTGCTCTTAAACATATGCATAATGATGTACCTGGTGTCATAGATTTCAACTTACAGATTCCACAGTCAGTAGAAAATATCGTTACTAAATCAACAGCTAGAAAAATTGATTTGAGATATAAAACCGCTATGGAAATGTATAATGACCTGGTTACCTGTTTGGATTTGGCTCGTTATTATGAACCAAAGCTGGATTTAAAAGAAGTTGAAGAAAAGAAGAAGTTAGAAGAAGCTAAAAAACAAAAAAGACCTCAACTGATAAAGAAGAAAAAGAAAAAGAATGTAGATTACATGAATGCTTTTGCCATAGGTGGAGCCAGTATTTTAGCTTTAGTAATCTTATTTTTGCTGATTAGTTTAACTAATGGATTGGGGCTTAATAAAGAGAGGATAAGGATTCCTAATGTCATCATGTATGATGTTGAAGATGCGGTGATATTGCTTGAATCACAAGGCCTTAAAGTTGACTCAATCAATTATGAAGCCACTTTCGATTATGAAAAAGGTATTGTTTTCTCTATATCACCAGCTGCTGGAACAGAAGTTGCAAAACAAAGTGGTGTTGTACTGACAGTTTCATTAGGTAAGAAATTCAAGATTGAAAACTATGTAGGTATGGATATCAATACAGTTAAACCAATGTTGGAATTGGCAGGTTTTGAAGTAGTAGTCTCTTTAGTTGAAAGTAAGGAACATAAAAAGGATGAAATAATCTTCCAGAGTTTATATGAAGGAATGATTTTAGATCCGACAGATAAGAAAATTATCAATTTTGATGTTGCTACAGATGTTTCATTTATGATTCCTTTAAGTATTGAAGGAATGAATGTAAATGAAGCTAAGACAATGTTGGAAGAAATGGGAGCGAAAGTTATGCTGAGTCAGCTTAATATCGAAGATAACCTGGATGAAAATGGTGACTACATTATTCCACCAGGTACAGTTGTAGGCTGCAGTCCAAGCTGGGGAACATATTATGTTCAAACAGATGGAGTGGTCATAACTTTGAGTTATTACTGATATGATTGGTAAGATTATAAAAATTGTCTCTAACCAATATACGGTTTACAGTGAAGGCAAAGAATATGATTCACTGGCAATGGGGAAAGTCCGCTTGCAGGATAGACCATTTGTTGGAGATCAGGTAGAATTTGAACTTATTGATGAAAAATATTGTATTCAGAGGATTTTAGAAAGAAGAAATCAGATGTATCGACCAGCTATCACCAATGTCGATCAGGCAATGATTGTGATGAGTGCTGTGGAACCTGACTTTTCCAATATCCTGGTAGATAGACTGATATTTTTAATAAGTTATAATGATATTGAACCAGTTATTGTAATTACAAAGATGGATTTGATTGAACAGTCCGCTGAAATCTATAAATATATTGAAGATTATAAAAAGTCAGGCTATAAAGTAATCTGTACCGGTTTTGGTGATGATTTAACTAAATTAAAAGAAGCCTTAAAAGATAAGGTAACTGTTTTGGCAGGCCAATCAGGAGTAGGTAAAAGCAGCCTGTTGAACAGGTTGGATAAAAGTTTCGCTTTACATACTCAGGAAATATCCAAAGCTTTAGGACGAGGCAAACATACGACCAGACATACTGAGCTGTTTCAGGTTGCTGGTGGCTGGCTGGCTGATACTCCAGGTTTTTCATCACTGGATTTTTCCAGAATTGATTCTAAAGTTCTGATTGAAAAGATTAAAGACTTTAAAGTGGAAGGGCACTGTCGCTTTAATGATTGCCAGCATATTAATGAGCCTGATTGTGCTATTAAAAAAGGTGTTGAAGATGGAATCGTTTCGTCTTTAAGATATAAAAACTATTTAGATGTTGTACCTTTGTGCAACCAAAGAAAGGAGTGGGAATTATGATTATTGTATCGCCTTCACTGTTGTCGGCTAATTTTTTAAATCTTGAAAAAGATATTGAAATGTTTAATAAATCAAATGCGCAGTGGCTGCATTATGATGTCATGGATGGCAACTTTGTTCCAAATTTATCTTTTGGTCCACAAATTTTAGAACAAGTATGTACGATTACTGATAAGTTTATTGATGTACATATCATGGTAGCCAATCCATTAAAAACGGTTGATTACTTTGATAAAGCTCGAGTTGATATGCTGACATTCCACTATGAAGCAGTTGAGAATCTGGATGAGTGCAATGCGGTTATTGATAAGATTCACGCTAAAGGCATGAAGGCAGGTGTTTCAGTTAAACCTGCCACTCCAGTAGAAGTATTAGAACCCGTTTTACATAAGATAGATATGGTTTTAGTTATGTCTGTTGAACCTGGTTTTGGTGGGCAGAAATTTATGCCTGAAATGTTGAGTAAATGTGACTGGTTACATAATTATCGTATAGAAAATGATTTGAATTATTTAATACAGATAGATGGTGGCATCAATTATGAAAATGGTAAAAAAGCCATCGAGCATCATTGTGATTGTTTGGTAGCTGGCTCTTATTGTTTTAATAATCCGATAAGTTTTGATCATGCTGTTGATAGTCTTTTGAGTTTAAAGAAGGAAAACAAATGAGAAAATTAAAGATTATTCTACTATTGTTTTTTATATTGCTTTCTTTAATCGGTTGTAAGACTGATGATATTAAAACTGATAATATTAGATTTAAAGAAGAATATGAAAGTATCAACGGCCAATTAAATGAGAGCGGTAAAACAATAACGACCATAGAAATTGACGAAAACAATTCAATAAAATATATTGAACAACAGGAAGTTATAGATTCTTTGATTAACGGTACTCATGTTATCTATTTTGGCTGGCCAGAGTGTAGTTGGTGTCGAAGAGCATTACCGGTTTTAATTGATGCTGTCAACCAGTATCCCGGAATGAGAATCTATTATTTCAGTATCAAGCAGGCTAGAGAAGACTATGAAAATGGAGTTGACAGCCAACTTGCTGCTTTGTATAAAGAAGTTTCAAAAGTGCTGCTGATGAGCGAGGTAGACTTTTCTGAAATCAGCGAAGTTGATGACAATGGAGTTTTAAAAATCGTTGCTTCAATGTTGATATTTGTAAAAGATGGAGAAGTTATTGGTGCTCACAGAAGAACAGTTGAATCACATTTTGACAGTTATGAGGAACTGACAAAAGGGCAGATAGCAGAATTGAAAGACATATATGATTGTTATCTGCAGGAAATGGTTAGTGATAATCCAGCTGGATGCTCGGGCTGCTAGATAAAAGCAAGATATTAAGGGAAGATAATGGAGGCTATAATGAATAAACAGTCACCTGAATAAAAAATGTATCTTGTTTGGTTTCAAAGTATATAGATTATATTTTAGTAGATATTTTAAATTCATATGTAGTAGGTGCTGATGAATCAGGTTGGAAAGTAATTGGAAAGCCAAATGGTTACATATCATATCAACTGAAGATGCATCATATTATTTAGGTACACATAAAAGATTAAATAAACAAGAAGAGACAATAAAGTTATTAGAATGATTTAATAATTACCTAGTTCATAATTATTTCAAACCATATTATAGTATCGATAATCATATACATATAGAATATAATGACCATATCTTAAGATATTTAACAACTGGTATTGAACATTATTGTGACAAGCACTACCAGAGTATGAAGCCATTATTACAGCAGATACTACATGAAAGAAAGAAGTATATAAAAGATGGTATAGATTCATTTTAAAAAGAAAAAATTGACAAATATGAAAAAATGTACATCGATACTACAAAAAGCTTTATCTGAATATGATAAAGAAAATCCAAATATAGCAAAGAAGTATGAACCAGCATATAAAAAACTATTTATAAGGATTTCAAAGTAAAAGCAAGAACATTTATTATTCATGTATGATTTTAATGTACCTTTTTATAAGGCTTATTTCCGGACGATTTAAAAATCGGAAATAAGTTTTTTAATTCAAGTATTTTACTTTTTTCTACGCTTAATTAACGAATAATATACCTAGGTGTTTTATACGCTACAGAATAATTGATAACACCTGGTATACTCATAGGTAACTCTAAATTTAAACCACTTTGATAAACCAATCATAGCCGGTATCTTTTCGTTGTCATCGGTATCGGCAAATCTTCTTAAAAAAACTACTAACGAAAGATATCTGTTTATATACTTGGTAGCGACACTCTTAATGTAAGCAAACATTCTCTTTATTAAGCTATGAATATAACTGGCAGTATTTAAATGTTCTACCTTGTTGTAAGAAGTATGTGTCTTTAAATTTACCAGTTTACTTTCACTTGCTTCAGCCAGCTGGTTGTAACAGAATGAACCATCACTGTAAATAACTGATTTATTAGAGATTCTTTTAGCGAAATGTAGTAGAATATTTATAGTAGTTGGTTTTCCAAAACCGATTGCCCTGAATATCTCATGTCCATTTCGATCAGTTGAGGTGATTATACAGACTTGATGATGAGATATTCCCCTTATATTACTGGGCTTGCCTCTTTTGCGAGCCTTTCTTGCTATTTTTCCGGTTACTTTTTCACTTGCAAGGTTAAATGCTTCTTTTGTTTTCACAATGTTTGAGATTGACTGGTTTTCTCTGCCAAGATATTCCTGTAGAAAGCATAGAAACTTATGTTGACTGAAGAAAACTGTTTTTACAGACAGATCAAGTATGGTGCTGTTGATTTAAGTGAACATCCATTCAGAGTGTCCAAAACTATTTCATAAAAGACATCTTTCTTTATCTTCATATATGATGTAATTGTCTGACTGTCATATATGAATAATTTTCCACACTCCTTACACTGGTATCTTTGCTTGTTGTTCAGGATACCTTTTTTTATCATTCGACTTTCCTTATGACAGTGTGGGCAGACTGGTGGTCTGGTGTTCTTGAGTTCTTCATTAAGATTGAACTGATCCTTCAACCAAATTTCTAATCTTTTTCTTTGGTTTTCGGATAATTGAGCCAATGTTTTCAATAATTCCTGTTGTTTCATATGTTATGTACCTCTTCCAGTAATAACATACTTCATTTTTTTCTTTATCTATGGGTCTTTTTATGGACACAGGTATATTATTGGTTAATTAAGCGTTTTTATTTTACTTTTTTATTTACAAGAATATTGTTGTATTTTATAATTTAATTAGGTAGCAGATAAGCATATAAAGGCAATAATATTAGGCTACATAAGAATAAATTTTATGTTGTTCTTTTATAAAAAGGTGTTAAACCCAAATGAAGCTAGAATTATTATTTATACATACTTTTAATTTCATATAAAGGAGGTCGTATTATTATGAAAAAAGTACTTTTACTCTTAATGTCATTTTTCCTTTGCTTTTGTATTATTGATAAAAGTGATTGCGAAATTAAAGCGTATTCTAACTATAGAGTTTTATCTGTTCCGAATTTCCAACAATCTAACTCTAACACATGTTGGGTTGCGGTAGGGACTGCAATTCTTCATTCTAAAGGGTATTTGATTACTTATGTTCAGTATAGAAATGCTTGTGGAGTTACTTATGATAGAACAGCTACTATTTACGAAATTAGAAGAGGTTTTATCGCTTATAATCAAAGTCACTCAACTGCTATCACGGGATACCTTACTTTTAATCAGATTATGCAACAGATTGATGGTTATAGTGCTGCTGTAGTTGTGGAATGGAAAGATACTTCTTCTACAAACAATACTGGTCATGTAGTTGCTTTAAAGGGGTATAATAGTTCAAATAATATGGTTTATTATATGGATCCTGCTGTTGGAACCACTTATATTTTAAATTACAATACATTTGTTAACTATAGTGCTTATAGTTTTGAGTGGTACCAAACAGTTTATAATATCTATTAATTAAATTAAAAAGACAGGAGGCTTATATGAAGAAAAGATTATTTATAATATTTTGCTTATTTTCATTTCTTGTTTTCCCTATAAATACAAAAGCTGAAGAGGCTCCAGATTCAATGAGGCAAGAAATCTTTAAAGAATGGGACTTAATAACTTCATTTATGGAAGCGGAATATTCTGATTTGTTTGAAAATAAATCAGAAATAAAGGAATGTGATGTATCAAATGGATTAAGATATAGTACACTTAATTTATACTTGCTAATAGATAACGAAATAAAAAATTTAGAGGAACTAAAGATAAAGAACGATAAGAAAGAATTTTTGTTCTATACTAAATATAATGACAAAGGAATTATATTAATTGAAATGTACGAAGAAAAGGGCGTATATTCTTTTGGAGCTATAGGCGGGAAAGCTAATGCTTTTAAGGATGCCATAGATTTAATGTCGAGGCTAACAAAAGAAGATGAATTCAATTTGTATCGAATTTCTGTATATGATTATCTGTTGACATATGTAAATGATGGTGTAGAATACGTTATTCCTTTTTCTCATGGTGATAAATTAATTGAAGATTATTATCAAGTGCAAAATATTGCACAACTACCAACAGTTGAAGACTTTTTAAAACAGCAAAAAGAAAAAATGGTAGAAATAAAAGAAGAAATTGAACAGTTTCAAAAACTTCATCCTAATGAAGTAATGTATGGTATAGATTATCATATTAACCTTTTACCTAAAAAAGAAAATAATATTTTTGTTTATGGTTTTCTGGTTGCTTCTGCAGTGCTGTTTATTGTCGTGGTTTTTAAGAAAGATAAGGCTAAAGCATAAAAATAAGATTAAGGGTATTTTTCTACAACTATCTTAAAATGAGCGGTTTATAAAAAGATTTGCTTAATTAACGAATAATATACCTAGGTATCATAAACTCTACAGAATAATTGATAACACCTGGTATACTCATAGGGAACTCTAAATTTAAACTACTTTGATATACCAATCATGGTTGATATGTTTCGTTGTCATTAGAATCAGCAAATCTTCTTAGAAAGATCATTAACGAAAGATACCTGTTTACATACTTGGTAGCAATACTCTTAATGTAAGCAAACATTCTCTTTATTAAGCTATGAATATAACTGGCAGTATTTAAATGTTCTACCTTATTGTAAGAAGTATGTGTCTTTAAATTTACTAACTTACTTTCGCATACTTCAGCCAGCTGGTTGTAATAGAATGAACCATCACTGTAAATAACGGATTTATTAGAGATTCTTTTAGCAAACTGCAGTAGAATATTTATAGTAGTTGGTTTTCTAAAACCTATTGCTCTGAATATCTCATGTCCATTTCGATCAGTTGGGATGACCATACAGATTTGCTGATGAGATATTCCATTCATATTACTGGGCTTGCCTCTTTTGCGAGCCTTTCTTGGGTAATTAAAAAAGATTAGGGGATTTGGGGGTAAACTTTGGGGGCTGCACCAAAAGAAGTGAAAAGGTGACTGAAAAAATCACCTTT
>CAYUXW010000010.1:0-60261 GCA_964449115.1 uncultured Erysipelotrichaceae bacterium | reverse complement strand
TGAGATCAAATGAAAACAGACCTTTTTTAAAAAAGTCTGTTTGTCAACAATCTGAGGCAGTGAAATTTCACTGCCTTATTCTATTGATTAAACACTTGATTGAAAAGAATCATGAATATAATACTGATGACTAGATTAACAACTCCAACTACAAACACAAAACCGAAACCTTTAACTTTCTGTCCTCTTCTTTTTTCCACAAAGTCACCATAACTTTCCTGTTTCGCATGTCTTCCAAAAGGAATTAATGTTTTAATCGCAAATCTAATACCCCAGCTTACTCCATCAAATGTTCCTTCATTACTAATAATCAGAAGCAGACCACTGCATGTAAGCAATAGTCCAGGAATGGCAAATCCATCACTCAAGTACTTATATTTATCAGCCAAGGTTCCCATATGGAAACCTTTATTTGATACATAAGAGTATGTGACAAATAATGAAATTGCACTGGTCAATCCATACTTGATTAAATTAGTTTTTAATCTTTTACTCACAGATTAAATTCCTTTTTATATTTTGCTTCCTCTTCATCGTTGCATAGCACGAAGTGTCCTGGAACAACTTCACGGAATGTTGGCTGTTGCTCAGAATAATCATGATCAGCAAGAGGATTGTAAAGAATACGTTTTCTATTTCTTTCACTGCGAGGATCTGGTACCGGAATCGCTGATAAAAGTGATCTGGTATATGGATGCATTGGATGAGCAAACAGTTCATCTGAACTAGCCAGCTCTACCAGGTTACCATAATACATTACTCCAATTCTATCAGAGAAATATTTAACTACTGATAAGTCATGAGCAATAAACAGAATTGTTAAGCCCAGATCTTTTCTTAAATCATTCAATAAGTTGATAACCTGAGCCTGGATTGATACGTCTAAGGCACTTATAGGCTCATCAGCAATGATTAACTCTGGATGTAGTACGATTACTCTTGCAATACCAATACGCTGTCTTTGACCTCCTGAGAACTCATGAGGATATCTAGTCGCATGTTCAGAGACAAGACCAACCTTATCTAACACCTTATATACTTCCTGCTTAATATATTCCTTATCTTTTATACCACGAATTTTTAAACCTTCAGCAATTGTTTCCTTTACTGTCATACGTGGGTCAAGTGAAGCAATCGGATCTTGGAAAATCATTTGAATTCGATTAGTAAAATGTTCTTTTTTAGCTAATTTTATTTCAGCGGTTTTCTCTTTTTCTAATTGTCTTTTCTCTTCTGCAGTCACAGCTTTGCTGATTAAATCATCATAATGGGCAGCAACTCTTTCCATTTCAGCACGAGCATAAATCTTGTTACAGTTTTTATGATCATGTCTGGCTGAAGCGATTTCAGCATTTAATTTTTCAATCTTTTCTTTAGCTTCCGCTTTTCTAGCTGCCATAGCATCACTGTCACCAGCTAACTCTTTCAAGTCAGCTTTTAAAGCTTTTCTTTCTTCTTTTATCGCTGCCTTGTATCTTCTGATACCAGCTGCAATTCTTTGTCCTTTAAAGTAGACTGAACCACCAGTGATGTCATATAAGCGAATGATTGAACGACCAGTTGTAGTTTTTCCACATCCTGATTCACCAACCAAACCAAACACTTCACCCTTATAAACATCGAAACTTACATCATTGACAGCTTTCAGATCTTTTCTGCCAATTTTAAAGAATTGTTCAAGATTTTGGACGGACAATAATACTTCTCTATTTTCCACTTCTAGCTTCCTCCTTCTTTCTCATTCTTTCAATACGATCAGTAACGATCTTTGGCGGATCAATTTTTGGTGCACTTGGATGTAACAGCCAGGTCGCAGCCTGATGTGAATCTGACACTTTGAACATTGGTGGCTGTACCTCAAAGTCAATTTCTAAAGCATATTTATTTCTAGGTGCAAAAGCATCACCTATTGGTGGATAAATCATATTAGGCGGAGTTCCTGGAATAGCTTCCAATTTATCCTTGGTATCCAAATCAGGCATTGAAGATAACAGTGCCCAGGTATAAGGATGTTTAGGATTATAGAAGATTTCTTCTGATTTACCTTTTTCAACAATCTTACCAGCATACATAACGGCAATTCTATCAGCCATGTTAGCTACAACACCTAAGTTATGAGTGATAAAGATAACCGATAAATTTCTTTCTCTTTTTAATCTATTGATCAACTCAAGAATCTGAGCCTGAATTGTGACGTCTAAAGCTGTTGTAGGTTCATCACAGATCAGAATATCAGGATTAGCTGCCAAGGCAATTGCGATAACAATACGCTGTCTCATACCACCTGAGAATTCAAATGGATACTGGTTATATCTGATAACTGGCTCTGGAATACCTACTTCATCTAGCAGTTTTAAAGCTCTGGCTTTAGCTATTTTCTTAGATATCTTAAATACCATTTTACTAGCCTGCTCTTTCAGATAATCTACTAAAGCTGTCATTTTTGCTTCGCCATCAAAATTAGCATCATTTTCAAAATCTAATCTATAGCTGTCCATTAAATGCTCAATAACAGCGCAAATATTATTAACACCTAATTTAGTATCAAAGTAAACTGCTGGAATAACCTTCCAATCTGGCGCTTTTCCTTTAGCAATGATCTTATTATACTTTGCTTCATCTTTAGCATAGCGTTTTGCTTCAACTTCATTTTGTTTTAAACCATCAAAGTACTTTTCAACATGACGTTTTATGCTTGAACCAAAAGTATATTCCGTTGAGTTTTTAACAATTTCTAACTGATCAATTGCCTCATTTACCAATGGAGTCAGTTTAGTAACAAATTCTTTAGACTTCTTTTCGTCCATCTCTTCTGTTCTGAAATAGTCTAACGCTTCTTGAAGCGGCTCCATATTGTCACGTTTTTTCGCAATAGAAATATCGTGACTGTTTTTAATAGCTGCTTTTCCTTTTTTGACAAAATCAATCATGAATTCATCATTCAGACAACGTTTCGCCATTTCATTTAACTCCAGCAAATCCATTTCAACAACATTAGCATCTGGATTCTTCATAAAGTAGTAACCTAAACAGAAGAAATCTGGTTTATCTTTGTTAATAGCTGCTTCCAACAATTCTGAAATTCTTTTCAAAATACCAACAGTGGTATCAGCCATTACATTTTTATGAACTTTATTGATATCATCTGACAAGCGCGAATACAGAGATTTAACTTCATCAGTTTCTGCCAAAACTCTAGGATGATAGGTTTTTGGCAAACTTTTGACGAAATCTTTAAGACTGGCTTTAGCTCTTACATTCTGTCTTTTTTCAACCAGGAAAACAAAGTTGTCAATATCCAGCTTTAATTCTTCAGCTTCTTTATGAATGCCGTTGAATAGTGCTTCCAGCTTAGTCGCATTAACTGAAAAATTATCAAATATTTTACAATCTTCCTTATTCTTTTCTGCTGCTTCTGGATTAACCTCATCCATATTCTTGTTTAATAAAGCCAGCTTTTCATCAAATATCTTTTTAGCATTTCTTCTTGAAGCAGCATTTTTTAAAAGCATTGCTTCAGTCAGCTGTTTTCCTACTTTCATAATAAGGTTTAAAGAACTCATTGGGTCCTGGAAAATCATTGCGATCTTATCGCCTCTTAATTTATGGAAGTCTTCTTCACTGATTTGAACCAGATCCATTCCATCATAAAGGATTTCTCCACCTTCAATGATTCCATTTCCTGCTAAGATACCCATAATGGCGCGATTAGTAACTGATTTACCAGAACCTGATTCACCAACAAGAGCCAAGGTTTCACCTTTGTATAAGTCAAAGCTGATATCACGTACAGCTTTTAAAATACCTTGTTGCGTACGGAATGAAATCTGTAAATTCTTAACTTCTAATTTCTTTTGCATATACTAATCCTCCGTTCCACGCAGTGATGGGTTAAACGCATCACGTAAGCCATTACCGAACAGGTTAAATGAAGTTTCCAGCAAGGCAATAAATAGTGCCGGATATAACATGATATGTGGATAACTGCTCATTACAGATTGTCCATTTGCCAGCATTGAACCAATTGAAGACATAGTAGGAGAGTCCAAGTTAATAATACCTAAATAAGTCAATGAAGTTTCTGAGAAGATAACTCCTGGAATTACTAAGATAGATCCTGTAATGATTGTACCTAAAGAGTTAGGGAAAATATGCTTAAACATGATAGACCAGTCATTTGCTCCAAGAGTTCTAGCCGCCAGAACATATTCCTGGTTTTTAAACCTGTAGAATTGCATACGCACCCTGCTGGACATACCTATCCATCCTGTCAGCACAAAGGCATATATCAGCGATGGAATTGTTCCAACTTTACCAGATAAGTGTAATTGGAAAAGTACTGTGACAACCATAAATGGAATACCACTTAAAATATCGGTGATACGTTCCATAATGATGTCAACTGTTCCACCATAGTAACCGGCAATGGCACCATAGATAGTGCCAATCGTCAGGTTAACTGCTGAGACTAAAATTGCTAAAACAAACGAGAATCTTGCACCACTGGCAAGTCTGGTGAAAATATCATATCCATTTGTATCGGTACCAAAAGCAAACGAAGGTTCGAAACCATAACGATAGATAAAATATTTATAAGCATTTACTCTGACTACATAGTTATAGTTTCCTGAAACACCTGTTCTTTGAGCATAGCGATACGCTTCGGTAGTATTTCCTTTGTTATAAGGGTCATCAGGGAATCTAAGGCTGCTGTAATCATCAACACCTGTAGTTGAGTAGGCATTGATGAAATCACCATTAGAGTCAAAGACAGGATTACCTTTTTCATCACACTGATACCAGATGTTGCGGTCTCCTCCAATTACATTAACATTAGTTACTGGAAGAATTACCTGTATACCTGTTTCAGTTTGCCAATCTTGTAATTTCACATATTGATCATAAGTTAAAGTAAGATTAAAGGCGCTTAAAGCTGCATAATTGTCAATTCTTACTTTATATATAGTTTGAGGGCCTCTGAATATATCATCTCTGATAAACTTATCAACTACTTCAACAATTACTTTATTTCCAGTTTCTTCCTGTTGCGCCAGCAAACGATAATATCTGTTTTGAGAAACTTCAATAACTTTAGTACCATCCCAGAAACCTGTTCCTTCCATAAATGAAAGTTTTGGTGTCAGATACTGGTATCTCATGATAATATTATCAGTTGCATAACTCTTGATATAATTCTGGTCACAGAAATAAGGACCGATAATTGCATAAATAACCAATATCAGAATAATTATTGCCGCAACAACAGATGATTTATTCTTTTTAAAGCGGATCCAAGCATCTTCAAAATAACCAACAACCTTAGTATCAAACTTTTTGTCATGACTGTCAGTTCTATTAGCTAATTTAAATTTTTCTTTTGGATAATTCATATAATCTTTACTTGTCATCTTACTTCGCCCCCATTCTGATTCTTGGGTCAATGATTGAGTAACTAATATCAATTACGATACCAGCTGCCAGACCAATCAGCGTATAGAATGCTGATAATAACATAAAGAAGTTATAGTCAGGTGGTGAAGCCTGTATTGAGTTTACATATAATTTACCAACACCTGGAATTGAGAACATCTGCTCAATGATTAATGAACCAGACATAATAGAAATAAATTCACCTAAAATCATTGGGAAAATAGGAACCATTGAATTACGCATAGCATGTCTGATGGTTGCCTGAGCTTTTGTCAGACCTTTTGTACGAGCTAGTAACATAAACTCACTTGTCAATACCTCAGTCAGTTCGGCTCTGGTATATCTGGCAAATCCGGCAATTGTACCAAATGACATTGATAAAATTGCTGGGATCATAGATTTAAAACCTATCCAGCTGAAGGCCCCCTGAGTAGCATCCATCGTAGCTGATGTCCAACCAAGTCTGAAATATAGAATATACTGCACTAAAAAGGCATAGACAAATGAAGGTACAGATACAACAACCATTACACCTGTTGAAATAACGTGGTCAATCCAAGTATTTTTCTTAAGTGCAGCAATAATACCCAAAATCAATCCCAATGGAATTGACAATATAATTGAGTAAATATTTAAAGCAATCGTAAATGGTAACTTCGAAACGAATACTTTCCAAACGTCCTGACCAATGTATAGAACTTCACTGGTTCCAAAATAACCCTGTATAGCGTATTTCCAGAAACGATAGTACTGCTGGATAATTGGCAAATTATAGCCCAACAGTTCCCTTCTCTGCATAATAAGTGCCATATCCTTACCAAATTGCTCAGCTGGGATATTAGGCAGTAACTTAATAAATACGAAACATAAAGTTATGATAACCAAAAAGGTCATCAACATTAAGGCAATACGTTTCATGATGTACTTAAATAGATACATAAAAAACCCTCTTTTCTTCTAAATACATTTTAAGTATAGAAAAATTAGAACTTAAAAAGTACTATGTAATTTTACCATAATTTCACACGATTTGTAAATAAAGCGCCAATGACTAATGAAACATTTCAAACATTTTTATGAAAGTTTTTCATCTTTTTTCATAAAAAAGTGTTAAATCTAACGATTTAACACCTTTTTTTATCTTTTTGCTTTAAATTAAATCTTACTTATAATCTAAAGTTCCGCCCTGTTCTGCAACGTATGCAGCCCATTCAGCGTCATTCATAGCATAAGTGTAGTACTGAACACCACCACGGCCAACACCGTAAATGTATTCTTCAGTGTAGTATTTAATTCTCATACCTTTTAATGCTGCAGAAGCATCTAAGTTAATTGGAATCATGTTGTACTGTTGTAATACAATGCCTTCAAGTGCTGCTAAAATATCTAAACGTACTTTTGCATCAGCATTTGTGCCTGCATTGACAGTTACAGTTTCATCACTGCCAACAACTTTGATTTCTACATCTTCACCTGATAATGCCTTATACCAAGATAATGCATCAGTTACTAAATCTTTTCCATCAACGTTAACTACAACATCAATTACTGAGTAATCAAATGAAGCATCATATTGATATCCTGGAGCAACGTAAGCTTCGATTAGTCCATATGGGTCTAATGCTGAACCAGTCCATCCAACACCGAATAATAAGTCGATAGAGTTATTCTTCAAGTATGATGAGAATGCTGAAGAACCTAATGGCTGTGATTGTGTGAATACTAAGTGACCTTCTAATTTTGTTCCAACAACAGCGTCTGTCCATACCTGTGATAATAATACATAACCATTGTTGTAGTATTTAGAAGAACCTGAACCAGGCTGTCCAATGATAATCTGGATTTCCCACTTGTCACTATCTGCAGGGATATAACCAGCTTCAACAGCTTTGTCATATGCAGCATTGAACAATTCTTTAGCACCAGCTAAATCGTAACCAGTAATAGATTCGATAGCTTCATCAATTGTAGCATATTCTTTACCTTCACCGATTTCATCTGTTAAGCCCCAGAAATCAACGATAACCTGTTTAGCTTCATCAGTAGTTCTGTAAGCAACACCATTTTCTGGGTCAGAAATAATCATGTTACCATATAATGCTTTAGCAGGAGCACCTGTTGGGTCTAATGCCAAGCTATATGCAGCTCTATCTAA
This sequence comes from uncultured Erysipelotrichaceae bacterium, assembly GCA_964449115.1. Lineage (GTDB taxonomy): Bacteria > Bacillota_I > Bacilli_A > Erysipelotrichales > Erysipelotrichaceae > UBA1783. The sequence goes on along the minus strand of CAYUXW010000010.1, from coordinate 52,676 downwards.
TGAGAATGATAATGCCTGACGGAATTCCTTGATACAGATAATTCTCTTAACAACAGCATTACCTTGAGTAGCAGGGATAGCATTTGCTTCAGCAGTTGCTAATGCTTCTTCATTTGGATTTAATGCGATAAACCAAGTTGAGTCACCTTCTGTATAGTAAGTGAAATCTGAACCTTGGTAATCAGCCATATCTTCAGCCTGTAAGCCGTAGCCATCTAATTCACCCTTTAAGAACATTTCTAAACGAGTTGCAGTTTCAGAAACCTGCTTGAAAGAAACAGCTGTAGTCATATATTGACCTTCGTGTTCTTTTTCATAGTAGCCATGCCAATATGTATTTCTAGTCATCTTCATTTCAGAACCATCAATAAATGTAGTTAAAGCATAAGGGCCATGTCCTACGTAAGTGTCAACTGATGTTCCGTAAGTGTTAGTATAAACTCCACCTTCCATTGATTCACATGCCAAATATGTAGGAACGTGAACTAAGAAGAAGTTTGTACTTAATGCATAGTTCAAATAGAATCCAGTTAATGGTTTGTCTAAAACGATAACTAAAGTCTTGTCGTTTTTAGCAAAGAAACCAACTTCTGAGAAATCGATTACAGGATATTCAAATCCATAGAACAACATTTCCTGGACTTCCTGATAAGCGTAATCGCCTTCATCTACTGCATAAGCTTCAGCATTATCATAACCGTGCAATTCAGCAACGATGTCTGATGCAATCATGTATAACTCAGGAGTTAACTTGACATAACCTTCAGCATCTGCAGCGCCTTCTAACAATGCATAACCATCTGCATTAGTAGAAATATAACCGTAAGCGTTATACAAGCTCAGTGCAGAACCCCAGTTACCACCATCATTGATATTCAAGACGATGTCTTTTCCATCATATGTATAGTAACCATCTACTACTACAAAGCTGTCTAAAGCAACATATTCTTCATCAAGACAATCTGCAGAAACCATATTTGAGTAGCCATAAGAACCACCTTTCAAATAGTTTTCAGCATTGTGGATTTTCAAGTTTCCAGAATACATACTGTCTGCTCTATAGTTAGCAGCTTTAGGGTTAAGTAATAACTCAACTGATTTTACGAAATCGTTAGCAGTGATTGGATCACCATTGTCATACTTCAACCAAGTTTTTAATTCGATTTCATAGACCTGATGCTCTGCACCTTCCTCGATTCCATATTTTCCAATGTAACTACTTGTTACATCCTTTGGAGCAGCATTTGCCATTCCATTAACGATTTTGTATCCATCTTTAGTTTCATTATAGTCAAATACGTATAACGCATCTTCCGTATAATTCATAACATAAGTAGCATCATTAGATTGATATGTATGGTTGTTCCAACCAGTTGGCATTGAGTTTACAGCGGTACGATAAGTATAGTCTGCTGTATCATTGACATATGATTTGTCATGCTTATCGCCACATCCAACTAATGAAAGTACTAATGTTAAAACCAGTAAATAGATACTAAGTTTTTTAATACTCATTAAAAATTTCTCCCTTCTTAGAGTTCAAACAAAAACTCTACAGTACTATTATTTCACATAAATTTCACTTTTGCAAGTAACCTGCCATATTATTTTCAATTTGCTTACAAATTAATGAAAATATTTTCATTGATATTATAAACCTAAGAAAAAGACCAACTGACTGGTCTATTATTCAAATTATTTGTTAAACAAAGGATTATCTTTCTTTAATTACCACAATGTCTTCCCCATCAATTTCCTTGACTTTTACACTGACAACTTCATTTCTGGCAGTTGGTATATTTTTGCCGACAAAATTAGCTTTAATAGGAAGTTCAGTATGTCCTCTATCTATCAATTCACAGAGCTGTATTTTAGAAGGTCTTCCCAGTTCAACCAGAGCATCAAGTGCTGCTCTGGCAGTTCTGCCTGTAAATATCACATCATCAACTAAAACGACGATTTTATCTTCAATTGAAAAAGGCACATCTGTCTTGTTGATTATTGGGTCAATATTAATTTTACTTAAATCATCACGATACAAAGTGATGTCCAGCTGACCGACATATATTTTTTTGTTTTCAAACATCTCAATGTTTTTAGCAATTCTTTTTGCTAGAGGTACACCTCTGGTTTTTATACCTATCAGACACAGCTCATCTACCCCACCATTTTTTTCAATAATCTGATGTGCCAATCTTTTCAAGGTTCTATTCATGTCCTCTTCATTCATTATTTCAGCTTTATAATTCATAATTACCCCTATCCTTATTATTATTTTAACATATCACTATTACAAAACATAAAAATTAACCATAGCGCTGTTTGCCATTAGGCTTTTTCTTGCCTTTATAAAACATATACCCTGATAAAATTTTAACTACAGGGGCAATAATTAATCCATACTTAAGAAAAGCATTGCTCTTTTTCGGTAATAGTTCAACATAGTAATCAATACCATACATCAGATCATCAGGATATATTTTCTGATATTCTTCAATTTCCGCTTTTATTTCGATCAATTTTTCTTTTTGAAGTTTTAAATAATCTTCAACCGTTGGTAATTGATTTAATTTTTCAACCTCATAATACTCTGAAAGCAATTTCTCAGTCTGAGAAAAAGGAATTATATACTCTTTAGTTCCATCATCATACGAAAGTAGATAATCATTCATAGAAACACGATAAAGATTAAAACAGTTTTCTTTTGTAAGTTTACTCATCAAAATCAGGGCGTCATTAAAGGCATTGGCTTTCCCTCCTATTCTGCCAAAAGAATAGATACCATTATCATCATACATTTCTATCAGCATGATCCCTTTTAAATCGTATCTGGTATAAAATAGATATTCTTTCGTTGTTGATACTTTTTCAAGTTACTTTAAAGTATTCACTTCTTTTTCCAATAGTAACGAAACATCAACAGTCAGATATCTGATACCATCTGATATTTCACAATCCTTTATCTTCTCTACTTCAGAAAAATCAGCAGAATATTCCATCTCCATAAACGAAACTAAAAAATCCCACTGTTTCAATATTTCCTGCTTCATATCAGCAGGTGCAGCTTCCGCTTTAATTGATATGGTAAAGACCAACAACAGGAATGAAAAAATCAGCACTATTATTTTTTCCCTCATAGTATTTGTTCTCCCTAATAAATATTATATAGTATTTAATTAATGCTTTTATAATAAAGTTTAAAAAAAGAAACCTATTTTTCAGTTTCCTTTTTTGCCTGTTTTAATTTTTTTTCAATCTCTTTAAAACTTCTATTTGTTTTATTTTTAAACAATATCCTATTTAAGAAATTATCTGAAACACTGCCAGTTTGAATATGAGTTACCCTGATTGAGTTTTCCGACAACTCTTCAATGGTATACTTCATCTCATAAGTTGATTGCTGTACAGTTATTGTTGTCACAATTTCTTTATTTAGAACTGGTCTACCAATATTAATTTTACTTTCAACCACTTTACCACGTCTTTTAACTCGGCTCTGGCATTTATATCCATATTCCAAGTCTGCAACAGAAATAGTTTTCCCCGTTGCCTTTTTGACATCCTGAACCAATGACAATAATATGGCGTTATAAAAATCTGCTGCTGATATGTTAATTTTCTTTACAAATTTAAGCATCTTCAACTTCTTTACTCCTATCAACAACGATTTCAATTTTTTCAATTGATTGATCATCCATTTCAGCAATAGTAAAGGTCACATTATTTAATGTGACTGATGGCTTTTCATCTATTTCTGGAACATAGCCTAATAAATCCATAACCAGACCACCAATTGTATCATTATTAGTATCATCTAAATTAACCTTAATCATCTTACTGACATCATCGATTATAGCTGCTCCATCGACAATATAGTGATTTTCTTTTATTTCGGTAATCTCTTCCTCTTCATTATCGTATTCATCCTGAATATTACCAACAATGTATTCCAATAAGTCTTCCATTGTTATAATGCCATAAGTTCCACCATATTCATCTAAAACAATAGCGATATGAACTTTCTGTTTTTGAAATAGCGGTAACAATTCATCACACATCATATTTTCATAAACAAACAGAACTTTTCTTAGATAGTCTGAAATTTTAAATTTCTGCTTATTGTCGTTAGCCAAAAGCTTTAAAAGGTCTTTTATATAGATAATGCCTTCAATATCGTCAATATTCTCATCATAAACAGGAATTCTTGAATAACCTGTTTCTAAAAAAGTCTTTACAACGGTTTCCAAATCAGCATCGATTGAAAAAGAAACCATATCCGTTCTATGGGTCATTATTTCCCCAACTGTTCTGTCATTAAAATCAAAGATGTTATTAATCATATCTTTTTCATCATCTTCGATAAATCCTTTTTCTGTACCGGCATCTACCATTATTCTAATTTCTTCTTCAGTAAATTCCTGCTGACCATCGCTTTCCTTAATTCCTAAACTCTTGGCAATTGAATCAACTGTTTTAGAAACTATCCATACCAGTGGCTTTAAAAATTTATAGAAGAAAGAAATTGGTCCCACTACCGCAAAAGAAATCTTCTCTGGATCTTTCATCGCAATTCGTTTTGGCAACAATTCTCCAAAAACCAAGGTTACAAAAGACAACAGCAGGGTAATAACAAAAATACTGACCAATCTTACCGTTGAAGAAGAAACCTGCACATCCCTCATCCAGTAAACAATATAATCAGCAAAGGTATCGGCTGCTACAGCACTTGAAAGAAATCCAGACAGTGTAACACCAATCTGAATTGTTGATAAAAATTTTGTTGGTTTGACTGTTAAGTTATATAAAGCTTTAGCTTTTTTATTTCCTTCATTAGCCAGCTTTTCCAGTTTAGCATCATTAAATGAAACTATCGCCAGCTCACTAGCGGCAAAAAAAGCATTAAGCGCAATTAAGACAATTAATAATATAATATATCCGAAAATAGATTCTCTATCTTCTAAAGTTGTTACAGCTGTGCTATTGGCTGCAAAATTTATCAAGCGACACAATCGATCGTCCATATGGTTAAATATCACTCCCTCTTTTATCCATATAATACATAGTATCATAATCTTTCTCTGGATTTATGTCAAGAATGCTCAATTTAGCCCTCTTTTCACCACTAATATAATCGATATCTTAAAATCTTTCAAATAAAACTATGTTTTAAATGATAGAAACTATTTTTTTAGTTTTGCTCCTCAATAGCAGTCAAATCTACCCCTTTGGTTTCCTGTACTCTTGTTACCAATAAATACAGGCCTAAAACCATAAATGGCAGACAAATACAAATACATAATATCCCCAGATTTTCAGCTCCAACAAATAGTTGACCAATAACAACAATAACAATTGAAAGTATTGTGCCCAGAGCCCCCAGCAAACTCATAAATCCCATTACTGAAGCTCTTAAATCTGTTGGCGTACTTTCTGCTGGCATAACCAGATATAAAGTATCCGAAATTGACCATAAACCACCGATAAACAAACCATAGGCACAACCAATAACCACCTGTGAAAAGCCAAACTTAGCTCCCAATACAAAGATTGTCAATCCCAGTGCTGCCATAGCGCCAAATACCAGACAAGACCTCTTTCTTCCAATATGGTCGTTAATAAATCCACCAATAAAAGTAATTAAACCATTAATAAATGGGAACAAGACATAAATGAAATCCAGGTTAGAATTGGTTAGAACATTGGTTTCTACCCCGGCCTGCAGGATGGTTGTGTAATAATAGGTAACACTTGTTGAAGCACTGAAGATTACCGCAGCTATCGTAATATTTCTAGTCTGTTTATTAGAGAAAATATATTTAATCGCCTTTATTACTCCTCCACTTTGTTTTTCTTTTTGCTTCTGCTGTTTTTCCAATAGTTCCTTTTCAAATCTTTCGCTTTGTCTTTGCTCATCAGTTTTTCTTAGATACTCTAATCTTTTAGCTGTATATACTGGTGTTTCATGGACAAAAAAGATTGATCCCACTCCCACAACTAAAGCAATAATTACTGGAATATAGTAAACATATCTCCAGCTGGATACAATTTCTGGATTATAAAACCAGCTTCTGAAGACGCCAATAAGAGAACAGGAAACCAAAGCAATAGCTTTAGTTATTGAACAGAGTTTTGCACGATGTTTTATCGGAGCACATTCAATAATGTACATGACCTGAACATCATTAGGTGTAAAAAATGTAATAAGCATAAATGCCAAGGCATAGACTAAAGGATTAGGAGCAATACAGGCTACAAATAAACCAAATCCCATTCCTAAAGTATTTAAAATTAAAAACAGCTTTCTGCCATACTTGTCAGCTAATGATTTATAAAAAGGTGAAATCATCAATATTGCCATAGCTGGAGCGGTAATGGCTGTTAAATTAGCCAGCGAAGCAGCATAGCCAGCATCAGTTACTCCTTTTAAATTATACAGGTCAATAATTGCGTACGGCTGCATTGCACTGGTCATTGATGATGTTATCTCATCAACAACGTAAATAATGGTCAAAACTACTACTAAAAAAACTAAATAGTATTTACCCTGATGATACCTTTGGGCTAATTCCAATTTAGACAGCTCAGCAGCTTCTCTCAGTTTTCTTTTAGAAAAAGCATCTATTGATTCATTTCTCATATTCTATCTCCACTTTATAACTATCACTATTATACATCTTTAAAGGTCGTTTGGTTGTTCAATTAATAAAATAAACTTGTTTACCAGCCCTGTTTATTAGATAATGTTGGTATTAGAGGAACTTTTATGATAGATTTTAACGTTACTGAAATCATTAAAAAACAAATTGTCAAACAGCCAAAAGTTGTTCATAGTTTTGATTGTGGTCGTGTTTCCTTTGATTTTTACGATAACAATGCTGTGATGTATAAACTAGATGGAACAAATATCAACTGGTTTTTTGCCAGTGGCAAAACAAAAGATGGAAGATACTTTTCTTCTAAAACAGCTAAAAAGACCTCTTATAGAATCGCTGCTACAAAAAAAGGATATACTATTGCTTTATGCTATTACGAAAATAACATTACTTTTATCCAGCATCTGATTACCGATAGCAGCAATCCTTTCTTTATCTGTCAGTTAGAAGTAATGGATGAAGAAAAAGAAACAGAAACAAACTATTTAGTTCCCATGGATTTTGGCTACCCTTCTGATTTGTGTTTACCATTATTTTCCAGCTTAGAAACAAAAATGTTTCTCTGTCCCTATGATAATGACATGTGGGTCAGATATGAAACTGCCTATTTAAAAAGTGGTAGAACAAGTTATGATATCGGTGCTGTTTTTGATGCTAAAACATTAAATGGCTTAGTTTTAGGTTCTATTGATAATAACATCTGGAAAAACGCAATAATGTGCAGTGAATACGATGCCAGAAGTATTAGATGCATCAGCGGTGTATCTGATGGTGGTACTCATGACAGTATTGATCATGGTTATCTTTCTGGTAAAACAGTAAAATCAGATCGATTTGTCTGTGGTTACTTTAAAGATATTCGAGATGGTTTAATATACTATGGTAAACTGGCTCAAAACAGAGATGGCATCTATAAATATAGTGGTTCAAGTCCTTTTGGTTGGAATTCCTATAGTGCGTTATCTATGGATATCACATTAGATCATTATCAAGAAACTGCTGATTTTTTCTATAATGAGCTTAAAAACTTCACCGACAGTGATAAAGTTACCTATATCAATCTAGATGCTAACTTCGGTTTAAATAAAACAAAACTCAAAAGAATTATTAAAAAATTACATCAACGTGGCCAAAAAGCTGGAACCTATATGTCTCCACTGTGCCATCTGGATATTATGAACATGGTGCCTTTAAAAGGTTCAATTTTAAAATTCAGAAAAGATATAGTTTTGAAACTGCCAGACAACTTTAATTATCATCCTGTCGATGGCAAGCTTCCAATTGATATTACAATTCCAGAAGCGGAAAAGGATTTTCGTCTGCAGTTGAAAGAAGTTATTGAAATGGGATTTGATTATATCAAGTTTGATTTTTTATCACATGGGGCACTTGAAGGTCAAAGATACAATAAAAATATCAAAACAGGAAGACAGGCTCTAACTTATTTCTACAATATACTAAAAGAAGAACTCGATCCTGCTAAAACTGGTAGAGAAATTTTTGTTGATTTTTCAATTTCTCCTCTATTCCCTTCTAACTATGCTCATGGCCGAAGGTGCTGCTGTGATGCCTTTGGACATATTGAAGATATCAAATATGTTTTAAATGCTTTGACCTATGGTTTCTGGATTAACAATTATCTGTATCAGTTTTCTGATCCTGATCATACAGTTTTATATAATTCAGTTGTTGATAATCGTGGCATTTCAACTTTCTTTGAAGCTAAAAGTAGATATAATGCCTCTATTATTTCTGGAACTATAATGCTTTTAAGTGATAATTACGGACCAGAGGATAATAATCAACAAACCGAAGAAGCTAAAAAAAGAACAATTCAACTGGCCAATAATGAAAGCCTTAATAAAATTGCCAGACTTAACAAAGTCTTCTTACCATTAACCTTTGAAGAAGATAATTGTTTCTTTTATCTGCATCATGAAAATCATACATATGGTGCAATTTTCAACTTTGAAAATGAAATTAAAACTTATAAGTTAAATCCTAAATCTTTCAATTTCCAAAATTCTGGAATTCTTTTGGATTTAAACAACAATACATCTACTGTTTTTACCGAATTCATACATCTAACATTAGATAGATTTGATTCGATTGTTTTTGAATTAATAGAAAAGTAATTCAATTCTATTGTTTGCAACCATAAAAAAAGACAGAATTTTGAAAATCTGTCCTTTTATTTTTAATGTCCTTTTAATTTATGCTCTGCTTCAAGAGCCGCCAAACCAGCCAGACGTTTCTTTTCTTTTCTTTCCTTATCAATTGAATAAATAACCACACCAACTAAAGTAGCCAGATAAGGCCACATCTTCAGCAGGTTATCTGAAATACCAGTTGTTCTGGCAAAGTTAGATAAGCCATAGAAGAAACCAAACAGCAGACTGGTTAAAGCCGTCGGAATCGGATTGGCTCCTCCCATACTGGAAGCAGCTAAACCAATGAATCCTCGCCCAGCAGTAATACCATTAGCAAAATATGAAACATATACACTGCTCATAAAGCATCCAGCCATACCACCCAAACAACCAGACAAGACTAAAGCAATAGTCTTGATATTTACTGAAGAAATACCAACTGACTCTGCAGCATTGGCATTTTCACCAACAGCCCTGATTCTTAATCCCAGTTTTGTTTTAAACATCATAAATGATACTACAAAAATCAGAATGTATGAAATGTAGGTCAGAATGTTCTGATTGGCAAATATCTGGCCAACAAAAGGTATATTTTCAATAAAATCTGGCAAGTCAATAGTTGGTAATAATCCTGACTGTAATGAGTTTGTTGAACTTCTATCCTTGTTAGGAGTAACTATTGGCAAAAAGAACGCTGTCGCCCCTGAGCCCATCAGGTTCATGGCAATCCCAACTAAAACAATATCAACCTTTAACCTGAGATTGAAAAAGGCAACAAGGAATCCTAATAATCCGCCAACAACAATGCCAACAAATAGACCTAGCCAAGGATTTGGTCCACCTATATAAGCCGCTGCTAAAGTCCCAGCAAATGAAGAAAGTAGCATAATTCCTTCCATCCCCATCTGAGTAGAATTAGCTTTGGCAGCTATTGAGCAACCTAAGGCAGCTAATAGAATAGGTGGAGTAACCGCAATTACATTATTATAGAAACCAGGGTTAATTATTACATCAAATAATGCTTTTAAAATACCGCTCATAATTAATTAACCTCCAATTCAGTTTTTGATTGTCTTTCTTTTTCCGCTTCAGCAATAATCATCTTTCTGTAGGTTCTAGATAAGAATTTCTCAGCCAATAAGAATAGAATAATTGTTGCTTCAACTATTTTTGTCATGTCATTTTGAATTCCCGTTCTAACTGACATAACATAAGCACCAGCTCTTAAATAGGAAATAAACAATGCCGCCAGCGGAACATATTTTGGATTATTCTTCGCAAATACCGCCATGGTTACACCATCCCAGCCAAGACCAGTCAACTCTACCCAACGATAGTTGGTATATAGTGACATAATCTCACACGCTCCACCTAATCCACCGATAAATCCACCTAATGCCTGAGACAAAACAGCAACTGTTCCAACTGAAATACCTACATATTTAGCGAAATTTCTATTTTGACCAACCTGGCGTAATTTAAATCCCATCTTTGAACGATACAAAAATAACCATGCTAAAAACGCCACAATCAAGGCAATAAAGAAAGCATAGAATATCGTCAGCCTATCTTGGCCAATCTTTATTTTAAATGTCATATATTCTTCATTGGTTTGAGTCCAAGAATAGGTTGATTTACTTGTTCTTGGATCTTTGAACTTAGAGAATAACAGGTAAGTTGAAAACCATAAACAGATATAGTTCATCATTAATGAAGTGACCATTACTGAAGCATTAAATATTCTTTCCAGCAAAGCAGGAATCAAAGTAATGATTGCTCCTACCAGGCCACCAATTAAACAACCCATAATACTTCCTAAAACTCTCTGTCCAGGAAACAGGTAAATATTTGTCAAGGCACCACCAATCATACCTCCAAACAGGAAGGCACCTTCCATGCCCAGATTAAACTGGTTGGCACTGAACATTATTGATACTGCAGTCCCTGTAAACATTAATGGGATTGCTTTTTGAATCCAGAAGGTAAAATAACTGACATTCATCAGCGGTGCTGTGAAAAATAATTTTAATGAAGTCACTGGCAGATCAGAAGTAAATACAATCAATCCTGTCGCTAACAGTAAACCAATTAGAATAGATACAGCCATACGTAATATCTGATGTTTGTTTTGAACAGTCATATTACTTAAAAAACTTTTCTTTTCTTTTTTCTTATTCATGTAAAGCACCTCCTATCTGTTCAGGAGTCATCTTTTTAACACCTAACATATAATAACCCAACTCTTCTTCCGACAAGTCAGTGATATCCGAAAAATAAGCTACTATTTCTCCACCATACATAACCATCAGTGAATCAGAAAGATTCATAAGTTCACCCAAGTCAGCGCTAACTAACAATAAGGCCTTACCCTCATCTCTCATTTCAATCATTCTTCTTCTGATAAATTCAGAAGCACCGACATCAATACCACGAGTTGGCTGGTCACAGACAATTAATTTGTTATAACTGGTAAATTCTCTAGCTACTACAACTTTTTGAATATTACCACCAGATAAAGCACTTACCGACTGTTCACCGCTTTTACACAAAACAGTATATTCATCAATCCATTTATCGGTTTGCAGTTTGATTGCTTCCTGATTAGTCAACAGCTTATTGCCAAATTGACTCTTATCAATTTTGTCAGCAACCATATTTTCTTTAATACTTGAAGCACCTGCTACACCAAGAGTCATTCTATCTTCTGGGACATGGACCAATCCTCGCTCTCTCAAACCCTTGATGTTTTTCTTTCCTACTTCTTCACCTAAAAGCTCAATAGAACCTTCAGTATAGATATGTAAGCCGGTAATAGCATCAATCAATTCCCTTTGTCCATTTCCTTCAACCCCAGCAATACCAACAATTTCGCCTTCTCTAACTGAAAACGAAATGTTTTTGACTACCTTTTTACCTATAGCATTATAGATGCCTAAATCTTTAACTACTAAAACATTTTCCTTAGGCTGAGCTTTTTCTTTTTCAATAACCAAGTCAACATCTATGCCTACCATAGCTTTTGAAATATCAGCTTCTGTTACTTCCTCAATATTGAATAAACCTATTGTACGACCTCTTCTGATTACCGTTACACGGTCACACAATTCTTTTACTTCGTTTAACTTGTGGGAAATAAAAATAATTGTACAGCCAGTTTCTTTTAATTGTTTCAACTGAGCAAATAACTCTGTTGTTTCCTGAGGTGTCAGTACAGCGGTAGGTTCATCTAAAATCAAGATTTCACAACCCTTAACTAAAGCTTTGACAATTTCAACCTTTTGTTTGACACCAACGGTCAAATCCTGGACTCTTGCTCTTGGATTAATCTCAAATCCATATTTTTTACAGCAATCCAAAGTCATTTCAATTGCTTTGTCCATATCAAATCTCAAACCTTTAGTTGGCTCAATGCCTAATATGACGTTTTCTGCGACTGTTAAAGAGGGAACAAGCATAAAGTGCTGATGAACCATCCCAATACCAGCTTCAATCGCCTTAGTAGGAGAAGTCAGGCTGACTTCATTACCCTTTATGATAATCTGACCCTCATCAGGTTTCTCAATGCCAAATAACATTTTCATCAGAGTAGTCTTGCCAGCGCCATTTTCTCCACAGATAGCATGAATTTCTCCTTTTCTAGCTGAGAAATTTACCTTATCGTTGGCAATGACCCCGTTATCATAAACCTTGGTGATGTCTTTCATTACGAGAAAATTTTCCATATCAAATCCCCTTTACAAATCTAATAAAAGACAAACCCCTGACCCCTATGGGCCAGAGGTTTGCATAATGTTAAATAATAAAATGCTAATTTATATTATTTATTTTTTGGTGCTGTCGTGTGCAGGAACGAATTCACCATAGAACCAGCCTTCAGCTTGACCGAATGCTGTAGGTACTTCGATTGTTCCATCAATAATTCCAGCAACAATAGCTTCAATTTCTGCTAATTGATCAGCAGTGAAAAGTGCATTGGTTGTATCAGTGATTGAATAAGAAACATAACCACCATCTAATCCTAACTTAACGTTTTTACCATATTCTAATGTGCCAGCTAAATGTTTTTGAACAGCATCATAGAAACCGTTATTAACGTTTTTCTGCATAGAAGTGATAGTTCTAGCTACTTTCTTGTCACCTTCATCAGTTCCTAATGAAGCAAAGTAAGCGCCCTGGTCACCATCAACACCGATAATCCATTTGCCTTCAGCTTCAGTGATAACCTGGTCAAATCCACCTAAACCAGCTTGTCCACCACAAGCAAAGACAACATCATAACCAGCAGCATATAAACCAGCAGCAGTGTCTTTACCAGCAGCAACATCTGAGAATGAGTTCATCCAAGAAAGGTTGATGTCAACACTTGGGTCAACATATTTAGCACCAGCTGCATAACCTACATAGAAGTCATCAAGAACAGTATTGTCCATACCACCCATGAATGCTACCTTCTTAGATTCACTTACCATAGCTGCCATTGCACCAACAACAAATGAGCCTTCGTTTTGAGCAAACATCATCGCATATAAGTTTTCAGTTGGAGCATATTGCCAGCCATCTGGATTGTCAAAGTTCCACTCTTCATCATAGAACCAAATCAATTGATCTGGGTAATCTACCAATAATGCTTTTACATAGTCTTTCATGTCATATGTACCAGCAATAACAATAGTCCAGCCAGCTTTGAAGATATCATCCAAACTTGCCTGCCATGTAGAAGTATCATATCCCAATTCAATAGTTTCAGCATATACTTTGTCACCAAAGTCAGCATTGATTCTTACAACACCTTCTTCTCCAGAGTCAAAGAAAGACTTGTCACCTAATGTACCGTTTACAACGTTAGCGATAGTAATTTTTCCAGCTTCTTCAGCTAATTGTTTTTTACTTTTTTCTGGTTCTTCTTCAGGACCACAACCAAACATTGTAATTGTCATTAAAGCAACTAACAAAATAGTTAAAATTTTTTTCATTTTTTTCCTCCATCTTGAAAATTAACTTCGTAAATATTATAAGGCATTTTACTTGCCCTTTTCAAGTTATTTACAATAATCACATTAAGTTAAATGCAAATATTTTAAGAAAAATGTAAGAATATTAGAATATTAACCCAACAAGAACATTTTTTTATTTTATTTTTTTCTACTCATAAAAGAATAATTATAAAAAACCAGTCTGATTATCATATCAAACTGGTTAAAATCGTAACTAGACTAGCGTTTTTGCTACTTCTGTTGTCATCTCTGCCAACTTTTTAATTGACATTTTCTTAAGTCCTCTGACATAGGTGTCCAACTCATCTCCAATAGGGTCTTTCCAATAATTTGGAATCTTATCTAAACCGACAATAATTCCAATGATGGTTAAAATCTGAGCTGCATTGCAGTCAACATCCTGTCCACAGCCTCCACACATGGCCAGTGTTTTTGTAAAATCCCCTTCTCCAAACCACAAGGCTACAACTTCTGCTGCCGCATTTGGATAGGCATGAATCCAGTTGTACTTGATAAACTTTTCTTCACATTTCATCCAGGCAGCATAATAATCATCATGAGTTTTACACTGCTCTAAAGCAAATCTGACAACCTGTCCATATTCTGAATCCTCTGGCATCAGATCAATAGCTGTGGTTACAATCTTTCTGATATCCGTTTCCACATAAGCCAGCGAAGTCATAATCGCATTGAATACTTCCCCTAAGATACCATTTCTGGCATGTGAGATACTGGCATCCATCCAGGCACATTCTGCTGCCTTATACGGATTTCCTGGATATAACTGTCCACAGATTGCGCCTCTCATCTGAGCTCCAATCCATTCATTGAAGGCATTATGGAAAAGTCCACTTTCTGGTGGTAAAATACCAGCCTTTAAATTTCTCAAGGCAAAATCTTCCGCTGACCAGCCCATTGGCACTCTGGCAACCCATTCTCTGGCAATATCTAAAGCTGTTGTTTCTTTACCAAATTCCCTGTAGGCCAAAAGCAGTGCCAACTCATAGGTGATATCGTCATTGTACGTATTTGGTTTACGGATATATCTATCTACAAAACCATATCTTTTAGCGATGTTTTCACCAGTATATCCTTCAATACAGGTCCCATATGCTCCACCAATTATCTGTGCCAGCCAGCCAGCATGGTTTTTCTCTGTCATTTTTTCATCATATGCTAACTCAATCTTTTCAGGAAAAGTTACCGCTTTGGCATAATCTTCAAAACTGTCATAGAAAGTCTGCTTCCAATATTCACTTTCTTCATTTTTTCTGGCATTATTTACCGCATTGAAAATATCAAAAGTCAACTTATGAAGTTCTACCATATCGTTTTCTGCAAAAGCTTTTAAACCTTTTTCATAAATTTCTAAACCACCATCAACAATATAACCCCTGTTTTCCATCGCCTGAATGGAAGCCAGGGTTATCGATTCATGGGCTCTAGAACCTGGCACCTGTGAATGCCAATACATTTTTATTAATTCGTCCTGTGCTTTTTCCGGTCCACTGGCATTATCTTCCCAGATTGTCTGATTATCATCAGCCTGATAAACCGGTACACCATCAACAAACATCTCTCTTGCAAGTTCCCATGCTTTTTTCATTTTTATATTATTTCCTCCTATCTTAATCTAATTTTATCTTATTTTAATGGTTGATATCAACCTGAAGGGGAAAATAAAAGGTATGTTTAACATACCCTTTAAATTACATTTCTTTTAAAAACGCTACATATGCCTGTTTCGTTTCATAAAGGTCTACTTTACTTGAAACTTCCATTGGTGCATGCATATTCTGAACCGGTACACCGGCATCAACTATCTGCATGCCGTAGTTAGCCATGATGTAGGAGATTGTTCCTCCACCACCCTCATCGACTTTACCAATTTCAGAAGTTTGCCAAGCCACATCATATTTATCAAACACTCTTCTGATTTCAGCTAAATATTCAGCATTGGCATCATTAGCTCCTGATTTACCACCTCTGCCAGTATATTTATTGATAGAAATTCCTCTACCTAAAAAAGCAGTATTTTTGATTTCAAAAACCTGTGGATAGTTCGAATCAAAAGCCGCACTTACATCCCCACTGATCATTTTGGAATTGCTCAAAGCTCTTCTTAACTTGATTTCATTAAATCCTTCTTTTAACCAGATTAACTCTGCCAGAATATTTTCAAAGAATTTTGAATGCATACCTGTGGCACCATTTGACCCCACTTCTTCTTTATCCACTAATAAAGTAACAAGGGTCTTAGCTGGTTTATCCATTTCCAATAGAGCCATAAGGGCTGGATAGACACATGCTCTATCATCCTGGCCATAACCAAAAACCATACTTCTGTCTAGTCCATAGTCTCTAGCTTTACCAGCAGGTACCGCCTCAATTTCAGCTGAAGAAAAGTCTTCTTCTTCAATACCGTATTTTTCTTTTAACAGTTTTAGAATATGAGCTTTAACAGCTTCTTTTTCTTCTCCTTTTAACGGCATTGAGCCAACTGTAATATTCAAATCTTCTTTTTCTATTACATCTTTAGCATTTTTTTCCATCTGTCTTTTTGCCAGATGTATCAGTAAATCTGAAACACCTACTACAGGATCATTTTCATCTTCACCGATTACGATTTTAACAGTAGTACCATCTTTTTTACAGACGACTCCATGTAAAGCCAGTGGTATCGTAGTCCACTGATAAGATTTGATTCCACCATAATAGTGTGTATCCAAAAGGGCTATTTCATGCTCTTCATATAGTGGATTCTGTTTAATATCCAATCTTGGAGAATCCACATGCGCTCCTAAAATTGTCATCCCTTTTTCAATCGGTTCTGAACCGACAATAAATAATGCTAATGATTTTCCATAATTGTCATAGTAAACCTTATCGTTAGGCAACAATTGAATTCTATTATCGATATAATCTTTTATATTTTTAAAGCCATAGGCTTCAGCTATTTTTATTGCTTCTTCTACACATTCTCTTTCTGTTTTACATGTCGAAATATAATTTTTATATCCTTGTGCGAAATCCGTTATTTCCTGAATATCTTCATACTTTTTCCATGCATTTTTCATCTCTACCTTTTAACCTCTATTCTAATCCTTTTGTCTGTATTTCGTATTTCATATCTTTTATAAAGTCTTCATAACTTAATGTCTGAGACTCTTTACTGCCATGTCTTCTGATAGTAATTGTCTTATTTTCCATTTCCGCATCACCAATTACCAGCTGAATCGGATTCTTTTTGATTTGAGCTTCTCTAATACGATAACCAAGTTTTTCATTTCTGTCATCACAGACTGCTCTAAAACCTTCAGCGACCAGCTTATCAGTTAACTCATTGGCATAATCTCCATGTACCAGTGGATTGACCGGAACTATAGTAAACTGCTTAGGCGCCAGCCACAGTGGGAAGACACCAGCATAGTTTTCCAAAATAATACCGATAAATCTTTCCAAAGAGCCAAAACATGCTCTATGAATCATTACTGGAGTTTTCTTGCTGCCATCTTCTGCCACATATTGACAGTTGAATCTGCCAGGCAGCTGCATATCCAACTGTACAGTTCCACATTGCCAGATACGCCCTAGTGAATCAGTTAATTTAAAGTCCAGTTTTGGCCCATAAAATGCTCCATCGCCTGGATTGATCTTAAATTGTCTTCCAGTTTTTAAACAAGCTTTTTCTAAAGCTTTTTCAGCCTGGTTCCAAACTTCAATTTCTCCAATAAAGCCTTCCTGTGGTCTAGTAGACAATTCAATAGCATAATTCAAGCCAAACACAGAATAAATCTGATCATAGATATCCAAAATCTTAGCTACTTCTTCTTCAATCTGTGATTCCATCAACATGATATGCGCATCATCCTGAGTGAAACCTCTGACTCTGAATAAACCTGTCAAGGCACCTGAAGCTTCAAATCTGTGCACATGACCCAATTCTGCATATCTTAATGGTAATTCTCTATAAGAATGCAAGGTGTTATTGTAAACCAGAATAGCACCAGGGCAGTTCATTGGTTTTATCGCATAAGTATCTTCATCAGCTTCAATAATAAACATATCATCTTTGTAGTGATCCCAGTGTCCACTGGTTTGCCACAGCTGTTGATTTAACATAATTGGAGTATCAATAACAGCATAGCCATTTTTTCTATGTAAATCCAACCAGAAGTCTTCCAGAGTCCTTCTTAAAGTATAGCCATCTGGCAGCCAGAATGGTAATCCTGGTCCATAGTCAGAAAGCATGAATAAATCCATTTCTCTGCCTAGTTTTCGATGGTCTCTTTTTTTAGCTTCTTCAATCATTTCTAAATGATGATCAAGTTCTTCAGCAGATTCAAAACAGATACCATAGATTCTCTGCAGCATCTTATTGTTGGCATCGCCCTTCCAATAGGCTCCACTTGTTTTCAACAGTTTAAAATGTTTAACCATTTTAACATTATCAACATGTGGTCCACGACATAAATCAATAAAATCACCCTGACTGTAGCAGCTGATAACATTTTCATTTTCATCCATATGATCAAGCAGATCAATTTTATATGGATCATCCGCAAACATTTCATAGGCCTGCTGTTTAGTCAGCTCTTTTCTGATTATTTTTTTACCATCTTTAGAAATCTTCTTCATTTCTTTTTCTATTTTAGGTAAATCTTCTTCAGTGATTGTTACTCCATCAATGTCTATATCATAGTAAAAACCATCGGTAATGACTGGCCCTACCCAAAATTTTGCCTGAGGATAAAGATTCTTTACTGCCTGTGCCAGCACATGAGCACAAGAGTGGTTAAGTACACTTAATTGTGGGTTTTCTTTAATATTAATCATCTTTTTCAACTCCTTTACATCTATAAAATATAAAAACGCCCTCAAAAGGACGTTTGACTGACGTGGTACCACCTTAATTACTTCTCAAATGTTGTAACGTAAACTTCACGGGTTTCTTTTTCAAGCCCTGCTCCTAAGTAGTAAGTTATTATCACCGCAAATCGTTTCCACCAGCCACGATTCTCTCTATATAAGCTTTAATAACTGTTGTCTTATTCCTCGCATTTATATATATTTTATACGTATTTTTGAAAAAGTCAAATCAATAATGACTGTTAACCGCTTACATTAAAAAAGATCAGCTTTTTTAGTGTTTTATCTGATCTTTTACATTTTAAATAGGTAATATTCTTATCCTGGAAATCCCTCTGGTGGAAGAAAAGGATTGAGATAATCTATTTTAACTTCTCCAGTTAAAACATTTAAATCATAATTGACTCTTTCTTCTATGCCATACTCACTGGCGATTATCCACTTCAATCTTTTAACCTCATAATTATACGCTACTGGATTATCCAAAGCGATAGCCATTTCAGACTTCATTTGTTCTTCAGAATTGACATATAAATATTTTTTATACAATTTATAACATAAATCCAGATTTTCTTTAAGCATCTTGGCCTTAGCTAGATATTGTGGATTTACAGCATAGTATAAGATATGATTTGAACTTTTCTGACCAACTAAACCATTATAATTACGTTTCATTCCATAATCATCTGATGTGAAAACTTCAAAGTTGCCAAATCCCAGCCAAGCATATTCATCACTGTTCAAACTCAATTTAAAACTGTCGATTTTCTTTTCAGGCAGATACATTCTATGGATGTACATTGACCCATCAACAATTTCCTTAAATAGCAGAATATCGTAATCAATAATCTGAAACTCGTCTTCATATGGCAAATGCGTTGAATTATCATGTAATTTGATGTCTTTGGCAAAGGTGTATAGAACTTCTTTTTCTCCTTCAACACTGATCCTTAAAAGCTCTTTACCACTGATACAATAGACCCAATATCCATCAGAGTCCAGATAGGTATGATTGGTATAGTTTCCAAATAAGACATATTGTTTTTTAGATTCTCCAGTTTCATAAACCAGATTTATAGCCATACCATATTCATCAAAAACTATTTCATTGTATGAAGTTTCTTCATTACTTTTAATAGTTATCAATGATTGGTCTGTATATATGTGCTCTTGGGAAAAATATTCTTCGTAGGAGACTGGATTTCTTTTTTCAACAATCCAGATTTTTTCATCGTTACTGTAGGATTCTAAAATTTTTAAAACAGTAATGTTCATTTTAGAATTAGGATCTTTGATTCCATTAAAAAGAGCATAAAGCAGTTCTAATTGTTTATTATCTAACTTCTCTTTTTCAAACATATAGTTCAAAATATTATTAGAAAAGATTTTCAAGTTCTTTAAATCTTTAAATTTTAAATTCTTGAATTCATCATCAATTACTTCAGTTTCCAGTATTTCCTTCTGCCAGCTGATAATTACCTTATCAATCAGCTCATTATCTTCGATTGTCATAGCTAACTCATAGGCTTTCAGAAACTCTTTATCTTTTAGATATTTTTCTACTTTTTCCGGCTTTGTCTGACAGCCAGATAGACTGATTATCATCAAAAACGAAATCAAAAATAAAATTAGTTTCTTCATGTTTTAAGGCTCCTTTTTTAACTAATATATTACTTTCATTAATTTTATTATAACTCTAAAAATTTATGTTTAAAGCATCATAAATCAAACGATACACATTCACTATTTTATGTAGCGAAAAATCATAAAAAAAAGGAAATAGATTTTTCACTGCTTCCTTTTGATGTTTTTTATTGTCTTTCAGATAATTTATTTAAGATAATAATTGATAAGGAAATTATCCCTAAAGCCACAAATAATCCTATTTCACCTTTTATCAGGTAATGAAGATTGTTAATAAAATTCATTGGTTCAAAAAACATAACTAATCCCCCTTACATAAATAAACTCATAATCAGTCCCCCAGCAATTACTGAGGCAATCTGACCAGAAACGTTAACGCCCATCGAATGCATTAGCAGGAAGTTTTGATTATCTTCTTCTAAACCCATCTTGTGGATGATTCTACCAGACATTGGAAAAGCTGAAATTCCCGCTGCTCCAATCATTGGATTGATTTTCTTTTTCAAGAAAAGATTTAAGAACTTGGCAAACAATACTCCACCGGCTGTATCAAAGATAAAGGCAAACAAACCTAAGGCTAAGATCATCAGCGTTTGAATCTGTAAGAATTTTTCAGCCTGCATCTGTGAAGCAACAGCTATTCCTAAAAAAATTGTAATGATATTAGCTAAAGGACCCTGAGCTGTATCAGCCAGAGAATTTAATACTCCACATTCTTTCAAGAGGTTGCCAAACATCAAGAAACCTACCAAAGATACTGAAGCTGGAGAAATTATACCAGCAACAATAGTAATAATAATTGGAAATAGAATTCTGGTAGTCTTACTGACTGCTTTCGGTTCATAATCCATTCTGATTCTTCTTTCATCTTTACTGGTTAAAGCCTTGATTACTGGTGGCTGAATAATTGGAACCAAAGCCATATATGAATAGGCAGCTACCATAATCGCACTTAAGTATTGTGAATTTAAAGTTTGAGCAACCACGATAGCTGTTGGTCCATCAGCAGCTCCAATGGTCGCAATAGCTGCCGCATCGTTGATTGGGAAAAACATTGAACCCACACAAAGAGTCAAGAAAATGCCAAACTGTGCCGCAGCACCAAACATCATCAAAATCGGATTTGATAACAGTGGGCCAAAATCACACATCGCTCCAATACCAATAAATAAAAGCAGTGGGAAAAGTTCATTGACTATGCCTGCCTCATATAAGGTAGATAAAGCCCCTTCCTGTATAACGCCATTAATAACCTGAGTTACTGCCCCTGAAAAAGGCATATTAACTAAAATAGCCCCAAAACCAATCGGCAATAACAGGGAAGGTTCCATCTCTTTAGCTATCGCTAAATAAATTAATATTCCACCAATACCCCACATGATAATCTGCTGCCAGGTAATTAATAGCAGGTTTTCATATAAAAATTCCATAAATCCTCCTAGTATAGACTGAAACTGATTTGACCAGCTTCCAGATCTATTTTTTCATCATCAGCAATTACACCTAAAGAATAATCACTATTTATACCTAAAACTTTTACAAGTTTTTTCTCATTGGAAACCAAGGCAAATACTTCTTTGTCCCTTAGATAATCGTATCGTTTAACCTTGTCATAAAAATCGTAATCATCTTCTACCAATCTGAAGTTTTCAATCAGTTTGCTGTAAACATTCACTTTAAGTTCATCAAGTTCAGTATCTTTACCTGTTTGATTTTTAATGGATGTCGGCTCTACTGCATACTTTTCTTCAAAAAGACTCTGATTGACATTAATACCAATACCAATGATAAGGCATTCTATACTCTGTTTGCTTACTGCTTCCAGCAGGATGCCACAGATTTTTTTATCATCAACGTAAACATCATTAGGCCATTTTAAACCTATCTTATCAAGACCACAATCTTTCAATACTTCTAAAACTGAATAAGCACAGATTATCGAAAGTGTTTTATACTTTGCAATTAATTTTTCATTTTTAATCAAAATGGAAAATAGTAGATTTTTACCTTTTTCACTGCTCCAGTTTTTATTTTCTCTGCCTTTTCCCGCTGTCTGGCTATCAGCAGAGACAAAGGTAAAGTCTTGATAGTTATGATAATTGTTTTTTAAAAAAGTATTTGTTGAATCTATTACTTCAAAATGAATTAATCTCATCTTATTTTAAAACGATAAGTTCATCTTTATTTTTGACATCATCACCCTTTTTGATGTTGATAGCACTTACCTGACCATCAAAAGCTGATTGAATTTCATTTTCCAGTTTCATAGCTTCAATAATTGCAACAGTCTGACCTTTTTTTACCACATCACCGACATTTACCTTCACTTCTAAAACCTTGCCAGCGATAGGAGCCAGGATAACATTATCACCCTGTGAAACAACGTTTTCTACCTTTTCAGGTGCTACTTTTATTTCACCTGCAACTTCATCAACAGCACTTACTTCAACTTCATAATATTTTCCGTTTACTTTTACCTTATATATTTTCATCTTAACCAACCCTTCTTACACTTATTACTTTTACATCTTTTTTAATTTCATTGTAGTAATCTATACTGGCAATTAAACTTGCTACTGTGGCATCTTCATCACTTAAATCCAGTGGTGTTGCCTCAACTTTTGAAACCTGCTTTTCTTCTTCTACTTCCTGTTTTTTAACCGGTTTGAAATATAAGACATAAATAATAGTGATTGCCAGAACAATCAGCATTACTACTCCAGGTCTGGTAATTATGTACATAAAATCCATAAACTGCTCTCCTTAAACAAACATTTCAAACTCAACGACTTCAACAGGATCAGAATCATATTTCTTTTTTAGAAAATCTACCGCTACCTGTTCAAATAAAGCCAGAGATAGGACATCTTCATCGCTTTTAGCGATATCTTTGTACTTTTCTTTTAACCCTTCAAATTCCGGCTCTAACAAGTCAGCAGGACGACAGCTGATCACTTCTTCATCTTTAATAATCATTTTTCTGATTTCTGGATCAACTTCCGCCGGTGTTTTGCCATATCTTCCCTGCAGGTAGTCCTTAACCTCTTTGGCGGTCATCTTATAACGCTGACCGGTTAGAACATTGAAGACAGCCTGAGTTCCAACCATCTGAGACATCGGTGTAACCAGCGGTGGATACCCCAGATCTTTTCTAACACGAGGAATTTCCTGCAGCACTTCTTCATATTTGTCCAGTGCTCCCTGATCAGAGAGCTGTTTAATCATGTTTGACAACATTCCACCAGGAACCTGATAAGTCAGAATATTTGGATTAATCTGCAATGATTTAGGACTTAAAAGTCCATTTTTCACATATTTATCTACAATTTCAGTGACCACAGGCTCTATTTCTCTAATTGCCTTTGTATTGAGCTTTGGATCATACTTTGTATTTTTTAAAGCGGTATTTAAAGCCTGTGTCGAAGGCTGAGCTGTTCCATTTGACAGTGGTGACATAGAAGTATCAACGATATCTACTCCAGCTTCAATAGCCGCCATATAAGTCATTTCACAGACTCCCGCTGTACAATGTGAGTGCAGCTCCAGTGGTAATTTACATTCCTTTTTCAAAGCTGTAACCAGCTCTGTAGCATCCTGAGGAGTCAATACCCCGGCCATATCTTTGATGCAGATAGAATCCGCTCCCAGATGTTCAATTTCTTTAGCCAGGTTGACATAATAATCAATTGTATGAACTGGTGAAGTTGTATAGGATAAGGCGATCTGACATTCACCACCATATTTTTTAGTTGATTTTACTGCCTGCCTTAAATTTCTGATATCATTCAAAGCATCAAAAACACGAATGATATCAATACCATTCTCTATTGATTTTTTACAGAAAAGATCTACCACATCATCAGAATAATGGCGATAGCCCAAAATATTCTGTCCTCTAAACAGCATCTGTAATTTGGTCTTTTTACAGACAGCTCTTACTTTTCTTAATCTTTCCCATGGGTCTTCATTTAAAAAACGCATACAGCTGTCAAAAGTAGCTCCACCCCATACTTCAATGGCATGAAAACCAATATCATCATACTTTTCACAGAGCTTTACTACTTCATCAGTTGTCATTCTTGTGGCAAATAGCGATTGATGACCATCACGGACCGATGTTTCAACAATTTTAACCATTTTTTCACCTCTATAATTCAGGGCCTGCTTTTTTTAAAGCCTTTCCTTTTTCATCTGTTTCATATTTGACAAAGTTTTTAATAAAGCGACCTGCCAAATCTTTGGCCTTTTCCTGCCAAACTTTAACATCACTGTAAGTGTCTCTTGGATCTAGAATATCAGTATGAACACCTTCTAATTCTGTAGGAACCTGCAGGTTAAAGTAAGGAATCATCTTTGTTTCAGCCTTATCGATTGCTCCACTTAAGATGGCATCAATAATTCCTCTGGTATCTTTAATTGAAATACGTTTGCCACTGCCATTCCAGCCAGTGTTAACCAGATATGCCTTGGCACCAGCCTGCTTCATTCTTTTTACCAGTTCTTCAGCATATTTTGTTGGATGCAGCTCTAAAAATGGCTGACCAAAACAAGCTGAAAAAGTAGGTGTCGGCTGAGTAATTCCTCTTTCAGTTCCTGCCAGTTTGGCAGTAAATCCTGATAGGAAATAATACTGCGTCTGCTGTTCATTCAAAATAGAAACCGGAGGCAAAACACCAAAAGCATCAGCTGAAAGAAAGATAACACTCTTGGCTGCTGGAGCTACACTTATCGGTCTGACGATATTTTCAATATGATTTATCGGATAAGAAACTCTGGTATTTTCAGTAACGCTCTGATCATTGAAATCCAGTTTTCCATTTTCATCGATAGTTACATTTTCCAACAAGGCATTTCTTCTAATCGCCTTATAGATGTCTGGTTCTGATTCCTTGTCCAGATTGATAACCTTGGCATAACAACCACCTTCAAAGTTGAAGATACCATTATCATCCCAGCCATGTTCATCATCACCTACCAGCAATCTTTTTGGATCAGCTGAAAGGGTTGTTTTTCCTGTTCCTGACAAACCAAAGAAAATAGCTGTATTTTCACCGTTCATATCAGTATTGGCTGAACAGTGCATGCTGGCGATTCCTTTAAGTGGTAAAAAGTAATTCATCATTGAAAAGATTCCTTTTTTCATTTCCCCACCATACCAGGTATTTAAAATTACCTGCTCTTTGCTGGTGATATTAAAGGCAATACAGGTTTCTGAATTTAAACCTAAATCCTGATAATTATCAACTTTAGCTTTTGAAGCACAGTAAACAACAAAGTCTGGCTCAAAACTGTTCAGTTCTTCTTTACTTGGAGTGATAAACATGTTTTTAACAAAATGGGCCTGCCAGGCAACTTCCATTATGAATCTGACTGCCATTCTGGTATCTTTGTTGGCACCACAAAAAGCATCAACTACAAAAAGTCTTTTACCACTTAATTGATTCTGGGCGATTTTTTTAACTTGATGCCAGGTTTCTTCACTCATCGGATGATTATCATTAGGATACTCTTTACTATCCCACCAGATTGTATCTTTAGAATTTTCGTCCATCACAATATACTTATCCTTAGGAGAACGGCCAGTATACACACCAGTCATTACATTTACTGCCCCCAACTCACTTAGATAACCCTTTTCAAACCCCTCTAAGTCAGTTCTAGTTTCTTCATTAAAAAGAAACTCAAAACTTGGGTTATAAACTACTTCTTTGACCTTTTCAATTCCATAGTTTTCTAATTGTATTTCGTTCATAAAATCCTTCTTTCTATATATGAATCACTTGATTTTTTCATCTATTTTTTTATTAGAAATAAAATCCAATTTCAAGTGCTATTCTATTATATTTCAGATATTTTTTCAACAGGCTGATAGATGTTACAACAATCTTCTTTTTCATGTTTTTTCACAAGTTATCATTTTTTCATAAAAAAAGCATCTTCTTTAAATTGCTAGATGCTTTTCAATTAAATCAATAATCAATATACTCAATAAGTCCTGAATAGGAATCCAACGATACATAATATTGTCTGTTGGTATTCAGTTTAATTGTATATTCGTAAAGATAATAACTTCTTTCAAAAGGAATACAGATAACCAGTTTTCTTTTATAGGCTGTAATTTCAGCCTGTGAAGTTTTAATACCTAAATCAGTAGCTAAAAATTCCAATACTGTTTCATCAGCACTGCTTCTTCCAGTAACCATATTCTCCTTGGCATATCCACTGATATTAAAATAGAGATATACAGAAACACTAAGCAAGATAATAAATACAATTACTAACTTGATAAAGAACTTTTTAATTCTGTTAAAAAACGTTACATGCTTTTCACCTTTTAATCTGGTTTTCGCAATTTTTCTAGCTTTGTTTACTGTATCTTCAACAAAGACAATCTCATCATCAGTAGCAGTGTTATCCTGATACTTTTTAACTAATGATTCAAAATCCATTCTAACCTCCTTCTTTTAGAAAACAAAATTCCCCTTTTCAAATACTGCAACTTCTTTTCCATCAGCTTTTATGCCGGTAATTTTCATATCTTCAGATCCAAACATAAAATCTACATGGTTCATAGAAGCGTTGGCTCCTGCTTCTGCCAACTGTTCTTCAGTCATTTCAGTACCACCCTTGACATTATCTGGATAAGCCTGACCAAGAGCTAAATGGCATGAAGCATTTTCATCAAATAAAGTGTTATAAAATAAAATATTACTTAAAGAAATAGGTGAATCATAAGATATTAAAGCTACTTCTCCGATTCTTCTACTTCCTTCATCAGTATCCAGTAGATTGGTTAAGGTTTCCAATTCTTTCTCTGCACCATGATTAACAACTTTACCATCTTTAAACTCCAACCAGAAGTTTTCAATTAACTTTCCAGAATAGCTTAATGGCTTGGTCGCAACTACTTTGCCATTGACATTGTTTTTATCAGGCATAGAGAACACTTCTTCTGTTGGCATATTGGGATTGAAAACAATTCCTCCAGTTGTCAGACCACTTCCGCCTTTCCAAACGTGATTTTTTACTAAACCGACATATAAATCTGTGCCATTTGAACTTTCAAAATGAAGCTTTTCAAAATTATAGTCATTTAAGATTTCACAGTATCGACGTAAGTTTTCGTTGTGTTTATTCCATTCTACAACTGGATCATTTTCCTCGTCAATTCTAACAGTCATTAAAATTGCTTCCCACAATGCTTTTACAGCATCCTCTTCAGTTTTATCTGGGAAAACCTTTTTTGCCCAGCCAACTGAAGGTACAGCGATAACCGACCATTGACCATGGCTGGCTAAAGTATACTCTTGAAGAGGCTTTAGTTTTTTCATTGCGGCAATATAGCTGGCCTGAATTTTTTCAGGATCAATATCTGCCAATAAGCCCGGTGTCTCACTGGCAACAAGCAGATAAGCACAGCCTTTATCCTGAGCGTATTTTCTTTTGTCATAGATATAATCTGGAATTTCAGTCAAGGTATCAATTGAACAATAGGTATAGCTTAAAAGTGTTAATCCTTCACAAGACCAATCTACCAGAACCTCACCAGCACCAGCTAAATAGGCCTCTTCAGCACACATCTTGACAAATTCATGATCCTTAACTGAAGCATTTATTACCAATAGCTGGCCTGGCTGGATGTTTGCACCAGTTCTAACAGCCAGTCTGGCATATTTTCTTAATAAAATTTCATTCATATAATTAATCTTCTCCTCCTACCTCTTTAAATCTCATAGTATTTGTTTTTCCATGTCCTGAATGCCATCCTGCAGTAATAATATAATAAGTATTTTCAGGCAAATTCATCTGTTTAGCAACTTCAGTAGCAGTAATATCATATAAATCACTGTCAACAATATTAGGTGCATAAACTGGCGTTACATTCGAATATAAAGACATCTTGGTACAGGTACTTAAAGAGTTAGTAGCAGCAATAATCGGTGAAGATGGTTTGTATTTCATCAAACGCTTTGGTGTTCCACCAGTTTCAGTAAAAGCCATAATCGCGCTGACATTATCCATGGTCAGACAGCTCTCAGCTACAGATATACCAATAGCATCAGACATCGTTCTGGTAGAATAGTCAACTGCACTTTCCAAATAGGCGTGATAGTCAAATTCCTTTTCACACTCTTTAGCAATTTTTGTCATTGTTGTTACTGCCTCAACTGGATATTCTCCTGTTGCAGTTTCAGCTGAAAGCATAATACAATCGACCCCAGCAAATATCGCGTTGGCAACATCACTTGCCTCAGCTCTGGTTGGTCTAGGGTTTGTAACCATACTCTCCAACATATGAGTAGCTATAATTACAGGTTTTCCGATTCTGTTGGCAGTTTTTATAATATTTTTCTGATAAACCGGAACAAGCTGAAGACTTACTTCTACTCCTAAATCACCTCTGGCTACCATCACAGCATCAGCAACTTCTAGAATTTCTTCCAGTTTATCGTAACCTTCCTGGTTTTCAATTTTGGCAATAACCTCTACTTCTGGATGGCCTTCTTCAGCCAGAATCTTTTTAATATGCAAAACATCTTCAGGTCTTCTAACAAAACTGGCAGCGATAAAGTCTACTCCATTTCTAACGCCAAAACGAATGTCAGCATCATCTTTTTCTGAAACAAATGGCATTGATAAATGAACATTTGGTACATTTACACCCTTTTTGGTCATAATTGAACCAGAGTTGTAAACCTCACAGTCAAAACCATCATAATCCTTATTTAAAACCGTTAAAGTCAGCTTTCCATCGTTAATCAAAACTGTATTTCCAACATCAACGTCGTCATATAATTCTGGACAGTTGATGTGAAATCTTTCTTTATTTCCAACTACGTTTTCTCTGACAACTCTTACCTTATCACCTTTAGAGAAATTAACGCCATCATTTTCCATTTCTCCAACTCTGATTTCAGGTCCCTTTGTATCTAACATCATACCAATATGCAAGCCATGCTCCTTATTGATTTTTTTACAGATATTTATTTTGTTTAATTGTTCTTCGTATGTACCATGCGAAAAGTTAAGCCTGATCATATTCATGCCGGCTTGTGCTAATTTCAGCATCATCTCTTCATTGTCGCTTGCTGGACCAATCGTACATATAATCTTTGTTCTTTTCATCTTTACTCCCTCTATGCTAATCTAGTGAATAATTTCATTAAATCAGATCTCTTTTCTTTTCCTTTATCTATCGCTTCAATAATATCAGTCGAAATAACCTCGCCATTATAAATTCCCACACAGTGACCAGAAATACCTTTTTGCAGCAACTCTACCGCTTTATCACCAAGCATCGTCGCTAATAGCCTGTCACTAGGAACTGGACTTCCACCTCTTTGAATATGTCCTAAAATAGTAGCTCTTCCGGTGTAAGTTGAAACTTCAGAAATCTTTTTAGCCAAATCATTAACATCAACAACTTTTTCAGTAGCTACAACAATAGCGTGTTTTCCTTTTTTTACCTGGTCTAAATAACAGATTTTAGCCAGCACCTCTTCTTCTCTAAAGTCATCTTCTGGAACAATAATTACCTCAGCTCCCACACAAACTCCAGAAAACAGAGCCAAATCACCGCATTTATTACCCATTACTTCCACCACAGAACAGCGATGATGTGAAGCAGATGTATCTCTTAGTTTATCGACTGCTTCTACTATAGTGTTCCAGGCAGTGTAAAATCCGATAGAGTATTCTGTTCCGACCACATCATTATCAATAGTTGCGGGTATTCCCACGACTTTAACACCTTTTTTAGCTAAATCATAACCACCTCGGAAGGTACCATCACCACCAATAACTACCAGGGCATCCATATTAACCTTCTTCATTTGAGCAATTGCTATTTTCTGCATTTCATCATTTTTAAACTCTGGTAATCTGGCTGAACCTAAAAATGTACCTCCTCGATTCAAAATGCCAGAAACAGAACTTCGATCAAATTTAATAAAATCACCATATATCAAGCCTTGAAAACCATTTCTGATTCCATAAACTTCATAACCTTTTTCTAAAGCGCTTCTGGTTACTGCTCTAATAGCAGCATTCATTCCAGGAGCATCTCCACCACTTGTTAAAACTCCTACTGTTTTTATCATAAACTTGCCTCCTATAGACTTCTTCGCGATGTCCCTTTGATAAGAACGGTGTTACATAATGTTTTTACTCTTTCAATAATTCTTAAAGCTTTTGTTTCATCTTCTTCGCCGCCTTTAGAAATAGTCATTCTGTCTTTCAAGCTTTCCAAATCACAATTGCTGGTGAAGATTGTTCTTAACTCATGTTCCATTCTGTAATCCAGTATTGGAAACAGGATGTCATCTCGGATATAGTTGGTTACACTTTCTGCGCCAATATCATCTATTACTAGCAGTGTTGCTCTTCTTAGTTTTCTTATTCTGCTGTCAACATAGTCATATTCGGTAACATTATTTCTAATGTCTGAACAGAGTTTTGGATAATTGACAAAGGCAACCTTATAACCTTTTCTGGCCAAATCATTACAGACAGCACTGGCAAGATATGTTTTTCCAACCCCAAGTCCACCATAAAAGTATAAACCTTTTTTTGGCAGGTGCTTTACCCATTGTTTAGTAATATTAACTATGTCTCTATAATGAGCTGGTTCATTAGATAAATCTATTTCATCCAGTGAAGTTGTTAATTTTTTATCTGATAAATCGCACAACAGATAATTCCTTTTATGAGCGATTAAATTCTCTTTTGACTGCAGATATTCACATGGTACTAGCGACTGTTGAAGGTTTTCATCAATATCTAATCGATATCCCAGATGACCCTTATTACACATCTGTAGACCTTTACAGTCTTTACAGTACTTATAATCATTTAGCCATTCCAAAAATATGATAGCTTCTTTAAATACATCTTCTTTGGTTAAATTCAGTTTTTTAATCAGCATTAAAATATCCTGATCATTAATCAGTTTTTCTTTTATCTGTTCAATATAATCTGTTTTAACTTCTGGGTATTTAAATTTTTCCATCTTTATCCTTTAGAGAATATTCTCTTCCTTAACTCCTCTATATCCTGGTCTTCGTATTCTAATTCATTTTTTCTTTTTTTAACCGCCTTCTTCTTTGAGAAGTTTTGATTTTCTTTCTGTTTTAAGGCGTCTTCCAAAGTTTCAACCTTTTGTCTGATCCAGGTAGTAGCTACCTTTTCTACATAGTCTTTGCTTAGTTTCTGATTGGTATTTTCTAAACACTGCTCAATGAGAACATTTACTACTTCTGGTTTCATCTGCAGCTGTATTTGCAAGTACTCAAGCAGTCTTTTATCCGCATTAGATACCGGTACACCTTGTTTTAAATAAAGAAACGAAACAGGTGACAGGTCATATTCATTGCTTCCCTCAACAACATCTACTGTTTTCTCATTGAGACAAAGCTTTTTGAGTTTTTCTGCATCAAAGCTATTGGTTTCAATATCAATACTTTTAGCTGCCAGTGTTTTCATCTTTTCTGGTGTAATTGAAAACAATGTTGCCAGCTGTCCTATTGTCTGCATATTCTCTTTTGTTCTTAGAGAATATGGAAACAGCAATACTGAATCACCTAAGCTTCTAATAAAGCGTTCATAATCAAACTTTATTTCAATAGCATCATCTTTATAGACAGGCTGCTTTAATTCCTGATACATCTTTTCTTCAGCTTCTGTCCAATTTTTCAGTACTGATAAATCCAGTTTTTTGTTAGTCAGGTTTTCAAAGCTTTCGAAATTAATTTCATCATATAGATATTTTGCTTTTGTTATTTCAAAATCTTTCTTTCCAACTCTATTGAGATATAAACGAGCATATAGATCATTCTCAAAAAAATCATTAGCATTAACTGGTGAGATGACTACAAAGACATAAATGCCATCCTTATAGTATCTTTCAACTAAACTGAACTGTTCCAGTAATACTAAATATTTTTTTAGACTGTCAATATCTAAACCTGATAATTTACATAATCTTTCTATATCGGAATTGACTGATCCTTTTCTTTCAGCATACAGAAGATTATATATTCCAACCGCTTCAATACCTATTAAAGGCATATATAAAGCCGCCAGAACCTGCTGGTGGTTAGTGATAAAAGATCCCTTGGTATTAACAATAAACTGATCTTTACCTAACATAATTCCTCCCTCAAGCCGAAATATCATCAGCATACCTATTGTATCATAATATAGCAAATTTTTACTTAAAAAAACTATCTGACAGCAGTCAAATAGTTAATAATCGAGTTTTTTTATCAACACCTCAATATTAGAAAATAATTTTTCTAAAGTGGAAGCGTTTTCTAAAACATAATCAGCCAAAGCCAACTTTTTTTCCGGTGACATTTGATTTATCAGACGTTTATCAACATCTTCTTTACTCATATTTCGCTTTTCAAGCAAACGTTTATAAATCAGATCAATATTGCTGTTTACCGTTACGTTACAGTCAAATCTCTTATTCCAGTAAACTTCATAAAGCAGTGGCACTTCAACAAACAGCAGTTTCTCATTTTCATTTTCATCAATCCAGTTAGCTATTTTCTGATAAATTTTAGAATGTAAATATTCTTCAACTTTCATTTTAATTTCTTTATCTGAAAATATTACTATAGAAAGATATTTTTTATCGATATCTTCAGGATTACACCCAATTATGCCAGCCAAATCCAGGATTGTTTGCTCTTGGTTTAGTAAATCAGCATTTATAGCATCGCTGCTGATAGTTTTATAACCATTTTCAGCCAGATATTTGGTTACTGTAGATTTACCTGAACCAATGACCCCTGTAATAGCCACTACTATCGGTTTTGGTTTTTGACAGATTGGACAGTAATGAGTTCCCCTGCCATTTACCTTCATCTTCAGTATTTTACTGCCACAGATATAGCAATCTTCATTTTCACGACCATGAACCATTAACGATTGCTGAAACAATCCAGTTACACCTAAAGAAGAAGTATAGCTTCTAATTGTTGTTCCTCCCTGCTGGATGGCCTGAGCTAAAACTTCTCTGGTGGCTTTTAGAACTTCATCCCACTTTTTTTCACTTATATAACAGCTTTTTCTTAATGGATCTAAATTACATTTGAAACAGATCTCATTGGCATAGATATTACCAATGCCCGCTATCAAAGACTGATCTAGCAGTTTTGTTTTAATGACCATACGATCTTTTTTGGTCAACTCTCTTAGAACTTCACCATTTAAACTTTCATCAAACGGTTCATATCCGATTTTATCCAGACAGGCTAGATTTTCCTGTTTTTTGTATAGATAGAATTTTCCAAACTTTCTTACATCGTTATAATGCACTTCCGTATCTTCCAATTTAAAGATAACATGCGTGTGTTTGTTTTTTATAGTATTCAAAGGATAAATAAAAAACTTGCCTTCCATTCTAAGATGAGAAACCAGGATATAGTCAGTTAAGGTAAAAATCAGAAATTTACCTCGACGTCCATATCTTTCAACCTTTTGGTTTTTTAAGGCTGATGAAAATTCTTTAGCTGTTACATTAGCGACAATATTATCCCAGTATACCTTTACTTCCTTTATTGTTTTATTTCCCAGCTGTTTTTCAAGTGTTCTGACTACGGTTTCAACTTCTGGTAATTCTGGCATTATACTACCTCCAACCAATTGTTGCCAAAGCTGGCATCTACTTTAAGCGGAACTGACAGAGTCATTGCCTGTTCCATCTTTTCTTTTACCAATTGGATAACTTCCTTTTTTTCTTCAATTGGGACATTTAAAATCAATTCATCATGAATCTGTAAAATAAGCTTTGATTTTAAATTTCTTTTCTTTAATTCATTATAGACATTTACCATCGCTACTTTAACCAAATCAGCTGCACTGCCCTGAACTGGAGCATTCATCGCCGCTCTTTTGCCAAATTCTTTAATATTACGATTTCGATGGTTAATCTCTGGAATTTCTCTTCTTCTCTTTAATAAAGTTGTCACAAAGCCAGTCTTTTCACAGTTGGCAATCGTATTATCCATATAAGCCTTTACATTAGGATATTTTTCAAAATAGGCATCAATATAATCTCTGGCAATAGCCACAGGTATATTCAAATTTTCAGCCAGACCAAAAGCACTCATTCCATAATCGATTCCAAAATTAATGGCCTTGGCCTGTCGACGCATTAAAGGTGTTACCTCATTTTCTTCTACCGAAAAAATATCCATCGCTGTTTTGGTATGAGCATCCAATCCCTTTTTGAAAGCCTCAATCAATCTTTCCTCATTTGAAAGATGAGCTAGAAGTCTAAGTTCAACCTGTGAATAATCGGCAGCTACCAAAACACAGTTTTCTTCTGGAATGAAGGCACTGCGAATAGATGAAGTTTCCTCACTTCTGATTGAAATATTCTGCAGGTTGGGATCACTGCTTGAGAGCCTGCCTGTTTCGGCGACACATTGATTGAATCTGGTATGAATCTTGCCATCCTCTTCAATATATTTTTTTAGTCCAAAGGCATAGGTAGAATAGAACTTGGCATATTTACGATATTGTAATACTTCATCAATAATCGGATGATAATCTCTCAGTTTTCCTAAAGTTCTGGCATCAGTACTTCTTTTTGTTGTTCTAGCTAACTTTAAATCATCATAAAGAACTTCAGCCAGCTGTTTTGGTGAGTTGATGTTAAACTCTCTTTCAGCCAGTCTATGAATATTCTGCTCATAATGAGCTATCTTTTTAGCTGTTTCTTCAGCAATCTTTTCTAAAACCGTTTCATCTACTCTGATGCCTGTTATTTCCATCTCTGCTAATATTCTGATCAGTGGTCTTTCAACATCAAAATATAAACTTTCCATATCTTTCTGTTTTAAATCTTTCATCAAGATATCAGTCAGATAGAACAATCTATTGCTTAAAGCATTTAATTCTGTGGTGTTACTGCTGGTATCAGAAAACAGATCTAGCTGATTGTCTTTCTTTTCTGCTTTGATAGTTAAATTGTACTTAGCTAACAGGTTGTCAATATTTTTGATTTTGCTGTCGCATAAGAAAGAAACAACCATTAAATCGATATTTTTCCCATTTATTTTAAAATCGTTTTTGAAAGCCAGATGATACCAATTTTTCAAATCATAAAATACTTTCTGATTATCATCAGCTAAATAATCCAGACAGTTTTGACACTTTATAAAATCAGTAAACAGCATATTATAGGCAGTCTTTTTATTTAAGATACTTACAAAACGGTTTTCCTCATCAAGAGTGAGCAATGATTTATCATTAAGGCTATCCTTTTCAAGGCTGGTAACCAGTTTGAATTTTCTTTCTTTAAAAACATCTTTCTTTTCATCTTCATCTTCTTCAATATTAGACAAGTCTACTTTACTGGCCATAGTTTTCATTTGATATTTCAGATAAAAATCATAAGCATCTTTAGACTCTTTCTGATATAGACTTCTGCTTAAATCTATCTCACTTAAATCTGCATCAACAATAATAGCAGCCAGTTTTTTAGATAAAAAGGCTTTTTCTTTGTCATTGATAAGATTTTGATGCAGTTTACCTTTTATCTTATCAATATTTTCATACACCCCTTCAACAGAGCCATACTCTTTTAAAAGTGTGGTAGCTGTTTTATCTCCAACCTTGGTTACGCCAGGAATATTATCTGAACTGTCTCCTGCCAGGCCTTTTAAATCTATTATTTGAGCTGGAGTTAATTCATATCTTTCAAATACTGCCTTCTCATCCATACGAGCCATATCAGTAATCCCCTTTTGCATCAGAAAAACATCAGTGTTTTCATCTACAATCTGCAGTAAATCCTTATCTGAAGTCAAAACCGCAATTTTATAATCTTTATTCTGTTTAACGATAGAGCCGATAATATCATCAGCTTCCAAACCACTTTTTTCATAGTGGGTAATATGTAAAGCGTCCAGATATTCTCTGATTATAGGAAACTGAGTTTTCAAGTCCTCAGGAGTAGCACTTCTGGTACCCTTATATTCTGGATAAAGCTTGTGACGATAAGTGTCCTTATCACTGTCAAAAGCTACAAAAACATATTCCGGTTCTATGTCCTTTAAAGCTTTTTGAAGCATTAAGGCAAACCCATAGATGGCATTTGTTGGAATGCCTGAACTTGTCGACATACTTTTTCCATATACTGTGGCATAGTATGCTCTAAATAACATTGAGTTTCCATCTATTAAAAGAAGCTTTTTCATTCTTTCCACCTCCATGTGAAAATAGAAGTTTGATAACTTCTATTTAAAAGCATTTTCTAAAGCTGTAAGATTTTCATACATTATCGTAATATAATCCTTGTTCTTTTCAATATCATCAGCAGATAGTATTGATAAAGAAGAAAGTTCAATTACCTTTAATTTTAATTCCTCTTTGATCTGTTCATATAATTCCAGATACATTTCCGGTAAAGTGTCATCATAGATGATATATTTTACATTGTTTTCTACAATTTCATTTTTTATAACTTCCAATTGTTCTTCAGTAGGCAAAACTCCATATTTAGAAATGACCAGCGGATATACCTCTACTCCATACAATTTTTGCCAGTTGCCAAAACATGGTGTGACACTGACAAACTTGACATCACTTATCTCTTTTAACGATTGATATTCAGCATCCATTCTGACAAAAGTAGTTTGAAGCTCTTTGAAATTGTTTTCAAAAGTCAAAGTATCTTCTGGATAATAGGCAATCAGCCAATCCTTGATGGTCGAAGC
Source organism: uncultured Erysipelotrichaceae bacterium (assembly GCA_964449115.1). Lineage (GTDB taxonomy): Bacteria > Bacillota_I > Bacilli_A > Erysipelotrichales > Erysipelotrichaceae > UBA1783. The sequence goes on along the minus strand of CAYUXW010000010.1, from coordinate 15,636 downwards.
CATTGAGCTCATCGCAATAGGATCTAACCAGATAAATGGATCTTTAGTATACAGATCTACATGCTCAAAACATTCATCCTCATAATAATCGGTTTCTTTAAAAGTAAAAACATTATCAACTGTCACTTTAGTATATCTTTTAAAACCATAAATAGCTGACAGGTTAGCTAAATCGATTACTTCAAAATCATAGTTGTACAAAAGATTCTGATAGACATCCAGATATGGTTCCAGTTCATTAATATATAAAAATAAGGTTGTCCTTGATAAAATTTCATCATAATTATTTACCAGCTTAGCATTTTGAACATATTCTTCAGTACTGATATATTCGACATTTACTTTATCACCAGCAATTTGTTCAACCAGATATTTAACTGCATAAACAGTGGTTGTGATGGTTGCTTTTTCATTTACACAACCTGAAAGGTTAACTGTTAAAAATGCCATAATCAAGATTACTAATAGTTTTCTTTTCATAACATTACCTCCAGATAATATTATATCACATTACTAAATTTATACATCTTTCAAAACATATTATTTATATCTTTAAATAAAAATGAGTTTTCACTCATCTCTACTTTAAATCTTCATTAAATTCACTTACATAAGCATGCATACTGGCTGAAAGAGTATCTTCAGTTAACAATTTCTTGATGATACTGTTATTTAAATTATCTTCAGTAAACTCGCTTATTTGAATATCTTTCAGTTCTATCTTATCTTTATAACCGTTAATATTAATCGTTAAAAGAATATTTGTATAACAGGAATTCAGTTGTTCTTCTGTTATTTCATAACCATATAAAAGTGAATTATCATACAGGAAAAACTGATATTGATTACATAAAATCTCTCCAGCTGTTCTATAGGTATAGTTGTTTTTGTTCACCTTTTCAAAAGTATGATTGTGATCATAGTACATCTTTTCAAACTTTTTCCCGTATTCCAGTGAAGAAAGCTTAAATGAATAAATTACTGTCTTCTGATTATAGATGGGAGCAATCAGCAAATTATAGACATATAGCCTGAAACCATTTTCTTTTGTATAAACAAAGGCTTCTTTGACTTTAACTTCAAAATATTCACCTTTATAAACTGGTAAATCGGTTTCTTGATAGTAGTTTTGCATTGATTCATCAGCTTCAGCTGCAAAATCAGCCATCAGATGTGTTCTATCATTATTATCTAAACCATTTATAAAAAAGTAAGCTGCACCCAGTAAAGTTAAAGATAACATAAACAATATCAGCAGTTTGAATTTCTTCATAATCTTTTCCTCCAGCAAGCAGTTTTTTCATCCATTTTTATTATACAACTTTTTAAATGACGTTCAATAAATTATTCTTCCTTTTTCAGCATAGCTGTAATAACTATCAAAACTGACTATAATATGGTCAATCAAGGGAACACTCATCAGTTTTCCAGCTTTTTGAAGCTGATAGGTAGTCTCATCATCAGCAAAAGATGGTTCAATAAACTGTGAAGGATGATTGTGAGCAATAATGACCTTTTGAGCATCTTTTTTTATCGCTGCAGCAAAAACTTCCGAAGCATTTATAGATACACTGTTGCTGCTGCCCTTATAGATATCAGTATAACCAATCACCTGATTTTTATTGTTTAAAAACACCACTACAAAATACTCCTGGCTTTTAGTTCCAATATGTTTTTTCAGCCATTCAATTAAAACCTTAGGCTCATTAACCATATCTTTATTTAACATTTCCAAATAATTCATCCTTCTAACCAGTTCCAGAGAAGCTGTTATCTGTGTCGCCTTAGCTAGTCCAATACCATTAAACTGCATTAACTGTTGAATCGATAATTTCATCAGACCATTGATACCACCTGTCTGATTAAGTATTCTATTAGCCAGCTGGACAGATGAACAGCCCTTTGTTCCATTTTTAATTATTAAAGCCAATAGCTCACTATCTGAAAGCGATTCAATCCCACTAGCTATAGCTTTTTCTCTTGGTTGAAGTGATTTATCCCAGTTTTTAACACTCATAAAGGAGGTAACACCTCCCTTATCTGAAAGTTATTCTGACTTTATTGAAACTAAAGCTTCCACTTGTCGCAAATGCCAGTTTAAAAACCGCTATGGCAAAAGCTATCAAGGTCAGTAAAGTAAAAATATTTTTAATCATTTCAATTCCTCCATCCTATAGAAAAGCCAAAAAATTTAATCATTCCCTTACTGGAAGCAAGTATCTTAAGTGACAGATAGGCCAGTAAAGGAATCGCTATAGCTTTTATAAATTTAATCATTGATAGTTACCTCCTGATATATAATCATCGCTTGGACAATAAAATCCTAATTTTATCATCGTATAGATATTTAAAATAGGCTGAAATATTTCTTTCAGATAAAAAAAGAGGCTGTGCCTCTTAAAATAATTGATTTTAAATTTTTCTATCTAAATCTGTCTTTTTAAATTCCATCTTCAAAGTCGTCTTCTACAACTCTTTCTTTGAATTCATATCTCATTACCTGCTCTCTGCCAGTGTTTATGGCCATCTGAGCTAAAGCATCGACATCTTCCATAAAGTTTCTACTCATTGATGTTTCAATCAGCATACCTAAATTTGTGCCAGAAATTACAACTATTTTTTCTTCTCTCTTCATTGAAATTTCAACCGAAATTTTAAATGGAGAGCCACCAACCAAGTCAGTAAAAATCAGTATACCATCTTTACAATCCTTCAGTTTGTCAATAGCCTCATTTAAATTAGCTGTCAAATCATTTACTGAATGTTCTGAAACAAAATCAACTGTCTGATAGAAATCAGGCATTCCAGCAATTAACTTAACTGAACTAGTCAAGCCTGTTGCAAAATTTCCATGTCCTGTAACAATAATACCTACCATTTTCATTTCTCCTTTTCGTATAGATATAATAAAACTCCCCTTAAAACTACTTCAAATTTACCTTTTAAACCTGAGTTGTCTGGAGTAATAGCTGAGTTAAAATTTATTAGATGTCAGCTTCTTCCTATTAAAACCATTTCTTGTTTAATATTTTTAATATATTACATCCCACATCAACAATTCTTATAAAATTATAGCATAAAATATGATAATATTATCTATATTAAAGAAAAAATATAACGATCGACAATAGTTTTAAAATGCATAAGTTGATTTTTATAAGTAGGACAAAAACTATACCGATAAAATATGGTAAATTATATCTAGACAGGGAGGAAGCTATGAGTAATAAACAGAAAATAATATCAGGAAAAAACATTTATAAGGATGACAAGGGAAGATATGTGCTTTATAACAAGTCTCAGAATATAGGCTATGTAATCCAGGAAAAAAATCAAAGTATGTATACTCTATATGCCAACAGATATGCTATTTCAATACTGGCGGGTATCTTCGCTGCCAATTTTAATGTTCCTTTGCTTTATTGTATATTAATAACTGTTGGTCTAACAGCATTTTTAGAATATCAGTATAGAAATAGTTTTCTGCCTTCATTAGTACACATAGCAAATTTCAAACCAACTACCAATGTTACTCTTTTGGAAGCTATGGTACAGGAAAACAATAAAACCAGAAATTTAATGCTGGCAATACTCTATCCTTTATTTGGAGTATTGATGATAGTTAACGGTATCCAGATGAAGGCCTCTCCGATTTTAATAGTTGGAAATATTGTTGTTCTTCTTTTTGCCCTTTACATGGGTATCATCAACTTTATCGTTTTTACAAGAATAAAGTCTTAGTTTATCTTAATTAAAATCAATATAGAAATTAAAAAAGTATATCTCTGTTAAAATATACTTTTTTATTATTTAAGCTAGTTAAAATCTTTATTTCACCTGTTCCATATGCTTCAGTACTCTATCAGCATACATTTTAGCCATTTTTTCATCATTTTTGTTTTCATACATGCTTGAAATCAAACCTTCAAGAACCGGCTTATAATAATCAGGGGCTGTTTTTAATTCTTCCAAAGTTTCTTCCAGATACCTGCTTCCCTTTTTAACGTAAATATCATAGGCTCTGTCATACTCATACATCGATTCTTCGCTTTTTAATTTTGATAGCAAATTGTGATACTTTTCAACTTTTTCATAATTTTCGTTTGATAGATAGTAATAAAACCCTTTTACATAAACAGCTTCTTTTTGTGCTTTACTAGGTTTCACATAATCAAATTTTTCAAACATCTCATCAATTTCTTTTTTATCTTCCTTAATCATTGCTACATTCAGCTTCATAAAATCAATGTTAAAAGGTAAAATTAAATTTCTTACTTTTTTTGAGTCAATCAGTTCTTCAAAACCTTCATAGTCTTTATCAACCAGCAATTTAACAAGTTGCTTTTCTAACTTTGCACTGGAATACTTTCGAACAACAGCCATGACTATACTGAATATAATTACAACAATTAATAACTTTAATGCATCATTCATATTATTTCCTCATCAATAAATTCTAAACTATTTAAATTTAAACACTGTCATACTCTTTTGTCAAACTGGATAACAGAAGAAATTTTTTCTTATCAGCCAGTTTTTTATATTACCTTAAAATGTTTCAAGGCATTATAAATGCCACTATCCTCAATATCGGTAGTAACATAATCGCTGACTTCTTTTAATGACTCATTGCCATTTCCCATACATACTCCAATCCCACACATTAGAAGCATTTCTTTATCATTGCCAGCATCACCAAAAGCCATGCACTGCTGCATTGATATACCCAGAGATGCTACTAATTTTTTCAGAGTCTTACCTTTATTTACATCGTTTCTAATACATTCACAGCCATGAAGATAAGCAGGGAAAAACTGCAGATCATCAAATTGTTCTACAAGTTTCATCGCTTCTTTTTTGGGAGAATAGATAAAACATCCCAATGGCAGCATATGGCTCAGGTGATAATCTTTTGTTTTGCTGTTATCATCAATCGTATCTTTTGTGATGGCACCTCTACAGTAGTAAGAAGTGAACTCTGGATAATCAACATATACCTGTAAAGAATCATCGAATTTAAAACCGAAAGAATACTCTCTCTGATAACAGATATCTAATAATCTTTCAGTTGTTTCTTTCGATAGTGGATAACAGTCAATCGTTTTTCCATCAGCAGCATTGATACAGGCTCCATTAACCGTTACATAATAGTCAGCCTGCACTCTGTTTTTCACATCCTGATGTAAAAACTTATAACCTCTTCCTGTAGCGACAATAATCTTGATGCCCTTTTGTTTAGCCAGATTTATTGCTTCAACTGCTGATTCTTCAACTTGTTTTTTGCCATATTTTATAAGCGTATCATCAACATCAAAAATTAAAGCCTTAATCATCTGCTGCCTCTTTTAAAACATATTTTTCAATAAATTCCGCTACTCCAGCACTGGCACAATCACCTACATGGTATTTTGCGGCCTTTTTTGCTGTACTGTTGCCATTAGCTACGCATCCTGAAATACCCACTGCTTCTAACATTACTGCATCATTGTCATTATCACCAATAGCAGCTACTTCTTCTAATGTAATACCCATATCTTCGATAACCGTTAACAATCCTACCAATTTATTGATATGTTTTAAGGATACATCCACAGTATTTGGTTGAGGAATATTAAACGAAAATTCATCCCCACTTTCTTCTTTAACGGTTTCCAGCAATTCTTTCATACTTTCACCATCATTGGAAAATCCAACTCGGTAGACAGGGTCTTTGATATATTTAAAAACATCATGAGCAACAATAAAATCCAGCTTGACACTATCAAAGTCATACTGCAGTATTTTGCTGTATGAAGTTGAAATATTAAAATCTGCTTGAGCTATATTAAATGAAATGTCCAGCTTTTGAGCCAGCTGATACATCTTTTCAATTTGCTGATGTGTAAAATGGTCATCTAATAAAACTTTTTCATCACTGCTTCTGACTACCAGAGAGCCATTTACCGCAATAACATAGCCCTTATTTTCTTTTAAATTGAACATTTCAATTACTTCTTTCATGCCATCAAAAACTCTGCTGCTGGCAAAACAGATTGTAATATCATTTTCAATCAATTTATTGATTGCCTCAATATTTCTTTTGGGAATACAGTCTTCTTGAGCACAATAAAGAGTATGGTCAATGTCTGCTACGAATAATTTAATCATTCTATACCTCCCTTTCAAAACTTATAAATCTGGTTCCTTGAAAAGTCAATAAACCATAATCGTCGTTTGCCAGCAAGCCATAATCTTCCCCTGAAACAGTGAATTCGCTTCTAATATTATTATCTAACTCAAATGTTACATAGTAAGTTGTAAAACTGTGAACGTCGATTCTTTTGCCTACTACTGTGGCTCTTCTTTTTAAAACTGCAGATTTATCGTTATTTCTTTTCTCTTTAAGACCTTTATATATCGTCACAGCAAAAATAGAAATAACCAGAATAAATATTCCCAAAAATAATATTTGAAAAATTAACTCTTCTAAAGCAAAATTCCACTGTGAAAAAAACATCTGTTATTAACCCCAGTAGACATAATTATCTTTTCTAGGCTTTGGAGCAGGTGCTTCTGTAGCGCTATAGCCTAAAATACAATTGCCAATTCCTTCATAATCACCTTCAATACCAAATTTTTTAAGAATCATTTTCCCTTCTTCAGTTTCAAAGGTTTCTCTTGCCCTGTGAATCCAGCATGAACCAATGCCCAGAGCATGAGCAGCATTCATCAGATTAGACATCACCACTGCCCCATCATAGACGTGAGTACGAACATTTTTATCAGCCAAGACCACAATAACTGTCTTAGCACCAAAGAAATTATCACGATTATATTCATTTCCAGCTGCTGTACAATTCAATCTTCTTAAAGTTTCTAAAGTGTCTTCATCCTGAATTACCAACATGATTGCTGATTGTCTTCCCATACCACTTGGAGCGTACATTCCAGCTTTAACAATTATCTCTAAATCTTCCTTACTGACTTTTTGATCAGTAAAACTTCTGATACTTCTTCTTTCCATTAAATCTTTTATTGTTTTATTCAAAATTAATCACCTCTATTTAGATTATAGCTTATTTTGAGCCACTTTGGATAGTCAGCCACACTGTTTTGTGCTATATTGACTAAGATGATTATGATGAAAATTAAAGGTGTTATTTTTGACATGGATGGAACATTGACCGACTCTGAAAGGTTTGCCAGAAGTTTAACATTAAAACTTTTTGCAGAAAAAGGTTATCCAATTGATGAACAGTTCTATAACAGACTTATTGGTGTTAACAGAGTTTCTGGAATAGAAATTCTTTCAGAAAAAACCAAGGATGATAAAATTTCTGATGCCTTGTTTGATTTTTATTCTGTGAAAATGGCTGAAGCTTTTGCCAATGGTGAAATAGGTTTGAAAGATGGTGCTGTTGAAATTATCGATTTTTTACACTGTCATAAGATTCCAATAGCCTTGGCGACCAGTGCCAATATGGAAAAGGTCAAAGCATCCTTTAACAGTAATAATATGGAAGTTCCCTTTGATTACATCGTTACTGGCGATATGGTTACAAATGGAAAACCAGATCCGGAAATCTTTTTCAAAGCCGCTGACTTTATGGGAGTTGATATAAAAAGTTGTCTGATAATCGAAGATTCAATTCATGGCGTTGATGCTGCTTTGGCTAGCGGGGCAACAGCTATAATGGTACCTGATTTACTACAACCTACCAAGCAACAGATAAAACAGGGTGTTATCATAAAAAAAGACCTGTTTGAGGTCTTAGACTTGATTAAACAACACGTAATCCTTTAGGAAACTTGTTTTTGATTTGACTGCCATCACCTTTGCCAAAGCCAATAGGGATACCCTTATAACAGATCTGAACAAATCCTTTATAGCCTTTTTCCATAATAGATAAGCCTGATAGATAGTTATTGATTATATTGGAGTCTGTAGTATTATAGACTCTTTTAAATTGGTAATTGCTGATAAATAGATGATGAGCTGGTTCAATTCGATCCTTGATTATTTCCCCCAGTAAAATACCGCTTCTAAGTATATTAGCTTTTATATTCAATAAATTTTTACTGGAAACATAAACTTTATTATTAATTATTGTATAATTTAGCTCATTTTGCAGATTATCTTCAATAAACCTGTCAACTATTCTATTTTTAGAAAAAGGCAATGTTTTTAATACCGTTTTTTCTGTAGCGGAAGTCTTAATAAATTTACTGACAAAATGTCCCTCTCCACCCTGGTAAGGGAATACTCTTCTTGTTAATTTTTGTTCATCAAAGCCTGGCTGACCACAGGATAAACCAGTATCCACCAGCTTCATATCTGGATATTTCTCCAAAAACAATCTGACTACTTCTTCATTTTCATGCTTGTTGAAAGTACAGGTTGAATATACCAGGATGCCATTTTCCTTTAAAGTCAGATAAGCATAATCTAAAATATATAATTGCCTTTTCTGATTAGCCATAACAGCATTATAGTTATATTGATCAATACTTTCTGGATACTTCTTAAACATCCCAGCACCAGAACATGGGGCATCAACCAGCACTTTATCAAAAACTGCTAACAGCCTTGGACACAAATCATCAACAGCATTATTGCTGATCAGATAATTATCACAGCCAAAACGCTCAATATTTGACAGTAGGATATTGGCTCTTTTTCTTTCATATTCATTGCTTAATAAAAATCCTGTCCTATTAAGTTTAGAGAGAATTTGAGTTGATTTACCACCTGGAGCTCCACATAAGTCCAAGACCCAATCTCCCTGTTTAATATCCAGGGCATTGACAACCATCGTAGCACTGGGTTCCTGTAGATAAAAAAGACCAGCCAGATGATAAGGATGTTTTCCCAATTTATCTTCCGATTCCAGATAATATGTATCTTCATCAAAAGCTGTTTTTTCTTTTAGCGCTATCTCTTCACTGATAGTACTATAGTCTGCCTTTAAACGATTTATTCTTAAAGACCTGTACAGGGGACTGGAAAAAGATTTGATAAACCTATCAAATTCCTGCTTGTTTAACAGCTCTTTTAATTCCTCTATAAAATAATTATTGTTCATCAAACTTGATATTTTTTAAGGCTAGATAGACTGGAATTCCAATAATCAGCAATACTGCCAGTTCACCAACAAACACCTGTAAGCCATAAATCAGCCAATAGGTTATTATATTGCCCTCATTAAAAATAAGCGCTAATTCCATTCCAACAATTATGCCATTAATTATTGCTGGCATCATCATACTTATAAATGGAATCTGTTTAATCTTTAGATTTTTCAGATTATACATCATCGCACAGCTGATAAAGGTTGCACTGCTGCCAAAAATAATATCCATCACCCCTATTGGATTTGCTCCAGAAAGCAAACCAATCAAGTTGGCTAGAAAACAGCCAAAAGTAAGTCCATATATATAATCATAGTCAAATAAAACTAACACCATCAGGGCTTCAGAAATTCTAAATTGAATTGGGCCAAAAGAGGCAGGAGCAATTACCAGCGTAACTACTGCATACATACTGCTGACTAACATCTGGCGGGTATATTTTTTTAACATAATTATTTCACCATACCAAAGTAAACTAATACTAAGATTCCTAAAACAATTCTATAAAAACCAAAAGCTTTAAAATCATGCTTTTTAATGTAATTCATCAAAAACTTGATTGAGAAAATCGAAACAATAAAAGAGACCATAGTACCGACAAATAAGACAATCCATTCACTGGCTCCAAAGGCAAAGCCACATTTTACCAGTTTTAGAAGCGTTGCTCCAGCCATTACCGGTACAGCCATAAAGAAAGAAAACTCACTGACACTTTCTTTACCACAGCCTAAAATTCTACCACCAATGATAGTACTTCCGCTTCTGCTTGTTCCTGGAATCAAAGCCAGCATTTGAAACAGCCCGATGTTGGCAGCAGTAATATAGTCAATGTCCTCAACTTTTTTCATCGTCACTTTTATATGCATACTTTCAATGATAATAAAGGCAATACCATAAACAATTAAAGCAATCGCAATGGTTGCCGGATTATAAAATAAAGCATCAATTACATCATCAAATAAAACACCCACAATAGCCGCCGGAAGACATCCCACCAAGACCTTTGACCACAATACCCAGGTTGATTTTCTCTCTTTAGCAGTGGTGTTTTTAAAATCAAATGGCCATAGTTTTTTAAAATACAGGATAACTACTGCTAAAATAGAACCTAATTGAATGACCACAAAAAATGTATTTACAAACTCTTCTGAAAACTGCAGACGCAAAAACTCGTTGACCAGAATTATATGTCCAGTTGATGAAATAGGCAGATATTCACTGATTCCCTGAACTATTCCCAATATAACAGCTTTCAAAATTTCCAAAATAAGCATAAGTGCACCTTCTTTTCTCACCAAAGTATTATAACAAACTTCAATCCTTAATAAAAGAATAGAACTGATTGTTGCTATTCTTTTGCTTGACATCTGATAATTTTAATCAAATTGACATAATGGATTGCTCAAAGAACAATCTATTTTTCTTTAGTTTCATAGCCCAGTATTAAGCCATTTTTTTCAGCATAATAAGCACACAGACCACCTGTTAAATGACTTTTGATATCACAATCTGGATATTTTGCTTTAATCAGGTTAATGATAAACTCATTAGCTTCATCATTAAAAACATGAGAAATAACGACCTTATCCCCGGCAAAGCCAGCTTTTTTCATCTCTTCAAACATCCTTTTAAGGACATTTTTCATTCCTTTACCTTTATAGATGAGCTCAATTCTACCTTCATCACTTCCCTGTCCCAGCATCTTGATTCCCAACACACCTACTAAGGAAGCGATAAACTGATTTACTCTGCCATTATTAGCCAGATTTCTGACTGAATCCAGGGCAAATAATATCTTACATCTAGGCATATACTTTTTCATTTCAGCACGTGTTTCTTCAAAGTCTAGTCCTTTTTGCTTGAGTTCAATTATTTTTTCAATCATCAGAACCATTTCAGGGCCTGTAGAATATGAATCTATTGTATATATTTTTGCTTCAGGATTTTCTTTCAGATATGCTTCTTTGGCTTTTAAAAGGGCATTATAGCTGCCAGAAAGATTACCAGAAATAGTAATCGCATAAATTTCTTTTTCACCTTCAAAAGCCTTAAGCCATTCACCAATATTAGGACAAGATGTCGATGATTTTTCTTTTGTCGTATAAAGATAATCAACCATCTTTTTCAGTTCAATACCTTTCTGATCAACAAACTCTCCTATTTCTGTATTAATTTTTAAAGGAACAGTTGTATAGTTGACTCCTTCTATTTCATATAAGTTTGCTGAAGAATCTGCCACGATTTTATATCCCATATAACTTCCTCCCTAATCTATCTAAATTGTATAATTTTGTCTGTTTATTTACAAGAAAATTTATATTGATTTATTTCTATCTCTTCATCATTCCAATTTCCCATTTTTTAAATATCTTTCTTACTAACTAAACCAGCACATCAGTAATCATCGGTATTAACTGCTGCTTTCTGCTGATGACACCCTTTAAAAACACAAACTCACCAACATATTCACCTTTTTTTCTAAATACATCTTCTAATTTAGAAACACCTGGTCCTTCAGCTAAAATATACGAGCCACTGCCATCAATAAGTGAAAATACCATCATAACGATATTTGAATTGCTGTCTTTAGAATAGTTTTTCATTATCTGCTGCATCTGCCCCTTTAAAGGCTCAATTGATTCATAATTGACAATATTGCTTTGACCAACACTGACTTTGTTTTTATTAATTTCAAACTGTTTTAAATCAGTTCTAAAGATAAAGTCACATGACTTGTCTTCCAGAGTTGCTCCAGCTGCCAGAATTTTAGGACCGATTCTTTCCATATCCAGCTTAGATAATTCAGCTAAATATTCAGCCTGCTCAACATCATCTTTTGTACAGGTTACCGATTTAAAATTAACCGTATCAGAAATAATTGCACAACACATCAGTCCTGCCAGATCTTTAGGAATCTTTACATCATTTTCCTGAAATATCTTTGAAATTATTGTTGCACAGCAGCCAGTCTGCTCGTTTCTAAAATACACTGGTGAAGCAGTTTTGATGCCACCGATTCTATGATGGTCTATTATTTCTAAAATGTTGGCTTCATCTGCGCCTTCTATTGACTGAGAAAACTCATTGTGGTCAACCAGTATCAGATTTCTATTAGAATGTCTAAGTACATGATATCTTGATATCGTACCAATGACATTATTTCTTTTATCAATTATCGGATAACTACGGAACCTTGTTTTATTTATAACAGGCTTGACATCATCGATATAATCATCATATTGAAAAGTAATCAAATCTGTTGTCATTATCTTGTCAATACTGGTCGCAAAATATGTATATTTAACAACATCATAAATACTTTTATTACAGATAACCAGATTGCAACCCTTTTCCTTGGCTAACTTAAGAACCTTATCAGTAAACTTTTCAGTATTGGTCGCAATTAAAGTTGCAGCTTTGTTTTTTATGGCCATTTCATGTAGCTTAGAGTCATTGTCCGTGACAACTATTTTATCTTCACAGTCTTTATCAGCAGCAGAAACCATAACATGCATAAGACCATTTGACCTTTGGACATCATCTTTATATATTAGTTCCCCTTCTAAGAAGTTGGCAATATCTTCAATTGGTGTGTTTCTAATGAGCTCATTGTTTCTGTCATCATGTGGTATTAGAGGTTTGATTATATCTGAAGTAGTTGCCATACCTAAAAATTTTCTTTTTTCATCAACTATCGCAATTACTTTTTTCCCCTTATCTCTCATTTTCATCAGAGCTGTATAGACTGTATCCGTAGGCTTACATTTAACGATTTCATCAAAATCGATATCTCTAACACGAGTTCTAATGTTTTTAACCAGAGGTGGGGCAAACTCATTGAACATACTTAAAATGTACTCTGTTTCACGGTTAATTTCACCAATTCTTACCGCAATTGCATCATACCCCATTTGCTGTTTGAAATACGCATAAGCCATTGCTGAAATTATCGAATCCGAATCAGGGTTTTTGTGTCCAGTAACGTATATTGTATTTCTTGACATAAACATACTCCTTCTATCTTACATTTATTATAACTTATTTGTGATTTAATTTGTACCATTGACTTATGATAAAGTATAATGTACTTGGTGATATTATGGAAAAAGAAAACGTAAGAAAAGAAATTGAAGCAATCGATGATATGCTTTCAGACTTATTTGAAAAAAGAATTACTCTAGCTAAAAAGGAAAATGATCTGACTGAAAAAGAAAAATTTGTTTTAGCTATGGAAAAAGAAATTAAAAATGAAGATGTATCTTTAATTAAGAATCAGTTTGCCAATAAGCTGGATGATTTATCCAAAGCCTTTGTCAATAGAACAAACGATGCTAATGATCTGTTTTTAAATGATGATGCTGACTTCTCTGTTTTTAAGGATAGTGTTTTTGAACTGAGAACACTGGCAAAAAAAGCTATTGATGAAGGCAGTACAGATGTAATTAATGCTACCATCGGTACTCTTTTTGATGAAAACAAAAAGATAGCAGTTATTGATACTGTTTATGACTGCTACAACGCAGTAAGTAGTTCTACCAAGGCCTCTTATGCAAAATCTATTACTGGAAACGAAGATTTTAATGAAGCAATATTCAATTGGATAAACCAGAACAAAAATATTGATCTTTATCATAAAACTGTTGCAGCGCCTGGAGGAACTGGAGCTTTAGCCTTGGCTTTTAACAACTTTCTCAACCAGAATGAAACAGTACTGCTTCCTCAGACAGCCTGGGGTTCCTATAAAGTAATCGCTAAAGACGCCAATTTGAAATGCGACTTCTATAAACTGACAGATGAAAACAATAATGTTGACCTGCAGGATTTATTTTTAAAAGCTTTAAGAATTATCAGACAACAGGGAAAACTATTTGTTGTTATCAATGACCCTTGTCAAAATCCAACAGGAATATCATTAGGATCAGAAAACTGGAAACTATTGATTAAAGTTTTCAACAAGATTTCTGAACATGGACCAATTATTATTGTTAATGATGTTGCTTATATTGATTTTTGCTATAACGATGGTTATGATTTTATGAAAACATTCAATGAAGCTAATGACAAAATTATGTTCAACATTACCTACAGCTGCTCAAAAGCCTTTACTGCTTATGGAATGAGGGTGGGAGCCAATATAATCCTGTCTAAAAATAAACAGGCTGTAGATAATGCCTATAATGCCTTTTCTAGAACCTGTAGAGCTTTATGGAGCAATATCAATCACGGCTTTATGGAAGCAGTAGTTAAAATCTTAAAGGAAAATAAAGACAGCTATCTAAGCGAAAAACAACAACTTATCAGTTTACTGAAGGAAAGAAGTGAAATATTCTTAAGCAAGGCTAAAGAAGTTGATTTACCTTTGTATCCATATACTGAAGGTTTCTTTGCGACAATTAAAATTGAAGATGATAATATTTTAAACAAATTCCATAACAACCTGATTGCCAAACATATTTTTGCGGTTAAATTTGATAAAGGAATAAGAATTTCTCTTTGTGCTATCACAAAAGAAGAAGCTGCTAAATTGCCAAAACTTCTAAAGGAAACACTAGAGGCCAGTAAATAATGATTAAAGTAGCCATCATGTATGACTTTGATTTAACACTTAGTCCTAAAAATATGCAGGAATTTTCTTTACTTCCAACCTTAGAAATCGATGCAAAATTATTCTGGCAGGAAGTAGAAAAATACTCAGCTGAATCTAATATGGATTCCACACTAGCCTATATGTATCTTTTAATAAAAAAGGCTAAAGAAAAAAATATTCCCCTGACAAGAGACTTTTTAAAAAGCTTAGGTCAGGATGTCATTTACTATCCTGGTGTTGAACAATTTTTTGCTCGCCTTAATAAATTTGCTTTAGAATATGATATCCTTCTGCAGCATTTCATTATCTCTTCAGGAACAAAGGAGATAATTGATGGCTGCTCTATTAAAGATGAATTTACTAAAATATTTGCCTGTGAATATCATTACGATGAAAATGGTCAGGCCAACTGGCCGGCAGTGGCTATCAACTATACTGGAAAAACTCAATTTCTTTTCAGAATCAATAAAAACTCTCTAGATGTATTTGATAATTCCACCATTAACTCCTTTTCAACTGCCAGAGATATCCCTTTTGAACAGATGATCTATATTGGCGATGGCTTTACTGATGTTCCCTGTATGCGTTTGGTAAAATCTAATGGTGGGTATTCTATTGCTGTTCATGATAAAGGAAAAGAAACCTATAAACAATTGATTGAAGATGGTAGAGTCAACTATGTAGCTTTAGCTGACTATAGTGAAAACAGTGAACTTGATAATATCATCAAATTAATTTTAAAAAACATCGCTACTAAACATGAATTAGATAAATACAGTAAATAGCAGGAATAATCCTGTTATTTATTATAGTCGGCATTTTACAGTCACTTATTTTTTCGCTTATTTTTTTATTGCATTCACTAAAAAGATTGTTTATAATAATAAAGCATGCGGATGTGGCGAAACTGGTAGACGCACTAGACTTAGGATCTAGCGCCG
>CAYUXW010000009.1:0-61697 GCA_964449115.1 uncultured Erysipelotrichaceae bacterium | reverse complement strand
CTATGATTTTCAAATTAACTTAATTTACACTTGATTTTTCATAGTAGGTCTCTCATAGACTTGCCTGTCATCAAATCAATTATAACACTTCCCCCATCATAATCAGAAAAAAGAAAAGCAGGTAAACCTGCCTAATCTAAAAACTCTTTACGATAATCTAATTTAAAAGCCTCAGCCAACTCTTTTAGATTATCCTTTGTAATTGTATTTATTCTTTCTAGATGAGAAGTCATCATAAAAATTTTGGCCGCTTTTTCAACTGTTTCGATTAAACCAAAAGCCTCATCTAAGTCTTTTCCGACACCATAGATACCATGATGAGCCCAAATCACAATGCGATAATCTTCCATCTTCTTAGCTGTAGCTTGTCCTATTTCATTAGTGCCACAAACCATCCAAGGCAATACTGCCACCCCTTCAGGGAAAACGATGATACATTCTGTTTCAAATTGCCATAATGTTTTCGAAAATTCCTTATCATTTAAAGGTAAAACATAGGTTAAAGCAATAATATTATCTGGATGACAATGGGTAACTACTCTATTTGCTGGATCGATTTTTAATCTGGTTATATGACTCATCAGATGAGCTGGTAGTTCACTGGTAAACTTTCCTCCATCACTATAGCCCCATAACAATTGAGCTGTAGTACCATCTTCTTTAATTCTGATTATTCCTAAGTTTTCTTCAGGATTCTTTTCAACATTTTTAAAATACTTGCCAGTTCCTGTAACAAGGAAATATTTACCAATCAGATAAGATGCATCAAAACCTGTCGGTATTTCTCTGATTACCTTTTTTACATCTAAATACTCCGCTACCTGTTTTTCTTCTAACAGATAGGAGATATTGCCACCATTTCTTTCATCCCATCCCAGGCGATACATATTTGAACACATCTGACATAGTTCAACGATAAATGGTGCTTCTAATATATTCTTCATATTTCTCTCCGTTATTATAATTCACATTTAAAAATATTTATTTACCAGTAGAACCAAATCCACCGTCTCCTCTTTTGGTTGCCACTAATTCTTCAACTTCTTCAAACTCTACAGACAGATAAGGAAGAATCACCAATTGAGCAATGCGATCTCCTTTATTGATTAACTGATATTTATCAGTATCGTTATGAAGCAAAACGATAACCTCTCCTCGATAATCCGAATCAATTACTCCGACACAGTTAGCTGGCCTAAGACCTTTCTTTACAGCTAAACCACTTCTGGCAAACACTCCACCAAAATAACCTTCTGGAATCTCAATAGCTAATCCTGTCGATACTTTAGTAGTGTTATGGGGAAATATAACCTCATCATTTAAAGCGTGTAAATCATAGCCCGCTGAATATTCGCTTCCTTTAGTTGGAATTATAGCATTTTCATGTAGTTTCTTAATATTGACTTTCATCTTCTACCTCCAATGTATTAATAATTTATTTTTTCTTACAATACCTATTATAACCCATTAGTATGACATTAAAGTAACTCGTTTTTTTAATATCATTTTTCTTTTGATATTTAAGCATTTAAAAACCCCACTTTGAAATAAAAATGTTTTATTTTTCCAAATGGGGAAACGATATTAATTTATCTTATTCTGATTGAGGATGAACACCTTCTACCGAGAAAATAACCCACTCAGCAATATTTGTCGCGTGATCTCCAATACGTTCAAAGTATTTAGCTATCATGAGTAAATCTAAGGCATATTCACCATCACTCACATTTTCAGCTACCATCTTGATAAGTGTTTCTTTAGCATGAATAAATGCTTCATCGACAAAACTATCATGTGTTAGAACTGCCCTTGCCAAATCGACATCCTCATTAACATAGGCATCAATGCTTTCAGTAACCATTTTAATTGTAGCTTCGGCCATAACACTGATGTAGATGCATTCATCCACAACTCTTCCACCAAGAGCGGCAACAATTCCAGCTATATCTTCCGCCTGGTCACCGATTCTTTCCATATCGGTAATCATTTTTAAAGCCGCTGAAATAATACGAAGGTCTTTGGCAACTGGTTGCTGTTGAAGTAGCAGTTTTAAACAAATTGCTTCTATTTCTCTTTCTAACTCATCAATTCTCTGACCTTGTTTTTTAGCTTTGAGTGCTTCCTCAATGTTTCCTTCAAACAATGCTTTTGTAGCTAATGCTATGATATTTTCACATTCAGAACCCATTTCAATCATTTTTCTTCTTAAAGTATTAAGTTGCTCGTCAAATCTGCTCCTCATTATTATCACCCAAACTTTCCTGTAATATTATTTTTTTGCCTTTGTCTTTAAAATCAAAAACAATTCATCTGTCAACTTAATTATAGTACATTTTTCTTTTAACAGCATTATTAGATTTATTATTTTTCGCTTTATTAACTGATAATATACCTGTGTCAATAAAAACCACAGGAAGTAACATCAAGTTTCCTGTGGTTTATTAATTAAAATTAAATTTATTTTAAAACTGAATAGTAACTTTCGTACCCTTGTCTATATTGCTTTCAATTTTAATTTTTCCATCATGATATGCAACAGCATTTTTAACTATTGCCAGACCTAAACCTGTTCCGCCAGTTTCTTTGGAATGACTCTTATCAACACGATAAAAGCGTTCAAAGATTCTAGACTGGTGTTCAACAGGAATACCTATTCCATCATCAGTTACTGAAAGAATTATATTACCATCTTTATTTTTCAGTTCAATGGTAACCTTCCCTTTTTTATCACTATAACGAATGGCATTATCGCAAAGGTTATAAACGATTTCATAAAGATATCTTCTAATCCCTTTGATTTCACAATGTTCTCCGTTAATCTCTATTTCAACTTCCTGTTGTTTGGCAAAAATAGATAAATCTTCTACAACTTCCTCTATAACCTGATAAAGGTCAACTGATTCTTTTTCAATTTCAATATTTTCATCCAGCTGAGATAAATCAAGGATGTCGTTGATTAAGGAAACCAGTCTTGCTGCTTCATTTTTGATGTTTCCAATAAACTTTTTAACATCTTCTGGTTTCACCAAACCATTTTCAAGAAGTTCAGCACTTCCAATGATTGATTGCAGTGGTGTTTTTAATTCGTGAGATACATTTGCGGTAAACTCTCTACGGTTTCGTTCAGCAAAGGCTTTTTCAGTAATATCAAATGAAAGTATAATAACCCCTTCAGTATTTCCTTCTGATTCAATACGATTAATCATAAACTGATATTCATTGCCATTTCTCTTTTCTCTTAATTCACTATGTTTTCCATTAAGAGCTTTTTTAATGGCATTATTCATTTCCAGACTTCTGTAGATAGTAAGAAAATCACGCCCAACAGCATCATCTCCAACATCAAACAGCTCTTTTGCTGCTCCATTGATACTTATAATTACACCATTTTTGTTCAGCAGCACCAGACCTTCACTCATTGAGTCTGTAATCTGTTTGAATTCATCTGCTTTTTGATTAAGTTCTTGCATCTGTTTAGTAATTTTATCTTGCTGATTGCTTATTTTCCTGACCATCGGAGCAAGTTCATCATAGATATCGTTTTCTAAAAGATTTTCAACATCCAGCTTATTCAGTGGCTTAACTATATTGTCCGTCATTTTGTTAGCTAATATCAGGGCTAATATTAGAGCTATTAAAAATATTGAAAAAATGGATGGTAACATCGCAAAAATCAAAACACCTACTGTTATCTGGTTTACCGATATACGAAGTACATTTCCATTTGTCAGTAAAATAGCTTCATAGTAAGTCTTTTTCCCTAATGTTTCTGAATATCTAGCACTACTGCCTTTTCCAGTATTAATCGCTTCAATTATTTCTTCACGGTCCAGATGATTTTCCATCTGCTTGACATCTGTTTGTGAATCATATAAAACAACACCATCACTGGCTACCAGTGTTAAGCGAAACATCGAAGAATTAAAATTATCAAAATATTCATCACCAAACTTTTCTACATTAGTTGCGACAATCGACAGTTCTTCTTTTAATCTTGCCACCTGTGCTTTATTAAAGTGATCATATAAAAAACTACTGCCAACAAAAAAGCTTGCCATTAACACAACAATAGAAGTTATAATTATCGAATTAAATATTTTCCTTGTCATTTTTACCCTCCATACGATAACCTACGCCTATTATCGTTTCAATACGGGTTCTTTCGGTTCCTAGTTTTTGACGAAGAGTTTTTATATGCATATCAACTGTTCTTGACTCTCCTAGATAATCAATGCCCCATACTTCAGAAAGCAATTTTTCACGAGAAAACACAATCCCAGTATTAGACATAAAGAACTTCAATAATTCATATTCTTTAAAAGTTAGATCTATCTTCTCCTTGTTTACCGTCACAAGATGCTCTTTATCGTTAAGCATGATTGTTCCCACATTTAGAACATCCTCTTTATCCATTGGTTGATAACGACGTAAAACAGCTTTAATGCGTGATACCATTTCCATTACCCCAAACGGTTTAACTAGGTAATCATCCGCACCAATATCAAGACCCAAAATCTTATCCATTTCTGTTCCCTTGGCAGTAGCCATGATAACTGGAATATCTCTTGTTTTGGGATTTTTTCTAATTTCTTTTAAAATCTCTATCCCATCTTTTCCAGGTAACATAATATCTAAAACAATCAGGTCTGGCTTTTCAGTTTTTAATGCTTCAAGCATAGAAATGCCATCAGAAAAACCTCTGGCTTCAAATCCTGTTTGAGTCAGTGTATAAACTTCAATCTCACGAATGGTATTGTCATCATCAACACACCAAATCATATTATCCTCCTTGATGGTATCCGGTTACTGAGAAAATTACCCATTCTGCAATATTGGTTGCATGATCTCCAATACGCTCAAAATATTTTGCTATCATGAGTAAATCCAAAGCATATTCACCATCACTAACATCTTCAGCTATCATATTAATCAATTTCTCTTTTGCACGAATAAAAGTTTCATCTACTAAATCATCATGCTTTAAAACTGCTTTTGCCAATTCCAGATCTTCGTTTACATAGGCGTCAATACTTCCAGTAACCATTTTAATTGTAGCTTCAGCCATAGCACTGATGTAAATACACTCATCACCGACTCTGCCATTTAATGCAGCTACAATTCCAGCAATATCCTCAGCCTGGTCACCGATTCTTTCCATATCAGTAATCATTTTTAAAGCCGCTGAAATAATGCGCAGGTCTTTGGCAACTGGTTGCTGTTGAAGTATCAATCTTAAGCAAATTGTTTCGATTTCTCTTTCTAATTCGTCAATTCTTTGACCTTCCTGTTTTACTTTGACATAAGCTTCAGTATCACCTTCAAACAAAGCGTTTGTAGCAAGGGCAATAACGTTTTCACATTCTGCACCCATTTCAATCATCTTTCTTCTCAAATGATTAAGTTGTTCATCAAATCTGCTTCTCATTATTATCACCCAAACCTTCCTGTAATATAATCCTCTGTTCGCTTATCTTTTGGATAAGAGAATATCTCTTGAGTTTCTCCAAACTCAATTAAGTCTCCTAGAAGGAAAAATGCTGTATAATCAGAAACACGAACTGCCTGTTGCATGTTATGTGTCACTATAATTATAGTATATTTTTCTTTTAACTCCATAATCAAATCTTCAATTCTAGAGGTAGATATCGGATCAAGAGCCGATGTTGGTTCGTCCATCAGCAATACCTTAGGTTCAACAGCCAGAGCACGGGCAATACAAAGTCTTTGCTGTTGACCACCTGAAAGTCCCAAAGCACTCTTTTTAAGCCTGTCTTTTACCTCATCCCAGATTGCTGCATCACGAAGAGCTTTTTCAACAATTTTATCTAATTGTGCCCTGTTTGTTATTCCGTGTGTTCTTGGTCCATAGGCAACATTGTCGTAAATGCTCATTGGGAAAGGATTTGGTTTTTGGAAAACCATTCCTATTTCTCGACGCAATTCATTAACATCGATATTTTTATCAAAAATGTTTTTATCATTATAACAGACTTCGCCTTCTATCTTCACTATAGGAATAAGATCATTCATTCTATTAAGAGTTTTAAGAAATGTAGATTTACCACATCCAGAAGGACCAATCAGAGCTGTGATGCTCTTTTCCGGAATATCAACGGAAACATTTTTTAAAGCCTGATTGTCTCCGTACCACAGGCATAAATCTTTTACTTTTAATATATTACTCATAAATCTCTCCTTTTAGCGAAATATTTTCCTACCATTGTGGTAGATAAGTTTATTAATAAGGTTAATATCATTAATATTGCTGCAATTGCAAAGGCCACAGCAAATTCACCTTCTTCTTTGGCATATACATATAGCGCAACAGTCAAGGTAGCTCCTGGACTGGTCAGCCCTTTAAAGAAACCGTTGACCGCATGGGCAAAGCCAGCAGTAAATAATAAGGCCGCTGATTCACCGATGATTCTACCGATAGCTAATATACAGCCGGTTATTACACCATCAACACAGCCAGGAATTACTACCGTTTTAATAACTCTCCACTTTCCAGCTCCTAAGCCAAATGCTCCCTCTCTGTAACTCTGTGGCACTGTTTTCAAACTCTCCTGAGTTGTGCGCATTATTGTTGGTAAGTTCATAATAACCAACGTCAAGGCTCCTGCCAGTATGCTCGTTCCAAAATTGTTGGAAAACAACAGCATCCCAACTAATCCATAAATAATTGATGGAATACCAGAGAGCGTTTCAGCAGCATATTCAATTAATTCTACAACTTTTTTGTTTTGTGCATATTCATTTAAATAAATTGCTGCACCAACTCCTAGAGGTAAAACTACTATCAGTGTAGCTATAATTATGTACACTGTATTTAAAATGTCTGGTAATATGCCTATTCTATTCTGTAAATAACTTGGTTTTGTTGAAAGAAGTTCCCAGGTGATATTTGGTATACCTTTTACCAAAACATAACCAAACAGAAATATTACCAATATTGCGGTTAAAGTTGTGCATAGATACATTGCACCACGCATAGTACTTATATACAATTTTCTTCTATTCATATTTTATTTCTCCTTTTCTCTCTTCAGGAAGAAATTAAGAACAACATTTATTAACATGATAAACAAATAGAGAACCAGCGCTATAGAAAATAGAGCATTTCTCTGCAAACTTCCCGGGCTTGAATAAGCCATTTCACTGGAAACTGCCGTGGTCAGAAAGCGCACACTTTGAAACAGTGATGGCATATTTGCCACATTTCCAGCAACCATCATTACCGCCATTGCCTCTCCGATAGCACGACCGACACCCAAGACTACCGCTGCAGCAATACCACTTTTTGCAGCTGGTACAGAAACCTTAAAATAAGTTTCTATTGGTGTTGCTCCAAGTGCCAGTGAAGCATCTTCATACTCTATCGGTACAGCATCCAGTGCAGTGATGGATACTTTGATAATGTTTGGAAGTATCATTATAGACAATACAATAATAGCCGCTAGTAAGCTTGAACCATCTGGAACTTTGAAAAAAAGACGAATTGATGGAACAAAAACAATCATACCAACAAGTCCATAGACAACCGAAGGTATACCTGCCAATAGATTAATTGCCGCTTCTAAAGCTTCTCTAACCTTTTTGTTAGCTACTTTTGAAAGATATACTGCTGTAAAGAAACCTACTGGCACTCCAATTACTATCGCTCCTGCTGTTCCATATATACTTGATAAAATAAATGGTAAAATTCCAAATTTTGGTTCAGCTGCTGTTGAAGCCCATTCTTTTCCAAACAGGAAATTTATTAACCCGATCTCTCTTATAGCTGGAAGTCCTGATACAATAAGATACACCGTAATCAGCAAAACACAACCAACGGTAATCAAACCGAGAAGCAGAAATATGCCATGTACGATGTCTTCAAAAATTTTATTTTTTTTCATAATCAATCCTCCAATAAAAGTTAGCGACGGTACAAATTGTAGCGTCGCTTTTAAAACTTTTAATTCTAGGGTGCTTTTGCACCTGTGTTTTGTATATTAGTTAGCAGGTACCACACCTGTAGCGCTAATAATATCACGAGCTTTTTCAGAAGTAATATAATCCAAGAACTCCTGAGCACTCTTTGAAAGTTCTACGTCTTTCTTTGTTACAAGGATGAATGGACGCTGTACTACATAACTGCCATCTTTAATATTAGCTTCATTTGGATATACTCCACCTACAGTAACAGCTTTTACAGTATCCTTAATAGAAGCAACAGAAGCATATCCGATTGCATCAGGGTTAGATGCTACAGTAGTGATTACATCTCCTGTTGAAGTCAATTCCTGACGATAAGTACATTTGTCTTTGGTTTTTGTAATATCTTCAAAACCATCTCTTGTTCCACTTCCAGCTTCACGTCCGATTACAACGATTGTTGCATCATTTCCACCTAATTCACTCCAGTTTGTAATTTCACCAGTGTAAATTTTTCCGATTGTTTCTAAGTCTAAATCGTTAATAGGATTATCAGGATTTACGATGATTGCGATACCATCATAAGCTAAAACTGTCGATACAAGTCCTTTTTCCACTTCTTCAGCCTTAAGATTACGGCTTGCAAGACCAATGTCACATCTGCCTTCTAATACTGCAGCAATACCTGCTCCAGAACCAGTAGCATTGTAAGTTACAGTGATTCCTGTTTCTAATTCAAATGCTTCACCTAACGCACCAATTACTTTACTCATTGAAGTAGAACCGTCTGTTGCTACAGAACCTTTTTCTTCTTCTTTTGGTTTGTTACATCCACCTAAAACAGATAGAACCAGAAGCATAACTGTTAATAATCTAATAATTTTCTTCATTTTTTTCTCCTTTTTGAATAATAATCTTTCTTTTTTTGTAGTTTTCACTACATGTTCATTATAGTGGTGCATAGTAAAATCTATGTTATCCTCAATGTAAAATCCGTGTAAAATGCCTTATCATTTATTTATAGTTTATAAATTGATAAAACTTCTCATCCATAAAAGAAAGTAACCTCCTTAAATGAATGCTACTTTCTTTTTCTTATTCTACTTTTTCAAATACCCTTGTGGCCTTTATCTTAGGCTTAGCAAAAGTCAAACTATAGCCAGGCATTTTCGTTATAGTATGCAAACTATATCCTTTTTTCGCCTGAGCATTAATTATTTCCTCTAACCTGTCTACTTTGCCATATTATAATTGAAAGAAATTTTCTATTAATGTAACCTGCAGAACAACATATTTATATAGTTTTTTTGCAGAATCAGAATTTGCTGGTTCTACTTGTAAATTAATACTTCCCATACAACAAACCCTTTAAAATCTATTTAAATCCACTTGAAAAACTCATCTACGATTTCAACATAGTCACCAGTGCATATCAAATGATGATTACCGATAGATTGAGTAAAGAAATATTCTATTGCTTCATCATCAATCTGTATTTTAATTTGGCTTCGACATAAATCGTTTTTTGTCAAGTTTTCGATTAAATTCGCTTTTGAAACAAAGTAACTGTCTAATAAACCAGAACTTTTAAACAAAGTTACATCACCAGCTGCGATTTTACCTCTTAAAGCCACACCTAATCCTGATTCATAGTGGGTCATTAAATAAAAATCAGTAACCATATTTACCGGTAAAGTACAGTGAGCAAGAATCATCTCTTTTGCTTCAGGATCTATCATTGATGGATTTGCCTGAAAAATAGGTTTACCAGTTAATTCTCCCAGTACCGCCATTGAGACAAGAGATGGAACATCTCCTTCACAAGAAGCATAGATGCCCTCTGCATTCAAGATAGCTAATGCCACACAGCCAGTTGAATGAATAGGTTCAAGCAAATCGAAACAACGGACAGTTACACCATCTAAATTATACTTGTCACAAAGACGTTTAAGTGCTCCGTAAATATATAAAGATGTTTCTATTTCCTCTACATCAAAATCTTTAGCTTTTATAAGTCTGGTATATTCATTTTCTTGATATTTTTTCCTGCTTATTTCTTCAAAAAACTCTTCCATTTCAATATCAATAATTTCAATACCATTTAATCTCTTGCTTTCATCAGCATCAACATCTGAAGATATCAGCCAATCGCTTGGTTTTCCTACACGAGCTATTTTAAAATTGTTGATTTTCTTTTTAACTTCAAAAACCTTAGCTAGATCAGACAGCCTTTTTGCCACCTTCTCAAGAGAACCATGAATAATCTCTCCTTCAATATCATTTTGGTTTAGATATGAAAGTATTTCCATTGCTGCTGCAAGCGAATTATTGTTAGGGGTTGCTAATAGAAAAACTGGTCTAGGAAGTTTATCTAAAATTTTAAGAAACAGTCCTTCTGTTCCTCCACCACCTATAAAGGTGAACGCAAAATCATATTTTTTAATTTCATCCAGGCTGGCTACTTCAATTTCTCTGCCGATTAAAGAAGATAATTTTTTAATTAATTCATAATTGGCACCATCAATCAGCTTTCCCAGAGGATTATTAGATTCAATATAATAAACACCTATTTTCATATACAATTTCTCCTTTTCTACTTAATTAATACTATTTATATTATACACCTTACGGCTGTTCATTTGTTTTGATTTTTCTATAAACTTCTTCCGCTATGGCCAGTGCTCCATCTTTATTGGGGTGAACTTTATCTTTTTTAAACCAGTCATAATTTTGGGAAGTTATCTTATAGATATCAATTAACTCATAATTTCTTTCAGTGGCTATCTCTTTGATTATTTCAACAATTGTCTCGATTATTTTGGGTTGAATACCAAAGTTGGTCATTCCTGTTGTTCGCCCCTTGGGAAAATAAGCTTTTGAAACGGTACATAAATACACTTTTATGTCTTCATCTTTCACATAAGTTTCTAACAGATGCAAATATTCTTCTTTAAATTTATCTCTGTTAGTCCAGTTAAAAGCTATGGAATCATTTGAGCCCATCATCAATATTAAAATATCAGCCTTATATTCCAATGAATCTAAATATGTTTTTGTTTTAAAAAATGATAATTCCGTTTTCCTTCCAACACAGCAGCCACTGACACCAAAATTTGCGACATTAAAATTATCGCCTAACAAATTTTGAAGCTGTGTTGGATAATTGTTTTTTGGCCAATTCTTAATACCAAAGCCATAAGTAATACTATCACCCACACAGGCTACTTTTATTTGTTTTTCTTTAACTTCCGGATTAACTTTGGCTCCAGAAAACCCATTCTGATATAAGAACCTTACTAAAAGTATTGCTGCCAATGCAATTAAAATAAATATAACTTCCATCTTATCCATAGATAATCCCTTTAGATAAACTAATCTTTTAATTTTTTTTCTACCTATTATTATACTAAGTACATTTCTTATTGAACACTATTTACATTATACAACTTCCAGAGACATATTTTTACAAAAACTATTTTCTACCATTTTATATAAATAAAAAAACGAAACTATATCGCTTCATTTTTTATATTTTTGTATATCTCTTCAGCTATGGCTAGAGCACCATCTTTATTGGGATGAATATTATCATCACTGAACCACTCGTGGTTATGGGTAGTCAGATTATTAATATCTATTAGATGATAACCATTTTCAGTTGCTATTTCCTTAATAACTTCAGCTATTTTTCCTACCATTTCTGGTTGAATCTTAAAGTTTGTCAAAGGTGAGTTATTATCAGAGGAAAAGGCTCTGGCAATTGTACATATATATATTTTTATATCTTCATCCTTTTTATAGGTGTTTAATAAAGTCAGATATTCCTGTTTAAATTGTTCTTTATTTGTCCAGTTCTGATATTTTGAATCATTTGAACCTAGCATAAACACTAATATATCAGCCTCATATTCCAATGATTTTTTATATACTTTAGTTCTCTTATATGGCAGATCAGCAAAAGCGCCAACACAGCTTCCACTCAAACCAAAGTTCGCTACACAGTAATCTTTTCCTAATAATTTCTGTAATTGTTTTGGATAATTATATTTTGGCCAATTGCCGATACCAAAACCATAGGTAATGCTATTGCCTACACAGGCTACTTTTATCTGGTTCTTTTTAACTTTGGGTATTTTTCTTAAACCAGAATAACCATTTAAATATAGTAAAATTACCATTGTCATTATTATCAGCAATTCAACAACAAATAATCCCCAGTTCATCTTTTGCCTTTCTTTTTAAATAAATTCATCCTTTAAACTTCTTTGGAAAAGTTTGTCCAATTCTCTTTTTGGATCTTTATTTTCATATAATATACGATAAACAGCTTCTGTTATTGGTAAAACAACATAATATTTTTCACCCAGTTTTTTCAAAGCTTTTACCGTATAGTATCCTTCAGCTAATTTTTCATAAGGCTCTTTCGTGATAAATTTTCTACCAAAGGTCAGATTCTGACTATGGTTGGAAAACAGTGTGGCTTCGTAGTCACCTAAATGACATAATCCGTATACTGTACTTGGTTTTCCACCCATTGCAGTAATAAGTCTGGAAATTTCCATTGTTCCCCTGGCCATCAGAGCACCTTTTAAAGAGGTTAAATCAAAACCATCAAGCATTCCCGCCGCAATACCAATAACGTTTTTAGCTGCTGCTCCTATTTCGTTACCAATTAAATCTGTACCATAATAGAATCTAATTAAATCACTGGAAATGTTTTCAATAATATCGTTTATTACCTTGTCATCTTTACTATCAATGACCATACAGTTAGGAACCCCACGATAAAACTCCTGAACATGACCTGGTCCCAACCATACAGCAATTTTATTACTTTCATCAAGATTTTCTTCAGCTATCTGGGATAATCTTTTGCCCGATTCTATTTCGATACCTTTCATACATAAAATAAATGTTTTATCTTTAATTTCCAATTCTTTTACTTCTTTAAGTGCTCCACTTAAACTTTGAGAACCTACTGAAACAACTACATAATCTGCATCTTTAATGTCTTCTAAATTATTAGTTAATGTTATTGATTCTGGAAGGGTAATATAATCGTTTTTTCTTGTTTCCATAAAGCGTTGCATGTTTTTAGAACTTTCTCGGCCATATAGTTTAACGTTATGTCCAATATTATCTAAATACCAAGCAATAAAACTACCCCATCTTCCACATCCTAAGACAAATATATTTTTACTTTCTCTTTTATTTTCCATATTTTCACTCTTTCTACTTATTAGAATTAATTAAGGAAACATAATTTTTAATTACTAATTCATGCAATTAAATAATCTATTTTCCATATTCTAATATTAACACAACTATCATTTAGTTATAAATATTGTTGTAAACATTATTTACTGCTTCAATATAACAAACAAATGAAGTCTTATTCTTGTCATAATTTCTCAAGTATTTATTTTTCAATTTCAAGTATTCTTCCCTCACTAAAAGCCATTCTCCTTGGTTCTTGATTTTCTTAGCTTTTTTATCAACATTTTTAGATTCTGGAGCCAAGTTCCAAAAATACCTGTCTTTCATCACAAATCCTGTCTTGTCATGAATCAATCGACAATAAACTTCAGCACTTTCACAGATAATACATACATCTATCGAAAAAGGTGTAGCACTTTTAAAATAACCATTCGAAAACATTAAATAAATATGATTGTTAACATTTCCTTTTTCATCAATATACATTGTTTTAGTTGTTAAAGCTGTTGTAGAATCTTCACAATCATATAAACCATAGCTTTTAAGTACAGCATTTAATGCTTTTCTAACATTTTCTTTAATCACTTTGCAATCATTAATATCTTCACATCTGACAATTTTTAAATTGTAATCTAAATCAATAGGTTCTTTAGCATTTTGAGTAATTAAGTTTCTGGCTCCACTACCTACTAGATTAAAATTTGCTCCTATGTCATATTTCTCTTTCAATGTATGGCATAAATCTTGCATTAAATCACCATCGAATCTTTTTAGTTTTGTTAATAACTCTTTGTCATCTAAAAATTTGTACATATTATCTTTTTCCTTTCTTTACTCAACAATTAAATTATATAAATCGCTACATATTACAAGAGTTTAAAATGTAAGTCAATAGTTTTTTTAAAAAATTTATATTTTTTTCTAAATTACAAAAGGACTATTGCTAGCCCTTATTTATATTTGTTATTTGAATAAATTTTTTTGTTAATCAAAAATTGCACAAGCCCAACCAGGAGGTAAATCTGTAAATATCTGTCCACATTCCAAGCATTTAGGGTATCTTTTTTCACACAACTTAAAGCCTATTTGACAACCACTCTGGGTGAAGTGAGCATAATATTCATTCCAAGCAGTATTATTCCAAGCATGTTCTGCTGTAGTCCAACCACACTGTAAACACTCATAGCGATAAGCTAGTATTTGATCTGTTGTTGCGCCATAATCATAAGTTAGATTATGAGGATGTGGTGAAATTGTTTTTGTTTCTACTAAGCTACAACGACTACAAGTTCTTTTTTTACTACCTGATGTAGTACATGTTTCTGCTTGTGTTATTTCCCAATCAGTCCAATTATGTCCCAGTGGCATAATTTTTTCTGAATCTGTTTCATTACATCTACTACAAGTTCTAGTTCTATTTCCCTCGCTAGTACAAGTTGGTTGCTGGGTTATAACCCAATCTGACCAATTATGTCCTAGTGGATTAAGGGTTTCTACAATTTTATGATTACAATTGCTGCATACTTTTTCTCTTGAACCACCTTGAGTACAAGTTGCTTGAACTGTAACAATCCAGTTTCCATAACTGTGACCTAAAGCAGATATAGTCTTAGTTTCTGTTAGATTACATCGACTACAACTTCTCGTTTCCTTTCCTTCACTAGTGCAAGTTGCTTGCTTTATAGTGTTCCAAGAAGACCAATTATGCCCTAAAGCATTTATTGTTTCTTGCTTTTTTTCTTTACACTTTGTACAAGTGAATACTTTTAAACCTGTTTCAGTACAAGTTGGATTTTTTGTAATGGTGCCATTATCATATTTGTGACCAGTGGCAGCAATCACTTCAGTTTGTTTTTCTACAAAACCACAATCATTACAAGTTCTTGTTCTTTCCTTAATGCCATCTTCGGTACAAGTTGCTTCTTTTATAACTGTCCAATTAGACCAACCTTCATAATTTAGCAAGGAACCAAAAGTATGTTCATGATTTGTCGGTTCTTCTATGGTTACTACTAAAGTTGCACCAGTGCTTATGCTTTCCTTGCCTTTAGTTAAGGTTACTGTAAAAGAGTAATTACCAGGCAAAGAAATATCAATTGTCTCCGGATTTGTAGTTATCTTCCATCCTTCTCCATTTATTACTGTAAATGCTTCTTTTGTAACTAATGGTTCTTCTCTTACTTGCCAATTTTCTATAAATTTAATTGTAGGCCTTACTTCATTATGTTTTCTATTCAAAAATAAAATAACTACAACTAAAGAAAGAATAGCTAACATTAATATCATTATGTATTTTTTATTCTTTTTCATTTTACTTC
The DNA here is from genome assembly GCA_964449115.1 of uncultured Erysipelotrichaceae bacterium. Lineage (GTDB taxonomy): Bacteria > Bacillota_I > Bacilli_A > Erysipelotrichales > Erysipelotrichaceae > UBA1783. Next base: position 46,245 of record CAYUXW010000009.1, on the reverse strand, counting down.
CTCACACTATAGGGATATTTAAATCTCTCTATCTAATAAGATAAGTATATTTTATTTATGAACATTGTCAATAAAAATTATTAAAAACCCTTTTATTATTTTACGCTATTTCAAAACCAATCTGACCTTTGGAAACATTTACATCGGTAACTTTTACTTTTACTCTATTGCCAATAGTATAAGTTTTTCTTGGACTTATCAGACTCATACTCTTTTCCTGGTATTCATAATATCCAAACAGCGTTCTTACAGGTACCAAACCTTCTACTGAATTGTCCAACTGCACAAAGAAACCAAATTCCAATACTGATACTATTGTGCCTTCAAAAACATCTCCGATAAAGCTTTCCATATATTCAGCAATCTTGTAGTCGTTTACTTCTCTTTCAACCATAATTGCGTCAATTTCTTTATTAGACATCTGTAAAGCCTGTTTTTCAATCTTGGAAAAATCTTTCTCTTTATTTCCCTGGAAATTATCGAACAGATATTTTCTTAACATTCTATGCACTACCAAATCTGAATATCTTCTTATTGGAGCAGTAAAATGACAATACTGATCTAATGACAGACCAAAATGTCCCAGACACTCATTGCTGTATCTAGCCTTTTGCATTGTTCTTAAAGCGATATTGCTGATTGCTACATAAACACTTTCCTCTTCAATACTATCAAGTAGCTTTTGAATAGTCGCTGGAGTTATTTCTTCAATGTTTACATCAATATTAAAGTTGGCACAAATGTTTTTTAATTTTAATAAATCTTCATAATCTGGGTATAGGTGAATACGATACATTGAAGGAAGATTATTATCATCCATATAGCTGGCAACACAGACATTGGCAGCAATCATAAACTGCTCGATAATATTTTCTGCTTTACCCAATTCTCTTAAGGTTACATTGATTGCTTTGCCTTTTTTATTCAACTCGATAATTGGTTCCATGCTGACAAATTCAATACTTCCTCTTAGTCTTGCCTGTTTTTCCAGCAATCTAGCACAATCAGCCATATTATTAATCATCTCTTGTAAACTGGCACATTCTTCTAAGACCGTTTCATTACCATCCAGACATTCATTTACCTTATTGTAGGTACATCTGCGATCAGAAAAAATAACACTTGGATAAATCGCATAAGAATTAATTCTTCCCTGATTATCAATCTCTATCTGACAGGTAATGGTATTTCTTTCGACATTTTCATTTAATGAACATATTCCATTGCTTAACTCTATTGGAAGCATTGGTACAACTCTATCACAGACATAAATACTTGTACATCTAGCGTAGGCCTCTTTATCAATGGCACTACCTTCCTTTACATAATGTGAAACATCAGCTATATGAACATATAGACTGTATCCATTCTCATTTTTAACAATACTTATGGCATCATCAAAGTCTTTGGCATCATCACCATCGATTGTCAAGGTTTGAAGAAACCTTAAATCCTTTCTTGATTTGATTTCTCTAGCCGTTACTTTTGTTGGAAGATTTTTTGTCTCTTCTTGAACCCTGTCACTAAACTCCAACCTGATATTGTTTTTCATCAATAAAGCGGTAATATCAACACCTTTTTCCTTATTGTTGCCAATTACCTTTTCAATTTCTACCAGCATTGGATTATCATATTTGATTACTTTTACTACTACTCTGTCATTAACATTTATCTTAAATTGATTGAAGTTGGTAATTTCAAAATCACGATAAAAATCGATATCACTATGAAAAACCAGTCTTCCTTTTATTTTGATAAAATAGCCTGTAATTCTATAAATATTATGAGCAAAGATATGTTTTACTTTCCAAACACCTTTTTCTTTGACTGCCAATACTTCATCTTCTACAAAGACATTTTTGGCATATTTCTTTTCCACATAAACTTTTCTTTCTGAATTACTGATGGAAAACTCAAATCGGGAAATATCTTTAACCTTGCCTACTACATCCTCATCTTTTACAAGGAAGTAATAAGCGTGATTGTTAACCAATTTTCTTTCATCTACTAAAGAATTTAAAGTTCTCATCAACTCTACCAGTTTCGCTGAACTATCAGTAACTATTTCTTTTCTTAACTCTTCTAATGTCCATCTATTTTTCTTATTAAACAACTTTAATATTTTTTCTCTCATCTTTAACACATCCTTAATTCAAGCATATATAATTATACATCTAATATAAACTATTTCCATTACTTATATTTTTTATAAATTGATATAATTTAAAAGAGTGATAACATAATTTTAGGAGAACACCATTATGAAGCAGGATATTTATTTGGATGTAGAAATTACAGTAGAAAAAGTTGCTGATAAAAATACACTTGTTTCTATGCTGAAACAGGCAGAAAAAATATGGAATATGATTATGCCTGTTTTATGGGCAGAGCTTTTGATAATTATATCCTGGCAATAGAGAATAATAATACTTTTGTAATGCAAGATGAATTAATAATTAAACTTAAAGATAACACTTACGGACCAGAACTAGATATCGTCTGTGTCAGAGGAGGTACCTGGGAAGAATATTTTGACAAAAATGCTGAATTTATGGTCAATAGTGGTAATCTATTTTATAAAGGAATGGAATTAGCAGAATTAAGAGGATGTTTAAAAAAGGCTGGTTTTAATATCAAGTGGGAGAAAACCAACAGCAGATTCCAATCACAGGAAGAAATATATAAGTATTTTGAAAACAATTATTATTGGAAAAATTTAAATGGTTGATAATTTTAATTTCTTTTTTATTATTGACAAAAAATAATAAATTTATGTAATATTAAATCAACAATAGAGGCGCGTGAACTGCAACAATTATGTTTTAAAAATTTTCGTTTCAAGAAGATTTGCGTCTCGTAAGTTGAGCAATCAGCTTCGTTTCGCATAAAAACGCGTCTCGAAATATTGTATTATATTTATAGATTAATTAATGATCATTTATACTTTAATTAAAAACTATGCAACAGTCTACCAGATTCCTTTTATATGGTTTCTCTTTTTTTTATCATTAAGTTGACATCATTTATTTTATTTGTGCTATTATTATTCTATACAAAAATCTTGCTGTAATTTTAATTTTAAGTTACTGGCATCGTAAGTTATTATTTAAAAATAAATATTAATAGAGGCGCGTGAACTGCAAAAACTTTGGTAATTTTCGTTCGGTAGAAGATTTGCGTCTCGGAAAAGAGGTATTATGTTTATAGATGAATTAGAAAAAAGAACCGCCGGTACATTGACTGAAAATCTAGCTTATGCGGTTGACACCACAACTTCAAGTTTAGTGGACTTATTTGCCATCAGTGGAGCATTAAGAACCAGAGATGAAGATGACATCAGATTAAAGTTTAATTTAGCATTCTCTGAGGATGCTCTTTTAGCGACTAAACTAGCCTTTTATACCAGAAATATTCGTGGTGGTTTAGGCGAAAGGAATACTTTCAGATACATGCTGAAAGAATTGGAGGAAATTAACCCTTCTATTGTCTTAAAAAATCTGCATTTGATTCCTCATTTTGGCAGATGGGATGATTTGTTTGTTCTATTTGATACTTCTGTGGAAAAAGAAATGGTACAACTGATAAAAGAACAATTGGATGAAGATATTAAAAACGCCAAAGAAAACAAGTCAATTTCACTGCTTGCCAAGTGGATGCCATCAATTTCAACCAGCAGCAGGGAAACTGTCGCTTTAGCGAAAAGATTTGCCAAAGCCTGGAATATGAGCTACAAAGACTATCGAAAAATGTTAACCGAATTAAGAGCTTATCTGAAAGTAGTTGAAGTAGATATGACAGCTGAAGAATGGGAAAAAATAAATTATCCAAATGTACCATCTAATGCTATGAATAAATATAGAAAAGCTTTCTACAATAGAGACGAAATCAGGTTCCAGGAATATATTGATGCGGTTAAAGCAGGTAAGACTACCATCAAATCAGGCACCTTATATCCTTATGACATCGTTGAAAAAATATTCTATGGAAATGAAAAAAATGATGTCTTGGAGCTGCAATGGAATGCTTTACCAAATTATGTAAGTGGAGAAAATAATTTTCTGGTTATGGCCGATGTTTCTGGATCAATGTGGGGTAGACCTATAGCTACTTCTATTGGTCTGGCAATCTATTTTGCCGAAAGAAATAAAGGTCCATTTGCTGGCAGATACATGACTTTCAGTGCTATTCCTGAAATTGTCCATGTAAAAGGCACTACTTTATTTGATAAAGTTAGATATGTAGAAAATCATAATATCGGTTATAATACCAATTTAGAATCAGCATTTATGGCTATACTTCAAACAGCTGTAGAAACAAAATGTTCACAACAGGATCTGCCAAAATCTCTAATCATTATTTCTGACATGGAAATTGATTCCTATTATATTAAAGGTGGAAACTTAAATTTCTATGATGAAATGAAAGATAGATTTGCCCAGCAGGGATATGTGATTCCTAATGTTGTTTTCTGGAATGTTGACAGCAGACACGATACTTACCATAGCTTTAAAGACAATCCGAATGTTCAGCTGGTTTCTGGACAATCTGTCTCTACTTTTAAGTTGGTTATTGATGGTTTGAATCTGACACCATATGAAATAATGCTAAAAGCCTTAAATGACCCACAATATGATGTAGTTACCATCTAAGATCAGTTTTAAATAACTGGTCTTTTTTATACCTTAGGAAAAAATTTTACTATTTATAATATTATTTGAATTAGCATTAATGATTTGTTATAATATAAAAGCATTTATCGAAAGGAGCCGCGTAGTATGTTAGATATTCTTATTATGGTAGTTGCGGTATTTATTATTCTTCTAGTTCTTTTACAAAGTGGAAAGTCAGCTGGTGTCAGTGCTGCTTTCACTGGTGGAAGTGGTGGCTTAAATCTTTTTAGCAACTTAAAAGAAAGAGGACCTGAAAAAGTTATTTCTACATTAACTCTAGTTTCAGCAGTCGTATTCTTTATCTTGGTAATTGTTAAGTTAATCGTTACACAAAACTAAAAAAGGACTCAACAGTTCTTTTTTTATCAGAGGTTTTTTTATGGAAAAAAATATTGCGGTAAACCGACAAGCCAGACACGAATATTTTCTGGAAGAATTTTATGAAGCTGGAATTCAATTAACTGGAACAGAAATAAAAAGTATTCGTCAAGGGCGCGTTCAATTAAAGGAAGCTTATATTGACTTCATTGGTAATGAAGCTTTTGTTATTGATATGCATATTTCCGCTTATGACCATGGTAATATTTTTAATCACGAAGAAAAAAGAAACCGAAAATTACTATTACATAGATACGAGATTCGCAATTTAAAAAGAGCTGTCTCAGTTAAAGGATATACTATTGTTCCTACCAGAATGTATATCAAGAAAGGTTTGTGTAAACTGGAAATTGCCCTGGCAAAAGGTAAGGCTCTCTATGACAAACGTCAAGCCCTGAAAGAAAAAGACATGAAAAGAGAAATCGATAAAGCAATGAAAGTGAGATAAATATGATTGTTATTGAAATGAATGATGGAGGCATCATCAAATTACAGTTAGATGAAACTGCTGCACCAATTACTACAGCCAACTTTAAAAAACTGGTTAGCCAGAAGTTCTATGATGGATTGATTTTCCATCGAGTTATTAAAGGATTTATGATTCAAGGTGGAGATCCGACAGGAACAGGAATGGGTGGAAGTACTGAAAAAATAAAAGGTGAGTTTTTAGAAAATGGTATTAACAATCCATTAAAACACACCAGAGGTGTTATTTCTATGGCTAGAAGTCAAAACATGGACAGTGCTTCTTCACAGTTTTTTATTATGCATCATGATTCACCACATTTAGATGGTTCTTATGCTGCTTTTGGTAAAGTTGTTGAAGGTCTTGAAGTAGTTGACAAAATTGCCAATTGCCAAACTGACTGGCGAGATAAGCCAATTAAAGTGCAGAAAATTAAAAGAATTTATGAAATCTAATGGGTACAACAAGTATCCATTTTTCTTTTAATTGTCATAAACTTTTCTTTGGTGTATTATAAAACATATTAAATGAGAGGTATATATGACTAGAAAAACAAATAAAAAAGATAGAAGAGATGGTTATCTTGTAGAAGAACATGATCCCATGCATATGATGATGCCTTATATTATGGGAGGTAGAGCTGATAATGAAGCTGTATTATGTGATGTTTTCGATATGACCAATATCGTCAAATACATGAAAGAAAAAAATGAAACAGCTCAGTATAAATATACTTACTTTCATGTCATTTTAGCTGCATTAGCCAAAACTGTTTATTTGCGTCCTTTAATGAACAGATATACTATTGGACATAGATTCTATGATCGAAAGGATATTTCCTTCTCTTTCACGGCTAAAAATAAATTTGTTGATGATGCTGCTGAATCACTGGTTATTATAAAAGTTGACGACAATGATGAATCTATCGCTGAACAAATCCATAATAAAATATGTGCAGAGGTTTACAAAATTAAAACCGAGGAAATCCAAGACGACACTACTAATGTCATGGCTTTTTTGACCAAGATTCCTCGTCCTTTATTAAAAATTGTAACTAAGCTGCTGTTTACTTTGGATTACTATGATAAACTGCCAAAAGTTATATTGGATGTTGACCCTTATCGAACAACTGCCTTTGTTTCTAATTTGGGATCTATCAACATGGATGCTGAATATCATCACCTGATTAACTGGAGTACTGGTTCAGTCTTTGTCCTAATTAATAAAGTTAGAAAAATGCCTTTTTTCAATGATGATGGAACATATGAAATGAAGGATGCTGTCAAGATTTCCTTTACTATCGATGAGAGAATTGCTGATGGTTTCTATTTTATGAAAAGTTTAGCTATATTCAAGCATCTTTTGGAAAATCCTGAGTTATTGGATGCTCCTATCTCAACTCCAATAGATTTGTAAAAACAAAAGACTATCTGATTTTACCATTAATATGGTATTAGATAGTCTTTTTATTTTACTTAAATAAAGTTCGTTTAATTTTTCTAATAGCTCTATAGAAAAATGAAGAAATCATAACTTTTAAATATTCTAAAATATATCCCTGTTTTATTCTGATGTCCCAATAATATTTTGAACTCCTATTTAAGTCTCTATAATTCCAGGGCTTTCTTGGACCGGAATAATGCAGTATATGAATTTCATCTATATTAATTTCATTAACAGCATTTTTGTTAGTTAATTGAAAGTTGTGTTTTTTGGGGTTTTCATATTTTACTTTGTTTTGATAGAGATAGTTTAGTATGTCCTGATCTACATAAACCAGTTTATCTTTTAATCTTCTACATATTTCTACTATTTCTTCTTTACTGGTTTCTTCTCTTAATTTTTTTAAGTTGAAAATACTCACACCAGAATTAAAATATGTATGATCAAAAGAAATACCAATTGATTTTTTTATTTCATATATGTCTTCCCTGTCATGATTTACATCAGGGCAAACTATAAGTACTTTATCTTCAAAATCCTGATGATAGAAATCGCTAATATCCTTAAGGATGATAATATCAGCATCCAGCCACAATACTCTGTCAATACTATCAGGCAATAAAAACTGCGCCAGCAATCTATAGTAAGCTTCTACACTGAAGTGCAAAGGAACAGGAAAATTATCAAGAGGTGTATTTCTGACATCTATTTCTACAAAGTTAAAATTACATTTACTTTTTAAATATTCTTTTAAACTAGAAACATCATCATTATTTAAAGAATGATTTATCAGATAAACAGTTACATCTTCATTTATCTGTAATGATAAAGAAAACAGCATTGTCTGTGCTTTATCCAAATAATATTTATTTACTGAAATAAGTATATTCATTATTATCACCATTTTTCCCAGTCAAATTGACAATTAAATTATATTAAATTTACTTTTCTTCTAAAAATTCGTTTAATTTTATCAATAACTCTATAGTTTAATGAAGAAATCATAACCTTTAAATATTCCAAAAGATATCCCTGTTTTATTCTGATATCCCAATAATATTTTGAACTCTTGTTCAAATCTTTATAATTCCAAGGTTTTCTTGGACCTGAATAATGTAGAATATGGATTTTATCTATATTTATTTCTTCAATAGAATGCTTGTTGGTTAATTGGAAATTAAACTTTTCTGAGTCTTCATATTTTACTTTATCTTGATAGAGATAATTTAATATATCCTGATCCATATAAACAACTTTAGATTGCAGCTTTTGACATGTGTTTACTATTTCTTTTTCACTTGTTTCCGTTCTCATTTGTTCCAGATTAAACAAAATGACTCCAGCATTAAAGTAAATATGTTGTTTTGAAATTCCTATCTTTTCTTTAATTTCCAGTATATCATCTCGATTGTAATTAACATCTGGACAACCAACAAGTAGTTGACCAGCAAAATCCTGATAATAAAAATCTGTTATATCCTTAAGAATAATAATATCAGCATCAAGCCATAAAATTCTATCAACACTAGCAGGTAATAAAAATTGAGCCAACAATCTATAGTATGTTTCTATGCTCATGTGAAGATATACCGGTAGATTATCTAATGCCGTTTTTTTCACATCAATTTCTACAAAGTTGAAATTACATTTATTTTCTACATATTCCTTTAAATTAGATACATCATCATTATTTAAAGAATGATTCATCAGATAAACAGTTACATCTTCATTTGTCTGTAATGATAAAGAAAACAGCATTGTCTGTACTTTATCCAAATAATATTTATTTACTGAAATAAGCATATTCATTAAGATTACCTCTTTTTCATAGTCACTATGTATGATTATAACATAATTTATCTATATTCAATTACCGTTAAATGCTTAAGAAAAAAACTACCCATTTACTGATAAACAGGTAGTCTTATTTATTAAATATCTTTTTTCTTAACTATCGCAAATGATGAAATATAACTAGCTACAGCTACAACTCCATAAAACAGGATTATTGGAAGCGCTGATAGTGAATCGTTAGCTAATAATATCTTTCCACCCCACTCAATTCTTGTAACATCTGGATCCAGTGTTCTAACAGAGAACAAATTCATCAGATAGGCAAAGATTTCATCTGGTTTAATTGTTTCCACCATTTCAACAAAAAATTTAAAAATCAGGGCAAAATGATAATTTAGGTCAATATATTTAATTACTGTTATAGTGGTGCCGCCCCTGATTGCTGACATAAATCTCTGAATTGGGAAGAATCCCAACATAACAATAACAATTACCAATAATGGTAACATAGCAGTAAGTTTTCTTTTGAACATACTGCTTAAGAAGGTCGATACTCCTGTAAAAAATAAGATAACAAAAATTCCGTACATAAAATACATTGGGAAAAATGAAATCATTTCTTTAATAACATTCCCATCAATGCCATGAGCAATTACTATCATTGAATAATAAGAAAGCAGTGCTACTAATAGCAATATGACTAATCCAGCAATTGTTCCAAGTATTTTACCCAGCAAAATCTGACTTCTTGAATTTGGCTTCGCTGCCAGTAGTTTGAATGTTCCTTCATGCACTTCACTGGCAATAAGTCCGCTGGCATTAGAAATTGTCAGAGTCATTAAAAGAAACCCGTCAATGACAAAGAAAACAAGTAAATGCTGTAAAGACAGATTATTTTCCAGTAAAACATGATAAACATTGGTTATTTGATTATTTTTTCCAACTGAAATAATAATCGAAGCAACTATAATTCCAATAACAGCACTGACAATGATACTAACTTTTTTTAGTGTTGTCTCTAATGTTCTCGAAAATATTTTATTCATTACCATTTTCTCCTTCCAGCGCCTGCTTGTACAACAAATCCAATGATAATACTTCTTCATGTAAAACATTTAGAACTAAATCATTTTCAAAAATAACTCTAACAACATCTTTCTTTAAATCGTTGACATCACTGGCAGTAATTCTAATTGAACTTTTAGCCAACTCAACATGATATTTATCTACCAGTTTTTCAAACAATAAGTCATTATCGCTACAACTTACAACCAATACTCCCTGTTTGAATTTTTCTTGAGCTGTATTTATATCCTCATCCATGATGAGTTTACCATGATTGATCATAACAACATGGTCTATAACCGTTTCCAGCTCTGTCAAGACATGGGAACTGATTAATACTGTCAGGTTTTTATCTTGAACCATTGATCTAACAGTGTTAAGTATTTCCATTCTGCTGGTTGGATCCAGGTTGGCAGTTGGCTCATCTAATAGTAAAATCTTTGGATCATGAATCATCGCTTGAGCCAATGAAACCTTCTTTTTCATCCCAGTAGAAAACTTAGCTACCTTTTTATGGGCATGTTCAACCAAATCATACTGCTTAATCAAGCTTGTTGCCTTTTCCATCGCTTCCTCATTAGATAATCCACTTAACGTTCCCATATGCCATAAGTATTCAACACAACTCATATCATCATAAAAACTGGTGAACTCTGGAGAGTAGCCTAAAACCTGCAGGGCTTCTTTACTGCCTAATTCATGTCCCATAACATTTCCTTTTCCAGAAGTTGGATGCAGTGAGCCCATAATCATCGCCATCGTTGTTGATTTGCCAGCTCCATTAGGCCCAATAATTCCATACACTTTTCCTGGAGGCAGTTTAAGACTAAAATTATCTACTGCAGTAAACTTACCAAATTTTTTGGTTAGGTTTTCTAATTCAATACAATATTCACTCATTATTTTAGCCCCTCCTTACTTGCTTTCTTAACATATGTTTTACGATACATATTTAATACCAGACTCACTATAATTACGACAGCTGCCAGCACAACCATATATTCGCTATGGCTCTTTTGTTCTATAACTGTAATTTCAAAACTAGCCTTTGAACTTTTCCCTTGTCCATCATCTAAAACTAAAGTAATTCTGTGATACCCCTGAGTTAATTTTAATTCAAGTTGTTTATCTTGAGTTTTAGTAATCAAGACATCATTATCATAGATTGAAGTAATCGCATAAGGAGCTGCTGTTTTCCACTCTAAAAGAATGGTATTATTGCTGATCTGCTCATCAAACTTGCTAGTAATAGTAAATGATTCTCCTATATCAATAGTATAGGCTTCATTTTGAGCAGTACTCACTAAAATAGTATTATCATTAATCAAACAGAACTTATCACCAGTTAGATTATAATCGGCAATATCTTTAAATTCTTCTAAGTCGATTAACATTACTCTTTCATTCATTATTTTAACAATAACGTATCTTTCAGTATTTTCAACATCACTATAATCTTCTGCCCAATCATTTAATGATAACTTGACTTCTTTTAATAAATTGAATGTCAGAGAATCATATATCATTAATGAACTTACCTGGCGCCACTGTTCTTCATCGTAGTAACTCTTCAATACCGCAAAATCGTTAATTCCATCTCCATTGAAATCACTAACCTTGATCAGTCCTGTAGCAGGTTTTTCTTCAATCATAAATGAAACAATATAATCAGGAGTATAACCATAATCTTCCTTTATCATTATGTTTTCATATTCATATCTGTTAATCCAGGTTAAATCTTCACCCGTTTTACCATCAACGATGACATATGTTCCCCAATAGTATGTGGCATGATATATTTCGTTATAACCATCATTGTTTAAATCGATATCAAGCAGGGCAAAAGTTTCATAATCACGTACTCCATCTTTACATAAAGAGTACATTTTCTTAAATGTTTTACCGTCATAGACATCAAATATTTGATTTCCTGCAGCATTTTTGTTTACTAAAACAAACTCTTTAACACCATCATTATTAATATCGGCAAACACCGTTCCATATGTCAGGTTCATGTGATCTTTATTCATAGAGATTGAAGCACTTTGTTTTTTATACTCGACATTGTAAGTGTAATAGACTCTGGAAGTCCACATCTCTACTTTGGTATCACTGATGGAAATATAATCTACAAAACCATCTTGATTGATATCACCAACAGGATGAGCAAATCCCTTGGTATCCATGTAGGTGTCAACATTTCCCTTCAAAGACCAGCTGTTACTAGCCACAATTCCTTCAGGAATCAATAACTCCTTCTTTTTATCTCCATTTAGATCTCTTATTAAATCTACTTCTTTTGATGAAGCGTAGACATTGTATTTTCTACCTTTATCATCATAACTTTCATAGAGAAAAATCTTTTTATTAGCTAAAACATTACCGTTGGCACCATCAACGATGATGTAGTTACTATATCTAGGTTCATCTTTATCGCTATAGCTGATAACTACTCCAATTACATCAATCACACCATCCATATTAAAATCATCATATTTTAAAGTTTCAAAACCATGGTTTTTATCCTTAATATCTAATTCATATGACCAAATCAACGTTTTTAAATCGATTTGATATTTAGCTATCTTATTGGTAATTCCATTTACCTTATAAGACAAGATAATATAATCATCTTTGATTAATTCCATACTGGTATAAGCACTATCGTATAGATAAACTGCTGATGATAGCTTCTTGTCAATAATGACAACACCACCAGAGAAAATCTCTAACACATATCCCTGGTTTCCATCATATTTGAAATTATATTTACTCATTGAGTATAAAGAATCCACAGCAACATCTTTCTGCAATAACTGATTACCTTCATAATCAAAGATATTAACTCTCAGCCTTTTATCTTCGGAAGTGAAAACTGTAGTAATTACATCTTTTAGTTCACCATCAACTTCATACTGAGCAAAGACAGCTTTGCTGTATTTATAAGAGGCAACATTGCCACCAAGCAAAGTAATCGATTTATCTTCCTTATTATAGAGAGCATACTTCTGGGTAAAGAAATAGTCTATATCTACAGCTAAAGACTCATCATCTAAAAAATAACAGGAAATCAGAAGATGAGTTCCAATATCATCCACTACTTTATAACCTCTGAAATTTCCTCTATATATTCCTACTGGAAGGTGTACCGGACCATTGATCCAGCCATAATTTTCAGAAATAATTCTTTGGTAATCTTCACTGGAAATAAGACCAATTGGTACATTATCAAATGAGTTTTTTTCAAAATCATATAAATAAATATAACCATCTTCACTTAAGACATATAGTTGACTGCCATCATAGTAGATATCAAAAAGACTCATCTGGGCAGATAAAGAATAGTTTTCATCAAATCTCAATGTGACATCATATTTATTGGCGATTACATTGATTTCTATTACTTCTCCGGTTTCAAAATCCAAAACTCCAACTTGTCCTATTTGGTCAATAAAATAGATTCTGCCATCAACAACTTCAAAGTCCCAAATATTGTCTTTATTTTCATATTCATAAACTATTGAACAATCTTCAGGATTAATATTTAAGATTTTATAATCGTATAAAACTAATACTTTCCCTTCAACATAGCGCATGTCCAGGATATAAGAATTGTTTTCTACATTTCCTAAATATTGGTCAGTAGCCAAATGCGTCAATCTAGCAGAAGAGATAACTCTTCCATCTTTTGAACTGATCACAAACAATTGATCATTAAACTCTGCTACTTTCTGAAATACTAAAAAATCAGCATTTCCATCATTATCCACATCATTAATAATAATGAGTTTCAAAACTGGAAATTCTGTCTGGAAGTGGGTTTTGCCCTCTTCGTTGATAATATCTATTCCGTTAATACCGTAATAGACACTGGAAGGTAAATTGTTATATGTCATTTCATAACTGATGCCGGCATTGTCTATTTGACCTTCACTTCCCAGCTTTTCGATACTTTTTGCCTTTATAACATAAAGATTGGAAAAAATAATCAAAACTGCCAGGATAATAGAAAACAGTTTTTTCATAACTACCTCCTGTTTTATCCATAACTACAATACACCCAGATATTATAGTTGTAAACTTTTTTTATTCTTCAAAGTATGAATAATCCTCATTTTCTAAGGCATATTTATACCTTTCCATTAGATTATCTAAGTCTTCATATTTGATAATCTTATTAATTTTCGCCTTTACTTTATTGGCATGAGTTAAACCATTGATATACCAGCAGGCATGACCTCTCATCATTTTGATACCAATTTTTTCTCCCTTTAGTTTAATCAGTTCTCTGGCATGATACAGGCATTGGTCTATTTTTTCCCTGTAGGTTGGCTCTTCAACAATTTTGCCAGTTTTTTCATACTCAACTAATTGTTTTATCAGCCATGGGTTACCTAGACATCCTCTAGCTACCATCACAAAATCACAGTTGGTCTGCTTTCGCATTTCAATATAGTCTTCTAAAATTCTTACATCACCATTGCCAATTACTGGAATTTTGACAACTTCTTTTACCTGTCTGATTAAATCCCAGTTAGAACGACCTGAGTAATAATCACTTCTGGTTCTTGGATGAACCGCAATCGCACTTACTCCAGCCTTTTCCATCAGTAAAGCCATTTCTACGACATTTATCTGTTGATGATTCCAGCCTGCTCTTAATTTAACGGTTACTGGTTTATCAACACTATCAACTATCGCTTTTACCAGCTGATAGGCGTGTTCAGGCATTTGCATTAGAGCACTTCCAGCCTTGCTTTTACATACCTTGGGGACAGGACAGCCCATGTTGATATCTATAATGTCACAAGTAGTTTTTTTATCCAGATAAACTGCTGCCTGGACCATCGTATCAATATCATGACCAAATAGCTGCAAAGCAATTGGCCTTTCTTCCTGATTGACAATACACATTTTCAAGGTCTTCTTGTTTTTAAAACAGATAGCCTTATCTGAAATCATTTCAGAGTATATTAAAGCTCCACCAAATTCTTTGATGACTGTTCTAAAAGAATTATTGCTGATACCCGCCATAGGGCCAACGATAATTCTGTTATCCAAGATTACATTACCTATTTTAAGCTGTTGCATCAATCTTATGCCTTACCTGCCGCCTGTTGACTTTTTTCGTAAGCTATCTGAGCATTTACATAACCCTGTAATGTTCCCTCATCATAATGATATTTCGTATTACAGAACCTGCAGACTACTTCACAGCCATGATCTTCAGCAATCATCTGCTGTAAATCTTCTTTTGGCAGTCTGCTTAATACAACCGCAAATTTACCCTTGCTGCACTCACACTTGAAACTCAGCTCTTGAGTTGCCAGTTCATCATAGTCATCAAAAATAGCTTTTACTATTTCTGAAGGATCTTCCATTTCATCAATAATTTGAGAAATCGGTTTTAGATGTGCCACAATTTCTTCAACTATTTCAATATCTTTTTCAGTTGCTGAAGGCATCATCTGAATAACCAGAGCACCAGCGGCTTTAACTGAATAATCAGTGTCAATTAAAACTCCCACACTTACAACTGAAGGTGTCTGTTCACTTTTCATATAATAATAGGCAAAATCATCACCTATTTCCCCAGTTTGAAGCGGAACCTCAGAAATAAAAGGTCTTTTCATACTCATGTCTTTAATCACCCTTAATACTCCATCAGTACCGACAGCTTTGCCGACATCCAGCTTCTGTGGATTGTCATCTTTATACACTTCCACATGTGGATTGCTTACCAATCCTCTGACCGTACCATTATGATAAGCATCAACAACTATCATACCCAAAGGTCCCTGACCATCTATTTGAATTTCAATTTTTTCCTTTTTATCTTTTAGCATTGTTCCCATAATGCAACCAACTGAAAGTGTTCTCCCTAAGGCTGCTGCGGCAGTTGGTAAACAATTGTGCCTGTCTACTGCTTCCTGGACTAATTTTGTTGTTTTACAGCAGAATACTCTAACATTTCCATTTAATGCTGTACCTCTTGATAATTTATCCATTTTTACTACTCCTTCTGCTTAAAACAGCTGACAATTGCCAGCTGTATTATTATTTTAATTTTCTAATTTTTCTTCAACCTGTTCTGCTGGAGCATTGATTGTTCCGTATTTAACAATATTATCTAAATCTTCTTTTGTCAGTGTTTCATGTTCAATTAAAGCTTCGACAATATTATCTAATTCCGTACGATGTTTGCTGATTATCTCTTGAGCCTGTTTATAAGCTCTATCAATAATTTTTCTTACTTCAGCATCAATTTCTGTCGCTACTTTATCTGAATTGCTCTTATTGGTTGTATAGTCTCTTCCTAAGAAGACGTTTCCATCTTCTCTTGAATACTGGATAGGTCCTAAAGAAGACATACCAAATGAGCTTACCATTGCCTGAGCAATCTTTGTTGCTCTTTCAATATCGTTAGTAGCACCAGTTGAAATTTCATTGAGTACCAACTCTTCAGCTACTCTTCCACCTAAAAGACCACAAATCTGAGCTTCCAGTTCACTTTTAGTTGACAGCATTGTATCTTCTTTTGGTGTCATCAGATTATACCCACCCGCATCACCACGAGGGATAATAGTAACCTTTTGAACAATATTAGCTGCCTCTAAGAAAATGCCAATAACTGCATGGCCAGCTTCATGAACAGCAACAAGTCTTTTTTCCTTATCAGTATATTTTCTACTCTTTTTAGCTGGACCAGCCAGAGTTCTGTCAATACCTTCATCTAAGTCAATCATCTTGATTCTGTCATGATTGTTTCTAACAGCCATGATTGCTGCTTCATTTAAAATGTTCTCTAAATCAGCACCAGAGAATCCTGGAGTTCTTGAAGCTAAAGCATCTAAATCAATGTCAGCATCAAGTTTTTTATTTCTGGCATGTACTTCCAAAATCGCTTTTCTTCCTTTTTTATCAGGCATAGAAACTGTAATCTGTCTATCAAATCTGCCTGGTCTTAACAGGGCAGGGTCTAAGACATCTGGTCTATTGGTTGCCGCAATAATAACAATACCGGCATTTTCACCAATACCATCCATTTCAACCAGTAATTGGTTTAATGTCTGTTCTCTTTCATCATTTCCGCCACCTAAACCAGCACCGCGCTGTCTACCAACAGCATCAATTTCATCAATAAATACGATACATGGAGCTGTCTTCTGAGCTGTTTTAAACATATCTCTGACTCTGCTGGCACCAACACCAACAAACATCTCAACAAAGTCAGAACCAGAGATTGAATAAAACGGTACATCAGCTTCACCAGCAACAGCTTTAGCCAATAATGTTTTTCCTGTTCCTGGAGCACCTACCATCAGGATACCTTTAGGAATTCTTGCGCCCATCTTTGTAAAGCGCGAAGGATTTCTCAGGTACTCAATGATTTCTGCCATTTCTTCCTTTTCTTCTTCACATCCAGCAACATCATCAAATTTAACTTTGATATTGCCTTCCAGTCTGGCTCTTGATTTTGAGAATTCAAAGGCCTTGTTATTGGAACCGGCACTCATTCTACTAATCATCATAATACCAAAACCAACCAAAAGCAGCATTGGTACAACCTCAGCCAAAAACTCTGCCAGATAATTTGTCTGGTATGGGTTTCTAATCTTAATATTTGCATCAGTAACCTTCTCTGTAAGAAGCACCATTAAATCATCATTTTGTTGCTGGGTATTAGGTACAGCAGCAACAAAGGTATATTCAACATCTTTTTCTTTATAAACACCAGTAATATCGATAACCGTCGTATTCATCGTTAATACTACCGATTCAATTTGCTTTGTCTCTATAATTTTGACAAATTCACCATAATTTACTGCCTGGGTTCTACTTGAACCAACAAACATAAATAAATTAGAAATAAGAATTGTCGCTAACAGATATGGAATGATGCTTGTCCATCGTCTATTTTTCACTTTTGTTTTCTCCTTCTAGTAACATTCTTCCTTTAAAACGCCAATGTATGGAAGGTTACGATACTTCTGATTGAAGTCTAAACCAAATCCGATAACAAATTCGTTTTCTATCTCAAAGCCAACATAGTCAGCTTGTACGTCACATATTCTTCTAGATTGTTTATTTAGCAAAGCAACTACTTTAACATTATGAGCACCCTTATGATATAACAGTTCTTTTATCTTCCTGATTGTCAATCCTGTGTCAATAATATCTTCAATGATTACTATGTCTCGATCAATAACTGAGCAATCCAGGTCCTTAATAATTTTAATGTCTCCTAATGATTCAGTTCCTTCATAGCTGCTGGCAGCAATAAAATCAATTTCAATATCGATTGAAATGTGTTTTATCAATTCAGCCATAAAAGGGATTGAACCTTTTAATATGCTAACATATAAAACATTGTGTTCATTATCCTTGTAATCTTCGGATAACTGCTTGCCTAATTGTTTACATCTTTCAACTATTTCTTTTTCGCTAATTAGAATTTTTTTACAATCTTTATGCATAAAAAATAACCTCTCTTTTAATGTAACATTTATTATTCTACCATAAATAAATTAGGTTTAATAGAGTAATGATTTACATCACAACCAATATCTTTCACAAATATCACCTGATTATTACTGTTGACTACTACCGGCCATTTAATTCTATCTCTATAAAGAATTTTTCGGTCAATTAAAAACCGATTAACCTTTTTATGACCATATCTAAGTTTAATTTGATCCGCTGATTGATAATTTCTGATAACCAAAGGAAAATCTGTTTCCTTTATTGTCATCTGCTGAATTATTGTTCCCTTGTCTGATAATTTAAAATACTCAGTTTCCAGATATTCAATTTTTTCAAGAACATAGTTAAAATCATCCTTCTTTTTACAGCAATACAAGAAACCATATTCACAAACAATAAGTTTGTCTTCAGCTATTTCATTTTTAAACCCCTGATTTGATTTATCTATTTTTTCTTTCAAATCCCAAATAAAGTTAGAAGAAAAACTTTTTTCTGGGCAACTCTGTTTCAACAAATATCTCAAGATCAGCGTTTTTATTCTTTCTGTTTCTTTTAGATATTCATTAACCGCAATTTCCTGATCAAAGTTATATTTCCCCTGAATATAGTTGAGATCATTTCTTAATTTTTTGTTTTCTTCTTCCATCTCTTTTTGAAGTGATTCAACCTCTTGTTCAGTTAACTTTTCCAGTTGCTCAGCCCTGATTCTATTGCGAGTATATTTATAAGACAGGTTTGTCTCATCTAGACCAAACTGAATTTTATTATCCGTACAGTACTGTTCAATTTCCTTTTTTCTCAAATTAATCAGAGGTCTGAGGATTTTCATACCATGATGATATGCTTCTTTGCTGATTCCATAAAACCAGCTTCTAGAATTTCTTTCTTTGCTCATCAGATAATTCTCCAGTGAATCATCTAAATGATGAGCCAAAAGTAAAGTTTCACATTTTTCTAAATCATAAACTTTTTTAAAGAAGCTGTATCTAACTTCTCTTGCCCAGGCTTGAAAATTATCCTTGTCTTCATAAACTGGATAATCGACATAAAAAGGTAGTTTATGATTTTTACAATAGTCACTGACTATCTTCTCATCTCTATCAGCACCTTTTCTTAATTTATAGTTTACATGAGCAACTACGATATCATAGCCCTGCTTTACACACAAAGAAAGTAGCATCATCGAATCACATCCACCTGATACCGCTACTAAATACTTCTTTTCTTTCTTTAAATTTAAACTAATGCCCATGCATTAATTATAACATTATTTCATCAAACTGGACTGTCTGTAGAAACCTTTGATATATTTTCTGAAACAGAATTGAATCGGTGCTTATATGAGCTTTGATATCTATAATTCTCGCTGTATTAATATATTTAACATCATTTAAAAATAATACTGAATGTCTATTCAGTCCCTTAACAAGTCCCAATCGCATCAAATGTGAAGAGCCGTTGGGATTTGTTTTTTTATCATAGGCGCTGTAATAAGCCTCTGAATTTGAAGTCATAGGAATAACAAGGGCTTTAGAATTAAACATTTTTAAAACTAATCCAAAATGCAAAAAACCTGTCTCTGAAAGATATTGTCTGCCAAAATCGATAAAGCAGATATCTCCAGGACTTATTACCATTCCATATTTGATACAGGATTTAAGTTTTGATCTTTCAAGATAATTACATTCGCTTATCAACCTTTCTTTTAAATCGTAGTTACTTAAACCCTTTAATTCTTCTTTTTCAATTTCTAAATATTCCTTTATTGCCCTATCCAGTTTTATTTCATTTTTTTCTAAATTAACCAATTCAATTAAATTAAATCCCACCATATAAAAACCCCCTAATATCTTATTAGTGGGGTTTTTGTGTTTTTCCTAAAATATTTTAAATTCTATACATAATAGACAAGATAAACTGAGCACTTAAATATCCTAAAGCCATTGATAAAAGTATTACTAAAAACTGGGCTTTAGCAACCCTGTTTTCCACTGGAAGCAATAATTTAGCTATATCTAAACTGCTTAAACAATAGAAACTGGCAACAAACATAATAAAATGAATGGCAATTCTTGTTATTTCCTGATACATAAGCTTTTAACCCTTTCCTTTTTATCTTCACTGATCCTATAGGAATCTCTTATTTTTCCTTTGAAATATCTTAAGGTTTCTTCATCTAACTTCATTATAACATCAATAACCTGTTCAAAGTATTCAATAGCAGCTGTTGCCAGAAGCCAGCTGTTGGCCATCTTTACCGTATATTCTCTATCTGTTAACTTCTCACTATATTCTAGTATCTCATCAATATATTGATCATTCAGATATAAACTCATTGATAAACAGAGTACGAACCTTTCGATATAAGGATATTGTTTCATCTTAGTCTGATTATCACGATATTCGTTCAGCATCTTGTAGCCTTCATGATATTCTTCGCCCTTTAATTTTAAACTGCTGACAAAGCTATCAACCAAACTCCAGCAATCACATTTGTATAAATAATTGTCAATCAAATCTTTTTTATCGACTAGGCTTCTATTGCTATAGGCAACAATAAAACCTTGAAGCATAATCTCTTCATAAATATTGTCACTCAACATTTTTAAGCTACCTATACCATGTTTCTTTAAAAGTTCTTTGGCAAATTTTCTTAATTTTGGAGTTCTTATTCCGACAATTTCATATTTAGTCTTAACTAGATTTTCAGTAAAACTTTTATACTGTTTTTCACTGTTTTCTTTTATCCAGGTTTTAATTTCCATGGAAATATTATAACACAAAAAAAGACAGGTCTCCCTGTCTGCACTGACTTATTCAATGCTGATATATTTAGTCTTTTCTTCTAACTTAAGTTGTTCTTTAGGTATACTGACTTCCAAGACTCCATCATTATACTTAGCTTGAATTAACTGCTGATCAACATTACCAACATAGAAACTTCTTGATTGACTTCCATAGTATCTTTCCTTATGGACAACCTTTTCAGTAGAGTTATCTCTTTCAACTGTTTTATTAGCTTCTACCTTTAGATAGCCATCATCAATAGATAACTTGACATCATCTTTACCATATCCTGCTAGTTCAATCTCTAAAATATATTCATTTTCCTTTTCAATGATATCCGTTCTCATACTCATATTCGAACCTGTCGTAACAAATGATGGTTTAAAGAAATCATCAAACATTTTTTCAAATCTTCTTGGGCTTAAATAATTAAACATAAAATCACTCCTTTTTTTAACTTAGCACTCTCCATACCCTAGTGCCAATTTTATTATAACAATCATTTTTAGCACTGTCAACCCCCAAGTGCTAACTTTTTGAAATTTTTGCTTATTTTTTAAATTGCTTATTCCATATTCTAAAAAATACTGTATAATAGAAATAGATTAAGGAGGTTTAGTTATGCCAGGTTTATTATTTGATCCCTTTGGTTTCTTTGATATAATTACACTTGTCTTTCCTATCCTGTTTTTCTCATTTATTGCCTTCTTTATTTATGTAACTATAACATCAATGAAAGCCAATAAAGAGGCAGGCAGAGTAACAAGATACGTTTCTTCACAATTTGAAAATATTCTTTCTTCACAAGCAAATAATGCTGCCAAGGCAGAATCAGAAAAAGAACATCCACATTCTCGTAGTGAATTCCATAAATATCAAAAGAAATACTCTTATAAAAATGTCGACAGCTACAATACTGGCAAAGACATCATAAAAGACAAATCTTTATCTGAAGCTGAAAGAAATGTTCTTCACGGCAAATAAAGAACATCTTTTATATCGCTATATTTATATTTTAAGCGACACAAAAGTCGCTTTTTTATTTGCTTCTACCTTTTATAGAAAAATATTTTAATATCACTATTATTGTTTAATTGTTTTAATTTCATTTTTAGTAACTGCTTGATTATATTTCCAATAAAAAAAGCAAATCCTTTTTTTGGGACTTGCTGATTGTTTTTTTAATTTGTTTCATCCTCTTCATCAGAATGGAACAATAAATAAACATTAGAGATTGGTTTATTACAGGCAATTGACTCTATACTTTTTGCCAGAAGCAATGCTATTGATAAAACCTTGACATTAGGCACTGCTTTCAGTTCCTCTTCAGTTCTTTCAATAGAGTTAGTAATAACAAATTCTTTTACTCCACTTTCTGCAATTTTCTGCATTGCATTTTTAGAAAAAACTCCATGAGTTGCAGCACAATATATATCTAATGCACCATTTTCTTTCAGCATTTTCATACAGCCTAACAGTGAACCACCGGTGTCAACCAGATCATCAATAATAATACAGTCTTTACCTCTTACATCACCTATCAGGTTCATTGACTCTGCATAATTAGGCCTAACACGACGTTTATCAATAATAGCGATTGAACTATCAGGAATGCTGTTAGCCAGATTTCTAGCCCTGATTGCTCCACCATGGTCAGGTGATACTAAAACGACATTGTGCATTTTCTGATTTCTAAAATATTGTCCAATCATATCGACTGCTGTCAGGTTGTCTGAAGGTATTTTGAAATATCCTTGAATTTGTGGAGCATGCAAATCTACTGCCACAACTCTATCTGCACCAGCTGCCTGAATCAAATCAGCCACCAGTCTAGCGGTAATCGGTTGTCTAGCTCTGGCTTTTCTATCTTGTCTTGCATAACCATAATAAGGGATTACACAAGTTACTTCTTTACAACTCGCTCTTCTACAAGCATCTAAACAAATTAACAGTTCCATCAGCTTGTCATTTACTGGAGCGCACGTTGATTGAATAATAAATACATGTTTTCCTCTAACTGACTGCTGAGGCTCAACAAGGACCTCACCATCAGCAAAACGAGTCACTGCTATTTCTCCCTGCTCAACACCCAAAATGTTGACAATTTCTTTTGTCAGTTCTTTTGATGATGACAGCGAGAATATTACAATGTTGTCCATAAGACTTCACCCTCCCCTTTTATTTATTTAAATACTTAAACCCATATCCTGGTTTAATTTCTTGTCTTACTCTAGCAATAGCCAAATCGCCTTCTTTAACATCCGCGGTAATGGTTGAGCCAGCGGCCAATACTGTATAATCACCAATATTCACCGGTGCGATAAGATTTACATTGCTGCCAATAAATACATGATCACCTATTTCTGTATGGTATTTATATTTCCCATCATAATTGACAGTAACCACACCACAGCCGAAGTTACAATATTCTCCAACTGTTGTATCACCTAAATAGGTTAGATGTGCACATTTACTGTCGTGACCAAATTTAACATTTTTCATTTCCACATAATTGCCAATGTGAGCTTTATCGGCAATTTCACAGCCGTTTCTTAAGTGGCTGTTTGGTCCAATTGTTACATTGTTGCCAATTTTTGAATCGGTAATTCTACTGCATTTAATAGTATTGTTATTGCCGAAAGTTACATTTTCTAAATAGGTTCCTTCAGTTAAAACGTTGTCCTCACCGATTATTGCCTGCCCCTCTATTCTGACGTTTGGATAAATAATGGTATCTGAACCAATAATCGCATCCGTAGAAATATATGTTCTTTCTGGATCGATAATATTAACTCCCCTATCCATCCAGTAAGAATTAACCTTCATCTGCATCCATCTTGTAGCACTGGCCAACTCTTTCATTGAATTGATACCTTGAAGTTCTTCAAAATCTTCAATAAGCAATGGCATAACTTTATGACCATGCTTTCTAAATATTTTAACCAGATCAGTAATGTAATATTCCTTCTGATTGTTGTTATTATCCACTTCTGGTAAATATTGCCATAAAAGTTCATTATCAACACAGTAGATACCAGCATTGATTTCTTTAATTTCAACCTGTTTTTCATTGCAGTCTTTTCTTTCTACAATTTCCAACAGTTGATCATCTTCTCTAACGACCCGGCCATAACTTCCTGGTTCTTTTAACACGGTAGTAAGTACCACCAGTGGATATTCTTCAGTTGTTTTTTCTAATAACAATTTATATGTTTCTGCTGTAATTAGAGGACAATCTCCATTGATGATTAAAGTTTTTCCTACGTTTTCTTTTAATTGTTCTGCCTGCATGACAGCATGAGCAGTTCCAAGTAAAGGTTCTTGCACAGCATATTGAACTTTATCCCGCAAATGACTCATAATCTCTTCTTTACCATAGCCAACAATAAAAACTTTATTCTCAACCCCAATTTTTTCCAACACATCATAAGTATGTTCAACCATTGGTTTGCCTAATATTTTATGCATTGTTTTTGCATGTTTTGAATTCATTCTTGTGCCTCTGCCGGCAGCCATAACAATTGCTGAAATCATAACTCTCTCCTTAAAAGCATACATAGTTATTGTAACATTTTAATACCCTTTTTTCTACTTAGTTAAGATAGAAGTTCGCAAAACAAAAGGATATTTTTCCTGCATAAACTGATGCAAGTCTTTACAATCCTGCCCTTTTTCTAACAGAACAAAAACTGTTGAGCCACTACCTGTCATCAGTACATCTTCATAGCCCATTTCTTTGCATTCTTTTATAATTTGAAACACTTCTGGAACCAGCCTCTTAGCTGAATATAATAAAGAATTTCCTAACAAATCCTTTAAAGGTTCATTATTAATCAAAGCATACTTCACTTTTTCAATATCCGGATGAGGGCACTTTTCCAAATCCAGTATTTCAAAAGCTGTTTTAGTATCTACACCTTGTTCAGGCTTAATCAAAAGAACATCATAATCCACACTCAGATCAAATGGTTCGACAATATCTCCAATTCCTCTAACTCTAGCGGTTTGCTGATACACACAGAAAGGAATATCCGCACCAATTTTTTTACCCAGACAGGCAAGCTGATTGATAGATAAATTTAAGTTTAACAGCTTATTTACTATTCTTAAAGCTGCCGCACCATCAGCACTGCCACCAGCCAGTCCTGCTTCTTGTGGAATATTTTTAGTAATCTTTATCGAAAATTGTTCTTTAAAACTATGTTCTTTCCTTAATAATTCAATACATTGATAAATGATGTTGCTTTCATCGTATGGTAAATCATCGTTGCACCAATAACTTTCTTTTTCAGCAACTTCAATATCTATTACATCATATAGATTAATCGGAACCATTATCATGTCCATGTCATGGTATCCATCTTGCCTTTTGCTTATTACATCTATACTTATATTTATCTTTCCATATGCTTTTTCAATCATACAAATATCTTAACATCAAAACTACTTATCTTGACAGTTTCCTTTCCATATGACAATTAATTAAACCATATTTATAAAATAAATCAAAGCCATTTTTGTTGTTTTGGTGGTAATAGCATATTGATGGCGAAATTATTTTCAACCAATAAAAATCCGAGCCTCAATTCCTGTTGCTCGGATCATATTATTTCAGCAAGTATTAAAAACTTAAATTTTGATTATGTTTGCATCTAGTAGTATTATTGCAGTAAATCTTTCTTTTTAACCGCTATCACTTTTAATAAGTCTTCCAGACTTTCATCGTACCTGCATTCTGAAACAATGCCAGTATTTAAGTCAAAGTAAAGACCCAACAATTCAAGCTTTCCAGCTTCTACTTTTTCTTTTACAAAATCATATATCATAAGATTATCCAGTTGTTGAAGTACATTTAACTTCTCCAATATCGTTGCCTGTTCCTTTTCAGACTTATCTGGATATTTTTCTTTAACACAGTCAGCCAGCAAAACGCTTTGTTTTATCCATTCTGAAGTATATGGCAAAGTCTCTTCATAGCCATGAACATTTAACATAGCCCCACAGCCACCACAGTTTGAGTGTCCACAAACAACGATATTCTCCACTTCCAATACCTTAACTCCATATTCTAAAGCCGATATAATATCGGCATGTTCTTTCGGCTTTTTGGCTCTTGGAACGATATTAGCTACATTTCTAATATGAAATATCTCCCCTGGATCTGCCTGCATTATTTTTTCTACATCAATGCGTGAATCCGAACAGGTAATCACAAGTGTATGTGGATTTTGAGATGAGACAATTTTTTCATACTTTTCTTTGTTTACATCATACTCTGTTTCTTTAAATTGTTTTAAGCGTTCTTTTATATTCATATATCCACCCCCATTTATCTTTGTATATAATCTGAATACCATACTAAAAACAAGTTAATTGTATCATTTTATATCAATATTTGTATAATAGATGATAATAAATAAAAAAGAGTTTCGAAATCGATAATTGATTAACGAAACTCTTTTCATAATTTGAATATCTTTATTAAAACATCATCCAATAAGTCTTCTCTTTGAAGGAACCTTTGGAGTTCCTACACGAATATTATAACCCCAACTTGACATTAGTACTGTCTGGTTAGCACATAAATCACCCTGAAGACTCATATAGATTGCAGCATCTGTAAAATCCCAACCATAAGCATTCATAATAAGTCTATGAATTTCTCTATATCCTGACTCAGCAGCTTCATCATAGCTTGGAGCAGAGGTATTCACATAAAAGGCCTCCTCAGTTTCAGTTACTGGCCAATTAAGTTCAAAATTCTTTATCAGACTTACAGTAGCTACAACTTCTCCTGCTATTTCTACTCCAGCTCCAATCATTTCACCATCAGCCATGCTGGCATGAAGATCACCTAAAGCTAACAGTCCACCCTTTACTCTTACTGGAAGATACACTTTAGCTCCTCTGGTTATTATTTTGCTGTCCATGTTTCCACCATGGTTTCCTGCCATACCTGAAACAACATCATCTCCACTAGGTGCACAGCCTATAACACCGATCATCGGATTTGCTGGCCATTTAATATCGTTGTAGTGAACATAGCCATCTTTAACTTCCAATACCTTGGTTCTTATTTCCGTTTCTCCGTCAAAAATACTGGCTCCCGGTATTGTACAACCTATTCCTTGAGGCTTTACATCAATAGAAAGTATATCTACTACAATAACATCTCCAGGTTCAGCACCTTCTACATAAACTGGGCCAGTAGCTGGATTGACATTGTTCCAATCTATTGCTCCTACAAGTTTATCCTCACTTTTAATCTGCCCACCAAAACAATCTTCAGTAATAAATTTTACTGTTTCACCACTTTTAATGTGCGCAACAGGTTTTGCATTCTTACTAAAAGCATAAATGGTATCTCTAATTTCTAACATCCTATCCTCCTTATATTATCAATTTTTTTCTTTTTTTATTGACATAATACTGTCAACAACATTACTTACAATTCTAACACAGGATGAAGATGCTCGCAAATTAGTTATACTCTCTTTTGTAAACAGGCAATATAAATCTTTGTGCCCTAATCAAAAAATAGCTGAGATTCATCTTTAAATCTCAGCTATACATTTTAAAATTCAATTACTTTTTCTTTGGAGGCAACACCCATGAAGTACTGTAACTGATATCTCCCCATAAAATGCCAGATTTAGTTAAAAAACTAATATTCATACCTATTTGGCACTCATCAATAACATTAAATTCATTATCCAAAATAACAGTAGTATATTCCGCTACTGTATCGCCTATCTTTTGAGCGATAATTATTGAGCCATCTCTGTTACATCCTTGAATATCTGAATAAGTATATTTATCAATGCTTGCCCCGGTTATTGGGAAGGTAATATCGTTTACAAACACTGAATATGCCACCACCTTACCTTCAGCATTGATTAAATAGACTATTCCAGAAGCCTTCTTAACATCTTCATTCAATACATTGGCGGTAGTAATATATCCACCTAAATATTGTCCAGGATACCATGGTATATGTGGATAACCAATAATTTCACCTAACAGATTACCTCTTACATCATAAACTTCATTTACTCTTTTATCGCTTTTATCTAAATCTTGAAAACTGATTCCACCACTATAGTCAATAGGTGCAGCTGTAATAAATCCATCTTGTAAAATAGTTAAATCTTTATCTATCTCTTTATTTTCTAATACAATTTCACCTGTTTTTCTTTCAATAATAGTGAGGTGTTTTTTATTGCTATCTTTAGTGCTATCAATTGAAATGAAAAGATAATCACTGTTCGCCTGAGTATCATAAAATTGATAGCTAAAATTTTTAGCCCAAGCAAATTTTAAATCAATATATGCAGCATATGAATAATAGTTTCCTTCTTCTGTAGAAAAAGGCATTCCTAAAATAAAATCATATATACTATCAAAAGCTATAACTTCAAAATTAGTTCCAAGTCTAAATTGAATAAGAGTATATATCTCTAAAGTCTCTAAATCAAGATATCTTAATTCAGAAGTAGTTAGAGTGTGAGTGATTAATGGAATGTGTGTTGTAACATAGGCATTTCTCTTAAATGAAAATGGGTCAGAATATCTGCCTTCAAATTCCTTAATTAAATCCCCTGTATATAAATCATATAGAAGTATTTTTTCTCCATCTGAATAGTTAGTAAGTGTGACTAATGTATTTCCGTCAACAGAAACACCAATTACTTCACCCTGAACTTCATATTTCTCTCCAAAACCATTTGCATATCTATCATCAATCCAAGAATTATCAGGAATGGTTAAATCATATTGAATTCTTTCATTAATTGCACCATTTCGTTTTGTTTCAAAATAACTGGCAATTGTTTTCCAGCTCATAGCAAGCCCTACTGCTGACAGAGCAAGGAAAACAGCAAGAATTCCAAGTAAAATTTTAAGGCCCTTTTTCTTTTTAGGTTGATTGCTATATCCTTGTTGGTTTTGATAATTATTGTCATTTTCTTTTTGACTCATTTTTAATTTCCTCCCTTAAAAACAACATTTTTACCATTAGTTTATTATAACTATTTTATATAAAAAATAAAAGCAATATGTAAGTTTCATAATAATATGCCCTGCATATTTATTATTTTGTTGTTCTGCAAAGTGCAGTTTAAAATTAATTAAGGCATTAACGTAGTTATTGATTATCTGCATTTATAAAAACTTTTTTCTTATCAAATTTTTTTCAATAATAACATAACTGTTAATGCTGTTGACCAGGGAATTAAATGCAAAACCGAATTATATAAGAAAATCTTTACAAGATTAGGCTTTTCTCTAAAAGCCTTAGCAGGATTATTGACATAATAAAGTGTTAATAAATCTGGCGCAAGCGCACGATCCATATATCTATAAATATAAGTTTTACCATCTACTTCATATGAATATTTGGCATGTACCCAAGACATTGGATCTGTACTGGTACCATCATCAGTGTCTTCCCACATAGAAATCATTTTCCCTTCAACAACATGGCCCATATTAACAGCCTTTTCAATATCTTTATATCTTCTAGGTTTGAATTGCGGTTTGTTTTTGGCATGCCAGCTCATAACCAAAACATATACGACAACTAAAGTTATAACACCCATAGTAACATCAAAACTAAATAGTTCTTTGAACTCTGTAATTAACTCCATAAACTCTTTCATATCTTTTCACCCATAATATAAATGCTTTTTTAAAAAATGGTTAACTCTTTAAAGCCGAAGCAACTCTTTCTTGATGAGCTTTATTATCTACTAAAAATGGTTTAATAATTTTTTAAGCAAGTTTAATTTGAATCTGAAAATATTTTCCCCTCATCAGAAAAACTTATCTTCACATTCGATAATATACTCATCCTGTAAAATAAATGTTTTCTATTTGTAAAAAGAAAGTAATATATTGTTTTTAATTCAACAAAAAAACAACTAATAAATTTAATAGTTGTGCTTTTTCTAACGAAAGTAAAAAAGTAAATTTTATTACAGTTTAGCCTTTTCTATAAACATATTATAAATCTTTTGATAATCTTCTAATTCTAATTGCTCCACCCTTGCAGTTGGATCAACTCCAATATCTAACAATTGTTGTTTATCAATATTGAAACCACTATTATTTAAATTCGAAAGAATCATCTTTCTTCTTTGTGAGAAACAGGCTTTAACAATATCAAACAAAAGTTGTTCATCGTCCACTTTTTTGTAGTCTTCTTTAATTTCAAATATTAATATTTCACTATCAACTTTAGGTATAGGAATAAAATTGTTTTTACTAACTTTATTCAATGTTTTAATATCACAATAATACTCTGCCATTACCTGTAAAACATTATAGTCTTTTCCCTTTTCATTTTTGGTAAATCTATCAGCCACTTCTTTCTGCATCATAGCAATTATCTTATCAATCTTGTTACTGGACAATAAAACTTTTGTCAATAACTCTGTCGTAATGTAATAAGGAAGATTTGAAACAATTGTAACTTTTTGATCATATAAGTTTAAAAAACTTTCAAAATCGACCTTTAAAAAGTCTTCGTTTATGATTTTAATATTTTTATAGTCTTTTAAATTCTCATTTAGAATTTCTACTAAATCACTGTCAATCTCATAGGCTACAACCTGTTTGGCTTTATCCGCTGCAGCCTGGGTAATTGCTCCCAGTCCTGCTCCAATTTCAACGACAATGCTATCTTCATTTATCTGTTCAACTACTTTTTTAATGATATTTGGCTCAACAAGAAAATTCTGTCCAAACTTTTTCTTTGCACGATAGCTATATTTGTTTAAAAGATAGTTAGTTTTCGATTTGCTGCCAATCATATTTATCCAGTATTCCTTTTAGATAATCAAATTTATATCCCAGCATATTCAAGTACTTGAATAATTTTTTGTTGTTATTGCTGCCAAGATTTAACTCCTTTGATAGATAATCTCTTTTTGTTTTGTCTTTAATAAGCCCTAGTTTAAGATATTCACTCCAACTGATGCTTTCTTTGTTCTCTGTAAATGTTACCGCCTTTTCTAAGGATCTGATTAAATCTATATCTTCAACATATTCAATACCAACATTTCTTTTACCAATGGCTTTATCTTTTTCAATAAAGACATGTTTGATATTGCTTACTTCTGAATCGATTATGTCCCTGATTTTCTTTCCCGGGAAATCTGGGTCAGTCATAACAATAACACCATTATTCTCACTGGCAGTTTTTATTATTTTTAGGTCATCTTGAGTTATCGCCAGACCATTGGTACATAAAACTTGACAGTCAAAAAGTTTTTCTATCTTGTCTTTATCATGTTTTCCTTCAACTACAATTAATTCTTTTACTTTAATCATTACCTGTCCCCATAAATCTTTGATAGTTATCAATTAATTGTAATTGTAGTTTTTCTACATCCATATCCCTTAACTTTGCTATATATTCACCAACATAGCGCACGTAGGCTGGCTCATTATCTTTTCCTCTAAAAGGAGTCGGTGTCAAGTAGGGGCTGTCTGTTTCAATCATTATTTTATCCAAATCTACATTTAGCGCATTTATTTTGACCTTGTTGGCATTTTTAAAAGTAACTACGCCGGTAAAGGAGATGAAATAACCTAACTTCTGATATTCTCTCATCATCTCTAATGAATCAGAATAGCAATGCATCAACACATTGGTTTTGGCATACTGTTTTAAAGTATCGTAAGTATCTTTAGCTGCACTTCTTGAATGGATAATGATTGGTTTATTATATTTATTGGCTA
Organism: uncultured Erysipelotrichaceae bacterium; assembly: GCA_964449115.1. Classification (GTDB taxonomy): domain Bacteria; phylum Bacillota_I; class Bacilli_A; order Erysipelotrichales; family Erysipelotrichaceae; genus UBA1783. The sequence continues at coordinate 14,418 of CAYUXW010000009.1, read as the reverse complement.
TCTCAATCTGTTTAATGAACAGTTCTTTTTGCTCATCAGCATATTCTTTAGTGTAGTAATAGTCTAAGCCTATCTCCCCGATCGCTTTAATCTGGGGATATTTTTCCAAAGCAAAAACAAGAAAATCTAAATCTTTTTGAGTTATATCTTTGGCATCCTGTGGATAAAAACCAAAACTGATATCCAGATTTGGAAACTGTTTTTGTTTTTCCAGCATATACATTAATTCTTCTTTACTGCTACAGATAACATTAATAATAGCTACATCGTTTTCTGTAGCTTTTTGCATGTAACCATTAAAATCATCTTTATATCTGTCATCGCCTAAGTGACAGTGTGTATCTATCCAATATGTCATGTTATTTACCTATACAGAATCTTGAGAAAATACCATCCAGTAAATCTTCTTTAGAATATTCCCCTAATATTTCTTTTAAATAGCGGTAAGCATTTTGAATATCTTCAGTTACCAAATCTAAAGGAACTTCATCATTCAAAGCTTCTAAAGCCAACTCCATTGCTTGCTTTGCCTTTCTCATCAGGGAAATCTGTCTTTCATTTGTCAAAGCTGGCTGAGTCAGGGCTATTTTATTTTCTTCAAACATTTCATTAATCGCATCAACTAACTGACTGATATCATTATTGGAAGCTGAAATTGTTATACCTTCATCAGTTGGCTTAATATCAGCCTTGTTGTAAACCACAATACGATTATAACCTTCTGTTTCTTCTAACAGTTGATGATCTTCTTCGTCAATGTCTGAACTATCGATAACAACAATGACTAGTTGTGCCTGAGCTAGAGCTTCTTTTGATTTTCTAATACCAATCTGTTCAATACTGCTTTCTGTCTCTCTGATACCAGCTGTATCAATTAAATGCAAAGTCACATTATTCAGTCTGACTTCTCCTTCAACCAAATCTCTGGTTGTACCAGCTATATCTGAAACTATAGCTTTATCCTGATCTAACAGGGCATTAAGAAGGGAACTTTTACCAACATTGGGCTTTCCAACAATTACTGTTTTAATACCTTCTTTAACAACAATGCTGCTTTCAGCAACATTTAAAATATCTTCACTTTCTACTAACCATTTTTCAACTAATGTTTTGACTTCTGCTGAAGTAATGATGCCATTATCATCATATTCTGGATAGTCGATATTTACTTCAATATGAGCTACACACTGTTCAACGGCATCAATCATCGGTTCTAACAGTTTTCTAATGCTGCCACTTAATGAATTCATCGCCAGTTTAGCATTATCTTTATTATCAGCCACAATCAAATCGTTAATAGCCTCAGCTTGAGTCAAATCAATTTTGCCATTCAAAAAAGCTCTTTTAGTAAATTCGCCATTTAAAGCTTGTCTTGCTCCATAACTTAAGCATAGAGTCAGAATCTTTTTAGTCACATATAAGCCGCCATGGCAGTTAATTTCGACCATGTCTTCACCAGTAAATGATTTAGGATTTCTAAAAGTGTTGACCAGCACTTCATCAACTTTTTCATTGGTTTTTGGATCAATAATAAAACCATAATAAATACGATATCCTTCATAATTTTTATCTTTGCTGACGAAAATCTTATCCAGCACATCAAAACTGTTATCTCCTGATAACCTGATTACATTTATGGCTGCCGCACTCAGTGTGCTGGTTGAAATCGCTACAATTGTTTCATTTAACATAATTCACTTTCCTCGATACATATTGTATCACATAGCTATTTCCATTGACAAAAAAGGCTTTTAATCAAGCCTTTTTTGTTTTATTCTTTTTCAGCCTCTTCAACAATTTCTTTTGCCCAATTGAAGAACTTGTTGGTTGCCAAATCTTCAACAGTCTTTATATTGAATGCTTCCTTAAGTAATTTTGCATCATTAGCCGAAACACCCCGCAGGGCATCTACTGGAGATTTCATCAGTTCATCTAAAGGTAAAGAATTGTATTTTTTAATTATCCATCTGTTTCTATTTTGTAAATCTTTGTATTTAGAGACCTCTTCTTCACTTATTTTCTCTGATTTTTCTTCAGCATTTACTTTTTCTTTTTCTGCTCTATTAACTGGCGTTTCTTTCACATCAACTGTTTTTTCTTCAGTAGCCACCAATGCTTCTTTTTCTTCAATTTTAACTTCTTCTTCAACAGTAACCATTTCTTCTTTTTCTATAGTATCAACTGGCTCTTCAGTACCTATAATTGTTTCTTTTATTTCTAGATTTTTGCTTTTAGCCATAATTTGAAGCACATAAAACAAAGCAACAATAGCAAAGTTAACAATTATGTGTCCATAAAATTCAATCTTTCCGCTTGGTTTAAGTAGCAGCAGTACTGAAACTACAAGAACAATTATTCCAAAAACAACACTATAAATACCGGCTGGTTTCATCAGCTTTGTCAAAGCAGAAAAAATTACCGCTCCCATTACCAAAGCCAAAATGATATTCAGCAACATATTTATTTGAAATAAAGCTAAAGCGAAAACAAGAACAAATCCTGATATTGATGCTAACAATGATGCTTTCTCTTTAAAGATTATTTGTATAGCTATCAGCATTAAAAAGCCAACCATTAAACTATGTATAAACACGTAGGAAAAACTATTATAATCAGCTGCTTTAGCACTGGTAAACAAACTGCAGATTGTCAGTATCAGATACAAACCAATTAAATGATAGAAAACCGACTCTCTTTTTTCCTCCCTATCAGCATTTGTAAAATGCATAACAACAAGCAAAGAAATCAATAACAATACTAACGCCAATGTCATCAGATAGGTAAAATACTGTTTTAATAAAATAAAGGCTACAACTTTTAAGATAATAGCAGTTACATTCAACCACGAAATATATTTTTCTGCTTTTTGATAGTTATTTAAATACTTATATTCCATAGTCTACTCCTTTTCTAAATCCTTAACATTAACCCAGCCATACACTCCTTTGCCATCTAATGACACTATATGATACGGATGTGCAGCATTTCTTGCAGTATAGGTTACTTTACATCTACTTTCTGATTTAGTGTTTGCTGGATAAGTAGACTGTGATCCATAGTAAACATGACCACCCTTAAATATAACGATATCACCAACATTCAGGTTAGTATTAGTTACAATTTTGGTTAATCTCAACTCATTTTCCTGTAGAATAAACAAATTAGTTACCAATTCTTTTTGCTGTAAAGTGAGACTTTCATAAGCGTCTCTAGCGGCTTTTATGGCTTTTTCATCATAATTGTTATCTAATTCATTTATCATTTCAATAACTTTTAAAGCCTCCTTTTGATCTTTTAAAAATTGTAGCTGACTTTTATATTCCTGCAGTTTTTCTAAGGTTGTTACTTTTTCTTGAGCTTCTAAAGGAAGGTTGTCGTATTTTTCTATAGCTTCAGCGATTAAACTTTCTTCTTCTAAAGTAATTGGGGTACTGATTGAATCTACAAACTCATCAAATTCTTCAGCCATAACAAGATTTTCGTCAATTTCTTCTTCTCTAAAATTGTCAATAAAAGGCATTTTTATTGTTTCATCTAGTTTGTTTAGTCCTTTAACACCAAAAAACAAGAAAACAAACAGTAAAAGTAGTACTATTATGTGTTTTTTCATTTTGTCTTACCTTTAGCTTCCTCATATAAAATCCTGGCTCTTTTGAAATACTTCAAATTAGCCATTTCCTCTATATTGTCTATACCAAAAGCTTCTTTCATTTTGTCTTTATCTTTTACAGAAACACCTTGCAATGCATCAATTGGAGCTTTCAAAAGTTGCTTAGCATTTTGCCCTTCGTATTCCTTGTCTAACCAATTATTATTTATCATATACATTCCCCCTCCCTTTTTTAATTTTATGGTATTTATGCTTTTTTCACAAGGTTTTAAACCATTTATATTTATTAATTTTGATATTAAAATTATGTCAAAATAGCCTACTCGTGTATACTGATAAAGGGAACAGGTAAAGAAGGTAAAATTTTATGAAAAACAAAAAAAGAAAAACTATATTATTAATAATTGTCAGTTTTATTTCTCTAGCACTATTATCTTATTATATGATTTTTATTCGCGGGTTTTATGCTGCCAGTGATAAAGTAACAGGTCCCTATACGGGTTCTGCCAACATAGATGTATATCTTGAATATGAACAGTGGCAAATAGGTGAAAATAAATATGGTCAGCCTATTTTTGTTAACCCAGATAAAGCATTTGAATTAGCTCAAGAAAAATACTCTGAAGCAATCAGTCTAATCTATGAGCATTTCAATGAGGAATACCAGTTGGGAAAATTCAGCCAAAACAATTATCAATTATACAAAATGTTAGGTTGGCAAATCCCGACAGATGATGAAGAAATAAGACTATCAGGAGTTAGATTAACCCAATTTTTAGATATTTATGAAAATAGTTTTAAAAGATGGATTTATATACCAGAAATTGGCTGGAACAGGATATGCCCATAAAAATCAATTTACCAGACAAGTTACTTCCTTGGAATTTGAAAAAAATAAATACTGTTGCTATAATCTAGATAATAGAAAAGGGAAAAAAATGAAACTTCATGAATCAGCAGAAAACTATTTAGAAACTATTTTAGTTCTCTCTAAAAAGAGTTCTTTTGTTCGTTCTATCGATGTTGCTGATGCTTTGAATTTTTCAAAGCCTAGTGTCAGTGTGGCAATGAAAAAACTTTCCAAAGGTGGATATATCAACGTTGCTAAAGATGGAGCAATAACTTTAACTGACAAAGGACTGCAAACTGCAGAAAAAATATATGATCGTCATATCTTCTTGACCAACTGGCTTATCAGTATTGGTGTTGATGAAGATATTGCCAGTAAAGATGCCTGTCGAATGGAGCATATTATCAGCCAGCAAACAATAGAAGCTTTAAAAAAGCATTATGAAAAATAGATGTTAGTAACTTTACAAAAATAAAAATGCGATTTATAAAAATATTTAAAAATTTATAAATCGCTTTTTTTATAACTTGTTGTAATAGATAGGCTATATATAGCCTACAGGAAGAAAACTTCTTCAACTGCTTTTCCTAGAAATTGGCAGATTTTCAAAGCTAATTCCAGTGAAGGATTAAATCTTCCATTTTCAATCGCAATAATCGTTTGACGAGATACATCAACTGCATCGGCTAAATCTTCTTGTCGCAAGCCTTTTTCTCTTCTTAACTCTTTTAATTTATTCCTCATCTTCACAACCACTTACCATCTTACGCGTTAATATTAATTTAGTAAGCCATAAAATAATATCTTGCAAACACATTAACACAAATGCTAAAATCTCAATTTTACCTGTTTTAAATACTGACACTATGTTCCATACAATCAAATATATGGTAGAAAACGCCCATGAAGCCCTTATTGCTTTATAGTTTATACTCATTTCCAGTTCATCTGCTAAAATTCTTTTTTTCATTTTAAATCCTCCTAAATTATAACAGAAAATGTAAAGTGCACTTTACATTTATATTATAATTACGATATTTAAAAATGTCAACAAAACTTTACATTTTTTATTTATATTTTACAAGAAAATGTAAATCAATTTTGTTTTCTCAAGAATATTTCATTAGTATCGGCATTCATACCATCCACTATTGCCAACGATTCTAAATGATAGCCCAAATTTCTAATAATTGTACCACCAGGCTGAAATCCTTTTTCAATAGCTATACCAATACCAACAACCTTAGCTTTTGCCTGCTTAATGATTGAGATTAAACCTTGCAAGGCACAGCCATTAGCTAAAAAGTCATCAACAACCAATATGTTTTCACCTTCATTGATAAATCGTTTTGAAACAATAACCTGATTTTTAATTTTGTGAGTAAAGGACTCAACTTCAGCCACATATACTTCACCATCAATATTGACACTTTTTGCCTTTTTAGCGAAAACTACCGGCACATCAAAGTATCTGGCAACCGCAAAGGCAATGGCAATCCCACTTGATTCAATAGTGACAACCTTGTCTACTTTTTTTTCTTTAAATCTTTCGTAAAATTCTTTACCCATTTCATCTAGCAGATTAATATCCATTTGATGATTTAAAAAACTATCAACCTTTAAAACATTGCCTGGTTTTACTATTCCATCTTTTAAAATTCTTTTTTCTAAACAGTTCATACCTAACCCTCTTAACTTATAATATAATTTTCATAATAAACATCTTTATTTAATAATCAATGATTATTTTTTACAATCATAGCAACAACGTGCTTCTTTGTAGGCACCCAAGCGATGCATATCCAATAACATTTCTTCTTTTATTTCAACAGAGCAAACAATTTTTTATTCTTTCTCATATTCATATTTTGGTAAATAGTACAGTAAACATTGTACCATAAACCTGAACGATTATTTATAATTAAGCAATTAAAAAAACGCCATTTCTATAAAATTGGCGCTTTCTTATTTATCAATATATTTATTTATTGCTTCCAGCCTGTTCATTGCTTTAGCTAGTGAAGCTTTAGCCAGGATAATATCAGTATCTCTTTCAGCTACAGATAGTCTTTCCTCAGCCTTTTTAATTGATGCTCTGACTTTATGTTTATCAAGTTTTTGAACATTTTCAATTGTATCACATAGTACAGTTGCTTTATTGTCTTCAAATAAAAGCATTCCGTTACTGATAGAATGATAAAAGTCCTTATTATCAGTAGTAGTCTCAACAACACCGATTGTTAAAGGCAGCATAATCGGCATATGATTAGCCAGAATACATCTTCTTCCTTCAGCTGTAGGAACATTCAATCTATTGGTTTTAACCTTTTCATAAAGTCCTTTAAATGTAACAAAATTAACCGTAAAGTTGTTCATTACATCATCTCCTTAGCTTTTTCTACCACATCTTCAATTGCCCCGACAAAGGTGAACGCAGCTTCTGGCAAACGATCGTGCTTACCATCTAAAATCTCTCTAAATGATCTGACTGTATCTTCAATTTTTACAAACTTGCCATCGTAGCCTGAAAACTTTTCTGCTACGTGGAATGGTTGTGACAAGAAGTTTCTTACTCTTCTAGCTCTATTAACAGTAACTTTGTCTTCATCAGATAATTCATCAATACCCAAAATAGCGATTATATCCTGTAAATCTTTATATTTTTGCAGGATATTAATAACCTCTTGAGCCACTTCATAATGTTCTTCACCAACGATGTTTGGATCTAAAGCTCTTGAAGAAGACTCCAGTGGATCAACTGCTGGATACAGTCCAAGGGAAGCGATATTTCTATCTAAAACTGTTTTAGCATCCAAGTGAGCAAAAGTAGTTGCTGGAGCTGGGTCTGTCAAGTCATCTGCCGGAACATAAATTGCCTGAATTGAGGTGATTGAACCATTTTTTGTAGATGTAATTCTTTCCTGAAGTTCACCCATTTCTGTTGCCAATGTTGGTTGATAACCAACAGCTGATGGCATTCTTCCTAGAAGCGCTGAAACCTCTGATCCTGCCTGAGAGAAACGATAGATATTGTCAATAAACAATAAGACATCTTGATTATCCACATCTCTAAAATGCTCAGCCATCGTTAAGGCACTTAATGCCACTCTCATTCTCGCTCCTGGAGATTCATTCATCTGTCCATAGACCAAGACTGTTTTATCCAAAACACCAGAATCCTTCATTTCATAATACAAATCGTTACCTTCTCTTGTTCTTTCACCAACCCCAGCTACAACTGATAAGCCGTTGTGTTCAGTAGCTATCGAGTGAATCATTTCCTGCATTAAAACTGTTTTACCAACACCGGCACCACCAAACAGACCTGTTTTGCCACCCTTAATGTATGGACATAAAAGGTCGACAACTTTAATTCCTGTTTCTAGAATTTCTACTGTTGTTTCCTGGTCCTCAAAAGCAGGAGCTTTTTTATGGATTACATCTCTTTTAACGTTGCTTGGTATTTTACTTAATCCATCAATTGGATCACCCAGCAAATTAAACATTCTTCCTAATATCGGTTTACCAACAGGAACTTCAATTGCCTTTCCAGTATCATAAGCCAGCATTCCTCTTTTTAAACCACTTGTCTGGTTCATGGCAATACATCTTACCTTATCATCACCGATATGTTGTTCTACTTCACAGGTAATAATTTCGTTGTTCAGTTCAATTTTTATCGCATTATATATGTTTGGTAAAGTTTCATTAAATCTAATATCAATAACCGATCCTATAATCTGTACTACTTCACCAACATTTTCAAAAGCAGTAGAAGTTGTTTCTTCTTTTTTTATTTCTATTGTGTTGACAATATTTTCTGTCATAATTAACTCCTTTCTACTTACTGTTAACCGTTCCGGCTGTTATTTCATTCATTTCCTGGGTAATAGCAGCCTGTCGTGCCTGGTTATATGTTAATTCCAATTCATTTATTAAATCATCAGCATTCTGATTGGCGTTATCCATCGCACTTCTTCTAGCCGCATGCTCACTTGTCTTAGCCTGCAAAAAGGTGGCATAAATCTGTGAACTGACATAAAGTGGAATCAGCTGATTCAATACCTCTTCCCTGCTAGGTTCTAGCAACATTTCTGTTTCTACAATTGGAGTACTTATTTCTATTGGTAACAAGTGGAAAGTGGTAGGCAAAAATGTTAAGGCATTGACATATTGTGTATAAATGACATCAATTGATGATAACATGTCATTTTGATATAGCAGAAGTAAATCTGTAATTAATTGATTGATTTTGGCTGGTTCCAGATCCTGCCATTCGTTATATTCTTTTATAACCATATAATCATTGGCTTTTAGCCATTTAATTCCATAAGTTCCAATGGCAAAGATAGGTTCTTCTTTAGAAATATGTCTTTCTACATATTTTAATAAATCCTGATTATAAGCTCCACAAAGTCCGCTATTGGAAGTAATGATGATATGAGCAGGATTATCAACAGCTGAAGGCTTTAAATAGAGGTTTGTTTCTTCGCCTTCTCTTTTAGCAGATAAAGCAGCCAACAGGAAAGTATGATAGATATCAGCATATTCGTTGTTTTCTATCATTTTGTTTTTTTCTTTTTGTAGCTTGGCTGTCGCAACCAAAGCCATTGCATTGGTCAGTTTTTTGGTTGACTGAACTGACCTTAGCTGCCTTTTGATCTTGCTAATTTGTCCTGCCACTTTACATCTCCGTTATTCTATATTTATCACTGTGTTCTTTCATAACCTTATACATTCTTTCTTCCAACTCAGCAGAAATATCTTTTTCATTTCTTATTTCTTCAACAATTTCTGGGTAAGAAGAATGCATTTCCAGAAGCAATGATTTTTCATAATACTTAACCATTCTTAAAGGAATCTGATCTAACAGCCCCTTCTGGTTAGCAAACAAAACAATAACCATATCTTCCATCGCTACCGGAGAATATTGAGGTTGTTTTAATAGTTCTGTTAAATGTTGGCCACGATTGATAGTCTGTTTTGTTGCTGCATCTAGATCCGTTCCAAACTGCGCAAAGTCCAAAACTTCACGATACTGAGCTAAATCCAGTTTCAATGAAGAAGAAACTTTTTTCATTGCCTTGGTTTGAGCGGAACTACCAACACGGGATACTGATAAACCAGAATCTACTGCTGGTCTGATACCGCTGTTAAACAGCTCGGTCTGTAAGAATATCTGACCATCAGTAATTGAAATTACGTTAGTTGGAATATAGGCTGAAATATCACCAGCCTGTGTTTCAACAATTGGTAATGCGGTTGAAGAGCCTCCTCCTAATTCAGATGATAGTTTTCCACTTCTTTCTAATAGTCTTGAATGAAGGAAGAATACATCACCAGGATAAGCTTCTCTTCCAGGAGGACGCTTTAACAATAATGAAAGCGTACGATAAGCAACAGCATGTTTACTTAAATCATCATAGATGATTAAGACATCCTGTCCCTGATTCATCCAATATTCACTGATTGAACAGCCGGAATAAGGTGCAATATACTGCAAAGCTGCTGGCTCACTTGCTCCAGCTACAACTACAGTTGTATAAGCCATAGCTCCATTTTGTTTTAATCTTTCAACTATTTGAGCTACCGTTGAATTCTTTTGTCCAATAGCTACATAGATACATTTAACGTTTTTGCCTTGTTGATTTAAAATAGCATCTATCGCAATGGCCGTTTTACCTGTCTGTCTATCGCCAATAATCAACTCACGTTGCCCTTTGCCAATTGGGATCATTGAGTCAATAATTTTAAGCCCTGTTTCCAGTGGTTGATGAACTGACTGTCTTTCAATTACTCCTGGAGCAGGTTTTTCAATTGGATAATATTCATGAGTTTTGATTGCTCCCTTGCCATCAATCGGATTTCCTAAAGCATCAACTACTCTACCTAGCATAGCATCACCAACAGGGACCTCAACAACTCTACCAGTAGCAACGACCTGACTTCCTTCAACAACATTTCCAGCATCAGATAAAAGCACTGCTCCCACATTGTCCTCTTCCAGGTTCATAACCATCGCTACACTATCACCAATTGATAACAGTTCCTCTGACATCGCTTCAAAGATACCGCTGATGTTGACAATTCCGTCAGCTACTGAGGTTACATAACCAATCGTAGCTGAAGTTTGAACGTTAACTCTTTGTTTTTCAAAAGTATCTATCTGCTCTTTGATAGACAGGCTCATTTCTCTTGTTGAAGCCTCAAAATCTTCATCTTTTGCTAAAAGTGAAGCTTTTAAATCTTTTAATTTTGAACGATATGAACCGTCCCAAACATTATTATTAATAACAATCTTAAAACCACCTAAAAGTGATTCATCCAGCTTATTTTCTAAAACTACCTTTTGTTCTAGTTCAGCTCCTATTGTTTCTTCTAATTTTTCAATACTTTCTTTATCTAATGGTCTGACTGAATAAACTACCCCAAAACCCATACCCTTAACGCGATAGTAGTACGCTAAAAAATCCTGAATCAAGATTAACTCAGTATGTTTTTGATTGATGGCGTTATTCATAATAAAGAACGTTGTTAATACATCATTGTCTAATGTGTTATTAAATGCTTTTTGAAGTCTTTCTTTTTTATCACTTGTAGAAACGGTTGTTGAATCAATGTATGCCGCCAGTTCACCGTCTAAATTCAACCTTTCATTTACTTGATTTAAAGTGTCAAAATATAAATCCAGTTTTTCATCCTGAAAGGCTAAATTATATAAGTCATAGGCGTATCTTCTTGTTGTGATACTCATCTACCAGTTACTTCGTCAATGAAGCTTTCGATACTGTCAATATCTGATTGAGTATCTAATTTTTGCTGCAGCATCTTTTCTGCTGCTGTAATTGCTACATTAACAATCTCCTGATGCATATCTTCCAACATTTTGTTTTTCTGTAAAGTGATATTGTATTGGGCTTCTTCAACTAACTGTTGTGATTTTTGTTTTCCTTCTTCTACTAAATTGTTTTTCAATCTTAAGCCTTCTTCCTGGGCTTTTCTGATTGTTTCCTGGGCCTGAAGCTTTGCTTCTTCAATATAGGTATTAGCTTTTTCATTTAACATTTCTGTTTCTTCAATCAAAGCATCAGCATCTGTCAATCTTGACTGCTCATATTCTGATCTTTTATCAAGAATTCTTTTAACCGGCTTCCATAATAATAGATACATTAAGGTAAACAAAATAGCTGTTGATAATAATTGCGTTACAACAGTTGTGATATTTGGCATTAATAACTGCAAAATATCAGGTATATTCATATAACTATGCTCCTAAAATGAAGATGATTAAGAACGCTATTAACAAGCCATAAATAGCTGAAGTTTCCGCAATTGCTGCACCAATGATTGCCATACCTTGAATTTTTCCTGATGCATCAGGGTTTTTGCCAATTGCTTCTACTGCTGCGATTGCAACTTTTGCTTCATAGACACCTACGATAGCTCCTCCTACTACACATAGAGCCGCTGCTAAAGCGATAATTCCTGTTTCCATTTTTTATTCCTCCTAGTAATCTTTTGGTAACTCTTTTCCTATGAAAGAGAGTGTTAGTGTAATAAATATATAAGCCTGCATTGCTCCTGAAAATAAATCAAAATAGAAATGCAGAACTGGAGTGACTACTACTCCTATGACATTGAATCCCGCAAATAAGGGAATTAATGCCGATACTTTTTCAAATAATTGATAGATAACTGCCATTAGAACCGTCCCAGCCATAATATTACCAAACAAACGTAACGATAATGATAATAGGGTTGAAGCCTTACTGATCAGGTTCATTATGACAAACGGAGCCATTGGTTCAGCTAAACTCTTCATATACTTTTTAAAACCATTGGCTTTAATCGCGTAATACTCAATCAGCACAACGGTAATTGCCGCTAATGACAAGGTTACACTGTAATTTGAAGTTGGTGATTCAAAAGCGAACAATCCAGCTATATTAGACAGGAAAATGTAAACTACTACAGTCATGATATATGGCGATAAAAACCTGGCTGCTTCATCACTTGTTTTTTCTTTGACCATCTTTTCAACCATTTCTGCCGCCATCATAACCACCAGCACAATTCCTGTTGGCTTTGATAACGGATCAAACTTAACCAGCTTTCTATTAATAATTATCAGTAATACCGCAATAATAGTTACCAGTGCTATGATATAGAATACTGTTGGCTGTACTTCCATTTTACTGTCCTTCCTTTCTGCTTAAAGCTAAAATCAATAATCTTATCTTAAAAACCATTAGTCCAAAAAAAACTCCGAAAATATTTACTTTTTCTGGAATTATCATCGCAATTAACATCGATACTATGATTATTGATAAGCGAAATAGCTTTGCTATCACCATTTTTGTCGAGCTTTGCTGCTGATTGATTGTTTTATTCATTCCTATGGTTAACAGTTGAATATATAACATTGAAGCAATACATCCAACTATCATACCAGCACTTACTGTTTTATTTATAAAAGCGAAGATTATCGATAAAACAATTGTAATTGCTACAGAAAGCGATCTGATTTTTTTATCCATTAAGATAATTCGATGACGAAAAAGTAACTGAATATGTTGATTTTTTTTGATTTTCTATATTTTCTTCTACCATATTCGTCATCCCCCTTATGAAAAATCGATATTAATCATTATATATCATACCACAAGCCATTTTTCTTTTCTATATAAATATAATGTATAGTCACTCTTTAAAGATAGGGAAAATGTTTTAGTATTTCTTCTTTAAATTGCGTTAATGAATGCTCATAAACCCCATCTAGTAATATTACATCCATTTCTTTTGCTCTTTGAGCTACAGGCTCTAAGGCTTTGGCTATAGTTACCAAAACTGCTTTGGCGTATTTTCCGCCATATTGTTGTGCCATAACCTTTATTTCATAGATAAACTCTTTTGTTGGTTGAGTGTTTTTGCAGCTTACAAAAATAGGTGTATGATTATAAATCATCACTACATCTATTTCGTTTCTTGGATCAGCTGGCCTGTTTGTTATGATGCCATTTAAATCAATTAATACACTTGACTGACAATCCTTGAAATTACAACTTTCATATGCTACCAGACAGGTATACATTTCCAGTGCTGAACCTGATTTTTCATATAGTTCCTTTGTCCTGGCAATAGGATTCATTTCATAAACGCAGTATCTTTTGCCACCAATCATCTGGTATTGCCAATCCAGGATGATTTTTAATCTGGTAAAGCGATCCATAACTCTACCAACCGTTTTTTCATCACCATATTTGTTACATTTGCGTTGGTAAATTATTTTTCCATTATCCTCATATAAATTACATGGCATTGAGCAAAACCTGTTCCATTCATACGGAATAACTTTTACAGCGTTCCAGACTCTTAAAATTTCATTTCTCAGCTCTTTATTTAAATAGTTATATTTGACACCATTGGAAATGGAGATAACCTTTCCTCCATTCATCGCAATTATTTCTTCAATAGTTGCCGTACTATCCTGTTTTCTAATATATACATCCTCATTGTTGTTATAAATCAAGGTATCTGTTTTCACATCATATTGGTGAACCATTGTTTTATACTTGCGATATTTACCTACAATATAGCCTGTAGCAACCGAGAAAAGTTCCGATCCTCCTGTTATATCGAAATCATATAAATCATCTTTATTCATCACTTCGATAATTTGACTGGCTATCAAAGCTACCGAGTTTTCATCTATCCTGATAAACTCCGCATCTAAATGAAAATGTTCTTTGATAAACTCTATCAGATGTTGTTTTTTGCGAGGATGGGGATCATCAAAATGAAAGAAATACACACCATCATAATCTCTATGAAATAAGGAAATTAAATTTTCCAAATAATCCTTATCATAAAATTCCATCAAGTATGTTTTCATGTGCATTTCTTTACTTGTATGATACACATGTACCTTGTTATACATGAATATCACTTTTCCTTTCTA
>CAYUXW010000008.1:0-64845 GCA_964449115.1 uncultured Erysipelotrichaceae bacterium | reverse complement strand
CAAAGCGGTGGCTGGTGGGTCTTGATATGTCTAAAATATGAGCCTTGTGTGCAAGCCTATAAAGATATGTCCCCGCCCACCAAGGAACTGATGAAACTTACGTTGGAGCAAAAAATTGCTCATGGAGGGCATCCTGTCCTTCGTTGGATGATGGATAATATATATATTCGTACTGACCCTGCAGGCAACATTAAGCCGGACAAGGAAAAATCCACAGAAAAGATTGACGGTGCCGTTGCAACAATAATGGCGCTGGACAGGTCAATCAGAAATGGTTCAAATACCGGCGGCAGTGTGTATGACGAGAGAGGGTTAGTCATTATTTAGACGAGAGGGGTGAAATTTTGAAATGGTTTAATAAAAATAAAAGGATAAAAAATAGCGCATCAATCACTTATGAACAGTTTATTAAAGGTGAGGATTTAAGTCCTATATCCCTTTCAGGAATGTATGTCAGCGAGGAAAACTCAATAACGGTGAGCGGTGTATTTGCCTGCGTTAGAGTTATTGCCGAGGATATCGCAAGTCTCCCTCTTCCTTTATATAAACGACTTCCCCGTGGCAAAGATAAAGCCGTCGACCACCCGTTGTACTATCTGATTCACGATAGTCCAAACGAGGAGATGACGGCTTTTGCGTTTAAAGAAGCCATGATGACAAACTTGCTACTCTGGGGCAATGCTTATGCGCAGATTATTCGAGATAAACACGGGCAGATATTACCTTAAGACCATGGCTTGTTCGTTGGGAACTGGCCATTAATTTATGCCTTTTAAATGAGTATGAACGAAAGGATTACTTTGCTAAATTCAATGTTGACGGACTGTTGCGTGGTGATTTCTCTGCACGAATGAGCGGTTATGCGGTTGGCAGGCAGAATGGTTGGTACTCGGCCAATGATATTAGGGAACTGGAGGATCTGAACCCAATCCCCGATGAGCAAGGAGGAGATGTATATTTGGTTAATGGAAATATGGAATGTCAATGGGTGGAGTCTTGACTGCAATGTTGTGGCAAAATAATAGATTAACATTTGATAAAGTGATTTTTGATGGGTCGCCTTTGGTATCTTATAACAAACTGATGAAAGGATTTATGAAGAAATTTTATATTGATATTACTCATAAATCACAGCAACGAGATAAAAAAACGGTAGAGCAGGCAACAAAGGTTATTATTTCCGAAGACAATATTGAATATTTTTTGGAAGTTCTTGATAATATGTCAGATGTAACTGTCGGGAATAGTATAGATGACATAGCTGATTTTAAACTGAGCCAGAGCATAAACACTCCTAATACAGTGGTGTATTTCTTTCATGGAACAACTTTTAATGAAATGCTTGCAAAGAAATCTGCTAAATATGTTAGGAAATACTATCCTACAACAATAGTCAAATGTTTCAAAGGTAAATTCCATTGTGAAACGCATTGTTTAATCCAGACATTATGATTTCTGAATTAGATAAGATATTTGATAAATAGAGAGAAAGTAAACTTTCAGTTTTATGGATATGTTTCCACAAACGGCTAAACAACGGAAAAGGCTATGGATATGTTCCCACGCTCGTAAAATCAGCAAAGACATTCAGCCTATCCTATCGAGCCATGTGGAGTGTATAACAATGATGTAGAGAAAGAAATTTTAGAAACCTTTTTTAACAGATTTTAAAGAGTTTTAATATTTATAACGAGCTGATACATCATATTATCGTTGCGAAAATACTGCTGCACGATTTTAAAGTTATACAAAGTAAAATTACGTGGATAGGTATTTTTCACTTATTGACAATATGTTGCATACGACATATAATATTTTTAGAGGGAAAGGGATTATGATGTTCGAGATTATTTTTTATGATACAGAAGACGGAAAATGTCCGGTTCAAGACTTTCTTGATTCATTGGAGCCCAAGTTGTTAGCTAAAACATTAAGAACAATTGATTTATTGGAAATCAACGGACACAATCTTAGAGAACCCTATTCCAAATATGTTGGAGAAGGATTGTTTGAACTCAGAACAAAACATGGTTCCAACATAACAAGAGTGCTATATTTCTTTATTGTAGGAAAAAAAGCAGTATTAACAAACGGTTTTATTAAAAAGACAGACAAAATATCAAGAAACGAGAAAGAAATTGCCCAAAATTATAAGGCTGATTATGAACGGAGGTATGGCAATGAGTAACTATAGAGATTATAAAAACAAGATTCTTCAGAATCCAGAAGTAAAAGCTGAATATGATGCTTTACAGCTCGAATATGATATTATCCAAGCAATGATTGATGCCAGAAATGAACAGAATCTTACCCAAAAAGAACTGTCTGCAAGAACCGGTATTACACAGGCAGACATTAGCAGAATCGAAAACGGTACGAGAAATCCAAGTTTGAAAATGTTAAAAAAATTAGCACGTGGTTTAGGTATGCAGATAAAATTGGAATTTATTTCAACGCCTGATAGAGAATGATAATTAATTGCGTGTAAAACCCGTAATATTTTTTCTAATTGATATATGCGCAACGGAAACATATAGCGCTATTACGAAATAAGTCATGAACATGAGATAAATCGTAATTGAGGATTGAGAACTATATCCTGAGAGATTAATTGACAGAAAAGAAAACGGAATAATAAAGGTTATAACTGGAATAAGGCGATGTGGTAAATCCTATTTGTTATTTGAAATTTATCGTTAATGTTTGTTGCATTAGTGCTTACTTTACATTGTGATGTAAGCATGAATACAACAAGTAAGTTGTATAGTGGGCTAAGTGGAATAAACATAATTAAAAATAAAAAGTTAAGTTATTACAAACAAATTGTAAAAAATGCTCTTTTCGATGCTCTGAATTATTTTGTGATGATTTAATATATAGGAGAAAACTTATTGAAGAAAAATGCCATATGGGGCAAAAAACTTCAATATTTATGCTTAGTAAAATTAATGCTCAAAAATTTACTTAGAAAAGATATTTTTACTCTTAGTAAAACAGATTTGACTTCTGAGGTTATGATTCTGAAATTGGAAAATATCAGAGCAGTAATATTAAAAAGAATGCAGAATGACTATGAGCGCTTTATTCCGCAAATTAAAAGGTAAATATAAGGTATAGTTAATATAAATATGACCGAATGGGAATTTAAAATATAATTGATAAGTTTTATACTTTTACTAGGAAAATAGTTATGAGTAATATTGAAAAAAAGAAAGATGATTATAAATTAATTAAAACGTTACATTCTAGAAATGATAATTTTGATATTCCTAAACCATTTCAAAGAGAAATATTTCTTTTGGAAACACTTGTCGCAAAAACTAGTAAAATAGAAGGACTTGAAAAAATAGAATCACAAATTCAAATAGGTGATAAGCTGATTTTTTTAAGAAATTTAGATAATGAAAACGATCAAGCAAGTATTATGGTTTTTACAGAAAGAAATGAGAAGATTGGATATGTTCCAAAAAATGACAATATCATACTTTCAAATCTTATGGATGCGAACAAAAAAATATATGGAAAAGTTTCTGATAAAGAAATGCGTGGAGTTTGGTTAAAAATAAAGATGAAAATATATCTTTGTGATTGATGTTTATGAAAAAATTTGTAACAAGTAATTTTATAATTGTAGATTATAAGTGTAAAAATATAGAGTTTAAATCTCCGCTAAAGTGTTTTATTATCTGGCATTTTGCAAATGGTGATTTAAATATTTTAGAAGATAAGATAAGCAAGATAATACAAGCTGGATGTCGATATTTTAGACTTTTTGGACAACATTATGCAATTGTTTTTGATTTAATAAAAAGACTAGATGTTTCTGATGAGTTTGAAGTGTATGGTAGTCAGGTAGATTTGGATAGAATTACTCAGGATATTATTTTTTATCATAGTGAAGAAAATATCCCATATTGTTATTTAATAGAAGACATTAGTGGTTTTTCAAATATGATTATAGAAGATTTCGCAATTAATCATAAGACTTTAACTGAAATTGTTTTAGAGAGAATAGAAGAAAATAGTAATGTTGTAGAGTTTGAATACAATGGTAAAGATTGTGTTGTAAGCTTGCAGGAAGATTTAATAATTGGATATTTAGGGCATGAAAGAAGATTTGATTATCCTTTTTATGCATTAAGTATGAATGTATTTGATGGTAAGTGTTTATTAGAAATTTGGGATGAAGTTAAAGATCAGTTTATGTAAAGATGTTTTAAAGAGGATAAAAAATGTCTAAAATTTATAAGTTAGCGGGTGTAAAATAATAGTTTTTTTTATTTTCCTTACTATACTATTAAATAAAAATTTAATAAAAAAATTACTGTTTTTCGATATATTTTAAAAATAAAAGTATACATATGGAAATTTTTAAAATAAGATGTAAAATAAATGTAAGGGAAAAGTAAAGGAGAAGTAAAATGGATATATTAATGGATTTACTGCTCATGTTAGGAGGAGCCGCTGTATTCATGTTCGGTATGAAACAGATGGGCTTGGGCCTGGAAAAAAGTTCGGGGTCAGGAATACGTAATTTTTTCAGAAAAATTGATGTTAACAGTTTTATAAATTATGGAGTCGGAATAATAGCTACTATACTTGCTCAATCTTCTTCAGCTACATCAATTATGACAATTGGTCTTGCTCACGCTAACATTGTAACAGTTAAGCAGGGTTCAGGGTTTGTCTTAGGTGCCAAAGTAGGAACTACACTTACAGCCTTTATGTTTGCAATGTCAGGTCTCAGTAAGGGTGGTTTTAACATAAGTTATGTTTTTTCATCCTTAGCATTTATTGGTGTTTTAATTGTTTATTCTACAGACAATGAAAAACTTAATAATTTAGCACCATTATTAATAGGATTTGGAATGCTATTTATTGGTCTTGAGGTTATGGAAGTAGCTATCGGTGGAGCAGATTCGCCCTTATGTATTGGACTTTCTAAAGTATTTAAATATGAAATTATGCACAACCCAGTTTTGTTGGTGATATTAGGTGTTTTGTTTGCAGGCATTATACAATCATCAACAGCAGCAACTGGTGTTTTTATTACCTTCTTGGCTACAGGAATTATTCAAAATGTTGACCAGTCATTTTATTTGGTAATGGGTGCCAATATCGGAACTGTCAGTGATGGAATTATGGCTTCCCTTACTACAAATGCCAACGGAAAACGAATTGCCTTGTTCCATGCGCTTACCAGTGTAATTGGAGCGGTAGCATTTTCTATTATATTGTCAATTTTTAGAGATCCGATAGTTAATATGTTCGAGGTTATGTTTTCTGGAAACCATCAGTTCAGTCTGGCAACATTTAATTTGCTTTATAATTTGATTTATACTTTGATTTTACTCTTATTAATTGATCCACTGGTTAACTTAGTGACAAAAATGATAAAAGACAAAGAAGAGAAGATGAAAGAATTGTTATATATTGATGAGAGCTTTTTGCAGACTCCAGCTGTTGCTATTGAACAGGCACTGAAGGAATTGCATTACATGTTACTTCTTGCAAGGAAGAATATTGCTCGTTCTTTCGCTTCACTGGTAAATGAAGATATGAGTGAAAGTAAAGAAATCGCTGATGTTGAGTATCGTATAGACTTTTTGACAGGTGAGATTACCAGCTTTTTAATTAAGATTTCATCGATCACTGAATCTAGTGATGATGAAAAATTGATTGGTGGCTTACATCATGTAGCTAACGATATTGAGCGTCTGGGAGACTATGCGGTGCTGATAATCAAAGAAACTAATTATATGAAGCAAAAAGAGGTGAAGTTTTTAGAGCAGACCAAAAGCGAACTTAATGATATCTATGAACTTATCAGTAAAATGTTTGACTTGGGATTTGAGACATTCACCTTGCGTGAAATAGATAATTTAGAAAAAATAGGATATCTTCACAAAGAAATTGAAAATCTTATTTCTTCAACACGTGAAGAACATGTGCATCGCTTAGGTTCTGGCATGTATCCTGTTGAAGTATCAAAATCTATTTATTCTGTGCTGTTTTCATTGCAGAGAATATCAGACCATATTGTAAACATTGCATTCTCAATACTTTCTACTACTGGCAGTAAAACAGAAGCAATGGAAGCTATTGAAAAAGGTCATAAGATTATAGCGTGATTCTTGCTGTTTTAATGTTTAATATTCAGTGTTGATGTAAGATGATAATTTTTATATTAACCAATTTATAAATAATAAAGAGTGAAAAAATGAAAATTTTAAAAGCCAAAAAAACATAGCCTTCACACAATTTCACAATATTTTATTGACACTGAAAAAGTCAAATGGTAAAATTATATAACTGAGTTATAATAAAAACAAAAATTTACTTGTTTAAAAAGGAGGAAAAATGATTAGAGAGCTAATAAGCAAGAAAAATTGTGTAATTCTAGATTCTGTAAAGGACTGGAAAGAAGCAATTCATGTATCGGTTGATCTATTGGTAAAAGATGGAGCATGCTCTGAAAAGTATGAAGATGCTGTATTGAAGGCAACAGAAGCATATGGACCATATTATGTATTGAGTGATCATATGGCTTTAATTCATGCTTCAGGCAATGATGATATTGTTTATAAAACAATGTTGTCATGTGTTTTATTAAAAGAACCAGTTGCTTTCTCGGAAGAAAAAGATAAGGTAAGAGTGTTGATTGGTTTATGTGCTGTTGATTCAACTGCGCACATGACAGGAATGGTCGCAATCTCTAGTATCTTTGGAGATCCAGAGAATGAACAAAAATTTTTGGAGGCAACATCAGCAAAAGAAATTTACGAATTGTTCGTATCTCATGCTGATGCTCAATAAAAATCTATAAATTAAAGGAGGTTAATATGTTAGATTTTATTCTTAATATCCTTGCTACTCCAGCAATGCTTGTTGGTATCATGGCACTCTTAGGTCTTGTACTGCAAGGCAAACCTATTGAGGACGTAGTTAGAGGTACTGTCAAAACTATCGTCGGATTCTTAGTATTATCTGCAGGTGCTGGCTTCTTGACAGGCGGCTCATTAAATGCTTTTGGAGAACTGTTTAACTATGCATTTAATATGCACGGTGTTGTTCCAAACAATGAAGCTGTTGTTGCTTTAGCACTTAAAGATTTCGGTTTAGCTACATCTTATATCATGGTGTTAGGTCTAATCCTTAACGTTGTATTGGCTAGATTCTCAAAAATGAATTTCATTTTCTTAACTGGTCACCACTCACTTTATATGGCATGTATGATTGCTGTTGTACTGAGTGTTGGAGGCTTGGAAGGATTACCACTATACATCGCTGGTGGATGTTTATTAGCGTTTGTTAGTGCTTTCTCACCTTGGTTCTTACAGTCAACAATGGAAAAAATTGTTGAAACTGACGAGTTAGGCTTTGGACACTTTGGTGGATTCGGCTACTGGGTAAGTGCTCAGATTGGTAAATTATTCAAAGGCTCAAAATCAACTGAAGAAATCAACTTCCCTCAAAGATTAACATTCTTGAGAGACACAACAGTTTCTATCGGTCTAACAATGGTTGTATTCTTTGTAGTTGTTACAGCAATCGCAGTAGGAAGAGGAATCTTAGATGCTGATCCAGCTCAATTTGGTAACTTAGGTGACTTATTAGTTGCTGGTGAAACAAAAATCCACTGGGCTGTTTGGGCTATTACTAAAGGTTTAAGCTTCTCTGGAGCAATCTACATTATCTTATCAGGTGTACGTTTAATTGTTGGTGAAATGGTTCCAGCGTTTAAGGGTATTGCTGAAAAACTTGTTCCTGGTGCTATTCCAGCTATTGACTGTCCAGTTGTATATCCATATGCACCAAATGCAGTTCTAATTGGTTTCTTAGTATCATTCTTAGGTGGTATCGTTGGACTATTAGTATTAGGTCTTATGAATAATGCAGGTATTGCTATTGCTATGATTCTTCCTGGTGTAGTTCCTCACTTCTTCTGTGGAGCTTCTGCAGGTGTCTTCGGTAATGCTGAAGGTGGATTAAAAGGTGCTGTTGTTGGATCATTCGTTCACGGCTTATTAATCACTTTCTTACCAGCAATTGTTATGCCAGTATTTGGAAACTTAGGTTTCGCTAATACTACATTCTCAGATGCTGACTTCTCATGGATGGCTCTAGTATTTGGTAATATCGCTAACGCAGTTAAGGGTATGCCATTATTAGTTATCTGTGTATTGGTATACTTAGCACCAATCGCATTATCATTAGTTTCTAAAAAGAAATAATTCAAGGAAATAAATATGGCTGTAATTAGAAAAATTATGTGCTGTTGTGGAAATGGACTTGGAAGTTCAATGATGGTCCAACTTAATGTCAACTCTATATTGAAAAAACTAGGAAAAGAAGGAGTTGTTTGCGAACACACTTCTCTATCAGAAGTTAACGTCAACTCAGCAGACCTGTTTGTTGTAGGGAAAGATATTTATCCACAATTAAAAAATTATCCAAGAATTATCGTACTTGACAAAATAATGTCAAAAGTCGAACTTGAGGAAAAACTAAAAGCTGCCTTTGAAGTGGAAGGCGATGAAATCCGTATAGGAGTATAAAAACCTTCTAAAAGCTATTGACTTATAAGAGGCGGAAAACCCGCCTCTTTTTTAGAAAGGTAGAGGAAAAAATATGAATAAGAATAAAAATTTAAAATTATTAGCAGCAAAAATTCGTCTTGACGTTTTAGAAATGCTAATGCATCGTGGCTATGGACATATAGGTGGCTCGATGTCAATTGTGGAATTATTTGCTGTGTTATATGGTAAACATCTTAATGTAGATCCAAAAAATCCAAAGAAAGAAGATCGCGATATGATCGTTCTTTCAAAAGGACATGCTGGACCAGCATGGTACAGTGCACTGGCTGAAATGGGATTTTTCCCAAAAGAAGTGTTAATGACTTTAAATGAAGGTGGAACAATTTTGCCTTCACATCCTGATAGAAACCTGACACCTGGTGTTGATGCAACTACAGGATCTCTAGGTCAGGGAACAAGCATTGCTGCTGGTATTGCAACAGGTCAAAAGTTAAAAGGAAATAATGCCTATACATATATGATTGTTGGTGATGGTGAATTAAATGAAGGCCAATGCTGGGAAGCGTTTATGTATATTGCGCAAAAGAAACTTAACAGCTGTATCGTAATCATCGATGATAACAAAAGACAATTAGATGGTTATACCAAAGATATTATTAACCATTATGATCTTAAAGCTAAAATGGAAAGTTTTGGATTTAAAACTCTAAGAGTTGATGGAAGCGATATTGATGCAATTGATGCTGCAATTACTGAACTTAAGGGAGTAAAAGACAAGGCCGTCTGCATAGTGTTAGATACAATTAAAGGTCAGGGTATCAAGTACTTTGAAGACTTGTTCTCTAATCACTCTGTAAAATTTAATAACGACGCAATTAATGAGGCTGCTGCTGAAGCAGTCAAAGAGCTGAAAGCATTTATTGAAAAGGAGGAAGCCTAATGTTTAAGTTAGTAGAAGATAGAAACAAAAAAGGAGAACAGCTAAGTACAACTTTCTGTTTAACTGTTTCTGAATTAATGAACGATGATGATAAAATAGTTTTTATCGATTCTGACTTGGCTTCTCCAAGTGGTTCAGCTTTAATTGAAAAAGCTCATCCAGACAGATTTATCAATGTTGGTATTGCTGAAGCAAACATGGTTGGTGTGGCTTCTGGATTATCAATTGAAGGTTTCAAGCCATTTGTTCACTCATTTACACCATTTGCTTCTAGAAGAGTATTTGACCAGATTTATTTATCTGGAGCTTATGCTAAAACTACTATCAATGTCTATGGTTCTGACCCAGGCTTTACTGTTGGTCCAAATGGTGGAACACATACCAGTTTTGAGGATGTCGCTTTATATAGAACAATTCCTAATGCTGTAATTGTTGATCCTGCTGATGTCACACAATTAAGATGTGCTGTTAAGCAGGCTGCCAGTGAAGAGGGAATTAAGTATATTAGAATTAATAGAAAAGCAGTTAGAAATGTCTACGAACCTGGTTCAAAGTTTGTATTTGGAAAAGGTAATGTAGTTAAAAAAGGAACTGATGTTCTAGTAATTACTGCCGGACAGATTCTTAGCGATGCCCTAGATGCTGCTGAAGAGTTAGAAGCAAAAGGAGTATCTGTAGAAGTAGTAGATATTTATACTATCAAACCTCTTGATGTTGAACTGATTCTTTCAGAAGTTAAGGGTAAAAAAGCTGTAGTTACCTTTGAAAACCACAGCATAATCGGTGGTTTAGGTTCTGCTGTAGCAGAAGTTCTGGCAGAAAACAATGTTAATGTTGTATTTAAAAGACATGGCGTAACTGATCGTTTTGGTCAGGTTGGAACAGCTGAGTTCTTGCAGGAAGAATACAATCTAACCAGCAAAGATTTAGTTAACACTATTGAATCATTGTTGTAATCTTAAGATATAATCAGATTTATAAAACAAGAAGATATCCACTCAGAAAGGGTGGATATTTCTTTTGATGGAAAAGAAAATATTTAATAATACTGTTCTCTCTTAAATGATGCCGTTGGCCTGTTTAGTGAAAGTTTGCTATAATGTTGCTTACATTGGGGAAATTATTTCCTTGATGATATAGCTAAATTACTTTAATAGAAAATAGAAAATTTTAAAATAATGAAGGTGAAAGAAACATGTTATTGAAATATGCAAAAAAATATACAAAATTAATCGTTGGCCAGCTTTTCTTTGCCAGTCTCTGGGTCTTTAGCCAGCTGTCAATACCACGCTTTATGGTGGATATAATTGATATTGGATTTATGGCAAAGGATATGAGTGCCATTGTTAATCGAGGTTTGCTGATGCTTTTGGCAACAATCTTTAATATTGTTTCACTGATGATCTCGATCTTTTTTCTTACAAGAGTTACCGCAGGCATATCAAGAGATTTGAGGGCAGATCTTTTTGAAAAAATTATTGATTTCTCCAAGGAAACAAGAATTGGTTTTTCAAATTCTACTTTAATAACAAGGACAGTGAACGATGTAAAACAGGTTTCTAATTTTATTGATTTATCTTTAAGAAAGATTTTCACTCTTACTCTCACGGTTATTGGTGCACTGGCAGTATCGTTTTCACTGGATGTTAGATTATCTCTGATTATCCTGATTATCATTCCAGCTATTTTCTTGCTGGGGTTTTATTTAACAACCAGAGCCTTGCCTCAATATGGGCATATACGTCTTTCTATTGATAAAATCAACCAGCTGTTTAGAGAAAATATCAGAGAAATTCGGGTCATCAGAGCTTTTAATAAGTCAGATTATGAAATTAGAGAGTTTGAAAAAGCTACAGAAGAAGCATATCAGGCAAATGTTAAATCAGAATCAACAATGATGCTATTAAGTCCTTTAATATTGCTGATAACTAATATTTTGATTTTAGCTATTTTATTTATCGGTGGCAGTCGTGCACAGCTGGGAACAATAAAACTTGGTGTTCTGATTGGTCTTGTTGAATATGCGACCATCAGTCTAAGCAATATTCAGCAGTTCGCCTCAATTATAACTATTATTCCAAGATCAAAGGTTTCGATTGATAGAATTTCAGAAGTCTTACTAACAGAAGAACTTATAAAAGTTAAGGAAGATATTAAGCAGTCAGAAGAGTCAGCAATAAGTTTAAATAATGTTGATTTCTACTATCCTGGTTCTCGTAGAGCTACTTTAAGAAATTTAAATTTTAGTTTGAGGAAAGCTGAAACCAAAGCAATAATAGGCTCAACAGGAAGTGGAAAATCAACGATACTGAAGCTTATGCTGAGAGATTATGATGCATATAGAGGACGCATCTGCATTAATGGTAAAAGCATTCAGACTCTGACTAAAGAAGAAATTAGTAAAACTATCACTTTTATCCCTCAGACAAGTTTTCTATTTTCAGGCAGTATTAGAGAAAATATTCAAACAGGTAAAAAAGATGCTACTGACCAAGAAATTTGGGAAGTTTTGGATCTGGTTCAAATGGGAGATTTTTTTAGAGAATCTTTAGAAGGTTTGGATACTTATATAGCTCAAAACGCAGTAAATTTTTCAGGTGGGCAAAAACAAAGAATTTCAATTGCTCGTGGTCTTATAAGAGAAACGGATTATTATATTTTTGATGATTGCTTTTCAGCCTTAGACTATGCAACGGAAAAGAAAATTCGTAAAGCAATTAAAGAAAAATTAGCTGATAAGGGAGTGTCAATTGTTGCTCAACGTGTATCGACCGTTAGAGATGCTGATGAAATTTTGGTTGTTGAAAATGGAGAAATTGTAGATAGAGGAAGTCACAAAGAGCTTGCTGAAAATTCCAAGATATATAAAGAGATTCTTTCTTCGCAATTGAAGTCTGAAGAGGGGGAGATAAGATGAGTACAGAAAACATGAACAATAAAGATAAACAGCAGGAAGGTTTACCAACAGTTTCCAGAGGTGTTGGAGGAGCTGGGCGTGTTTCTGGACTTTTGGCATCTGGAAGCACAAAAGATGTTAAGAAAACGCTGATTAGACTGTTAAAAAATCTGGCTACATTTAAGTGGATTTTCCTAGCGGCGATTCTTTTGACATTAACTACATCTCTCACGCAGATATTAATTCCAAGAAAGATTGGTCAAATTATAAATATATTTACTAAAGTTTTAACTGAAAACATTGTTTTAGATTGGACTGTTTTAGGGAAAATTGGTACAGTTTTAATAATTCTTTATGTTTTAAATTTTCTTTCTAACTATATTTCCAACATTTTAATGGTAAGAGTCTCTCAAAAAGTAATAAAATCGTTAAGAAATCAAATGCAGGTCAAATTAAATAAACTTACTTT
Source organism: uncultured Erysipelotrichaceae bacterium (assembly GCA_964449115.1). Classification (GTDB taxonomy): domain Bacteria; phylum Bacillota_I; class Bacilli_A; order Erysipelotrichales; family Erysipelotrichaceae; genus UBA1783. Next base: position 52,000 of record CAYUXW010000008.1, on the reverse strand, counting down.
GAATTATTTTGATCGTTCATCTGCAGGAGATATGACTTCGCTTTTAAGCAATGATTTAGACAATGTAGCAAACACCCTGCAAAGTGGTTTGACTAGTTCTCTGTCTGCTGTTGTTTTACTTGTGGGTGTTATCATAATGATGGTTATCATTAACCCGATATTGGCTTTTCTTTCAATGATAGTTATACCGGTATCTTATATGATGGTGAAATATCTTGTGAAAAAAGCAAAACCTATCTTTCAGAAAAATGCTAATCTGACAGGAGTTTTTAATGGGAAGATTGAAGAAGCCTACATGGGTGAAGATATTGTAAAACATTACAATATCGGTAAGCAGTTAAAAGAAGAACTTTCCAGCTTAAATGAAGAGCTATATGACAGCGAATGGAAATCTTCGTTGGTTTCTTTTGTTACCAGACCTGCTGGTGATTTAATTCTAAATTCAAATTATGTCTTACTTGCTATCATGGGTGGAAGATATGTTATTAGCGGTACATTATCTCTTGGAGACTTTCAGGCTTTTTTACAATATACCCAGATGTTGCGTGGTCCATTTAATCAGGTATTGGGAATTTTTAATACTATCATGTCCGCTTTAGCTTCAGCAGAAAGAGTCTTTGATTTTTTAGATGCAGAAGAGATTGTTGAATTGGGAGATGAAAGTATAGAGGTCAGTACCATTAAAGGAAAGATTGAATTTAACAAGGTTGATTTTGGCTATACAGAAAACCTGCTTTTTGATGGTGTTGATTTAAAAGTTAATCCTGGAGAGCAGATCGCAATTGTTGGAAGAACTGGGGCGGGAAAAACAACTCTTGTTAATCTATTGATGCGCTTTTATGAAATAGCTGATGGGAAAATCTATATTGATGGAAAAGATGTGAAAGACTATAAAACTGAAGAGTTAAGAAAAGCATATTCTATGGTTTTACAGGATACCTGGCTATTTTCAGGTAGTATCAGAGATAATATTGCCTATGGAGCAGATATTTCAAATGAGCAGGATTTATCAGATGTTGATTTTGAACAGATTAAAGATGCTGCCAAACTGGCAAGAGCAGATTCATTTATTGAGTGTCTGCCTGAAGGTTATGATACAGTTTTAACTGAAGAAGCTTCTAATTTAAGTAAAGGAGAAATTCAGCTGATAACAATAGCCAGAGCGATGATTAAAAAAGCCCCTATCATTATTCTGGATGAGGCTACTTCTTCGGTTGATACAAGAACAGAATTGCTTATTCAGCAAGGTTTAAAACAGCTGGCAGCTGATTCTACCAGTTTTATAATAGCCCATAGACTTTCAACAATAAAAGATGCTGATAGGATTATTGTTATGGATAGTGGAACGATTGTGGAAGTTGGCACTCATCAGCAGTTGCTTGATAAAAATGGTTATTATGCTGAATTGTACCTTGCTGGACAAGCTTAAGGTTAAATTGGATTGCTGGGAAATTATTAATATTTCAAAAAATGTTGTAATATTGAATTAAGAATAGTTGACACAGACTTAATTTATGTTTAAGTTAATCAATAATCAGTGTATAGAAATATTTATTAATGAATATTGTTAAAAATGGAAAGGAGATAGATTATGAGTTTACCTAATTGTCCTAAATGTGATGCTTCATACACTTATGAAGATGGTAATATGCTGGTTTGTCCGATGTGTTTTTATGAGTGGACAGAAGAGAGTCAAAAATTGGCTGAAGAAGCCTCTAAAGTGCGAGATCCTTTTGGAAATGAAATAGTTGATGGCTCGGAAGATATAATAGCGATGGATATCAAATTGGGTTCTGATACCATAAAACAGGGAACAAAAGTCAAAGGGATAACGATACTTGATTATCCACAGGATGGTCATGATATCCAGGGAAGAGTAGATGGTTTTGGCTTATTGCTTTTAAAATCATCAGTTATAAAAGTAAGATAAAATAAAAAATGAGTAGATTTACCTTAAATGAATCTACTCATTTTAATTGACTTAATTTTGCTGAGATAGTTTTTGAGCTATTAATGGAGAAAGAATGGAGGTTATTATACAGGCCATCGCCACAATTGCCATTGCACTTTCTACCTGATTTCCAAACAGCAGAGGAAAGGCCATAGCTATGGCAGCAGGATTACCGATAGACATACCAGCCACATTCCAGATAGCTGCTCCATCAACTCCATTGTTCTTTTTAAAGACATATTTATCCATAAGAATTAAAGGCAGCATCAGCACCAAAAATAGGATACTCATAATAATGCCAGCTGCACCAGAGCCAATAGCTGAAAACAGATTCATATCAGTGCCCAGATTCCAACCTAGAAATGGCAGCAACTTTCCCATCAAAGGAGAAAAGAACTCACCAAAAGCAGGATCCAGATTACCGAGTATCAGTCCTAAAATTAAAGGCAGAAAGACAGATATTATAGGCATCCATTCAATGGCTTTTAAATCGCCGCCAGATGTAAGTAAACTTAAAACAATCATAGGAGCAAATTGCATACCCATAATGCCATATAATCCATAAACTCCTCCAAAATTCTTATCTCCATATTCGGAATGTATCGCAAATGCTACAGCTGGATTCAAGGAGAAGATTACACAGCCGAAAGCTAAGATATTGATTCCTAAAAATCCTTCCATACCAAAGACTTTAAAAAATATCACCAGAAGTAATGCTGACCACAGGGTTTTAAATAATATCATAGGAAGGTGACGTTTTAATAAAGGAACCAGACTTTTGATTTCAATGGTTGTTCCAGCTGCAAAAACCAACAGTCCGATGATTACCCCTGTACCATGATCAAATAGTTCTGCCATTGTTCCACCTACAGCACTATACATATTTGGGAAAAACGATATCAGCAGCATGCTCACTATCATAGGTACTAAAAACATACCTGCCGGGATTTTATTAATGGCTTTATACATCAGTCTTTACCTCCTTTTTCAGTAAATTTCATTATTTTAATTATTGTTTTTGGTAATTATTTTGTCAAGGTTTTTATTTCATTATTGGCTATCAGAATATAATTTTTGAAAAGTAGGCAAAAATATAATATAATTGAATTACATGAAAGTGCTTACATATAAAATAAAGAAAAGGGGGTAAAATATGAGTAGGATACTTTTTAAAAATGGCTTGGTAGTAAGTCCGGACAGTACTAGAAAACTTGATGTTTTAGTTGAAAATGAAAAAATCGTTAAAATTGCACAAACTATCTGTGCAGACAGTGCAGAGCGCATTATTGATGCTGATGGTAAATATCTGATTCCTGGTTTAATTGATACCCATGTTCACATTGGTTGGCCTGATTGGGATGTAGTTAAATCTTATGAAGCAGAATCAATCTCTGCTGCCTTTGGTGGAGTCACCACAATGATTGACCGTATGAATCTTGATAATGGTCCAATTGAAGAACAGATTTTCAAAAAAGGTGGCAGAATTGATGTTCTTGAAGCCAATTCTTATATTGATTGTGCTTTGCAATGTGCTCTTTATACACCTGAAAACCTTGAAGAAATTCCGAGTCTGTATGAAAAGGGAATTCTAGGGTTTAAATTCTACATACCTTATCGTGGCAAGGAAGCTGTTCCTCCACAGGTAGGAATCGATGATGGTATAATTTACTTTGGTTTTGATAAGATTGCGAAAACTTCGCCATATGCCCAAGCTCAGGTGCATGCAGAAAATATCGAAATTTTCTTCCAGTATAAAGAGAGAGATCTAAAGGATGAACAGTTCAATAAAATTGTGCGTTGGGCAGAAACCAGACCAAATTTTGTTGAGCTGGAGGCAATTATCCGCTGTGCTTATTTTGCCAAGATTACCGGTGCAACACTTTATATCGTTCATCTCAGCACCAAAGAAGGCCCTGAGTTGATTGAAAAGTTGCGTGGTGAAGGTATTAAAATTATTGCTGAGACCTGTCCACAATATCTGGTCATGAACTATGATGATGCTGATCGAATCTTAAGTAAGGTCAATCCTCCAATTCGTACCAAACAGGACAATCAGGGATTATGGGATGGTATCAATAAGGGTATTATTGAAACCTTGGGTTCTGACCATGCCCCTTGTGCCAAAAAACATAAACAGGAATTCTGGTCAGCAACAGTTGGTATGGCTGGAATTGAAACCATGCTTCCAGTAATGTTATCTGAAGGAGTTAATAAAGGCAAAATAACTTTAGAGAAACTGGTAGAAATATCAAGTTATAATTGCGCAAAACACTTCAATCTATTGCCAAGAAAGGGTTTGATTGATGTTGGATATGATGCAGATATTGTAATGGTAGATTTAGAAAAAGAATATACCCTATCTGTTGATGATTTGCATAGCCTTTCTGATTTCTCGCCTTATGATGGCTGGAAATTAAAAGGAGCTCCAATATTGACAATGGTTCGTGGTAAAGTAATCGTTGAAAATGGAGTGCTGAAAGGCGAAAAGGGACATGGTAAATTTATTCCTTCTCAAGCAAAATATTAAAAAGAAGTCAGCTAAAGGATGGTAGTCTAACTGTCATCCTTTGACTTTAGGAGTATAAAATGGAAAACAAAAAGCAGAAAAATATAAATTATGATGAAATACTAAAAGAATCCCTGGCATATGGCTCAAAATACCATAGGAAGGGTTCAACTATGGATTATTTAGGCATCAAAGATGAAAAAGAGCTGGATAAATGGGCTTTAGTTTTAGTAGATGATAAGGGAAATGTCCATCAGGCAGGAGATGTGAAGCAGCGATTCTCTATGCAGAGTGTTTCCAAGGTTTTGACTTTTCTAATTCTATTGGAAAATAAATCTTTAGCTGAAATAACTCAAACTATTGATATAAAACCTACAGCTCTTCCTTATAACAGTATCATTGATTTAGAACTGGGAAAAAGAAAACCAAGAAATCCGATGGTCAGTATTGGTGCCATAGCGACAATTGCTTTATTATATGAGATTTATCAGGAAAATACTTTTGAAGTAATTTTAAATCATCTTAAAGAAATTACTGGAAATCATGACCTTTATTATAGTGAAGAGATCCTTATTCCAGAAATGGCTAGAGCTTATACTAATATTTCAGGTCTGCATTTAATGATTCAGGCTGGTACTCTAGCCAAAGATACGAAGATAAAGGAAGTTATTGAAATATATTATAAATGTTGCACTATAATGGTAAATACTATTGAGCTGGCTAAGTTTTCTCATCTGCTTTCTAATGATGGTTATCATATTTTAAAAAGAAAGCAGTTATATAACCCGGGAAATGTGCAGATTTTGCGATCAGTTATGGCTCATAGCGGCATGTATAATCACTCTGGTGAGTTTGCTGCTTCGGTAGGTTTACCAGCTAAAAGTGGAGTGGGTGGTGGAGTGCTAACTTCTACCAGATGTAAACTGGGGATAGCGGCATTCAGTCCAAGACTTGATGAAGCTGGAAACAGTATAGTTGCGGTCAAAAGCTTAGAGTATTTGTCAAAAAAATTGAACCTTTCGATTTATTAAAATATAAAAACATCTTCAAAAGATGTTTTTTGTTTGGGTTTATTACTTTTAATTAATTGACACTGATTTTAGCTAACTTTATAATTTATCTATGATAACAAATAACTATAATGCCTTTATTTCCTATCGACATCAAAGTCCTGATCAGGAAATAGCTAAAAAACTTCATTCTTTAATTGAAAATTACAAGATACCTTCCTCTTTAAAGAAGTCTTTGGGCATCTCTAAAATGGGAAGGGTTTTTCGTGACCAGGAAGAGTTGCCTCTTTCTTCTAATCTGGGTGAAGATATTCGTCAGGCTTTAGAAAACTCAGAGTGGCTGATATGTATCTGCTCGCCAAGATATCTACAGTCAAAGTGGTGTCTGGAAGAAGTAGACTATTTTATTTCTTTGGGAAGAAGAGATAAAATACTGGCTATTTTAATTGAAGGAGAACCAGTTGATTCTTTTCCATTAGCTCTGCGTTTTGAAGAGATTGATTCTAAAAAAGTAGAAAGAGAGCCACTGGCAGCTGATGTTAGAGCGAATTCTTTAAATGAATCATTAAGAAAGTTAAATAACGAAAAACATCAAATTCTGGCCCCAATGCTGAACGTTAATTATGATGATTTGAAGCAAAGGGATAGAGTTAGAAAAAATAAAATCAGAGCTGCAGTCAGCGCTGGTGTGATATTGGTGCTGTCAATATTTTTGATGTATGTTGTTATCAAAAACAAACAGATATCTGATGAAAGAAATGCCGCACTTATCGCTGAATCAAAATGGCTGGCCCAATCAGCCAATCAGGCACTGGATAACGGTGATAAGAATCTATCATTATTGTTATCGCTGGAAGCTCTACCAGAAGATGGCAATAATCCAGATCGACCAATTGTAACCGAGGCAATAGGTTCTCTTTATAATGGTCTTATTTATGGAGCCAATGATCAGTATTCAGCAATATATGATATTAAGGCAGAATATCAGGAATATTATGGGATTTTAAATTATCTGGCTCTTAAAAATGGGGAAGAAATAACTTTTTATAATAAAGGCGATGGAATGCTTAACCTGGAGGTTAATGATAATACTTTAATATATAAAGAAGCTTTTGATTATCGAAAAGAAGCCAGTAATTTCTTTGATAATTTAACCGAAGAAGAGCTTGAAAAACTAGGAATAAGTAAATACAGCTGGCACCATAATGTTTATCGTGGTGAAAACGAGCAGGGAAGCTTAAAAGCTTACACCACAGTATATTTAACAGCTGATCTTAGAGGGAATTTCTATTTATATGACGGTAGTCTGTTTCTTAGTCATTGCTATACGGTTGATCTGAAGCAATATCGTGATGCTGATTATTTCAGTTACTATGAAAATGATGGTGAGAGTTTAATTCATCTTGATTCTACAAAAGATGGTGATTATATTATTGCTCTTTATAAACCGTATCTTGTAATCTGGGATAAAGCTACCGAAGAAATAAATAATATCCTTTTCTATCCAGATTTTGATAAAAGTTTCTTTAAAGCAATGAATATTGCTCCTTTAGAATCTATTTTAGCCATCCAGACAACATCTGGTAATATTTATACCTATGACATAATAAATAAAAAAACCATTTGTCGAATGGATAATAAATCCAATCCAATAGATGGATTCTGTTTTAACGCTGATGGTTCAAAAATTCTGGCTTATAGTACGGAAAGAAAGATGATAATGCTGTTTAATGCTGGCAATGGAGAAATGCTGCAGGATTTTAAAGTCGATTTTGCTCTGGAAAAAGCTCACTACTTCTATAAGGAGGGTTATGGTAATGCTGTTAGAGATGACTACATTATTGCCAGTGGCAAAAATATTTTACGTGTCTATATGGCTGGTAATTCATCTTCCCTTGATGTCATAGCTCCTTTAAAAGGTACTATCGCTATCAACGAACCAAATTTTTCAACTCTTTCCAATAGTGGTAAAATAGTTGTTTCTTTTGTTATGAATCCTTCGGCCGAATGTTTTATCTATATCAATGACCCATTTTCTGGTGAAATATTAAATGTTTATCCAGTACACATGTTCTCTCATCGTTTAAAAGCCTTTGAAAACAATGAGATATTTCTTTTAGAAACCAATTATTTACAAAAAGATAAGGATAATGATTATGCCTACGTCAGAGTTTTTGATGGTGATACAGGAGAAATAAAGGATACAGTCGTTTTTGTTCCAGATTTTGACTATGATGGAAAACCTGATGAAGGTTCAGCTAAAAGATCAGCTTGCAATGATGTATTGTATACCAAAGAAACCGACACAATACTTGTTTTGGTAGAGGACGGCTATGCTTCGGGAAATTATCCGGCATCATTATTTGTTTTAGATGGTCAAACTCACCAGTTGCTTTGGAATCTGTCGGCTAAACTCAGTGCCCACAATCTTAAGTTTGAAGAAGAAAAGGATGATGTCATCGGTATAAAGGCCCAGTTTATCAATGATGGCAAAGAGATATTAATTGTTTATAACTGTATGTATCAAGGTGTAAGACCTTACAAGGGAGCAGTGGAGATAAGAGACAGTAGAACTGGTGAGTGTAAGGCAGAGTACTTTTTAGAAGTAGAAAGTGGTTTAATGCTGGAAGATAAAGATTGTTATTTTGTTGATGAAGAAAAAGGTCTTTTATATGTCAGATCAAGGATTTACTCGAAAAAAGAAGTTGATGTTTATGATTTATATAGTGGTGAACTGAAAGAAAAGATTTTAACTGAAGAATATAAAGAAATTTTCAATGACAAACTTTTAAAAGAGAATTTCTGGCTTTTCGGCAGTCATCGTGTTAAAGCCAAAGATAATATCATTTACGATATTGATAGTGGGGAAACAATTATGAAGTTTCAAAAAAATATCATTATTGTATCTTCTTCAGGAAATGGTGAGGCCCTGGAGTTTGTCTATGAAGATAGTGAAGCTCTATTAAATGATACCTTTTATGTCATTCACAATGTTGATTTAAATACCCTGATAAAAGCTGCAAAAGAAATGTTGAATGGTCGAGAGCTGACCGCAGAAGAAAAAAAGGCCTACTTCCTGGAATAATAAAAGAAGAAAGATATAACTATTTAAAAAACAATAACGCTAAATACAGGAGTGTATCAATGATTTATAGAAGTGAAGCAACTTATCTGGATAAGTTATTTGAAAATGGGATATTCTTCCAATAATCAATAATGTGTGTGGTAGTAAAGAGAGAATAAATAAACTGTAAATTATATTTAATGACCTGCTTAAAGATGTAGATGAAGTAATAAAAAAAGGTAGAAATCTTGAATGTGAAATTATTCTATACCTGAATTTCATATAATGACTATTGTGATGCTGGATAATTTCTCGGCAAAAAGTTTAATAATTATCTCTGTTTGAAAAAAGAGTTTAACGACATTCTTGATTTGAGTATCGAAGAGATAAGATCTGAATTTAATATTTTTTGCAATCTTTGATTTATAGCTCTATTTTGAAAGAAGATTAAAATTCACCCACATATTTTTACGATATTCTTTAGGGGTAAATCCTGTCAGCTGTTTAAAAATACGATTAAAATGAGAACTTGATGAATAACCCAGATAGTCACTGATCAAAGTGATGCTTTTAGAGTCATCCATAAGCAGTTCTTTGGCTTTTTCAATTTTTATCTTATGAATATAATTGTTAAGACTGATCCCGGTTTCTTTTTTAAAATTAGTTGATAGATGACTTCGAGACATATACAAAGCCTTGGCAATATCTTCAGTTTTTATTGGTTCTGATAAATGTTTAATAATATAGAAGTAGACATCTTTTGAAATTTTAGTCTTGGTAGTTAGTTTTTTAAGATTATTGATTTCTCTGGTATAGGTAAATATCATTTCATAAAACAGATAGTTAATATCATCCAGGTTACTGCAGTTTTCACATTTTTGAATGAACAGATCACTTAGTTTAAAAGCTTCATCAACTTTTAAACCACTTTCTATAGCTGCCCGAGCACTCAGGGTAGTAGTTACTATGAAGGTGTTTTTTCTATGCCTCAATAGATTATCAGATAGTTTTCCACTTCTTAAAGTTGGTGCCTGTTGTGCCCATTTTTCCAGTGTTTCTAGATCGCCGTTTCTGACAATATCCAGTATCTGTCTTTCGATATTATAGCCTTTATAAGCATCAGCTGAACTTGAATTCTGATAATAGTTAATCCTTTCTGATGTAGATGATTCTTTAAGATGCAAATCAGAAACACTTAGCTTATCACCATTAAGGATATGATTGATAGTGCACATCATCTGAATCATACTTTCTAAGGGCATTGGAACGATAGCTGAAATGAAATCAGAAAAAGTCTCATAATCCTTATTGGTGATGTTAAGTTGAAAGGCTAAATCACGAAGCTGTTGATTATCTAAGGGATTTTCTCTTCCTGGGCCAATAATAATTGCGGTTTCATCAGATTTGATGATTCCATAGTATTCATATCTCTCGGTAAGAAAGTATGAAACGTTTTCTTTTCTTTTCAGCAAATCATCAATGTAAAGATCTACTGGGTCAATTAAAAATTCAACAACCGAAAATCTGCCGGTCAGCTGGTTGTTTTGATATATTCTGATTGGTAATCCAGACATATCTGTCATCTTGCGACAGAGATATTCCAAATCGAAAGTAAGCGTTTTCATCACAAGACAAATATATCAAAAATAAAACAAATATACAAGAAAGTATTGACTTTTATGTTTTATCATATAGATGTAAAAGAGGGATAATAATATGAAAAAACAATTTTTGAAAAACAGTATCTTTGAAAAACCGTTTATGAATTCAAGAATAAAAACCGAAGAAATGACGATGAAGGAAAAGATTCTCGGTTATTTGGTTGGTCCTTTTGGAATGTTGTCATTACAGGCTGTTATTAACCAGTTAGCGGAGCTTTATTATACTGAAATATTTTATATTGATCAGATTTTTGGGGTAGGCACTTATCTGGTTATGTCCTGGGCTACCAAGATAGTTTCTATTTTGGCGGGACTTCTGGTAGCTTATATTGTTGAACGCAGCAGTTCATCACAGGGAAAGATCAGGCCTTTCGTTTTAATCGGTCAACTCTTGTGTGCTTTTTCTGGTTTCTTTATGTTTGCGATTCCAGAAATTGGACAGGTTGGAAAACTGATCTGGGTGTATATTTTTAACATTTTATACAATGGCTTTGGTATAACGATGTTTTTGTTAAGGAAGAATATGATTACCTTGGCTACCAGAAATCAGAACGACCGCAATCAGATTAACCTGTTTGACAGGGTTTCAAACTTCATGCTGGTAGGGGTAGCTGTGACTATGGTTGTTGGTTCAATTCTTTATTACACCATGTTACATGGTTATCCAAAAGAAAACTGGCTTTTAATTATTGGTATTATAGCTTTAATCAGTATCCCGCTATCTTTAATCAACTATTTCTATACTAAAGAAAGAGTAACTTTGGAAGCCGAGGATATTGAAGGATCCATCTATAACAAAGAACATGGTACCGACTGGAAGAAGTTTTTAGATTTATTTAAGTGTAGATATTGGAACATGGCTTTTATTATTACAACTTTAAATTTAATTTTGGCCAATCTGCAAGGATATAATCTCAACACCAATTTCTGTACAGTAATTTTAGGAGCCAATGCCCAAAATAATTACAATCTGATTTTTACGGTCGCCTCAGGATTACCGATGGGAATTGGTATTTTGATTATCTATCCTTTAAGCAAGAAGTTTACTGTTCGCAAAACTACTATGGCATTTTCACTCATTTCTGTTGTTGGCTGTATAATGGGACTTTTCTTTAAAGATAATTTTATCGGTGCAGTTATTTCCTACTTTATTTTTAATGTTGGAACTTTAGCCAGTGTCTATGTTTTAGATGCTCTGCTTTTATCAGCTAATGATGAAGTAGAATATAAGTTTCATTTTAGACCAGAGGGAACAGTTGCCTTGGCTGTAACTACTGCCATTGCGACAATAATTTCTGGGGCATTTGCCGGTGTCTATGAAACAGGATTGAGTTTTTTTGGCTATCAGGCTCATCTGGGAGTAAATCAGCCGGCAGGAGTTGTTAACTGGCTGTATTTTGTCAGATATATTGTACCGATTATTCATTTTCTAGTTATATCTGTAGTTTTATATTTTATGGATTTAGAAGAAAAACTACCACAGATGCAGAAGGAAATCCGCGCTAGAAAAAATATTGAGAATTAAAAAAGGTGATTTTAGATGAAAGCAGTAAGATTAAAAACAGAATATCTGACTAATCCAATTGGTATCAATATTCTTTCACCACGTCTTTTCTGGAATGTCGAAGATGGTATCAAACAAAAAGCTTTTCAGCTGATTTCTGAAGATGAAAATGGCAAACTGCTTGTTGATACAGGAAAAGTGCATAGTTCTTCAATGAAATATTGCTGGAATAAGAAGCCGGTAAACTACTGCAGCAGGGTTAACTGGAAAGTAAGGGTATTTGATGAAAATGACAATGCTTCAGAGTATGCCGAAGCATATTTTGAGACCGGTTTACCAGAAAATAAGAAATGGCCAGCCAAATGGATTACTGGCAACTATAAAATCAACAAGAAAAATCGTTATCCTGTTGATTGTTTTAAAAAAGAATTTGAATGTGAAAAACTAAAAAAGGCCAGACTGTATATTACTGCCTGTGGACTGTATGAGGCAAGTATCAATGGTATTAAGGTTGGCGATGCCGTAATGACTCCAGGGATAACGGATTACCGTAAAAAAATACACTATCAGACATATGATGTTTTTGATTATCTTAAAGAAGGAAAAAATGTTATTGAGCTGATGCTGGCAGATGGCTGGTATCGAGGCTCAGTTGGTTCCTGGGGTTTAAGAAATCAATATGGTAAAGAAACAAAAATACTGGCGCAGCTGGTTATGGAGTATAATGATGGTAGAAAAGAAACAGTTATTACAGATAAAAGCTGGAGCTGGTCTAATGATGGCAGCATTCGCCTGGCAGATAATAAGGATGGAGAAATTGTTGATGCTAATATGAAGCCTTCCTATAATGCTTATGCCAAAGAGACAAACCATAATGTTATCCCAACAGCTTCCAACAATGTTTTAGTAAAAGAGCACGAGAATTTTAAACCAAAGCTGATTATTACCCCAAAGGGGAAAAAGGTTTTAGATTTTTCTCAGAATATGGCTGGATATATCAGTTTTAAAATTAATGCCAAAGCGGGACAGACAATATATCTGCGTTTTGGAGAGATGCTGGATTTTGATGGTGAGTTTACTCAAAGAAATATCCAATTGAAAATGAAAAACAAAATAACCCCTTTACAGGAAATCAAATATATCTGCAAGGAAGGGATAAATGAATATAAGAGTAGATTTGCGATTTTTGGCTTTCAATATGTTTTAGTAGAAACCGAAGTGGAATTTGAGCCTGAAGATTTTACTTCGATTGCTGTATACAGTGATATCCAGCAGACGGGCTGGTTTGACAGTTCTAATAAATTGTTGAATCAATTTGTCCAGGCGACTATCTGGAGTGCTAAAAGTAACAGTAATGATCTTCCGACTGACTGTCCAACCAGAGAAAGACACGGCTGGACTGGAGATGCTCAGATTTTCTGCAATACCGCTTCATATTTATTTGATTATCGAACCTTTGGGGAGAAGTTTATTAAAGATATGTATCAGTGGCAGAGAAAAGATGGCTGTTTACCACATATAGTTCCTGATGGTGGAGCGGATTTCTATATGTATGCGATGAATGGTTCAAGTGGCTGGGCTGATGCGGGAATTATAATTCCTTACGTATTGTATAATAAATATCAAGATGAAGAAATTTTAAAAAGATATATCAAAGGGATGAGAAAATATGCCAGATTCGTTCAAAAAAGAGTAGGCAGCTTTTATCCAACCGCTAAGAAGCTTAACCTTGATAGAGAAGAAAAAAGATATCTCAACAATGCTGGTCAGCACTATGGGGAGTGGGCTGAACCAGAAGATGTCCATAAGATGCATTGGAAAGATTGTGCCATTACTCATCCTGAAACAGCCACATCCTATACAATTTATATTATGGATTTGATGAGTGAAATTGAAGCAATACTGGGCAATGATAAAAAAGCGGAGAGCTATAAAAGTTTTGGAAATAAATGTCGTAAGTCATATCAGGCTTTAAGAGAAAAATGTCCAGAATATAGCTTAGATACCGATAGACAAGCCAGACTTGTCAGACCGCTGTACTTTGATCTGTTAAATGAGAAACAAAAAGAATATGCCAAAAAAAGACTGATCGAAGCCTTGGATAATTACGACTGGCGACTGGCAACAGGATTTTTATCAACCCCACTTATCCTATATGTGCTGGAAACAATTGATAAGGAATATGCCTATAGACTGTTAGAAAATGAACAGCTGCCAGGCTGGCTGTCAATGCCAAAACATAAAGCGACAACTATCTGGGAAGCCTGGGAAGGTAATGCCAATACCAATGTCGGGCTCTGTTCTTTAAACCATTATTCTAAAGGAGCTGTCTGCAGCTGGCTGTTTGAGTCGATGTGTGGCATTAAGATTGCTTATGAAAATAGTTTTGTGATTAATCCTGTTCCCGGAGGAAATTTCAAGTATGCCAACTGCCAGTATCAGAGTATTTATGGACTGGTAAAATCAGGCTGGGAGAAAACGGAAAATGGTTATAAATATACTGTTGAAATACCAGCTAACTGTACAGCCAGAATAATTCTTCCTTCTGGCAAGACATATACTCAACCAGCAGGAAAGACAATATATGAAGAATAATCAAATTAGCTTTATTTGAAGAAAGGATAAATAATATGAAGATAAAAGAAATTATCGCTAAAATGACCTTACAGGAGAAAATTCAATTATGTGTAGGCAAGTCTTTTTGGGAGACCAAAGAATTCGAGAAATATGGTATTCCATCCTTCTTTATGTGTGATGGTCCTGCAGGGCTTAGAAAACAGCAGCTGGGAAAAAATACTGATATGCTGGGTATCAATGATTCTGTTGCGGCAACCTGTTTTCCATCAGCAGTATCAACCGCTAATACCTTCAACAGAGAGTTGCTTTATCAGATGGGAAAAGCGATAGGTGAAGAAGCCCGTGATCAGGATGTAGCATTAGTACTGGGACCAGGAGTAAATATTAAAAGAAATCCACTGTGTGGAAGAAACTTTGAATATTTTAGTGAAGACCCACTGCAAACGGGTATTTTGGCTGCAGAGTTTGTCAAAGGTCTGCAATCACAGGGCATTGGCTGTTCGCTAAAGCATTTTGCCTGCAATTCACAGGAAACAAGTCGTTTACTTTCCGACAGTGTCATTGATGAAAGAGCATTAAGAGAAATCTATCTTAAGGCTTTTGAAATCGTGGTGAAAAAAGCTGATCCAGCTACAGTAATGAGTGCCTACAACAAGATCAATGGTGTTTACTGCAGTGACAATAAAAAGCTGTTAAACGATGTTTTAAGAGAACAGTGGGGTTTTAATGGTCTGGTTGTAACAGACTGGGGTGGCATGAATGATCGTATTAAAGCCTTTACTGCCGGCAATGATCTGATGATGCCAGGAGGCAGTGACTATATGGAAAAAGATGTCTTAGAAGCTGTCAAAAAAGGGTTGTTAGAAGAAGCATATATTGATAAGTGTGCTGAAAGAATCAT
This sequence comes from uncultured Erysipelotrichaceae bacterium, assembly GCA_964449115.1. GTDB lineage: Bacteria > Bacillota_I > Bacilli_A > Erysipelotrichales > Erysipelotrichaceae > UBA1783. Next base: position 36,826 of record CAYUXW010000008.1, on the reverse strand, counting down.
AAAAATGGCTTTAAGGGCACAAGAGCTGTTTAAAGAGAAATATAATGCTGATTACAGTAAAAATCATCAGCTGGCAGTTAAGATTGCCGAAGAAGGAGCGGTGCTACTTAAAAATGAGGATGACATTTTACCATTAAAAGAAGATAAAAAGATTCTTATTGTCGGTGATATGGCTAAAGATGTTCGCTATCAGGGTTCTGGAAGCAGTCATGTCAATCCGACAAACTTAGAACATCCAATTGCTTATCTGAGTTCTTATGATTATGCTCAGGGCTGTGATGTCAATGGTGATACAACACCAGAACTTTTATCTGATTTAGAAAATAAAGCCAAAAAGGCTGATGCGGTAGTCGTTTTTGCCGGATTACCTAGTAAATATGAATCAGAAGGTTTTGATAGAAAACATATGAGGATGCCAGAGGGACATATTGAAATGATTGAAACTGCTGCTAAGACTAACAAGAACACCGTAGTAGTACTTTTCTGTGGCAGTGCAATAGAATGTCCTTGGCAAGAAAACGTTAAGGGAATCCTTTATATGGGCCTTCCAGGACAGGGTGCAGGACAGGCTTGTTATAACCTGTTATTTGGTAAGGCTAATCCTTCGGGAAAATTGTCAGAAAGCTGGCCATATAGCTATAGCGATGTTGTATCGTCTGAGTATTATGCTGAAAGTAGAGATGCCCTGTATTTAGAAAGTATATATGTCGGCTATCGTTATTATGATAAGGCTGAGGTTGAAGTCAGCTGGCCTTATGGCTATGGTTTAAGTTACAGCAGTTTTAAACTTGATGAATTTGAACTAGCTGAAAATAAAGTTACAGTTAAAGTCAGCAATACTGGAAAATATGCTGGCAGTGAAGTAGTACAGCTTTATATTGGTCAAAACAATCCTGCACTACATAGACCGGTAAGAGAACTTAAACATTTTGAAAAAGTAAGTTTAAATCCTGGTGAATCAAAGGAAGTCACTTTTGAATTAAATGATGAAGATTTTGTAGTGTGGGATGATGCATTTAAAAAGGTTACAGGCAGCTATCGTCTTGAAATTGCCACATCAAGCCGTGACATCTGTTTCTATAAGGACATTGATGTCAAAGGTGAAGAAGTAAATGTTCCAGGCTGGCAAAAGGATAGCTGGTATGAAAACTGTCAAGGAAAGATTACTCAAGAAGAGTGGCAGAAGATGCTAGGTAGAAAGTATGTTCCAGCCAAACTTGTCAAGGGACATTTTACAATGGATAATTCCGTTATGGAAATGAAGGATCATTCTTTGATAATGAAGATTATGTATAAGGCTGTAGAAAAAGTCATTTCTAAAGGCTTTGATGGAAAAATTGATTATGATAATCCTGATTTTGTGATGTTGATGAATTCCAGTGCTGGAGCCCCTTTAAGGTCAATGCAGATTAGCGGTGGCATTAAAGGAGGAGTCTTCAAGGGGCTGGTGGAAATGGCTAATGGTCACTTTATTAAAGGTCTTATCAAAATGATAAAAGGTTAAAGGTAAAATATGGTTAAAGAAGAGTGAGGAGACATTTATGAGTAGATACAATGAAGCTAAAGAAAGATATGCCAAACTAGGAATCGATGTAGATAAGGCTATTGAAACATTAAAAAATGTTTCTGTCAGTTTACATTGCTGGCAGGGAGATGATGTGCGTGGTTTTGATACTGATCCAGATAAACCATTAACAGGAGGAATTCAGACTACCGGCAATTATCCAGGTAGAGCAGGCAGTTATCAGCAGCTGATGGATGATATTGATGTGGTTTTAAAGTTGATTCCTGGAAAACCTAAGATGAATCTTCATGCTTCTTATGCTATTTTTGAAGCTGGTAATTGGGCAAATAGAGATAAACTGCAACCAGAGCATTTTGATAAATGGGTAGAATTCTGTAAGGAAAGAAAAGTAGGGTGTGATTTTAATCCAACTTTCTTCTCGCATGAAAAGTGTGACCCACTGACTCTTTCTTCAGCTGATGAACAGACAAGAAAATTCTGGATTGAGCATGGTAAGGCCTGTATTAGAATTTCTAATTATCTAGCTGAGCAGTTAGATGATGTCTGCATCATGAATATCTGGACTGGAGATGGCTTTAAGGATGTTCCTGGCGATAGACTTGGACCAAGAGTTTGCTACAGGGAAAGTTTGGATGAAATATTAAAAGAACCTTATGATTTTAAGAAGGTCAAACCTTGTATTGAATCGAAAGTTTTTGGAATCGGTGTGGAAGCCTACACTGCCGGTTCAGCGGAGTTTGCCTTAAGCTACGCTGCTTTTAATAGAGACAAGTGCATTCCTTTAATGGATAATGGTCATTATCATCCAACAGAAGTAGTATCAGATAAGATACCGGCACTGCTGACTTTTTTTGATGAAATTGCCTTACATATTACCAGACCAATAAGATGGGACAGTGATCATGTGGTGCTTTTTGATGATGAAACAAAAGAAATTGCCAGGGAAATAGTTAGATGTGGTATCAATAGAGTAAATATCGCTTTAGATTATTTTGATGCTTCGATCAATAGAGTGGCTGCCTGGGTTATGGGTTATCGAAATGTTCAGAAAGCTTTATTATATGGTTTGCTTCAGCCTGTAGAAGAGTTGAAGAAACTTCAGGATGAGCAAAATTTTACTAAACTGCTGGTTGTTCAGGAAGAATTAAAGACCATGCCTTTTAGTGAAATCTGGGATGAGTATTGTGTTAGATGTGATAAGCCAAAAGATGGTCATTGGTATCAGGAAATTGAAAAATATGAAAGAGATGTTCTTTCAAAAAGAACTTAGAAGAAGATGAAATATTATTTAGCGATTGATATCGGCGCTTCCAGCGGCAGACATATTATTGGCTGGAAGGAAAATGAAGAAATACATATCCAAGAGGTATATCGTTTTTCTAATGGTGTCATTGAAAAAGATAATCATCTGATTTGGGATGTTGATTATCTTTTGAAGGAAGTAAAAAAGGGAATAAAAGAAGCTAAGAAAAAATATAAGATTGTTTCTTTATCCATCGATACCTGGGGAGTTGACTATGTCCTGATGAAAAAAGATAAAGAAGTCTTACCTGTCTATGCCTATAGAGATAACAGGACTTCCAGAATAATTTATGAAGTGCATAAAATAATTTCTTTTGAAAAACTATATCAGCGTACTGGAAGTCAGTATCAACCATTTAACAGTATTTATCAGCTATATGCTGATAAAAAGCAGGGAAGACTAGAAGGTGTGACAGATTTTCTGATGATGCCAGAATATCTGCTTTATAAACTTACAGGTATAAAGAAAAAAGAGTTTACCAATGCCACAACCACTGGGATGATCAACTATGAAAGTCTGCAGTTTGATGAAATGATTATCAGTAAACTTGGTTTACCAGCGCATCTATTTGGCAAATTATACCAGCCTAAAGAAGTGTTGGGCTATTATGATGGCATTAAGGTAGTAATATGTGCAACTCATGATACAGCCAGTGCGGTAGAAGGAATACCGATGAAAGACAATCAGCTTTATATTTCCTCAGGAACCTGGTCGCTACTAGGAGTAAAGACAGTTCAGCCAATTACAAATACCGCCAGTATGAAAGCCAACTTTTCCAATGAAGGAGGAGTGGGTTATAACAGATATCAGAAAAATATTATGGGTTTATGGCTGGTTAATGAGCTGCAAAGAGAACTATGTCCCGATGAAGATATAATCGAAATTGTCAAAAAAGCTATGGAAAGCAGTTTTGAAGAGACAATTGATGCCAATGACAGTTTATTATTGGCGCCTGTCAGTATGAAAGAGGCTTTTGATAAACTTTTAAATAGCAAACCTGATAATATTTATGGTTATTTCAGATGTGCCTATAAGTCTTTGGCTTTGTCTTATAAAAAAGCTATTGAAGAATTGGAAAACAATACTTCTAAGAGTTATAAAGAACTGTACATTGTTGGTGGAGGAGCTAAAAACAGTTTTCTCAATAATCTGACAGAACAAATAACTGGTAAAAAAGTTATTGCCCTGCCAATAGAGGCAACAGCACTAGGAAATCTTAAAATACAGATGGAATAAATAATATTTGATTTTAAATAATAATTTGTGTAGTATAGTATAAATAAATCTTATAAAGAGTGATGAAGGGACTAGCCCAATGAAATCACACCAACTTATTGAATTAGGTGGTAAAACTAGAATGATAAGATAACTTTTTCACTCGAGAAGCTATCTTGAGTGTTTTTGTTATAGGTAGTAAAAGGAGGACGGTAACATGATTGAAAAAGTAAATCCAAGCCATCCAGATAAGATGGCCGATCGTATTGCTGGGGCCTTGGTAGACCTGGCGTACAAGAAAAATCCAAATTGCAGGATTGATGTTGAAGTCTTGATAGGACATGGGGTATGTCATATTATCGCAGAGACAAGTGAAGCCTTTAGCCAGCAGGAAGTGGAGGGTATTGTAGAAAGAATTGCCGGAAATTTAAAAGTTAATCTGGCTTCTGTCAAGCAAGATGCATCTTTGGCAGCGATCCAAAAGAATAAGCTGAGATGCAGTGATAATGGAATCTTCAAGGGAGTTCCATTAACGGAAGAACAAAAAGAAATATCAAAGATAGCCCGTGATATTTACAGTCGATATCCAAGTGATGGCAAGTATATACTTGATAAAGGTAAATTGGTTATCTGTCAAAGTAATGCTGCCAATAGCGATATTAAACAGTTATATCCTCAGGCAATAGTTAATCCTTTGGGCGAGTGGAGCGGAGGTACAGATGTAGATGCCGGAGCAACCAATCACAAAAATTTCAGTGATATGGCTGACAGCAATACTGGAAGCGGAATCCATGGTAAAGACTTATCTAAATGTGATGTTTCAGTAAATATCTATGCTTTTTTGAAAGCTCAGAAGACTAATAAGACTGTTTCATTCAGTTGCGCTATTGGAGATGATACTGTCGATGGCAAATCATATGAAGAAATTGTAAAAATAGCTAAGGAATATGTTGATGAACTTGGAGGCTTTGAAAGGTTGGCTGAGTGGGGTCTATTTTAAAACATTAAAAAAGCTTGATTCAAATATTAAATCAAGCTTTTGTTTTGCAATTTTCGTTTATCTTAAGAAGGCTGCGACAATTTCAGCTTCAGCCTTTTCATAACTTAAGCCTAAAGACATGAGTTTAGTAATCTGATTACCAGCAATTTTTCCTATTGCTGCTTCATGAATTAATTGGGCATCGACATGATTAGCGGTAACATCAGGTACGGCCTTGACAGTAGCATGGTCCATAATAATGGCATCGCAGGCTGAATGTCCCTGACACTTGTTATTGCCGTTGATAATAGAGTAGAAGAATTGTTTTGATTCTCCCTTGGCTACTGAACGAGAAACGATGCTGCAGCTGGAATTTTCGCCATCAAGCTCAATACGAAAGTCAGTATAAGCACTCTGATGACCTGTGGTAAGAATGACTTCTTTTGTCGTTAAAGAAGCGTTATCAGCTATCGTTGCTTCGGTAAGACGCTTGGTATAATCAACTCCATCAATTTGAGCACTATCTATTTCCAGTGAGCTGCCTTCAGCTAGATGAATAATAGTTTTAGGACTGATTATTCTGTTTCCGGTTCCCTGGCCTTGTCCGTAGTGCTTTTCTTCATACTTGACTTTAGCATTTTTGCCTATATAGAAGGTATGAACGCCGCTATGCTGTGTAGCATGCAATCCATCATTATGAATGCCACAGCCAGCAATGATATGAATCTGGCTGTTTTCACCGATAAAGAAATCATTGTAGACAAGATCATTTAAACCACTATGATCGATTAAGGTAGGGATGTGAACCAGTTCACCTATAGTGTTGGCTCTTACTATGACATCAATCCCGTTTTTATCTAATTTTTTTACTATTTCAGTGTTTTCACTGTTGTTATGTAACTCACTTATTCCATTGATACGGAAACTATAGGCTCCATTTGGGACATCATCCAGCCCAGAAACTTGTTGTAAGATCTGTTTTAATTCTGTTTTCAAAAGTTTACTCTCCTTCCATAGAAATGGCAATCTTCTAGACCGAACATCAGATGAGGTAAGACTTCGCTACTGCTACCATCTTTGGCAATTTTTCCTTCTTCCAGTACGATTATACGATCAGCAATTTCTAATATACGTTCCTGATGTGATATGACAATGATAATTCCGTTGGTTTTAGCCAACAGGTTCTTAAAGACCTGAATAAGGTTTTGAAAACTCCATAAGTCAATTCCAGCTTCAGGTTCATCAAAGATGTACAGGCTGACATCTCTAGCTGCCAGCATGGCAATTTCAATACGCTTCATTTCTCCTCCTGAAAGGCTGTTATCCAATTCACGGAAGACATAGTTAATAGCGCACAGTCCAACCTGTGAAAGATAGCTGCAAGCCTCTTCAACGCTCAGCTTATGTCCAGCAGCCAGACTTAACAGATCCATGACTTTCATTCCTTTGAAATGTACCGGTTGCTGGAAAGCAAAACCAATACCAGCTTTAGCTCTTTCATGAATGCTTTTATCAGTTATATCTTCGCCATTAAAGATTATTTTTCCGGCAGTTGGCTTTTCAATACCCATAATCATCTTAGCCAGGGTTGATTTACCGCTGCCATTTGGCCCAGTAATAGCGATGAAACTACCTGAAGGAATATCTAAAGAGATATTATCAAGTATTTCTTTCTGTTCGGTATTACCATTTTCTACCTGAAAAGACAGGTTTTTTATTTCAAGCATGTTGTTCTCCTTTTTCTTCTATCGCACAATAGTGCTCTAAACAGTCAAAGCGACTGATATCCAGTGTATTTACTTTATTTAGAAACAGCATAATAGCTTCCAGCTGCTCAGCTTTCAGTCCTCTTAAAAAAGAGCACATTTGCTGATTAGCCTGCTGATGCTGTAAATCTTTTTCTTTTTTTATTTCTTTTCCCAAGTCGGTAAGTTGGATTCTTTTCTCCTTGCGGTTTCCTTTAACAGGGACACGTTCAATAATACCAAGTTGTTCTAAACGACTGAGAGATTGACTGACAGCACCTCTGGAGACATTTAGGATTTTTGCCAGAGTTGTGGCATTTTGGCTGGGATTTAAATCCAGCAAGTCGATAAACCTGAAATCTGCTTGATTCAGCGTCGTAATTACCTGGATTTCCTTGGGTTCTTTTTGTCTCAGCTTGATGCTGTTAATGGTATGATATAGACTATTTATAACTTTACATTGCATATATCTATTTCCTCCAAAGGTAGTATATATAATCATGGTTCCATTGTCAATATTGTTTAGTTGCTAAACAATATATTTTTATATAATAAAAAAAGAGCATCATACCTAACTGAATATTTTTTTAAAAACAGTTAAGATGATTGCTCATTTAGATTTGTTTTTTCTCAATATTATATCGACTGATTATAAATAAAACTACTGAAAAAATCAGCAACATCATAAAACTTAGCGTTAATGAAAGACTGTTTTTATTAATTATGGCAGCTTTTAAAATATCAGCCCCATAGGTAAGAGGTAAACAGTAAGAAACAGGCTTTAAAATCCACGGTAAACTTGATAAGGGAATAAACAGTCCACATAGAAACAGCATCGGAAAGCGAAAGAAATTGGATAATGTCTGTGCTTCAAAAACTTGTTCTACTGAAACCGCTACAAGAAGTCCCAAAAGAGAAGAAGTAACAGCGATTAGAAAAACCGCAACTGAAACCATCAGCCAATTAACTCCACTCAAATCGATAAAGAATCCTGCAAATATAACGGGAACAAAAGCATTAAACATTCCAAAGAGAATTGTCCCGGTAATCTTTGCCAGCATCAAGGTATTTATACTGATAGGAGCTAAAAGAAGTCTTTCAAAGGATCTGCCACTGCGCTCAAAAGTAATAGTCACAGCCAGCATTGAGGTGGTACCAAATAAGACACTGGTTGAAATCAACCCAGGAAGCAATTCTAAAATATTACTGTCTGGTGAACGTAATAGCTGCATCAGTGTCCAGGAAAGTGGAAAGATAATGCCCCAGCTTATATTAGGTGGTTTTAGATAATAGTTGTTAATATCTTTTTTCAAAATGTTAAAAAAGGCAATTAAACTTTTCACTTTTGACCTCCTTTTTCTTTTATAAGAGTAGAAGATTCAATTCCAGTAAGTTTGACAAAAACATCTTCCAATGTTGGCTGAAGCTGACTGGCTTGGTAAACTTCAATTTCCCTTTCATGTAAAAAATTCAAGATTGGAAGTAAAGGAATTTGTTCTTTAGAAGTAATTACTAAAGATTTTTCATCTTTTGTATTAGCTGTACTGCCTTTAAAGTACTTTTCAAACTCCAAGATGAGGTTTTGAGGATTCTTGTCAGTAATAAGATGAATACTGTGATTATGCGAGATACTATCCATCAGCTCTTTGACTGTACCAGAAGCAACAATTTTTCCGTTTACTATAAAGGCCATACGATCACAAAGTCTTTGAGCTTCTTCAATATAGTGAGTAGTGATAAAGATGGTAGTTCCCTGATTTTTTAATGTAAGAATCAGTTCTCTAATCTGACGGGAACTTTCTACATCAATTCCAGATGTTGGCTCATCTAGAAACAATACTTCAGGACAGTGGATAAGAGCAGCGGCAATTGTAAGTTTACGTTTCATGCCTTTAGAGTAGGCTTTAAAAGGTTTTTTACCCGTATTGTGAAGGTTAAACATTTTTAACAGTTCATTAGCTTTAAGTTCACGCTCTTTTTTATTCATTCCATAAAGAGCCCCACAAAAACAAAGATTATCAAAGCCACTCATTTCATTGTAGAGGTTGCTTTCATCAGCAACAATTCCCATAATTGCCTGAGCCTTTTTAGTTTGTTTTGTTATATCGATGCCACTAATAGTAACTTCTCCAAAAGTGGGCTGAGATAAGCCAATCATCGTGTTGATAGTTGATGTTTTACCGGCTCCATTTGGACCTAATAAACCAAATATTTCTCCTTTTTTAATTTCAAAAGAAATATCATCAACAGCTATGAAAGCACCATATTTCTTGGTAAGATTTTTAACATATATCATAATAACTGTTTTTATTTATTATCGTGTCCATGACAAAATGATTTAACTTCAGCACTGCATTGACCCTTCTTTGAACAGGTATTTTTTTCCAGTGCTGGGCAATTTTCTTCTTCAGCAGCTGTGCAGCCTACTTTTTCGATTTGTGCTAAAGCTTCAATTTCCCTAGCCAGTTGATGTAAAACTGGACGATTTACCTCATAGTGCATAAAGTATCCTCGTTTTTCTCCGATAATCAATCCAGCTTCCCTTAGCACTTTTAAATGTTGAGAAATCGATGCTTCAGTTAACTGCAGTTTATTAGCCAAAGCTCTGACACAATAGTTGTACTTTAAAAGTAAAATTAAAATATTCATTCTGGTATTATCAGATATAGCTTTTAAAACTTTAATTTTATCCATAAAAAACCTCCTTATTTAATTAAGTGTTCGCTTAATTAAATTTTAACAAAGCCCTTTACTTCGGTCAACATTTAATTTAAAACATTTATTTCTTTACAATAATTTTACTGTTATTTTATTACTTGTTTATTGCTTATTATATCGCACTCCGATATAGTGAAATTGTATCGAGGTACGATATATATTGTTAATACACAGGGAGATAAATCTATGGATCCAAAATTAAAGAAAATTTATGTTCCGATGTCTGAAACGGCCTTCTATATCCTGTTTTGTTTACAAAAACCACACCACGGATATGGTATCGGACAATATGTTAAAAAGCTGACAAACAGTGAAGTAAATATCAGTCCAGGAACAATGTATGGCACACTTTCCAAGATGGAAAAAGATGGTTTGATTGAGTTTTTAAGGGAAGAGGATAAAAGAAAAATTTATCAGATAACAGCTTTAGGAGAAGAAATTCTACAAATAGAATTGAATCGTATTAAAAGACTTTATAAAAATAGTAAAGGAGAAGATTATTATGGCTGAAATAAAGAGATTTACAAAAATATTTACAATTGCTGATTATGAAGAAGAAAAGAAATGGTTGGAAAGCCAACATGCCAAGGGCTGGAGATTAATTAAAATAATGATGCCATTCTTTTACACTTTTGAAAAAACCGAACCAGAAAATGTCATATATCAACTGGAATATAAAGAAGCTGATATAACGGATGATTATCTAAAGATGTATGAAGACTATGGATGGGAGTTTTTTGGCTCATATCTGGGTTGGAATTACTTTAGAAAAGAGGCAAATGAAGTAGTCGATGAAAATGACAGAGAAATATTTTCCGATGCTGAATCGAAAATCAATATGATAGATCAGGTATTCAAAACCAGAATGATTCCTCTGCTTACCGTTTTTATGGCTGTAATGGTACCTAATCTCTTTGGTTTGGACTATTTGGACTTCTCACCTTCTGAAATAGTTTTTACCATTATCTATCTGCTTCTATTGGCTTTATATATCTGGGCCATATTTCATTGCGCTATCAAGTTGAGCAAGATGAAAAAAGAGCTGAAAAAATAAAATATAAATACAGCAGCATGTAAAAAAAGCTTGATTCATAAAGGGAAATCAAGCTTTTCTTTACTTTAATATTATCTATCTTTTTTAGGTATGTAATTGATTAAAAGAGTTCCTGAAGAAATAAGTACAAGAGCAATTAGAATTCTGATGTTGAAAATATCCTCGTTTAATAAAATCCAGCTGAAAAATGCCCCAAAGATGGGAATAAAAGATTTAAAGATTACCACACTGCTGGTGTTTTTTATTTTAAGCAACAGTGACCAGATACCATAAGCTAAAGAAGCGATAAGCATTAAAACAATCATCACTATCATGCCGCTTAAATCTGGTAAAGCTATCTTACCATTATTAATAATGGCTATCAGCACCATCAATAAACCGCCAACGAAAAATTGGTAGCCTGTTATCGCCATCAGATTATGTTTCTTTGCATATCTGCTCATCAGAAGATTGGCAAAGGCATTTGCCAGTGCTGAGAGTAAGACCATGCCTTCACCATTTAAGCGAAGTTGCAAGGTAAAGTTATGATCAATATTTAAGATAAGAATTCCAATAAAACCTAAAATGGTAGCGATGATCTTTCTAGCTGTCAATGGTTTCATTTTAAATATGATAGTAACAAGAACAACAGTAAAAAAAACACTGGTTGAGGTCAAAACAGCACCAACTGAAGCTTCAACTACTGCTAAACCTGAATACAGACAGAAGTATTGGATAACTGTCTGAATCAGAGCCAGAATCATAACAGGCATTAGCATACTTTTATCCAGTTTAGGACACTGTTTAGTGAAGCTTTTAGTTAAAAGAAGGGTAATAATTCCCGCTCCGATAAATCTGATGCCAGCAAATAAAATAATATTAAAAGTACCGGCTGTATCGACTTTAAAAAGCTGATAGCCAAGTTTAATGGTTGGTGATGCTGCTCCCCATAACATCGTACAGAATAGAGCGCCTAAAATCCAAAGATGTTTTTTAATAAACTTCATAATTTTTTAATAACCTCAATTAAGAAATATTCTTCTAAAACTTTAAGTCCTTTAACATTATAGGACATTGATACTTAATTTTAAAGTCGCATAATTATCTCTTGCTAAAGAAAAGTGCTATAATTTATATGCAGCTGAAGTATAGGGGTATACTTCATCTGAGTTGTTGATAATAGGAATATTTTCAACAATTAAAAGAAGGAAAGAATAAAAGATGAAATTTAAATATAAAAGTACCGATAAAAAATGTTTCAGTCTTCATGATTGTAAAGCAACTGAGGCTGATTTGAAAGATAATGTTTTGACATTTTATTTTCCTGAAGGGATTTTTTATCATGAATATGCTGATTTTTGGCCCAATACCGGTAGTGGGGCAGTGGAATATGTTGTTGAGTATTTAGATGAAGTTACTTTTTACCTTTTTGAAAAAAGATTGAACCAAAAGGTTGTCAAAGAATATAATGTCAGCCAACTTGTCGATAAAATCAGCAGTAAACAGTGGCAGCTGGAGTTTTTATATCGCTATGATGGCTATAAGGAAGTCATGTTTACGGTTATGGTCTGGTTTAATAAAAAACCTTATAGCTATGAAGGACAGCTTTTTATTCGAAATGTAAAAGAAACTTTTATGTGGAATCCTTTAGAAGATAAAGATTTACTGGAAGAATAGTTGTTTGATTTTTAACAGCGAAGGAGTTTATAAAGATGGATAAAAATGAAGTTTACAGCTATCTGGATAGCTGTAATATAAAGTATGAAATAACTGAACACAAAGCTGTTTTCAATATGGCCCAACTTGAAGAGGTGGAGCTTCCTTATTCTGATAATCAGGCAAAAAATCTTTTTGTCAGGGATAAAAAAAGAAATTATTATCTAATAACCATCAAGGGAGATAAAAGGGTGAATCTTAAAGAATTTTCTCAGAATCATGGACTTAAAGCGCTGTCTTTTGCTTCTTATGATGCTTTGATGGAGCTTTTAAAACTTGATCCTGGTTCAGTTACTCCTTTTGGTCTTTTAAATGATATAAATAAGGAAGTAAAATTATTTATTGATGAGGACTTTAAAGGTGGGTTAATGGGAGTTCATCCTAATGATAATACCGCAACTATCTGGTTAAAGTATGAAGATCTTATCAGATTGATTAAAGAACATGGAAATGAAGTTATCTCAGTAAAGATATAATGTTGGTGAAAGAATATGAAAAGTATCAAAGGAAAACTTTAAGTCTTAACAGCTGTTGCCAAAGAGTTTGATAAAAATGATATTACCTGGGCAATTGGAGCCTCAAGTATGCTGTATCTGAGAAATATTGTTGAAGAATTTAATGATTTAGACCTAATGATAAAGAAAGAAGATGCTTTAAAAGCAAAGGAAATCCTTCTTAAAATGGGGACACTTAAAGAGTCAGTGTCTGGCAGTTGTGCGACAGAATACTTTTATGAGTTTGTAATAGCTGATGTAGAAGTTGATGTTATGGCTGGATTTAAAATAGTTAAAGATGATATTATATATGACTGTAGCCTTAAGGAAGAAGATATAAAGGAAACTGTACTGATTAATGGTACTGCTGTTCCACTTGATTCATTAGAAAACTGGCTGCGTTACTATAGACTGATGGAAAGAGATGAAAAGGTTGCAATAATTGAAAAACATAGAAATCTTTCCAGGGAGGAAAATTAAATGAAAAGAAAAATGAGACTGTCACTCGTATTATTAATACTGGTATTTCTTGCTATCTGGACTGTATGGGGAAATCTGACAGTAGGAGTTACTCACTATGGTGTTGGAAGCAGCAGGATACCTGAAAGTTTCGATAATTTTAGAATTGCGGTTATTTCCGATTTACATAATGCTGAATTTGGAAAAGATAATGAAGACATTGTCAGAAAAGTAAGTCAACAAAGTCCAGACATTATTGTCTTTACTGGTGATCTGGTAGATTCAAATAAGACAGATATTGATTTAGCAGTCAGCCTGGCAAAACAGCTAATGGAAATAGCACCCTGCTATTTTGTAATGGGTAATCATGAAGTATGGCTTTTCAGTCGCTATGAAGAGTTACAGCAAAAACTTATTGATGTTGGGGTAATTGTCTTGCGTAATGAAGTTATAGAGATAACCAGAAATGAAGAGACAATTCAGATCGCAGGATTAGATGATCCGGATTATTATGATACTGATATCTATATGCACAGTATTATTCTGGATGAACATATCAAGGAAATGAATTTAACAGATGATTACTGTATTCTGTTATCGCATCGACCAGAAGTTTTTGATATTTATGTTGCCAATGATATCGATCTGGTTTTAAGTGGTCATACCCATGGTGGTCAAATCCGTATTCCTTTTTTAGGAGGCTATTATGCTCCTAATCAGGGTAGATGGCCAAAATATGATGCTGGCAAATTTACCGAAAACTTCACTACCATGATTGTCAGCCGAGGAATAGGCAACAGTATTATTCCCATCAGAATTAACAATCGACCAGAAATCGTAATTGTTGAACTTGTCTGTAACAAATAGCAAAACAAAAGGAGAAAATTTTATGTGGATATTTTCAGGTGTCGGGGCAATGGTATTTGCTTTATTGAATGTAAGTGCTAAAAGTAATGATATAAAAACACAGTGGTATAGATTTATCAGTCTGTCATTAACAGCTCTTACCTTGTGTAATTTCTATATTGATGGAGCAAAAAGAGTAGTTGTTGAAGATTATAGTGGTTTAATGGATACCATGCCTACTTTAAGTTATACCTTACTTTTTTTAACAATTGCTTCAATTCTGATCAATTCAGTTTCTTTATTTAAAAAGAAAGATTAATATAAATCGAAAAAAACAAAAAGAAAAGAGGAAAATTTAATTATGAAAAAGATATTGATTGTTACAACCTGTATTTTATTATTGGTTTTACTTTTTCCGACACCTTTATATCTTAAAGATGGAGGTACTGTAGAATATAGGGCGATTCTATACAAAGTATCTAAAGTTCATCGCATTGCCTCTGATGAAGATAGAGAAGCAGGCAAGGAGTTTTATGAAGGTATAATTGTTGAAATTTTTGGTATTGAAGTGTTCAACAATGTTAAATAATCAGTTAGAAATTTGAGGTTTTGAAAATGAAAAAAAGAATATTAAAAATAATCGCTGCTAGTGTTATTTTGGGTTTGGTAATGGTAGCGGTTCAGACTGGTTTCAAGATAGAATCAGAGTTGTTTTTATCATATTATTGGAAATTCTCAATTGTGTTTTTGTTAATGATATTGGTAATCAACATCATTTATATTATGATTTACAGTAAAAAAATCCAAAAAGCATTGACGCTTTTAAATGAAGACAAAATCGAGCAATACATTGCTGAAATGGAGCTTATTTTACAAAAAATCAAAGGAAGAGACTTTATAAATCTGGTAAAAATAAATCTGACAGCAGGTTATCTAAAAAACAGGGAATATCAAAAAAGTTTAGATGTTTTAAACTCAATTGAAGAAAAACAGATAAAAAATGAAATACTAAAAC
This sequence comes from uncultured Erysipelotrichaceae bacterium, assembly GCA_964449115.1. GTDB lineage: Bacteria > Bacillota_I > Bacilli_A > Erysipelotrichales > Erysipelotrichaceae > UBA1783. The sequence continues at coordinate 21,778 of CAYUXW010000008.1, read as the reverse complement.
TGGTTTACTTAATTAACAAGGCAGTTTCATATTTCAGATTGGAAAATTATGATAAATTTAAAGAAATATATGACTCACAAAAAGCTATCTTTGAAAAATACAGGGATAATGAAGACTATGGTGAGCCAATCGGTCAGCTGGAAGTTCTATCAGCGGTCATAGAAGATAGACCTGAAACTGCAAAGCAGTTATTGGATAAGTTGAGAGTTAGATGGTCAAATCTAAGCAATCAGAAAGACTACGATGAGTTAGAGAAGATTATTGAATCAAAAAAAGCGAATTAACTCGCTTTTTTATCAGGCAGTTCACTGATATATTTTAAGACACAATCTTTCAGTTTTTTCATATTATCGGAATCTTTTCTTTTTATATGGGTAGCCATACCTAGCTCTCTGATAGAGGAAGGCTGTACTGGTACACAGAGGACATCATCGGTGCGTCCTCTAATCATCAGCTCACTCATCATTGAAACACCTAATCCTTTACCAACCATCCTGATCACAGTTTCATCATCAACCAGAACAGATTTGATGTTGGTTGTTATTCCTAAAGGCTCAAAAGCTTTTTTTACATCGATGTCAAAACGTCCGTAGGGCATTAAAAACTCCTTATCAGAAAATTCAGCCAAGGGGAAAGTATCAGACTGCTTTAAAGGGTAGTTTTTAGGCAATATGGCATATAGTGGTTCATCGTATAGAGGAATCCATTTGCAGAAATCGAAATCCTGTTTGCTGGCAAAAATTAAATCTGCCTGTCCGCTTTCTAAAAGCTCAAAAGGCTCTAAAGCATGGTCAACCATTCTTAAGTCAACATTGACATTAGGACAGATTCTTTTAAAACGATAAAGGATTTCAGGAATCCAGTGCATTGCCATACTGGCGTAAGCAGCAATTCTGACAACTTCATTTTTGTTGTGTGAAACTTCTTTTATTTTCTTTTCCAGATTGGCATTAGCTTGTAAAAATTCTCTAATAGCTGGAAGCAGCTGTAAACCTTTTTCGGTAAGCTTAATTCCGGTATGACTTCTTTCCAGTAAAGGAAAACCGACTTCTTTTTCTAAAGAATCCATTAAATGAGTAAGTCCAGACTGGGTATATCCTACTACCTCGCTGGCTTTACTGAAACTGCCCAACTCAACGGCTGTTAATAGTATTTCTAGTTTTCTGCTATCCATATTGTACTCCTGAAAATGTTTTTAGCTATTACACTTTGTAATACCCCTATTATAATAAAGCATTTCTCAAGATACAAGTGAAATGATAATATTTAGTTGGGTTGAAAAGTGAGGGTATAAAAAGATGAACAGATTATCCTTCAAACAGAGATTTTTAGTAGCTGTAACCTTGTTTGGCATGTTCTTTGGAGCAGGAAATTTGATATTTCCAGTTCATTTAGGACAGCTGGCTGGAAAAAATGCAATTGCCGCAATGATTGGATTCATTATTACAGCGGTTACGATTCCTATTTTAGGAGTAGCAGCTATTGGTAATACTCATAGTGATGATTTGCATTCACTTTCTGATAAAGTGTCAAAGGGATATGGTTATTTCTTTACCTGTTTACTTTATCTGACTATTGGTCCATTTTTTGCGATACCATGATGTGCAACCACCTCTTTTACCAGTATTGAACCAATGATCTCTGAAGGAGTAAGTAAATCTTTGATGCTGTTTATATTCTCCTTTATATTTTTTGCCTTTGTATTATTTTTTTCTCTTCGTCCAAGTAAGATTACTGTCTGGATTGGGAAAATTATTAATCCTTTATTTTTAATCTTTTTAAGCATTCTGGTAGTAACTGCATTATTAAATCCTTCTATTACTGTTAATGAAGTTACTCCAGTCGATGCTTATCAGAATGCTGCCTTGTTTTCTGGCTTCATCGAAGGATATGGCACCATGGATGCCATTGCTGGGCTGGCTTTTGGAATCGTGGTTATAGATATTATTCGCTCTATGGGTTTAAAAGAAGATAATGATATTGCCAGGGAAGTTTTAAAGTCTGGTGTAATTACCGGTATCCTGATGGCTGTTATCTATATTGCAACGATTGTGATGGGAGCTCAATCCAGAGGTCTGTTTGAACTTTCAGCCAATGGCGGTATTGCCCTGACTCAGATTTCTAATCATTATCTGGGTAAAGTTGGCGGCCTGGTGTTGGCTTTAACCATTACTTTTGCTACTTTAAAAACTTCTATCGGTTTAGTAACCAGCTGTTCACAGGCTTTTGTTAGAATGTTCCCTAAAGGATTATCCTATAATCTTTGGGCTATTATATTTACAGTCTTCTCATTTGCGGTTAGTAATATTGGTTTATCAAATATTATCAGTTATTCTATACCGGTATTAATGTTCTTATATCCACTGGCTATCACTTTGATTTTATTGGCGTTAACAAGAGACTTGTTTGATCACGATAAGATTGTCTATCAGAGTGTTATTGGATTTACCTTGCTTGCGGCAGTATTTGATCTACTCAAGACATTACCTGCCAGTCTGCAGGAGATACTATATGCAGAGAAAGTTACAGACTTGGCCAGAAAGATTCTACCTTTCTTTGATCTAAACCTTGGATGGCTTGTTCCTTCGCTCATCGGTTTAGCAGTCGGTTTAACAGTACGTTTTGTCATAAGGGAAAAACGAGTGGGTACATAAATAAAGTTTTTCTTAATCTTTAACCTCTGGGGGCTATCTCATAATCTAGCCCCCAAACCTTTAAAAACAATGATTGTAAGATTTTACAATCATTTTATTTGACAGCATTTATAGAAGTATTGTTATAATAGTTTAGTTCTCTTTTAAAAGAGAAAACCAAGATGGAGAAAAAAGATGAAAGATTATTTAAATGAAATTAACGATTTATATCCAGTAAGAAAAAAATATCAGGATAAAACAAGATTTATCGAATATGTAAAACAGGAAGTAACTGAATATAAGGTAGAAGTACAGGAAAAAAGAAAAACCAGAAATATTGTAATCGGGGATGTTGAAAATGCCAAGGTAGTATTTACTGCCCACTATGATACGCCAGCTGCTTCTTTAATTCCTAATATAATGATGCCGGTAAATAAGATTATTTATTTTGGTTACACTTTTGGTTTTGTAGGAATAATAGTAGCAGTTAGTACTCTTCTGGCTGAATTATTAACATGGCTTTTAAATGCCAATGACCGACAATTTACTTCAGTTGCCTATCTGGGAATTTATTTTTCCTTGGTATATCTTACGATGCTGGCTTTTGAAAACAAAAATAACAAAAATGATAATACTTCTGGAACAACTGCTGTGATGACATTAATAAAAAGTCTTGACAAAGAAAGCAATGCGGCATTTATTTTATTTGATAACGAAGAAAAAGGTTTAATCGGTTCTGGTCAGTTTAATAAACAGAATAAAAAGATGATGGAAAATAAACCGCTGATTAATCTGGATTGTGTCGGCAATGGTAATGAAATAGTAGTTGTCATCAATAACGAAGATATGGAAAGTGCCAATTTATTAAAAGAATCAATAGTCAGTAATGAAAGATATAATGTCAACTTCTTCAATAAAAAACAGGCCATGGGCAACTCCGATCAAAGACATTTCAAAAACGGCGTAGGAGTATTTGCCTGTCATAAAGGAAAACACATCAAATTATATACACCTTATATTCACACAGCTAAAGATACAGTTGCTGATGTTGAAAACATTAAATATTTAACTGAAAGGCTTACTGATTACGTCAATAAACTTAATGAAGCATAATGAGGAAAGATTAGTAACATCTTTCCTTTTTTTTGTTATAATGATTAGCAAAGGTGAAATTTATGAAGAAAGAAACTATTAAGCAAGCCTTTATAAAAACTCTTCCTGTTATGGCAGGTTATTTAGTTTTGGGTATTGGTTTTGGTGTTTTACTGGCGAAGATAGGATATGGACCACTTTATGCAGTGTTAATGAGTGTAATCATTTATGGCGGATCAATGCAGTATGTCGCTGTTTCTCTGATTGATTCAGCAGCTTCTTTAATAACTGTGGCTATAACAACTTTGCTGGTTAATGGTCGACATTTGTTTTATGGCTTATCAATGCTGGAAAAATATCAGAACATTAAAAGAAAACCATATCTTATTTTTGGCATCACTGATGAAACATATTCACTGTTATGTCAGGAAGAAAGTGAAGATGAAGATTATTATTTCTATATAACGATTTTAAATCACTCTTATTGGATAATCGGGGGATTGATAGGTAATTTAATTGGAACACTGATTCCCTTTAATAGCGCTGGTATTGAATTTTCCATGACTGCCTTATTTGTCGCTATTGTAGTAGAGCAGTGGCTGACTACTAAAGACCACTTGCCTGCTGTTATTGGCTTTATCTGTGCGGTTGTATGTCTACTTGCTTTTGGACCGGAACATTTTTTAATTCCAGCGATGCTGGCTATTGTACTGTTACTTATTGTTATTAGAAAGAGAGGAAATATAAATGAATAATTATCATACTATACTTATCATTATCACTATTTCCCTGGTAACAATCCTGATTAGATTCTTTCCTTTTGTGGTCTTTAACAAACAGGAAAAACTGCCTGATATCATTTCTTATTTAGGAAAAGTTCTTCCAACCGCCATCATGGCCATGCTGGTTGTTTATTGTTTAAAGGATGTCAAAGTTACTGTTTTTCCGTATGGATTAAAGGAACTTGTGGCAGTACTGGTTGTAGCAGCCTTACACACGTATAAAAGGAATACCTTATTAAGTATTACCTGTGGAACAATCTGTTATATGTTATTAGTTCAACTATTTTAATTTTATCTAATGTAAATTTAGTGTAAAATATAAGTAGGGTGAATTTATGAATAAAGAAAAATCATGTGGAGCGGTTATATTTACAAGGGATAAAGAAGAATTAAAGTTTGTATTAATTAAGAATATAGAAGGAAGCTATGGCTTTCCTAAAGGGCGTGTAGAAGATAATGAAACAGAAGAAGAAACTGCTTTACGTGAAATAAAAGAAGAAGTTGGTTTAGATGTAGATATTATTAAAGGGTTTAAAACTTTTGATGTATATTTGGCAGGAAGAGGAAAAAAGACTGTAAAAACAGTTATTTATTTTCTAGCTACCTACTCTAATCAACAACTGGTAGCTCAGGAAGATGAAGTAGCTTCAATTGTTGTTTTACCATTTAAGCAATGTTTAAAAACCTTAAAGTTTAAGGGGGCAAAAAGGGTTTTATCAGAGGCTTATGATTATATTTTGGAAAATAATTTATAGGAAATAAAATGGTTTTTTTATAATATCATATAATTTTATGTAAATATGTACAAAAAAAAGGACAACATATTGAAGGAAAGTATTATACAATAGATATAAATATATGGAGGAAAATAATATGTCAACTACTTTTAGTTATGATATTGGTATAGCCTCAATTGGTTCTGCTGTAGAAAAAGATAATAAGTTAATCTATATGGGAACTAGAGTTTTTAATGAGGCTATTTCTGCTAAAGAAGCAAGAGTAAATAGAAGTGCAAGAAGAACAACTAGAAGAAAAACCTGGCGCAAAAAACAAATGAAGGATGCTTTTATTGATTTTGGAGTTATTAGCAAACAAGAGCTTAATACTCCAGGCTATATGTGTTACACGACTGATAATAAATATTTAAAAATGCCAGTAGACAATTCTATTTATCATTTAAGGAAAAGAGCACTTTCTAAAAAAGTTACTAAAAGAGAATTGTTATTAGCTCTTTATAACATATGTGGAACTAGAGGACATTTTCTTTTAGAAACTATTGATTTTTCAAAGGGTGGAATTACTTTTGAAATGTATAAAGACCGATTTTATCAGTTAGCTAGTAGTTATGTGGATTTTGTAGAAGATACCAAGGAATTTGAAGAAATTCTAAAGAGAGTTTTTGAAGGATCTATAAACAATAATGATATTAAAGGTAGTGTTAGTAAAAATAGGTTCACCATTGATGAAGAAAGTGAATCAGCTTTAATTGAACTTTTGAGATTGTTATCCAATTACAAAGTAAAACCACAAAAAATTTCAGAAAAACTTGATGATTTTGCTTCAAGTGTAAATATTGAAGATTTAAAAAAGCAGGATGAATTAAGGTTGTTTTATGAAGAGGCTATTGAATTGTATGACTTATCTAACGTTGCTAGAATTCTAAAAGAATACAATTATTTGTGTGAACTTGCAGTCAATAATATGGATGAATACCGTAAATCTCAAAAACAAGGGGAAGAAGCATACACAAAAATGAAGGAAAGCATTAAAAGCAAAGCTTCTAACAAGGCAAGTCGTTCAAGAGCTGTTAAAAACTTATCTAATTCTTTCCCTAATGGTTTATATGTCAAAGAGGCCGGCGATATTTTAAGAAACCAACAAAAGTACTATCCTGAAATAACTGACCGCTTTATTGAAGTTTGTACTTCTATTATTTCAGCTAGAATTCCTTACTATATTGGTCCATTGGATGAAAAGGGTAAAAATGCCTGGCTAGTAAAAAATCAAAACTTTAAATATAGTTATGAAGATACTATGAAGCAATCGGATAATAAAGCAGTTGATGAATATGAAAGCATTAAAAAGTGGAAGTTAAATATGATATCCAGGTGTACATATCTATATGATAAATATGCTCTTCCTAAAGGATCCTTTATCGCTGAAACGTTTAGCATATTAAATGAGTTAAATATATTAAGTGCAGAAGATAAAAATGGGAATGATTATTATTTGACTAGGGTAGATAAAATTAAGGTTTTTGATCGATTGTTTTTAAAAAATAAAATTGTAAGTTTCAAAGATATATGTGATGAACTTGATATTAGTTACTTTGGACCTTCAAATAAGTCTAATAAAACTAACAAATTTAATAATTCATATTCAGTTTATTTGGATGTGATAAGGATAGAAGATAGTTTTCGTTTTGATTCAATTCTTGAAATATTTAACAGCAAAGACAAAGTTAATAAATTAGAAGATTTAATTTTGGATATTAATCTATATAATGAAGAGAAATCTAAGTTAGATGTTTTAATAAATAAACATAAGTTTACTGAAGAAAAAGCTAAAAAGTTAAGTAAAATTAATTCTAAAGGATTTTTTGCATTATCAAAAGAAATGATTATGGAAGAAACAATGAATGAAAAAGGTGAAACGATGTTAGATTTACTTTTTAAGGATAATGTTTCAAGTTATAAAAATGAGCAGATGACAATTATTTATAATGCTAAAGATTTAGATGGTAATGGAAAAGAATATTTTTCCAATAAGTATTTTGATAAGTTGCAAAAAAATAATGGGAAATTATCAATTGATTTGTTAATAGAAGATGGTAAACCATTCATTCCAATTTCAAGACCTACAATAAGAGCGCTAAATGAGTGTATGAAATTATACGAAAGCATGGTTGATGCTTTTGGTGTTCCTGATAAAGTCATCATAGAGACAGCTCGTGATTTAAAAGATAGTAGTAGGGAAGGTCTTAGACCAGAAAAATTTAGGGATACAGCTAAAAAACTATATGAGTATGTTCAAAGTAAATCAAAAGAAAAGAAGGTTACATTTAATCTAGAACCATGGAAGGATATCGATTCTTACGTTGAAAAGAACAAACTTAAAATAGATTTATACATTAGACAAAATGGTATAGATTTATTAACAGGAAAAAGAATAAACATTAATAACTTGAGTGATTATGAGGTTGATCATATTTTACCAAGAGGTTTTGGTGATGATTCAAAAGATGATAAGATGCTTGTTAGTAAATTGGCTAATTCTAGAAAAGGCGACAGATTACCTCTTATGTATATTGAAGATTCAAATACTCCACCAGATGAGACAGTAAAATCATCTCGTTTTATAAAAAGTGTAAAAGAATTGTTTGAATTAGAATTAATTTCAGAAGAAAAAAGGAATCGTCTACTATTAGATAGTTTTCCTGCTTTAACAGAATTCGTTAATAGGAATTTAGTTGATACAAGATACATTATTAGAGAGTTTATAGCAATTTTAAATGCTTATTCAAAATATAATAATCACAAAACAAATATTGTTGGCATTAAGTCTGCATATACAAGCATTTATAGGAAAGCTTTTAACTTAAAGAAAAATAGAGATTTTGGTGTGCAACACCATGCTCAAGATGCAGCATTGTTGATTGTTGCCGAAAAGACTTTATCTAAATATTATCCTAGTTATGGTAAAGGGAAAATAAATCCAGAATTATATTTTGATTTTGTAAATAAAATAAAAGCTGATTCTTCAATGGAGGAAAATAAAAAATTTATTAGAATAATGTATGAAAAAGCATTTGAAGAAAAATGGCATGAACATAATTCGTTTGTTGGACAGATTAAACACCAAGTTCCTTACTATTCAATAAAGGTTGAGAAAAATTGGACAGGAAAGTTTTTTGATGCGACAATTTATAAACAAGAAAAAAGAAAAGATAATGCTGTTCTATCTATTTTAGGAGTAAATAATGATAAAAGAGTATTTGATAGTGTTGAATGTGTAGCTGTAGATTTTTATAAGTATAAAAACAAAAAAGATAAAATGCAACATATAGCCATTCACATTCCAAAAGTTATAGTTAATCCAGACGGTGAAATAAATAAAGAACTTTATAAAAAACTCATCGTAGACCATTATAGGGCAGAAGAGCTGTTAGAAAATGGAGAGATAAATGATAAATTATATCGTTTCAGAGCATTTAAAAATGATTTGATTTTTGATACTGAAACAAATTGTCCATTTATTTTCAATATTGGTTCAATTGCCAATAAAAAATTAGAGTTAAAATATGTAAATGTGTTTTCTTATAATGAAATTTATGATAATGCAGAATATCTAAGAGATAAGATAAATAAGGAGTTTAATTTATTAACCAATCAAAATCAAAATGGAATTAGTTACCAAGAATTAAAAATTGATGAAGTTGTTCAATTTTTAAAAGATGAAAGAATTTTGCTATATGATTCTAAACATGATATAGCAATACATAATTTGTTATTAAAAAGCAAAAATGTTTTCGATTTAACTGAAAAGATTGCGTTTTTGATTAAAATAGTTAATAGACCACATACTCCTCCAGGGATTTTTGGACAAGTGCTACCAACTGCAAATAATAATTTAATTTCTAATAATCCTAATGCAGAGTATGTAAAGATTAAAAGTAGTTTTTTAGGAGTTAGGTTTAACCATAACAATAATGGGAAATTAATAGTAAAATCTCATGAAAAGAAAAGAGGTGCATATAAATTGATAAAGAGAGAAAAATTCTATTGGAATATCGGTAAGATTGATGTATAATATTATTGTTTAAATAATACGAAATAATTTAATCCGAAAGAATTAAAATTATTTCAAAACTATCAAAAATGGCCGACTTTGGCCATTTTATTTTTTAGATATTATATGGGTTGGAAAACAATAGTTATAGGTTCAGAATGTAAAGTTTCTTTATCAGCAAATAGAATGAGAATTACAATAGGAGAAGAGTATCACAATTACCCTTTAACAGATCTTGATACTGTAATATTCAGTAATAGCAAAGTAACAATAACAATACCTATAATTGCAAAACTTATGGAAAATAATATTGGGATTATTATTTGCGATAGTCGCAATGACCCAATAGGGATATTTCAACCTTTCAATTGTCACTCATTAGTATTCAAACAATTGAAAAAACAAATTAATTGGAAAAATACTAAAAAGAAACGATTTTGGAAATTTATTGTTGAAGAAAAAATTGCCAGTGAAATTTCTAATCTTAGATTATTAAAATTATCATCTGAAGTTATAGAAACATTAAAAGTTTACAAAGAATCGGTATATAATGATGACCAAACAAATAGAGAAGGCTCTAGTGCCAGGATATATTTTAAAGAATTATTCGGTCCAGAATTTACAAGAGATGAACAAATAGCTATAAATTTCGCATTGAATTATGGTTATAAAATAATTGCAAGTTACATCTCTAAAATGATTGCAGCTAGAGGATATATTACTCAATTGGGAATTCATCATATAGGAGAATCAAATCCTTTTAATTTAACTTATGATTTTATTGAACCTCTAAGGTATATTGTTGATATGTGGGTATATGAAAATATAGAGGATGATTTTAATACCTCGCATAAAATTGAAATATTACAAATATTAGAGTGTAGAATAAAAATCAATAATAAATGGATGAGATTAACTGATGCTATAGAAGACTTAATAGATTCTTATTTTGCTTTTATGAATGAAGAAAGAGATTCGATTATTAGAATAGACTATGAGTCGGGAATAAAAAGTAATCGATGATAAAAAATAGGTTTATGAGACTAGTCGTCATATTTGATCTTCCTACAATTACAAAAACTGATAAAAGAAATTATAGAAAATTTGTTAAGTATTTAAAAAATGAAGGATATATTAGAATACAATATTCTGTTTATTCAAAATTATGCATTAACAATAATTCATGTTCTACTGCCTCAAAGAAACTTGAAAATAATGCTCCTAAAGATGGTGATATAAGGTATATGATTATTACTGAAAATCAGTATTTAAGTATAGCAAATATTAATAATGTATATTCTTTACAAGAGCAAATTACGACGATGGATAGAACAATAATAATTGGAGGAATGAACAGTGAAAATTAAAACAGATGAACAAGTATTTATTTTTCCAATTGAGGAAAGTATAAATGTTCTAGTTGATAGAGGGTTTAGAGAAGAATTTATTGAGTGCATGAATTTGTATTTTAACAAAAAAAGAAAAACGAAATGTTTGATATATGATGATGATAATGTGTTGTTGAAGTTTAATGAAATTGGTTTCATTTTTTTAGAAAACGAAAGTATGTTAAACGATAATTTAGAATTTAAGGCAAAAACAGATTTCAACAATGAGTTTAGTTTAGTGATAGAAAATAATCCTGAAATGTTTATTTCTTTAGATGATATTAGAAAAGCTTTTAAAAGTATGTTGTCAGATAAAGGAATGTATGAAATAAAAAGAATATTAGGATATGGGTTGATTAGAAGTGTAGAAATTGATATCAATGAATTTGATATAAATAAAATATTACAAGTATTTGCGATTGAATATGAGGAGTTATCAATTAGTGAAAAAAGATTGATATATTTAAACTTGATGTTATTTATTAATAGAAAGAAAGTTAGTGTTGTTTATATTGATTTTGAAATCGATAGAGTTGTTAGTGAATGGATTAAAAAAATGGTAAAGAAAGGTGTGATATTTATTATTGATAATAATATAATGAATGAAAATGTAAATTTAAAAATAGATAACGTGATAGTGTTATCGCAATTTAATTCTCTTGCTAAATTAGAAATAGAAAAAGAGAAAGTTAAAAAATTATTGTATGCTTTAAATCCTATTGTAGAAAGTAATCTTTCTTTTCAAAGCAAAGAAATTGTTGATTTATATAAGGAATTTTCTGATCAAAATCTAACTTTTTCAATAAAAATTATTTAGAGAAAAAGTAAAAACTCATTATAAATAAAGGAAAAAATGATATATAATAAGTTATAGGTTCTTAAGGATTGAATTATTTTGTATTATTTAAACGAGAATATTTGTAAACAATACAAATGTAGCGTTCTTAAGGATTGAATTATTTTGTATTATTTAAACGATTTCAGATACTTTGATGAAGAAGCTATGTTCTTAAGGATTGAATTATTTTGTATTATTTAAACATAACTTTAATGTGAAGTCTTGTCTTTGCTGTTCTTAAGGATTGAATTATTTTGTATTATTTAAACTGATATAAACGCAACAACAACTGCTATTACGTTCTTAAGGATTGAATTATTTTGTATTATTTAAACTCAAAGTTTAGATATTGTTAAGTAATATGAAGTTCTTAAGGATTGAATTATTTTGTATTATTTAAACATATTATTTTACTTTTCACATTATAATAATGTTCTTAAGGATTGAATTATTTTGTATTATTTAAACTAACAGCAAGCTGTATCTTGTCCGTAGACTGTTCTTAAGGATTGAATTATTTTGTATTATTTAAACATTCAGAAGCAATCGAACCATAGATCATTTGTTCTTAAGGATTGAATTATTTTGTATTATTTAAACATGATGACAATGGGAATCTATGTTACGAAGGTTCTTAAGGATTGAATTATTTTGTATTATTTAAACTGAATACAACGATCAACTTTATGAGTTAAGTTCTTAAGGATTGAATTATTTTGTATTATTTAAACAATGACAAAGGAAAGGGCGGCAAAGTATGTGTTCTTAAGGATTGAATTATTTTGTATTATTTAAACCAAGCCCTGCAAGCGAGCATTCAAGCAAGGGTTCTTAAGGATTGAATTATTTTGTATTATTTAAACTTTCTTTATTTTGGTATTCTTTATTTTGTTGTTCTTAAGGATTGAATTATTTTGTATTATTTAAACTTGCTACAACTTACAGATTTATCAATGTAGGTTCTTAAGGATTGAATTATTTTGTATTATTTAAACTCAATACTACCATTAACCATTGTATACATTGTTCTTAAGGATTGAATTATTTTGTATTATTTAAACACTAGTGGTTATGGATATACTTATTATTATGTTCTTAAGGATTGAATTATTTTGTATTATTTAAACAATGACAAAGGAAAGGGCGGCAAAGTATGTGTTCTTAAGGATTGAATTATTTTGTATTATTTAAACCAAGCCCTGCAAGCGAGCATTCAAGCAAGGGTTCTTAAGGATTGAATTATTTTGTATTATTTAAACGTGTGAGGTGACTGAATGAACGATAAACTAGTTCTTAAGGATTGAATTATTTTGTATTATTTAAACTATATATTTTCATAAAACTTTCAACGTCACGTTCTTAAGGATTGAATTATTTTGTATTATTTAAACTAACAGCAAGCTGTATCTTGTCCGTAGACTGTTCTTAAGGATTGAATTATTTTGTATTATTTAAACATTCAGAAGCAATCGAACCATAGATCATTTGTTCTTAAGGATTGAATTATTTTGTATTATTTAAACATGATGACAATGGGAATCTATGTTACGAAGGTTCTTAAGGATTGAATTATTTTGTATTATTTAAACTGAATACAACGATCAACTTTATGAGTTAAGTTCTTAAGGATTGAATTATTTTGTATTATTTAAACCTACTAACTCATTTAAGGTTATTTAAAGCGTTCTTAAGGATTGAATTATTTTGTATTATTTAAACCGGGATTATAATTAACACCAGTAGAAGCAGTTCTTAAGGATTGAATTATTTTGTATTATTTAAACATCTATAAACTGGATAGCTGATGAGTTGGGTTCTTAAGGATTGAATTATTTTGTATTATTTAAACATCAGTTAACTTATGCGATATTTCGAGGTGTTCTTAAGGATTGAATTATTTTGTATTATTTAAACGGCGTCGGCAACCACCTATCTACCAACATAGTTCTTAAGGATTGAATTATTTTGTATTATTTAAACAATTTAAGTGAATGAAAAGACTGGAAATTCAATTTTTTGTTGTGTGTTAATTAAGCTAAATAATAATTAAGCTTGCTTTTCTTGGCAACTATATTAATAGTGTAGTAGAATTATCGAAAGAGGAATTAATATGATTATATATAAAAACAACAAAAAAGGATTTGTGGATGATGTAAGAGACGGAGTCATTGCTAGAAAGATTGCAAGTGAGTTTGCAAAGATTAATTTCAATTATGGTAATGATAGGGAGTATCGTTCATGGGCAAATTCACTGAATTTTATGAGAAATGCGATAGATGATTCTGAAATTAGTGATGAATGCCAAATAGCAATTGAGTATAAAATACCACTTACTGAAAAGAGAGTGGATTTTCTTATTGCTGGAATTGATGAAAACAATAACAACAATATTGTAGTTGTCGAATTGAAGCAATGGGAAAATAGTTCTGTCACTAATAGTCCTGATGTTGTTGAAACTTATGTTGGTGGAGGAAATAGATTGGTTAGTCATCCTAGTTATCAAGCCTATTCTTATGCAAAGGTAATAGAAAATTTTAATGAAGATGTACACAAAAATGATATTTCTTTAATTCCTTGTGCTTATCTTCATAATTATAAAGAAATAAATAGAAATAATATTGATAACGACTTTTATAAAGAGGCTATTAAATGTGCTCCTCTGTTTTTAGAGGAAGATACAAAGAAGCTGAGGAATTTCATTAAAAGTTATATTAAGAAAAAAGATAATATTGATTTGTTGATGAAGATAGAGTTTGGCAAATTAAAACCGGCAAAGGCATTACAAGATGCTATTTCATCTATGCTTAGAGGTAATGATGAATTCAATATGATAGATGAACAAAAGGTAGCTTATGAAACTGTTAGAATGCTTGTTGAAAAATCATTGAAAGAGTCAAATGAAATAGGTAATGAAAATAAAAAATATACAGTTATTATTGAAGGTGGACCTGGCACAGGCAAAACAGTAGTAGCTATACAACTGCTAAGTAATTTGATTAACAAAGGATATGCGGTGAATTATATAACGAAAAACGCCGCTCCAAGACATGTGTTTTTTGAGAAGTTAAAAAGAGGAAGATTTAAGCTAAATTATATAAAATATTTATTTAAGGGTTCGGGTTCATTTGTAAATGTTCCCAATAATTATTTTGACTGTCTGATAGTAGATGAAGCACATAGATTAAATGAAAAGAGTGGAATGTTTAAAAATTATGGAGAAAACCAAATTAAGGAGATTATACATGCTTCAAAAGTTTCAGTGTTTTTTATTGATGAAGATCAAATAGTTACAACAGATGATATAGGTTCTGTTGAATTGGTCAAGAAGTTTGCAGAAGAGGAAGGTTCAAAAGTTTTTCATGGTGAAGACTATAATTTGGTTTCACAGTTTAGATGTAATGGTTCTGATGGTTATTTGGCCTTTTTGGATAATCTTTTATCAATAAGAAAAACAGCTAATATAGATTTTGATTTTGATTATGATTTAAAATTGTTTGATAATCCAACTAAAATGAGGGAAGAGCTAAGGAAAAAGAACGCAAACAATAAAGCTCGTATGATTGCTGGATATTGTTATGATTGGATAACAAAGAATAACAATGATCCAGATTTATATGATATTGTTTTAGAAAATGATTTTAAAGCTAAATGGAACTTCAATAATACTAAAACTTGGGCTATTGATGCAGACTCTTTTGATCAAGTAGGTTGTATCCATACAGCCCAAGGTTTGGAATTTGATTATTGCGGGATAATAATAGGTAAAGATCTGATTTTTAAAGATAATAAAGTTATCACTGATTATACCAAAAGGGCAAAAACGGACAGATCTTTATGGGGCATAAAAAAGACAAAAAATTATGAACTGGCAGATAAAATAATAAAAAACACTTATAAAACATTAATGTCCAGAGGTCAAAAAGGATGTTATTTATATTGTGAGGATAAAGGACTTTTAGATTATATATCTAAAATAACTAAAATAAAAATTGAATAACAGGAAAGGATCATAAAGCGATCCTTTATTTTTTATGTCCAAATATATTCCCAATCCAGTCACTGCTTGTTGTATATAATAATATTATATATAAAAATGTATTTATTTGTTAAGGATAAAAAATTAAGTAATATGGAGGTAGATTATGAAAGATAATGAATTGATGTCTAAGCAATCTATGCTAAATTGTGTTATAGATATAATAATTAAGTATTTACAAAAAGAAGGATATAAAATTGAAGGTGTTAATAATGGATTAATAGTATATCCAAATGTTGTAGCTTCTAAAGATGGAAAACTTTATGGAATTCTAGTAGAAGTAAATGAAGTTAGAAAACAGCCCAATATAGCTATTACAAGCAAATTTAATATGTTTAGACTTGCTAGAAGATTTAATGCCATACCTTTATATGCCTCAATAGGATTGGGTGCTGTAAATCATCAAAGATTTAAAAATGAAATATTAATTGAAAATGACCCTGAGGGTTACTTAGTTAATTTTGAAGGTTTTCAAAATATTAATATTAGTGATATTCCAGATACAGATTCAAAGGAATATATTGAATATGTCATAAACTTATTAGGAACAAGTTATGAAACTAAGGATATTTCGATATTAGAACCATTTTTATCAGATGATGTTAAGTGGTTTTCGCTCTATAGTGGAAATCGTTATAGAGGAAAAGAAGAAGTTTTGGAATACTATAATGAAAAGTTTGAACTTATAAAGGATGATACAATTGATTATTTTTTAATTGAATTTGTTGGTAGCTGGTATATACTTACTATTTCAGGAATTATATTTCCTGGTGATGATGTAGATCATAATAAGAAAAGGTTAATAATGCCACAACCAGATGGAGAAATAGGCCTTATTATAGAACAATCCAAACCTAATAACGAAAAAGTAGGCATGTCAATGATTATTTCTTTTGATGATGATAGAAAAATAAATGATATTTATATTGGCGATCCATATGCTATGAAATTCAAGGATTATAAATCTTCCTTATAACAAAATTTAGAGTCCAAAAATTTGACCAATCCAAGTTTTAACTAAACTGTATAATATTGTTATAGGAATAAATGAAAGGGAGTGCTTAAATGTTAGGCACAATAATAGGTGATATTGTTGGTTCTCGTTTTGAATGGGACAATATTAAAACAAAAGATTTTGAATGATTTACTGATGATTGTTTTGTTACAGATGATTATGTAATGACTTTAGCTATTGTTAAGGCGATAATGGAAAGTGACTTAAGTTTTGAAGATACCATTAGAAATGCTATATCGCTTGATAGATATAGTGATACTCTTGCGGCCATAACATGAAGTGTTGCTGAATCTTATTATGGTATCCCACCTAAAGTAAGGGAAATTGCTATTAGATATCTTGATATATATTTACATAATATATTATTTGAGTTTAAAGAAAAGTATTAACCTAAATTGTAAATCGCTAATATTAGAAAAAAGTGTGAAAAGGTACAATTATCAAGTTAAAAATCTATAAGGATATTTTTATTGAAACTATATATTAAATCCATATTACTAAAAACAATTAGTTAATTATAAAGAAAATATGCTAAAATTATTATAAGTTAATAGAATTAGAAAGAAAGGAGAATATATAATGGATTATTTTTCTTTTTTGGGAATTGGAGGAAAGGAAGGTTATAAGCAAGTTGCCTTTTCTTATGAAAATGACCTCTTTTTTACTAGATTTGTTCAAGAGTTTGTTCTTAAAAAACATGAAAATCAAATAAATAGATTGTTTGTTTTTTTCACTAAGGAGTCATGGGAAAAATATGGTTCTGATTTTAAAGAAATGGTGAAAAAATATGACATTAAGTTTCAAAAAAAAATTATAGATCAAAATATATCTTCTGAAAAGTTTGTAGAGATATTAAAGGATCAGATTCAAAGTGAATCTGTAGTTATAGATATAACTCACTCATTTAGAAATATGACAATTAAGTTTCTATTTATGTTGAGATATATTGAAAAGAGTAAAGGAGTAAATATTAAACATATTTATTATGGTAAACTTGAAAAAAATGGTGAAGAATCAACATTAGAAGACTTTGTCAGCGATTACAGAAAACAAGAACTTGGTGAAGCTCTATCGTTGTTTGAAAACACGTTATTTATTGATATAAATGTAATAGACAAGTTAAAAACCAAAGATCAAAAATTATTTAATTTAATTAATAATATGTCTTCAATGAATTTAAAGATGGAAACATCTGATTTAGAAGGTTCACTTAAAAGTTGTAAAAATATATGTGACTCATGTAAAAGTATAATAAGGGATGAGAAAATAGAATATGTAATAATTAAACCTTTTGTTAGAAGTATTTATGAAAAATTTAAAGTTATTGAAGATGAGAAAAATGATTGTTATAAGTCTATAAAACTAATAGAATTATTTATTTCGCATCGTAGAACACAGGCAGCAATAACTTTTATTGATCAGCTATTTAGAAATGAAATAATTAATTGTTGTGTTAAGGATAGAGTAGTTGCTAATAACAAGGAAGATAATTATTTGCTATCTCAAAGAATAATGTATGGAATAGCGTATTTAAATTTAAATAATAGTAGAAATGATAATAATATAGTAGGATTTGATCAGCATATTGAAATAGATATTGATATAAAAAATATAGTGCAAAACAATGCTTTGACAATAAACAGTTTTTATTCTGAAGTAAGAAATAAAGTTAATCATGGTCAAGCAGTGGAAATTAACAAAGCCAACAGTCTTAACGAGTCGATGCTAAAAGTAATTAAGGTTATTCATGAAAGAGGTGGTAAAAATGGTTGATAAAGTTTTAGAGGCTTCATTTGCTGGTTTGTTACATGATATAGGTAAATTCGGACAAAGAACCGTAGTGAAATCAGATTTAAATGAAAAAGAATTGTTTCCAGTTCCAACCAGAGATAATCATTATACACATTTACATAGTGGTTATACTTCAAGATTTTTTATGGATATTTTGAGTTTGGAAAATGAATTCGAAAGGGTGACAAGTTCGCACCATAAAAATGAAGACAATAAATTGCTTCAAATCTTAAAAAATGCTGACATTATTGCATCAAAAATTGATAGAAGAGATGAGGATTTTGACTTAGAAGCAAACAATAGTAAAGGGCATTTTATTACTAAAAGGATGAATTCTATTTTCTATGAAGTTGATTTTGGCAAACAAAAAGAAAATACTATTTTTGATTTGTGTAAATTGAGCGATTTGTCTAATCCAACTGTAAATTATCAAACTAAAAGCATTGAAGATGCTAGCGATGAATATGATAGGTTATATAAAGAGTTTGTTGAAGATGTAGAAGAAAGTTATCCTTATAGTCAAAGCATAACTAGAAGAGGCTTTGATGTGTTATATGCAAAACTACAAGAATATACTTCAACAATACCTAGTTCAACTTATGAAGGCGGAAATGTATTTGTTAGTTTATTTGACCACTTAAAACTGACATCAGCAATTGCAGGATGTTTAGCAATCACAAATAATGAAAAAGAGTTCTGTATGTTAGAATTTGATATTTCTGGGATTCAAAAATTCATTTACAAAGTAACTGAAGGAAGAGAAGCTAAAAAGGGAATTGCTAAAGCATTAAGAGGCCGCTCTTTTCTAGTCTCATTAATTTGCAATTATGTAGCATATGCATTTTTAAATATTTTCTCTTTAACACAAGCTAATATTATTTTTAATACTGGTGGTGGAGCTTTGCTTCTTCTACCATATACAGAAGGTTGTGAGGAAATAATAAAAGAGAAATATATTAAATTAAGTAAAAATCTTTATGAGCTTTTTAAAACTGAAATATCATTTGTTTATTCAACTGTTAAATGTAATGAAACTGAATTAGAAGAATTTAAGGTCAATAGAGCAATTGAACTGAAAGCTAATTTGGAAAAAGAAAAGTTTAAAAAACATAATTTACTTTTAAATGATTATTTTTATTTTACATCAAGCACTAATAAAGTTGAATGTCCAATGTGTGAAACAACTTTGATTGAAATAGGAAAAAAGATGTGTGATGTTTGCAAAAAAATAACAATCATTTCAGAATTTTTATCTAAAAATGACAATTTCTTGATTTATTATAGCTTTGATAGTTTGTTGGATAAATCAACTTTAACAATTGGAAACGATTCAATAAAGTTGTGTAAGTTAGATTCTGATAACCCAGAGAATTATCAATATCAAGAATCAATAAATTGTAGTAAAGAGGGAAATGTTAAATATTTAGCTAACAGTGTTCCAATAAAAAATGGGGATGTAGTAAATTTTGAAGGCATATGTAATGACATGATAGAAGATTCTCTAGGTGATAAAAAGATGGGGATTCTAAAGATGGATGTAGATAATTTAGGAGCAATATTTGCTTATGGATTAAAAAAGGGAACTCGTTCAATTTCAAAATATTTAACATTAAGTAGAATGTTAGAAAACTTTTTCGGAATTAAGTTAGTTAACATTTGTAAAGACACATCAAAAAAACTAAACCCTAACATTCAAAAATATGCTGATAATAAAACAATGTTTTATATCAATTATGCTGGTGGAGATGACTTGGTTATAATTGGTCCAGTTAAGGGAATATTATATTTAGCTTTGGAAATAAGAAATAAATTTGCTGAGTTTGTTTTAAATGAGAACATAACTTTATCTACAGGCATTTATATTCAAAAACCAAAAGAACCGATAAGATTTGGAATTGAAAAGGCTGAAGAAATGCTTTCAGATTCTAAAAATAACAAGGGGAAAAATAGCATTTCATTATTAGATAACACATTATCATATTCAGAGTATTCTAGTGTTTTACAAAAAGCTGAAGTTTACAAAAATCTATTAGAGCAAAATAAGTTATCAAGGGGAATGTTGTATCAACATCTAAGGGTGATGGATGAAAAGTCATATCATCAATTTATTAGAACGATGCCATTATTGTTGTATTCAATCGAAAGAAATATCAAAGATGAAACTACGAAAAGAGTATTGAAAGAAAATGTTTTAGAAATTAGAAATGACAAACAAATAAAGAAAAAAGTATTAGAAATTAAAATTGCAATGTTAATTAGTAGGGAGGTATAAAATATGAGCCAATACAAAGCAAGAGGAAACAGAAATCAAAATTATCAAAAACCATCAAATTATTTTAAAAAGATAAGTGTACCATTGACTACTCATTATAAGGATAAAGAACAAATATACCTTGTTGATGGAATAGCTTATAAAAAAGCTGAAGAGTTCAATCGTATTCCACCACATCAATTAAGAAAAATTCTTCAAGTTTGTAAAGAAAGTAGTGCTAATGATAATTTTAATGAAGCAAAAATTAAACTATTCAGTGCAGTACCAATGGCTGCTTATAACGCAGGAAGAGATAGCAAATTAAGAGGATTGTATGAATTTGTTGTTGAAAATATTAATGAAAATACAATTAAAACAACTGCAGATATACAATTATTCAATGATTTATTTACAGCTATAATTGCTTTTCACAAAAGCGCATATAGGGGATAGAAAGGGGAAACAAAATGCTTAAAAAAATTTATCGCTTAAATTACAACATTATTTTATTAACAGGAATGCATATTGGAGGATCTTCAGATAATTTTGATATCGGAGGTGCAGATGCTGAAGTAATAAAAAATGCTCTTACCAAAGAGCCTTATATTCCAGGAAGTTCTATCAAAGGAAAAATTAAATCATTATTTCTATATAGAAATGGAATTAATCAAAATGATAAATTAGTTTTTCCAAAAGATAAGGATGATATTAAAAAACTTTTTGAACCTACTGAGGATGATGAGATTAAAGTAACACGTTGTATTTTTAGAGATGCAGTTTTATCTGCTGATTCTAAAGAAAGATTAGAAAAAACCTTAGGAAAAGGAATTTTCACTGAAATAAAAGCAGAAAACTCAATTAACCCTATTAAAGGAAAAGCGGCAAATCCAAGAATGATAGAAAGAGTTCCTGCAACTACTGAATTTGATGGAGTTATAGATTTAATGGTATTTGTTGATGATAATGAAGAAACACTAAAGAATTTAATCAAAGAAGGATTAGAATATTTAGAGCTAAACTATTTAGGTGGAAGTGGCTCACGTGGATATGGAAAGGTAAAAATTGAATATCAAGATTTTGAGGAACAAAAATGAAAACTTATAAATTAGTCTTTACAAGTTCTTCATTAATCGATAAATTGCCAGATTCTCAAACTATTTTTGG